>NZGC01000072.1 GCA_002689445.1 Gammaproteobacteria bacterium
AGATTCCTTAGTGCCCAGCATCAAACTCGAGATAACGCTCTGCTGAAAACGCCATACGGTTGCCTGAGTTTCGCCTACAGAGATTCTAAAGAGCTTAGGAGTTTAGAGGTTGGAGGTCAGAGATTAGGTATTAGGTGCTGGGTGTTCCATGTTAGATGTCAGGTGCCGATTGCTGGGTGTTTGGTGTTTGGTGTTTGGTGATAGGTTTTCCCTGTTAGGTCCCTTGGTGCAAGTGGATTTGAGACCGAGCTTCAGCGACTTGCCCCCTAAAAGCCTCCTTAAACGAGTCGCTGAATAACCATAAAAAGCAGTTTTGATGGCTTCGCCTTGTCCTGATCTCATGCGTGCTTAAAACGCTCGGTCTTGGGTTTTGAGTTTTGGGTCTTGTAGCGTGAGTCTCAAGCATTGGGATTTGGATCTTGCTGCCTGAGTCTCAAGCATTGCAATTAAGGCTTTAAGCTACTCGCGTGATGCGATGGCTTTGAAGCCATCGCATTGAAACGTTGACTGTCCGAGCTTTGCGCTCGGTTACCGCCGCTGGTTTGTGCGCTACGACAATATCTTCCCAGGATTCAATATTTGGTTCGGGTCAAGCGCCTGTTTGAGGGTACGCATCAGCGCGAGTTCCTCAGACGAACGTGACATAGAGAGATAAGGCTTCTTTTGGATACCGATACCATGTTCAGCACTCACCGAACCGCCGCGAGCAGGGAGCCCCGCATAGACCACCGATTCGACTTCAGCTTTTAGGGATTTATCGCCAACTCCTACCACAATGTGGAGATTGCCGTCTCCAAGATGGCCAAATACCATACATTGATTATGTGCCCACCGATCATTAAGTGACTGCTTCAACTCCGTCACATAGCTGTCCATCTGGTTAAGCGGCACACTGATATCAAACGAAAACACAGGCCTAAATTGACGCACTTGTCCCACATCGTCGCGAATCGCCCACATAGCATCTCGCTCCCCCTGGCTTTGAGCGATCGCTCCATCCGCTATGACCCCATCTTCCATGGCCTCCGACAACACAGTCAGAAAACGTTCGGAGTCCGCAACCTCATCACCACCTAGTGCTTCAACAAGAATGTAGTAAGCATACCCCGCGGCTAGCGGCGGTTTTCCCGCCGCAGGGGGCGTCGTCACCAGTTGATAATAATCCTGCCAAAGGACCTCGAAAGCGCTCAAACTGCCTCCAAGCTTGCCATCCAGACGATTGAGAATGTCGGTCACTTCATTGAACGAGTTCGCCGCCAAAAAGGCCATCTGCTGACTGACAGGCATCGGCCTCAGCCGCAAGACCAGTCGAGTTACGATGCCCAGGGTGCCCTCGCTGCCGATAAAGAGCTGCTTCAAATCATAGCCGGTATTGTTTTTGATGATTTTATTGAGAGACGAGAGCACAGTCCCATCTGCAAGGACGACCTCCATACCCAGAATTTGATCTCGCATCATGCCATAACGAATGACTCGATTGCCTCCTGCATTGGTCGCCACGTTGCCGCCAATGGTCGCTGACCCTCGTGCCCCGATGTCCAAAGGAAACATCAAGCCCGCCGCCTCTGCCGCCTCTTGAACCAATTGCAGCGGCACACCTGCCTGCACCGTCATTGTGCGACTGGCAATGTCTATTTCTTCGATTTGGTTCATGCGTTCGAGGGACAACGCAATCTCAGTCGGATTAGCGGCGGTGGCTTCCACCAGTCCCGTTAATCCACCATAGGGAACCACGGTTTGACCCGCCGCATTACAGGCTGCAAGGGTAGCGGATACGGCTTCGGTCGATTCGGGGCGAACAATGGCCATCGGTTGACCATGGGGAATCAGTCGCTCAGCAAGGGCTTCTCCAGTGACGAGACCGGCTTCCCCCGAAATCTCTCCTAACTCTTTGAGTAAAGCCGACATAGGAGTGCTCCTTTGACTGAATCTAGACGCAAGACAATTACGCTAACCGATTCAGCCATTCGGCACAATTGGTTGCCTTGAACCTTAACCCGAGACCTTTACGGATACCGTCGACCGCCCACCACCGTGACGCTGGTGGAATCCTTCGCAAAAGCGTCAATAGGCGACACCTGCCGCATGAGTAGAACCCCTTGAACCGAGACTAAAAGCAGATATTGGCCACCTCAGGATAGGTACTTACAAAGTGGACGATTAGTCCGACTTTGAGCGCATCTGGCATATCGTCAAAATCCCGTTGATTAGCTTGGGGCAGGATCAACTCTTTTATCCCCGCACGCTTCGCTGCCACAACTTTTTCTCGGATACCGCCCACTGGTAAAACGCGTCCCGTCAGCGTCAATTCTCCCGTCATGGCAATTGCGCGCTTAACCTTCCGCCCTCGAGCAAGCGATGTCAGCGCCGTCGCCAACGTAACTCCAGCACTTGGCCCATCCTTGGGCGTTGCACCCTCGGGGACATGCACATGTAACATTTTGTTATCAAAGTAGTCGGTTGGTATTTGCAACTCAGCCGCTTTGGCTGTCACAAAGCTGTAGGCAATTTGGGCAGACTCTTGCATCACATCGCCTAACTGGCCGGTTTGCTTGAGGCCACGGGCGTCGCTGTGCACCGACTGAGCTTCGACGGCCAGCGTGGTCCCTCCCATGGACGTCCAGGCTAAGCCGTTCACCACGCCGACATCACGCTGCGCTGATTGCTTGGCGAACATAGGCGTGCCTAACCATTCTTCCAACAACCCTTGGCTGATGGTCAAACGAGATGACCCGGTGCTTAAAAAGTGCACGACCGCTTTGCGGACCAACTGCGCTAACCGTTGATCGAGCCCTCGAACCCCTGCTTCTCGGGCATAACCTGCGATCAGCTTTTTGAGTACTGCGTCAGACAACCCTATTTGGCGGGTTTTAAGGCCCGCTTTCTCAAGCTGACGCGGCCAGAGATGCTGCTTGGCAATCGCCAGTTTTTCTTCCGTGAGATAGCCCGCCAACCGTATGGTCTCCATCCGATCAAGTAATGGGCCTGGAATGGTATCGAGTTGATTGGCCGTGCACACGAACAAAACCTGGGATAGATCAACCCGGACATCCAAGTAGTGGTCTAAAAACTGATGATTCTGCTCAGGATCCAGGACCTCGAGCAAGGCCGATGCAGGATCACCCTGAAAAGAGCTACCGATTTTATCGATTTCATCCAACATAATGACGGGGTTGGCTGTCTTGACCTCCTTCAACGCCTGCACCAATTTACCCGGCATAGCGCCCACGTAGGTGCGACGGTGGCCTTTAATCTCAGCCTCATCGCGCATGCCCCCTAAACTGAAGCGATAAAATTCTCGACCTAGTGCACGCGCGATGCTTTTACCCAAACTCGTTTTACCTACGCCTGGCGGGCCCACCAATAACAAAATCGACCCGGACATCTTGCCGCGATAAGCCCCAACCCCTAAGAACTCGATCATCCGATCTTTGACGTCATCCAATCCTTCGTGATCAGCGTCTAGAATTTCTCTAGCTGCTCGCAGGTCGAGCTGATCATCACTGGTGAGCCCCCAAGGCACACTGGTAATCCAGTCAAGATAATTACGGACCACGCCATATTCAGAGCCACTGGGTTCGAGTATCTGCAATTTTTCAAGCTCGGCATCAATCACCTTCAAGACCTTATCCGGCACTGTCAGTGCCTCCAGGCGTTCACGAAACTTGTCCGCGTCCGATTCCCGATCGTCTTTTGTCAGACCCAACTCTTTTTGAATGGCTTTTAATTGCTGTTTCAAGAAAAATTCACGCTGCTGCCCATCTACCTGATCCTGAACTTCTTGCGTAATTTTTGCCTGCAACCGCGCTAGCTCCAGTTCCTTGCCCATGAGCAGCAGCACTTTCTGCATTCGCTCAAGCAAGTCCACCGTCTCTAAAATGTCTTGTAGTTCCTCGGGATCTGCCGACGTAATGGCCGCGGCGAAGTCGGTTAAAGGCGAAGGTTCATTGGGCGTAAAGTACTGTAAGTAGTGCCTTAACTCCTCCGTATACAGCGGGTTCAACGAGGCTAACTCTTTGATGATATTGATCATGGAACGCGCGTAGGCTCGGGTTTGTTGATCTTCCTCCGGCGTAACGGTGTCAAGATACTCGACCTGAGCCACCCAAGGGGGCGTTTGCTTCAACCATTGCTTGATTTCGAAGCGTTTCAGCCCTTGCGCAATGAATTGTACTTTGCCGTCGCTGGCTTGCACCCGGTGAATGCGCGCAACGCACCCAATTCTACGAGCCGCACTGGGCTCAAGTTCGCCTTGACTATTTTGCGGTGCAAAACAGAGTCCAACCAATTTGTGGGGTGTCTCCGCAATTTTTTGAAGCCCAGGACCCCAGGGGTCCTCGTCTACCACGAGGGGCTGCACCAAGACAGGAAAATAAGGCCGGTCTTTTAGCGGAATAATCTGTAACGTGTCTGGTAATGCAGAATCGGGCCGCGCGATGGCAGTCGAGCCCGCCTCCTCAACGGAATCTGAGTCTTTAGGGATAAATTCACTTTGATCCGACATGGTTGGCTTTCGCTCATGAGACTGTGCTTCCTACATGAGGGTAAAGCGGTAATTTTCAAGAGCGCCAAGCCACGAAATCTACCCTACGCCCGCGTGACGCGCATACAACCCTTAGCCCGGTTACAAAACAGGGGGGGCTGCTTGCTGCCTCGTACGAAAGATTAGCTTAATCCGGTCCTCTCAACGCGCTGATGCATCCACTGCTGGAAAACGATGCCCGCAATAATGATCAGCAAACCCGCATAGGTCGTCCAATGGATGGTCTCACCCACAAGCCACTCGATAAATTGCAGAGAGATAAAGGGCGACAAAAAGATTAAGTTACTGATGGTGGCGGCATTCGGGGTTGATTTAAGTGCTAAAGACCAACAAAAGAAAGCCAGCGACATTTCGAAAAGGCCAATGTAAATGCCACCCAGAAGGCCCTGCCAAGGCGGCACCTGACCGTCAAGCCCCCACCAAATAGCGACGACAACAGGACTGGCCACAACAAAATTCAAACACATCCCCACGAGTGGGGCTCGTTGATCCCGAATATTGAGGGTCCAATACCCGGCCCAGATTAGGGTCGAGAAGATCGCCAAGCCGACGCCCCACCAGTCGGCGGTCAGCAGAAGCTTTGGATCGCCCTGACTGACAATGATAATCACGCCTGCGTAACTCACCCAGGCCGCCCAATAATCAAAGCGGCGGATAGGTTGCTTCAGCAGCATGCCTGCCATTAATGACAAGACGATCGTCCAAGTAATGTTGATGGGTTGCGCCAATTGAGCCGGTAAACGGTCGTAGGCTTCAAAGAGGACAAGATAATAAATGACCGGGTTCATCAAACCCGCTACTAGCGTGATTTGCCAATGATTTTGTAACGTTTGAATCAAAGCCCGACCCTGGCCGGCAAGCGTGACCATGAAAAGCAACGTCACGCTCGAGACAACTACGGCAACCGCTAATGTCTGCAACACGGTGGCGTGGGCAAGCGTTAGCTTGAAGGCGGTAGCCGCGGGTGACCACATCAGCAGCGTCAATACCGCAAAGGCGAAGGCTCTGGACTGGGAATACTGGGTCATGACGGAGCAGTCGCAAGCGGCTGAGCGCGCGAACAAGGATCATGAGAAAAGCCGCTGCCAGCCAAAACCTGCTCGTTAGCGGATATCTCCAACACCATTGCGGTGCTCGATTCTCTGCCTCGCTTCGCTCAACCTCTCAGGGTTAGTCGTTCTGCGGTGGATCGATATCTCGATCGATAGATTTCATTGCCGAGGTGACCGTGGCCACAAAACTGCCAATGTTACCGACATCCGCAGGCAAAATAAGCGTGTTTGTTTCCTGCGCCAGCTTCCCAAATTGATTCACATACTGCTCCGCTACTCGCAAGTTTACGGCCTCCATACCGCCAGGCGAATTGATCGCCGAGGCAATCGTGCGAATCCCTTCAGCCGTCGCACTCGCGAGCAATTCAATCTCTTTGGCCTTACCTTCCGCTTCATTGACCTGCTTGAGTTTCTCGGCTTCCGATAAGTTGATCATCTCTTGCTGTTGACCCTGAGAAACATTGATTCGTGCTTGTCGATCACCTTCAGACTCAGCAACCACTGCGCGTCGCTCTCGCTCTGCCCGCATCTGTTTTTCCAGCGCATCGCGGACCGTCGCAGGTGGGTTAATGTCCTTAATTTCGTAGCGCAACACCTTCACGCCCCACGGGTTTGACGCTTTATCTACCGCTTCGACGACCTGCGCGTTGATGGTGTCTCGTTCTTCGAAGGTTCTGTCGAGTTCGATTTTACCAATCTCAGAACGTAAGGTCGTTTGCGCCAGCTGCGAGGTTGCGTAGTGATAATCCTGAATCCCGTAGCTTGCAAGCTCGGCGTCTTGCACTTGCAGGTACAAGATACCGTCGATCTCAACCGCAATATTGTCTTTGGTGATACAGCTTTGCGAAGGCACATCGATCGTCTGTTCTTTCAACGTGTGCTTATAAGCGACCTTCTGAATGAACGGAATCAAGATATGAAAACCCGCACTTAAGGTCTTCTGGTATTTACCCAGATTCTCGATGACGAACTGCTCGCGCTGGGGCACAATCCGCACCGTTTGAAAAAACACCCACAGTACGAGCGCTGCAACAATGGCGTATAAAATAAAATCACTCATTCGAAATCTCCTGAACTATTAACGTATTTGATTCAACCCGTTGAATCACAAATTGCGCCGTCGGACTCGAACACGGTCGCTCTGAACGTGCCTGCCAGTGGGAACCTCTAAATTCAACCATGCCTACATCTGACTGCGCCGCATCAAATCCGGAAACCCGACTGACCCTTTGCCCTATGTAACCTTCATCCAGTTCGGATTTGCCCGATTCAACCTCATCGCCGACAAAGTAATCCTTGAACCGAGCCCGCATACCAAATAAAAATCCCAACGATGACCCCAAAAACACCACCCAAACAGGCCAACCTGAACTGGGCAACCCTAACGTTAAGGCCGCCGCCGTCACAAGGGCTCCCAAGCCGAAAAATAAACTGATAAAACTGGTCAACAGCAGCTCAAGACCAATCAGCACCAATCCAAACAATAGCCACAGCGTTGGCCACGAGACTGATTCAAAGGGTTGGCTTTGAATCGTTTCAAGCTGGGCTGTCTCAAGGGTCAACGGAGCGCCATCCATTTCAATGGTCCGCTGGTCTAGCTGCTTTAGGAGGTCACTCTGATTCACTGCGACCAAGTCGATGACGCCCAGAGCCAGCGCTTCGGTGGCAGTAATATTTTGGGATTCCGTCACCGACGTCTCAAGCCAGTCCGCGTTCCGCGACCTGAGCTGAGCTAACGCCCTGATTTGAGCCGCGGCGTCATTGACCACTTTGGTCTTCATGGTCTCATCAACGTCGCCGAACCCTAAGAACACGGGCGTTGCAGACCCCATATTCGTGGCAGGACTCATGGCGGCGATGTGGGTCGCCATCAGAATAAAGGTCCCAGCACTACTGGAGCGAGCACCTGCCGGCGCGACATAGCCCACCACCGGCACCGAAGAATCCAATATCGCCTGAATCAGCACTCGGGTTGGCTCCATGAAGCCGCCGGGCGTGTCAATTCTGAGCAGAATGAGTCCGGCACTTGCCTCCTCGGCCGCACCAAAATCATCGATCACTTTAGCAACCAAGCTTGCTGTGACTTCTTCATCGAGCTCTGTCACCCAAACCGAGCCCGCGGGTGCACTTAAGGCATTGGCCTGCCATCCCAAAGCCAGGCCAAAGCCAGCAATCATGAATAACGTCTTAACCCACTGATACCGTATCGACAATTTTCGCCACCTTTCTGCTTTGCCATTCCGCATGAATCCAAGGATGTCTCTGGAAACCCGCCCACCTAGGGATTCCCTCATTCATCGCTAGACAATTGCACTATGCTCATAACTTAACACTTGCTCATCGAAGATCAACCGAGATGCCGATAATNGAACCACTCAAGCCTCAATTCGAACACTTGGACTCAAAAGACCCTAAAATTGNCGAGATTCATGCGCCAAAACGTTTACCCGCGCTCAACCCGAGAGNATAGCAGCGCTTTCNTANGNGCNTGCATTTTGGGGNTCAATTTTTAGGTCGCAGGTTACATCCGAAGGGCCATTGGATTCTGGCACCCAAGGCTTAGGCCACTTGCCCTGCGCAAAACCCTGATGCCCATGCCCATTGAAAATTGAAACCACCGAGGTGCCCACTGACATCGACCACCTCACCCACGAAGTAGAGCCCTGGTACCGATTTCGCCTCTAAGGTTTTACTACTGAGGTCCTTGGTTGCCACCCCACCGAGCGTTACCTCCGCGGTTCGATAACCTTCGGTTGCGGCCGGCTTGAAGCCAAAATGATGAACTCCGTGGCACAGCGCCTTGAGCTCTCGATCTTTCGTATCAGCCAAACGCTTGGTGAGCAATGCTGGATAGAACCGCTTCAAGTAACCCAGCACTAAGGAATTGGGCCACACCCCTTGTAGCGCACTTGAGATGGTCTTCGACCCGGCTGACAATTTTTGTTGGACAAGCAAATCATCGAGATTGATGTGCGGCAGTAGGTCTAATTCAAGATCATCCCCAGGACGCCAATAACTTGATATTTGCAGCATCACCGGCCCACTCAAACCTCGATGGGTAAACAGCAGCTCCTCACTAAACTGCATGCCATTACAGCGGGCAGTCACGGGAATTGAAACCCCAGCCAAATCGACGCACAGACGCTTGAGATCATCGGTTACAACAAAAGGCACCAACCCTGGATGTCTCGCGACTAGCGACAAGCCAAATTGCTCCGCTAACCAATAGCCTTGATCACTGCCTCCCAAAGTGGGAATTGATAAGGCCCCCGTTGCAACAATCAGGGACCGGCAAGCGTACCGCTTGGTTTCCCCATTCTTGTTGACCGTAACAATGAATCGAACCGGTTTGCTTGGATCTAGCGGGGAAGCCCTGCCGTTGACTTCTACCTCTGCGTCGGCCTTGGTCAACGCAGTGACCTTACAATCGGTCTGCCACTGCACACCGGTCCGCTGACATTCGGCCACGAGCATCTGAAGAATGTCTTTAGCTGACCCTTTACAAAACAACTGGCCATGCTTGCGCTCTTCATATTCGATCGCGTGGGTCTCTACCCGTTCGATAAAACTTTCCGCTGGAAACTGTTGTAGGGCACTTTTGACGAAATGCGGATTTTGCGACAGAAAATGATCAGCCTCGACGTACAAGTTGGTAAAATTGCAGCGTCCACCTCCGGACATCAAAATTTTTTTACCCAGCTTATTACTGCGCTCCAGCACTTGCACGGAACGTCCTCGTTCCGCCGCGGTCATTGCCGCCATTAGGCCAGCAGCACCACCACCCAACACCACAACATCAAGGACTTGCTCTGCGTTGATTGATTTTTTCACTACGACACTCGTCACTTTTTTCCGATTTAACACCTTTGACCCTGCTTTAGCGAGCAGGCAACCTTACGGCAAAGGCTCGTTGCTGGTCGTCGCAATGATTGCATCCAACTATCGGCGAACCTCAGCCATTATAACCAATGACAAAGGAGAGCACTCTCGGCAGCGACGCTTGCATGGACCCTTGCCCCAGCAAGACTCGCGTGACGCAAACCGATTCGCCATGGTTTGATGCGGCTCTTCATCCCAATGGTGTGGGTTGAACCCCCGCCAGATCGCTGACAGCTACCGCTCTCTTACCGATTAATTTAAGCGACTTCTGTCTCGCTTCCAGTCGTTTTACAATAGATACGAACTTGGTGCGCACAGGGAACCTTGCTTGAACCCGCAATCTTTAGTGTCTGCTTGGCCGTGCTACTTATGGCTCGCGCCGAGTCGTTGGGCTTTGAAGTTGATCGGCTTAACCGCGATCATCGGACTGTCTTGGGCAGCCGCCGCCGAAACCTCACCGGATTTAAGCCGATACGACCCGGATGTCGCGGCCTTGCTGGATGAGTACCATCGCGAATCGGACAGCCAAGGTAGCTTGTTACCGACGATTATGGCTTATCAGGGAGAAAATCGGGCTGAAACTCTCATCGATTTTGAAAGAGGCCTCATTAGCATCTCGGCAGAAGACAAAAGAACCGTCAAACGCGCCGCTGTCGAAATACTACTGACCCAGGTAGATCCCAGCGTCATCGATGCTCAAACTGCGACCGATCTTGGACTCATCAATTCGAAAACGCAAAAGCCCTTTCTTTACCGTCAGGTCCTCGACCAGGATCAACAGGCCATCACTTCCGTTTGGCGAGCGGAACGATTCATCAACTATTTGTTCGGGCGAAACGCCTCGGCGAATACAAGCCAGTTGGTCATCCCCATGGTCCGCAAGCACAAACAGATTGCAGGCGCCAAGTATTTAAACGCTGTGAAAGCCGCGAGCCAGCAACATATGATGCCTGTTCCCCTGATTATGGCCATTATCGAGACCGAAAGCGCGTTCAATCCGATGGCGAGATCGCGCTCAAATGCGTTGGGTCTGATGCAAATCAAAGCCAATACGGCGGGTCGCGATTACTTTTCAATCATCAAGGGCTATCAACATACCCCAAGCAGTGCTTACTTATACAATCCCGCCAACAACGTTGAGGTTGGCACGGGCTATCTGAGCATCCTCGCCGACCGCTATCTTGCTGGGATTTATCATCCCAAAAAATTGCAGTACGCCATCATCTCCAGCTACAACGGCGGCGCAGGCAATCTCTTTAAAAGTTTGAGCCCTGGCGGTGGTAAACAATCGGCAATTGCACGAATTAATGCCATGACCGTTGAGGAATTGTATTGGTTCCTCACAAACCGCCACATCCGAGGGGAAACCCGAAATTATCTGAAAAAAGTGGCGGCAAGGATGCCGAAGTATGATCAACTGTGATCAGACAGAACCAGCTGAGCGAGAGGCATAACGCAGTTGGCAAGCTCTGATTTCATTCACTTTACTGCAACTTGGTTTTCTCATTGTTGCCCTCGGCTCGACAGCTCGCCCTTCAGGGATCGAGATTCCGAATAGCCGCCAATACCGTCTTGCCATCAATTCTTTCGGCATAGGGCGCCACAAAAAATTTCGCTCGAATCCGAGCGTCCCGATCAACCACAAAAATACCCGGATAGGGAATCCCATAATGGTCATCGCCTTTGGCATAGTCTTGATTGAGGATGCCTAGAGCTTGAAAGGACAATGCGTCTACATCCGACAACAAAGGAAATTTCAGCGTCTCCTCGGCGACAAAGGCCGCCAACATCTCGGGTGAATCATAGGTCATTGCAACCAGAGAAAATCCAGCTCGATCAAATTCTTGTTGTAGACCTTGCAACTGCACGAGCTGCCGCTTGCAATAAGGTCACCAATCGACCGAGCGACTGGCAATGAATATGAGGCCTTTGTCAGCGATGAGGGGATCAATTGAATTAACGATTGTCTGATTCAACCTGGCTTCTATCAAGGGAAACCGCTCACCGACTTTGAGACCCGGATCAAAGGCATCAGTATCGCTGGCAACAAACATGTTCGCCGTCAGCTGCTGTTCCGCCCAGTATTTAATTTCCTGCCCTTTCAGACCAGCGAGGCCCAGCAGTAACAGCAAGAAGGCGCCAATGATCGCTATCCATCGTTGCGTAACCGATTTCAATGCCATGTCTCGTTACCCTGCCTTGGATTTCAGCGCTTGATTCAATTCCAACAAATTACCGGTCGGATCTTGAAAAAAGCATTGCAGACAAACACCCTTAATTTCTGTCGGTTCCGACACTTTCACGCCTTGCTTGAGGAGCCGCTCGCGACTGGAGATTATGTTTGTGACCGCCAGAGCGAAGTGTTGACCTTTTGGCGCCTGAAAGTCCTTCGCTTCAAGCAAGTGTAATTGTTGTGCCCCCATCTCAAACCATACCCCGGGGAATCCCATGTCTGGCCGTTCAATTACCGTTAACCCCAAGACTTCACGATAAAAGGTCGCTGCTGCCTCGACATCATCCACATTGAGCGAAATATGATGCACACCTTCAAATTCCATAACGTCCCTTAGCCTCCTGACTTCTTCTTTGCAAGCAGAACTTGTCT
>NZGC01000102.1 GCA_002689445.1 Gammaproteobacteria bacterium
TCATAGCTTCAGCGATTGATCAGATTGGTGCTCTAATCGACCCTTTATCTGCTGAGCCCTGATCAGATTTCCCCCGATCAAATTGGTGCTTAAATCGATCCTTTGTCAGCTCGGTTTCTATCAGATTGGTCCCTATGAAATCGCTGCCTTAAAAGCTGGGGTATTGAATAATGACGGGTTCTACGCCGTCACTACTGCCGCTAAACCTCCAAACATTTTTATGGATTGCCGGTTCGGTGTCTATGGGTTTTCTCCTGAGCCTCTGCTTTCGATGGTTGCCAAGGCAGTAATCCTTTAATCTAGAGCAGTTTAAGCGAAGAGTGTGGTTTGGTGTGAGTAAATTGTACGTTGTTGCGACTCCTATCGGTAATCTAAAAGATGTGTCAGCCCGAGCCCTTGAGACGCTGAAACAAGTTGATCTAATCGCCGCGGAGGACACGCGTCACACCAAGCGGTTATTGGCTCATTTTGGTATTGAGCAGCAATTGG
This sequence comes from Gammaproteobacteria bacterium, assembly GCA_002689445.1. Lineage (GTDB taxonomy): Bacteria > Pseudomonadota > Gammaproteobacteria > Pseudomonadales > Azotimanducaceae > UBA9926. Next base: position 490 of record NZGC01000102.1, read on the forward strand.
TCTCGCTACACGATCACAACGAAGAGCGGCAGAGCCAGTTACTGGTGCAGCGAATACTCGCCGGAGAAACCGTCGCGCTCGTATCGGATGCTGGGACGCCCTTAATATCTGATCCGGGCTATCGCTTGGTGCGTGATGCTCGCGCGGCAGGCCTGAGGGTCGAGCCGGTGCCAGGAGCTTCAGCTTTAACGGCGGCGCTGTCCGTGTCTGGCTTGCCGACTGATCAGTTTCTATTTATGGGGTTTCTGCCCGTGAAAGGGCGCCGCCAAAAAATCAGCGATGTTCGCCATTACTCGGGGACCCTAATTTTTTATGAAGCACCCCATCGTGTTTTGTCGTTGCTTGAAGCCTTGGAAGAAGGATTGAATCCTTCGCGAAGGGCTGTCGTTTGCCGTGAGCTTACTAAGCTGTACGAACAAGTTGAACCCGGATCGCTGTCCGAGCTTAGGCAGCAGGTTGAAGCGGCAACCCTTCCTGCTAAAGGAGAATTTGTTGTTTTAGTCCAAGGAGCTGATGAGCAGCCGATGCAAGGAGAGGTGTCGTTAGATGATTGTTTGCGAGTTTTGATGACGGAACTTTCGATTTCAAAAGCGGCGGAGATGGCGAGTGCAATCCTAGGATTGAAACGCAATGTCGTTTACAAACGAGCTCTGGCAATAAGGGACGAAGGATCAGAGTTGTGAAGGTTCGATGTTCAGAGTAAGCTCGCTTCGGGAGTTAGCCAGGTAATCGCTGCGAGAGCAGAGGAAAGTCCGGGCTCCATAGGGCAGAGTGCCAGGTAACGCCTGGGGAGCGTGAGCTCACGGCAAGTGCAACAGAAAGAATACCGCCAAAGGCCTCGGTTTTTGGTAAGGGTGAAATGGTGCGGTAAGAGCGCACCGCGGCATTGGTAACAATGACGGCAAGGTAAACCCCACTCGGAGCAAGACCAAATAGGAACTCACATGCTGCTGCCCGCAGTTGGGTTCGGGTAGGTCGCTATAGGTGTTTGGTGACAGGCATCACAGATGAATGATTATCCTCGACAGAACCCGGCTTATTGCTAACTCCCATCTTTTTTCAATCTTATATAACAAAATGATCTAAAAATCCTCAAACTTAATAGTTTACATTAAGTTGCTAGCTCATCTATCTGTCAACGTTCGCTATATTAATCCAACCTTCGCCGAACCCATCAAAAGTTTTGTAAACCCTTGTCTTACTTAGAGAAATCTTGATTTTGTCCTCTTGACATCAAAGACCCGCCTTTTTAATGTTCGAAGTGCACAAATGTGGGTATTTGTGGAGCAATGTGGGTAAATTGAATCAAAGGACAATTCAGTGTTTCGAGGTGTGAATCAAGTCAATATGGATGCTAAGGGACGGTTGACGGTCCCGACGCGCTATCGCGACGAGATTAACGAGTCGTGTCGGGGCTCTATGGTAGTCACGATTGATACCGAGGAGCGCTGTTTGCTGATCTATCCACAGCCTGCATGGGAAGATATTCAGAGAAAGGTTGAGTCGCTACCTAGCTTCAATACCGCGGCTCGCCGGGTTCAGCGCTTGCTCATTGGTCATGCGACCGATATTCCTATGGATCGAAATGGTCGACTTTTGATCACACCACCGTTAAGAGAATATGCAAATCTCGATAAGCAGACTGTCCTCTTAGGGCAAGGAAATAAGTTAGAGCTTTGGGATGAGGGCGTTTGGAACGCTCGACGAGACCAGTGGCTCGAAGTGCAATCGGAAGGCGGTATGCCAGACGAATTGCAAATGTTGTCGTTGTAGGTCTGGTACAGATGCACGTACCAGTGATGCTCGAAGAGGCGGTAGAGGTGCTCGTGCACCGATCAGATGGTTGTTATGTTGATGGCACGTTCGGGCGGGGAGGACACTCGGCAGCGATATTGGACCGGCTTTCTGAACGAGGGCGACTGATGGTGATTGATAAAGATCCAGAAGCGATCGCGGTAGCGCAGGCGCGTTTTGGTCATGATGCTCGAGTTGTGATCAAACATGGATCATTTTCTAATCTTGCCGCACATCTGCAGTCAGAGGGCCTAGGCTTGATTGACGGCTTGTTGCTTGATCTTGGCGTCTCTTCAAATCAAATTGACGTAGCGGCTCGTGGTTTTAGTTTTGGTCGCGAGGGGCCACTGGATATGCGCATGGATAATAGCCAAGGCGCAACCGCTGCAGAGTGGCTCCACGCGGCATCTGAACAAGAAATGTCGACTGTCTTTAAGCAGTATGGCGAGGAACGCTATGCCAAGCGAATCGCCCGTTCGATCGTTGCCGCCCGAGTCACTGCACCATTAGCCACTACGACCGAGTTAGCTCAGTTGATCGCAGAGGCTTCTCCTGGTGCTGATCCCCATAAACACCCAGCGACACGGGTTTTTCAGGCCATTCGCATTCAGGTGAACCGGGAGCTTGACGACCTTGACCATGCTTTGGCTATGGCAACCGATCAGCTCAGCCTAGGGGGTCGACTGGTAGTGATCAGTTTCCATTCGCTGGAGGATCGAAAAACCAAACGGTTTATCAAGTCTCAAGAGAAGAATGATCCCTTTCCGTCCAAGTTGCCTGTTTTTGATCATCAAATTAAACGTCGGGTCCGGTCGTTAGGCAAGTGGCGTGCATCGGAGGTCGAGGTCAAGCGCAATCCAAGATCCCGCAGTGCCGTGATGCGCGCGATGGAGAAAATCGCGTGACGCATCAAGGTTTGCTCAGTCAGACGCTGCGCTGGTTAGGCTCAGGCTGGCCATTACGGCTGCTTGTGCTGGCCTTGCTAGTGGTGGTTTTTGCGGTCGGTGTTGTCCTGGTGGCACACCAGACCCGTGCTCTTTATGGTCGTCTTCAAGTTGAAGAGCATGTCGGTGACAATTTAGACAGTGAGTATGAGCGTCTACTGCTCGAGCAGAGTGCTTGGGCTGGTTATCATCGTATCGATCAGCTGGCTCGAGAAGAATTGCATATGCAGTCGCCGAATCAGGGGAGCTTGGTACTGATGCGTCGCTCGCCCAGAGTGGTGCAAACCGCAAGTGTACCGGGAGAGCAGCAATGACGGTCCCGCTTCGCATTCATATCGCCGCCTTCGTCTTTTTACTGGCGATGGTAGGTGGTGCAGCACGGCTAATTTACATTGAAACGTCGGAAAAAGATTTTCTTCAAAATCAGGGGGACGCGCGGACAATCCGAATGGAGAGGATCAATGCCCATCGCGGAATGATCCTTGATCGTCGAGGAAACCCGCTGGCTGTGAGTTCGCCGGTGGTGTCATTGTGGGCAAACCCTTCCGAGTTGCCTGTTGATGANCGGCGCCNCCAGCCGCTGGCCACGGGTCTTGGCGTCTCGGTGGAGGAATTTCGCGAGAAAATGCAACGAGCCCAGGCTCGCAATTTTGTATACCTTCGTCGTCGAGCCAAGCCCCAAGAAGCCGATGCGATTTTGAGTTTGGGCATCTCAGGTGTTTATGGTGAGAAGGAGTACCATCGATTTTATCCCGGTGGAGAAATTGCGGCTCACGTGGTGGGCTTCACAGATATCGATGATGCCGGTCAAGAAGGTCTGGAGCTTTCTTTTGATGAATGGTTGAGTGGCAAGCCTGGCAAGAAGAAAGTGCTCAAAAACCTCTACGGTGAAATCGTAAGAGATATTATGCCCATCGCTGAGGCGGTTCCGGGCAAGAACTTAACGATTTCGATCGACCAACGGCTGCAATTTTTGGCTTACAGAGAATTGAAATCGGCAGTGGAACAGTATCGAGCGCTTTCTGGGTCATTTGTATTGCTGGATGTTCAAACTGGGGAAGTGCTGGCGATGGTGAATCAGCCTTCCTACAACCCCAATAATCGGATTCAATTGGATTTATCTTCCGTTCGTAATCGGGCTATCACCGATGTGTTCGAGCCTGGCTCGACGGTTAAGCCATTTACAGTGGCCGTTGCCTTGGCCTCAGGGTTGGAGGCAGGTTATGAGATAGACACAAGCCCGGGCTTTATGCGGGTCGATGACAATGTCATTCGTGATCCCCGAAACCGAGGGGTTCTTGATTTGGGAGGCGTGCTCGCCCATTCCTCACAAGTTGGTATCAGCCGCTTAGCGTTAAGTCTAAACGAGTACGATATTTGGAAAATGTTTCAAACGTTAGGCTTTGGCCAAGCCACTGGCGTTGGTTTTCCTGGCGAGAGTAGTGGGTTCCTGCCCAATCGTAGGCGTTGGCAAGATATCGAGAGAGTTACTTTTGCATATGGTTATGGCTTAACGGTCACTCCTTTGCAGTTGGCAGCGGCCTACAGCACCATCGCATCGGGCGGGGTGAAGCGCGACACCACAATGCTGGCGGGTCAAACAGGCAGTGGACAGCGAGTAATGGACGCCCGAGTTGCGCAGCATTTGCAAAGCATGCTCGGTCGGGTAGTAACCGAAGGCACGGGCAAGAAAGCAGCGATCGACGCATACAGCGTAGCGGGCAAAACAGGTACGGCTCGAAAAATTGGGGCCGATGGCTATGACGATACGCGCCACATCGCGTTTTTCGCCGGTTTCGCACCACAATATGCGCCACGATTTGTCGGTGTCGTTTTGATCAATGAGCCTCAAACCGAACAAGTGGGTGGCGGCAGCATTGCAGCGCCCATCTTTTCTCGGGTCATGTCCAATGTTCTGCGATTGCTCAGCGTCCCGCCCACGGATACAAGGGAGGCGGTCTAATGGTGACGCCTTTGCAATCGCTGGTCCCGGATATGACTGTCCCCGATGTGTGGGTGACAGGTTTGTCAAGTGATAGTCGAAAGACTCAGCCTGGGGATTTGTTTTTAGCCCTGCAGGGCACGCGTTACGATGGTCAGCAGTTTATCGGGGATGCTTTAGAGGCGGGCGCGGCCGCCGTTTTATCAATGAGTGGTCAAGCGACGTCGGATGACGGAGCGCCGATTATTGAGGTGCCTCAACTCGATCAGAAAGTGGGAATCATTGCCGATCGTTTTTACGGGCATCCTTCGTCAAATATGACAGTGATCGCAGTCACTGGTACCAATGGCAAGACTTCAGTGACCTATTTGGCCGCTAGCGCCCTGACTTTTCTTAAACGAAAAGTGGGTCTTATCGGAACCTTAGGTCAAGGATTAATCGGCGACCTTAAGCCCACCGATATGACAACGCCCGATGCCTTGACCTTGCAATCCAGCCTTGCGGAGATGGACAAACGGGGCGCAGATTTTGTCCTGATTGAAGCCTCCTCTCATGGTCTCGCTCAATATCGATTAAACGGTACGCGAATTCAAGCGGCAGTGTTGACCAATTTGACTCGCGATCACTTAGATTACCACGGTGATATGTCGCAATACCGATCAGCAAAGGCGAAGTTGTTTGAGTGGCCGAGTTTGAATTGTGCCTTGTTGAATCTGGATGACGCTTGGGGTGCTGAATTGGCAGAACGGAGCACCTCGGCACCTGCCCTTACCTTCTCAGTAGAAAAAGAACAGGCAGCCATTTACGCTCGCAGGGTGATCTATAACGAAAGGGGCTTGAGTTTTGAACTGACGACCCCGGTCGGCTCCGTGGCCGTGATGAGCACGCTCATGGGGTCGCATAATTTAAGTAATCTTGTGGCTGTTGGTGCGCTGTTGTTTTGGTGTGGTGTAGACCTCGAGCGCATAGGGGGCGCGCTGTCTCATTGCACGCCACCCCCTGGCAGGCTGCAAGGGGTTCAAGTTGGTCATCGTAAAGCCCTCGTAGATTTTGCTCATACGCCAGATGCCGTTGCACAGGTTTTACAGGCGGTTCGACAACATTTTAAAGGTCGCATTATTTGCGTGTTGGGTTGCGGTGGTGATCGTGACCCTGGCAAAAGGCCTATTATGGGACGGGTGGCGGTGACCCAAAGTGATATTTGTTTCTTCACCAGCGATAACCCACGTACAGAGGATCCGGCAGCCATCATCGATGCCATGTGCGCTGATCTTGATAAGTCGTTAAACGAACCGTTTAAATTGACCGATCGCCGCCAGGCACTGACTGCTGCCTGTGCTCTGCAACAGGCTGATGATGTGTTGGTCGTGCTGGGTAAAGGCCATGAGTCGTATCAGGAAGTTCAAGGGGTTCGACTGCCCTTCGATGATCGAAAAATCCTTGAATCCTTGATGTCAGAGGAGGTGCCAGGTGACGATTAAATCGACCTCGGTGATCCTAGGCCTTGGACGCACAGGGCTGTCAGTGGCCCAATATTTGATGAACCAAGGAGAGGCGTTCATTGTCGCTGATGATCATCCCTCTCCCGATGCTGTGGATCGGTTAAAACAGATTGCACCTCAAACGAAGATCTGTGCGCTTGCCGAACTGGTGCCGCATCCAAATGACCGCTGGATCGTGAGTCCCGGCATTCCGTTAACGCATCCGGATGTTGTCCGCGGAAGAGATCTTGGGGTCAAGCTAAGCAACGATGTTGTGATCTTCTCCAAAGACGTCAGTGCGCCGGTTGTGGGGATTACCGGGACTAACGGTAAGACCACGGTTACCTCGATGGCCGCGTTTTTGGCGCAACAACAGCGCAATGATGTCGTACTTGGCGGCAATATTGGAACGCCTTGTTTAGACCTTTTGACAGCGAGAGCCTCGGCCTACTTCCTGGAGTTATCCAGTTATCAGCTTGAGCTGGCTGATGGGCTGCCACTGCGCGTAGCGACTTTGTTGAATTTGAGTCCAGACCACATGGATCGGTATCCCTCAGTTGAAGCCTATTACGCCGCTAAGGGCCGAATTCTGCGGAACGCTGATGTCTGTGTGGTGGCTTCGGCGCTCAAAGAATTTGCTGACGCTCACGGCGCAAATGATACGGTGACCTTCTCAGATCAAAGTCCTCGGACGGCTGACGAGTTCGGGTTGAAAGCCGTAGATGGCGAACTATATTTGACCCGCGGCCAGCAAATGCTCTTACCAGTGCGGGGATTGCCTGTTCAAGGCAAGACGCACTACTTAAATGCGCTAGCCGCGCTTGCCATTGGCGCCTGTCTAGATCTTGACCTCGAGCAGATGCTCGATGATTTGGTGCGGTTTGAAGGGTTACCCCATCGTTGCCAAAAAATTGAGCGAGGCGATCAGATTGTATGGGTTAATGATTCCAAGGCAACCAACGTCGGTGCGACCCAGGCCGCCGTAGCCAGTCTCGTTGAGCTTGGGCCAATGATTCTCCTGCTAGGAGGACGATCTAAGAATGCTGACCTTGCGGCACTTTGTCATTATTTGGCCGCAATACCTTCGATCAAACTGATTCTTGCTTATGGTGAGTCGAGAGAATCTTTTTCGACCTGCTTGCAGGGAGTAGCTTTTCAAACGTTTGAGGATTTCGATCAGATGGTCGAGCAGGCGATTAGGTCCGCGAACCCCGGGGATGTCGTATTGTTGTCGCCAGCCTGTGCCAGTCAGGACCAGTTTTCTGACTATGAAGCCCGGGGCGCTTATTTTGAGGAACTCCTGATGCGAGGTGCAGCATGAGCGCCGTGCGATTGGGTGTTGTCCGAGAATCGGGTCAGCCGTTGGATAAGGTGGTGCTGTTTGCTGCCACAGGGCTCATGCTCTTTGGCTTTGTCATGGTGACTTCGGCTTCATCAGAAGTGGCAGCGCGTAACTACGGTCACCCTTTGTATTTGGCACTTAAACATGGCGTTTTTATGGCTGCCGGGTGTGCGGGGTTTTTGGTGGCACTGATGTTACCCGTTCGGGTTTGGCAGCGCTTGGGCTGGATATTGTATGCGGCTTCTGTTGGACTGCTGGTGTTGGTGATGGTTCCTGGCATCGGCCATGAGGTAAATGGCGCCACGCGGTGGATTCCGCTGGGTGCCTTTACATTACAAGGTTCAGAATTTGTAAAGCTTTTCACCATTGTGTTTTTAGCCGCCTACTTGGCTAAGCCAGGTTCGAGGCATCAGGATCATTTGGGTGCTTACTTGCTTCCGCTGGCGTTGACAGGGGTTCTGGTGATTTTGCTTTTATTGCAGCCAGACTTTGGAGCTTGTGTTGTCATCATGTCTGCGGTGCTCGCTGTGATGTTTTTCTCTGGCGCGCCTATGCGGTACTTCTTGCCAACGCTGCTTGGCGGTGGCGCTGTGGTCGTTTTGCTGGTTGCTTTACAGCCTTACCGATTAGCACGATTGATTTCATTTACCGATCCTTGGGCGCATCAATTTGGCGGGGGCTATCAATTGACGCAAGCGTTAATTGCGATCGGTCGAGGCGAGTGGTTCGGATTGGGTTTGGGCAACAGTGTTCAAAAACTGTTTTTCCTACCCGAGGCGCACACAGATTTTCTGTTTTCAATCGTCGTTGAGGAGCTTGGTATTGCCGGGGCGATCCTGGTACTGCTGGGCTTCACGGTTTTGGTGATTCAAGGTTTGTTGATCGGCAAGCGTTGCTATCAAGGTGGCTTTACCTTTCATGGCAATTTGGCGACTGGGATTTCAATTTTAATTGGTGTACAGGCTCTAATTAATTTAGGGGTTAATTTGGGGCTGTTACCGACGAAGGGTTTAACGCTTCCGCTGATGAGCTTTGGCGGTAATAGCCTTGTAGTGACGCTACTGATGATTGGTTTGTTACTCCGTCTTGATTGGGAATCAAGGCTTGCACCGGCGGCACCCAAAAAGTCAGGAGGCCGGCATGCAAAATAGTCTCCGTGCGCCAGAGTCCTGGATGAACGAAATGCGGCGGATACGCCGGATCCATTTCGTGGGCATCGGTGGCGCAGGTATGTGCGGTATCGCTGAAGTTCTGGGTAATCAAGGCTATGAGATTTCGGGCTCGGACCTTTCGCGATCAGCGGTGACTGAGCGTTTAACCCAGCAAGGGTTCTCGGTCTCTGAAGGACATAGTGCTGAAAATATCAGTAACGCAGATGTCGTGGTGATTTCCAGTGCGGTTGATCAAGACAATATCGAGCTGCGCGCCGCCCGGGCGGCCCGCATTCCCATTATTCGACGAGCAGAAATGCTGGCAGAATTGATGCGATATCGTCATGGCATCGCCGTTGCGGGCACCCATGGTAAGACGACGACCACCAGTTTGCTCTCATCAATTTTTGCTGCAGCGGAATTGGATCCCACCTTTATCATTGGGGGCCTTTTGAACCAGACCGCCAGTAATGCGCGGTTGGGATCAAGTCGCTACATGATTGCTGAAGCGGATGAGAGTGATGCCTCCTTTCTGCATTTGCAGCCAATGGTTGTCGTGTTAACCAATGTTGACCGTGACCACCTGGCCAATTATGAAGGCAGTTTTACCAAGTTGAAGGAGGCCTTTGTTGCCTTTATTCACAATCTCCCCTTTTATGGGTTGGTCGTCGCTTGTATCGATGACCCGACAGTGAGAATGATGCTTCCGGCGTTGACGCGACCCGTCGTGACCTACGGATTCTCAGAAGATGCGGACTATCGTGTTTTGGATTGGCAGCAAAGAGGCAAGGAAAGCCAATTCAAAGTGATCAGGCCTCACGCTCAACCGCTTGATATCGAGCTATCAATGCCAGGCAAGCACAACGTGCTGAACGCTGTGGCGGCGCTTGCAGTGGCCTCAGACGAGGGTGTTTCCGACGAGGCAATTATTCAAGGGTTGGCACAATTCGCGGGAGTTGGCCGCCGTTTTGAGGTGCACGGCGAATGCTCGATTGAGGGCACCGGGTTTTTCTTAGTGGATGACTATGGGCATCACCCAACCGAAGTGCGGGCGACTATCGAGGCTATCCGCGAAGGTTGGCCCGATCGTCGGTTGGTGATGGTTTACCAACCTCATCGATATTCCAGAACGGCAGAGTTGTTCGAACAATTTGTCGAAACACTGGCAACCGTTGACGTTCTGCTGATTTCTGAAGTGTATGCCGCCGGCGAGGCAATAATTCCCGGCGCGACGGGAAGAGACTTATATCGTGCCTTGAGTATTGCTGGGGTTGAGCATTTGTATTGGTTAGAGAGCCTAGACGATGCCTCAGATCAACTTGCCGAGTGTTTGGAAGAAGGTGATGTGCTCCTTACCCAGGGTGCCGGTGAAACCGCTGGTTTGGCGCAGGCGTTAAAAAATCTTTATCAGAGTAAGGCAAGTCTATGAGGGTCCTTGGATTGATATCTCACAAACCGTGGTTGCCGCTACTACTGGTGGTAAGTCTCCTGGATCCTACGCCGGCCAGCGCCGATGAGACGATTCGTTATCTGGTGATCGAAGGAAATATCGAAGATCGCCAAAGAGCCGAGGTCACCGGGCGGTTGATGGCCATCGAGGGGCAACTTTCCGACATCGATCGAGTTCGAGATCGATTACTAAGCTTGGATTGGATTGCAAATGCCGAAGTTCGGTTCAATTGGCCGGACGAATTGGTTGTACAAGTCTATCCCGAGCAAGCGATAGCCTATTGGAATGATCTCGCGTTCATAAACAAAGAAGGGGTCGCGTTCCGCTCGGTCTACCACGCAGGGGTTGATTTGCCTCATTTGTTTGGTCCAGAAGATCAGATAGAAGCGGTGCTCGACCAATATCTGGCCATACGAAAGGCTCTCCCTGAGCGTGCGATCGAAAGCGTCGAAGTCAGAGCTCGAGGAGCGGTGGCTTTTGAATTGCGCTCTGGCTGGCAGGTCTTGCTCGGGAGCGAGGACATTGATCAGCGGCTGCAGCGAGCAGGGGTAGTCATTCGTCGGTTAGAAGCCATGGGTGTCGAGCCAGACCAAACGCGCATTGATGCCCGTTATACCGATGGCGTGGCAATCAATCAATCGGTGCCTACCATCGAAGCACTGATGACCCAATACGATAATTCAACAAAAGGTAACGAATTATGAGTAATGTCAGCCAGAACCGAATGATCGTCGGTCTTGATATTGGCACATCAAAAGTTGTCGCTATTGTTGGGGAAGTGAGCCCTGAAGGTAAGCTCGAAATCGTTGGCATTGGTAGCCACGGTTCGAAGGGGTTAAAAAAAGGTGTGGTGGTCAACATCGATTCAACGGTGCAATCCATTCAAAGAGCCATCGAAGAAGCTGAGCTCATGGCGGGATGCCAGATTCAGTCTGTTTATGCTGGCATCGCCGGTAGTCACATTCGGAGTATGGGCTCTCATGGCATCGTTGCTATTCGCGATGGCGAAGTCTATCAGCCGGACATAGAGCGCGTGATTGATGCCGCTCAGGCGGTTGCGATTCCTGCAGATCAAAAGATTCTCCATATCTTGCCGCAGGAATTCATCATTGATGCGCAGGAAGGTGTTAAAGAACCGCTGGGTATGTCAGGCGTGCGGTTGGAAGCAAAGGTGCACTTGGTCACCTGTGCAGTTAACGCAGCTCAAAACATTGAAAAGTGTATCAAGCAGTGTGGGTTAGGTGTGGATGACATTATTTTAGAGCAGCTGGCTTCGAGTTACTCGGTGTTGACAGAAGATGAGAAGGATCTGGGTGTTTGCCTGGTGGATATTGGTGGTGGTACCTCTGACATCGCCATATTCACTGAAGGCGCGATCAAACACACGGCAGTAATTCCCATCGCCGGTGACCAAGTGACCAACGATATTGCGATGGCGCTCAGAACTCCGACGCAAAACGCGGAAGAAATAAAAATTAAATATGCTTGCGCTTTGGCGTCCCTCGCCGGTGACAACGAAACCATTAAAGTGCCCAGTGTTGGCGAGCGAGACGACCGTAGTTTGTCACGACAGGCCCTGGCTGAAGTGGTAGAGCCGCGATACGAAGAATTATTCACCTTGATTCAAGCCGAATTACGCCGCAGCGGATTTGAAGAACTGATTCCTGCTGGAGTGGTTTTAACTGGGGGTACCTCAAAAATGGAAGGGGTAGTCGAGTTGGCAGAAGAAATCTTCCACATGCCGGTCAGCATTGGTAAGCCCAAGCAAGTTTCTGGTCTTGCCGATATTGTGCGAAATCCAATTTACGCCACTGCTGTCGGACTTTTGCAATATGGGGTGTCTCAAGGCGGTAGCACCGCCTCCTCGTCATCGGGGATAGGCGACACAGAATCAGTTTGGGGTAAAGCGAAACGATGGCTGTTAGGCGCAGATGCTTAACAAGCCAAATTAATCATAAATCTGGAGATGATCTTATGTTCGAATTAGTAGATAACCAACCGCAGCACGCGGTCATCAAAGTCATCGGTGTTGGCGGCGGGGGCGGCAATGCGGTGCAGCATATGGTGGATCGCCAGATCGATGGCGTCGACTTTATTTGTGCCAATACAGATGCCCAAGCGCTGCAGCGATTGACGGCAAGAACATTGCTGCAGCTGGGCTCAGACATCACCAAAGGCCTCGGCGCTGGTGCGAATCCAACAATGGGGAAAAGTGCAGCGCTTGAAGATCGAGAGCGCATCGAGGATGTGCTCACCGGTGCCGATATGGTGTTCATTACAGCTGGCATGGGGGGAGGCACAGGCACCGGAGCGGCTCCAATTGTCGCTCAAATCGCTAAAGAGATGGGGGTCCTAACGGTTGCAGTTGTGACCAAGCCGTTTCCCTTCGAGGGTCGTAAGCGGATGCAAATTGCCGAAGCAGGGATAGCAGAATTAACCGAATACGTCGATTCGCTCATCACTGTTCCTAATGAAAAATTGCTGTCGATCATGGGGCAAGACACGCCTTTGCTAGAGGCCTTCGGTGCGGTGGACGATGTGTTGCTGGGCGCAGTACAAGGCATTGCTGATTTGATTATCCGACCGGGCATGATCAACGTTGATTTTGCGGATGTAAGAACGGTGATGTCAGAAATGGGGATGGCCATGATGGGTAGTGGCGCAGCGATGGGAGACAGCAGGGCGCTTGAGGCAGCCGAGGCCGCCGTCAGAAGTCCATTATTAGAAGATATCGATTTCTCTGGAGCGCGAGGCATTCTGGTGAACATCGCTGCAGGGGTTGATATCACGCTGACCGAGTTCTCTCAAGTGGGTGCAACCATCGAAGACTTCGCTTCGGATAATGCAACGGTAGTCATTGGTACCGTGATCGATCCGGATATGGGTGAAGAGATGCGGGTCACAGTCGTCGCCACCGGTCTTGGGCTGGATGGCGAAGAACTCGATAAAGGCGCTGACTTACCTCAGGCGTTACGGCGACGAATAGCCGGAGATGGAGTGCCTGATTATGGTGTGCTTGATAAGCCCACTGTGATTCGGAACAAAGCGATGCAGGATGGTGGAACACCCGAGGGCGGGAAGCAGCAGGATCTGGAATACCTGGATATTCCCGCTTTTCTCCGTCGTCAGGCCGACTGATTAAAACGCCGTGCGGCGGCGGTGCTTCTCCAATATCGCTGTAATCGCGAGCCCATGATTGTGCGGCTCGGACAGCGGGAGGAAAGCCGTCTGAGGAACCATGACGGCTTGAATCGTAAGGAGCGTTTATAGGTTCTGGTACGAACCGTTAGAGCGAGAATCGGTAACGGCGCGCTTAGCTACCGGAATAGGTAAGGGCTTAAATGGTTAAGCGCAAGGCAGCGAAAGGCAGGCTGACAGTGATTGAGTGGTAAGTCGCCCAAATGCGTGAACGAACAAACCTGCTGTTGCAAAGCCTGCTGTTGCAAAGAATGTTACGAGTGCTAAAGGTTGCCCGATACTATCTAGCCAACTGCCAACTGCCAACTGCCAACTGCCAACTGCCAACTGCCAACTGCCAACTGCCAACTGCCAACTG
>NZGC01000018.1 GCA_002689445.1 Gammaproteobacteria bacterium
AAGAAAGGTAAGAAAGGTAAGAAAGGTAAGAAAGGTAAGAAAGGTAAGAAAGGTAAGAAAGGTAAGAAAGGTAAGAAAGGTAAGAAAGGTAAGAAAGGTTAAAACAACCTGAGCGACAGGGATAACGGAAACAGCTGGGCAAACCAAGCCAGGTGTTCCTCGAAACTAAATTCGAAACAACGATGGAAGTTGAAACGTGGCTAAAAAAATATCGACAAAAGTGCTAACTGACCTGCATTTAAATATGGTGAGGATTCGTCGCTTTGAAGAAGAAGCGGGTAAGTTAATGGAGGACGGCAAAATTCCGGGTGCGCTGCATTTGTATGTCGGCCAAGAGGCGGTCGCCTCTGGTGTGATGGCGCATTTGAACAATCAGGATCAGATCACCAGCACGCACAGGGGACATGGTCATGTCATCGCCAAAGGTGGCCAATTCTCGCCGATGTTTGCAGAGCTCTACGGTAAGGCAACCGGCTATTGCAAAGGTAAAGGCGGAAGCATGCATATCTCCAATATGGCGCTTGGTATTCTTGGCGCCAATGGGATCGTTGGTGGCGGTCCGCCAATTGCGATGGGGGCGGCTTTTTCGAACAAATTTAGGAAGAGCAAGCAAGTCTCGGTGACTTTCTTCGGTGATGGCGCGTCCAATGAGGGAAGCTTTCATGAGGCGGCAAACATGGCTGCGCTGTATCAACTGCCTTGCGTTTTCGTTTGCGAAAATAATGGTTTTGGCGAGTATACCGCACAAAGTAATCATCAAGCAGTGACCGACGTCGCCGATAGGGCAGCAGGTTATGGCATGCCCGGCGTCGTCGTTGATGGCATGGACGTCATGGCGGTTTATGAAGCTGCTGAAGCTGCCGTTAAGCGCGCCCGCTCAGGTGCAGGCCCTACCTTACTCGAGTGTAAAACCTATCGTTACTATGATCATGTCGGCGTTCGAGGTATGGGGCTGACCTATCGAACTGATGAAGAAGTCGAGGCGTGGAAACAACGTGACGCGATCGAGAGTTTCGAGGCGTTACTGGTCAAACAAGGGGTTATGACCCAGAAGAAGCTCGACAATGTCTATGCGCGAGTCGATGCCGACATCCAAGAGGGTATTGCCTTCGCAGAGTCGTCGCCTTTTCCAACTGAGGACGATTTACTAGAAGACGTTTATTTTGTGGGAGCAAAATCATGAGTGAAGCAGTTCAGAAAAATGCACGGATGCTGCCTTATGTTTCCGCAATAACCGAGGGCGTGCAGCAGGTCTTAAGAGAACAGGACAATGCCTTTGTCGCCGGTGAAGATGTTGGCCAAGCGGGAAGTGTCTTTGGCTATTATCAAGGCTTATTGGCCGAATTTGGTGATCGCCGTATCGTCGATACGCCGATCAGTGAGAAGGGCATTATTGGGCTGGGAGTCGGAGCTGCTGCAACGGGTTGCCGACCCATCATTGATGTGATGTTCATGGATTTTCTGGGTGAGTGCATGGACGAGGTAGCCAATCAGATGGCCAAAATGCGCTTTATGTTTGGCGGTGGTGCGACCTTGCCAATCACCGTGTTAACCATGGCTGGAGCCGGTATGAATTTGGCGGCGCAGCACTCTCAAAGTTGGGAGGCTTGGTTGGCGCATTTACCCGGTGTCAAAGTGGTGATGCCGTCTAATGCATATGATGCGAAGGGACTGATTATTGCCGCGGCCCGGGATGATAACCCCGTGTTTGTGGTGTTGAACAAAATGAGTCTAGCAATGCCCGCTGAAGTGCCTGAGGAGATGTATGAAGTACCGATTGGTAAGGCACAAATCGTTAAAGAAGGAACTGATTTTTCTATTTTTGGTATTGGCCGGATGGTGCATGAAGCACTGGCCGCGGCAAAAACTTTAGAGGAATTAGGGGTGAACTGTGAAGTGGTTGATGTTCGGAGCATTCAACCGTTTGACAGCGAAACAGCGGTTGCGTCTATTAAGAAAACCCATCGGGCGCTGATCGTTCATGAAGCGGTCCGTTTTGGCGGTTTTGGCGGAGAAATCGTTGCTCAGTTACAAGAGCAAGCCTTTGATTATCTGGATGCGCCGATCGCCCGAGTGGGGGCACCATTCTCTCCAGTTCCCTACAGCCCTGCATTGGAGCAGGTCTATATTCCGAATGCCGGCAGAATCGTCACGGAAGTCAAAAAGGTATTAGGGCTTTAGGGGTATGCGTGCGGTGGGGCTGGTTGCCAACCCGGCATCTGGTAAAGATATTCGTCGGCTGACAGGCAAAGCCTCAGTCTTCGATAACCGGGAGAAGTTGGCGATCGTTCGTCGTGCAGTGGTCGGCGCGATTGCAGCAGGCGCGCAACATTTCATTTATATGAATGATTCCCACGGTATCGTGCGGCAGGCACTGGCTGAAATAGATGTACCCAGGGGTATCAAGTTTGAGGCGCTGCCTGGACCTGAATCCTCATCGGCGATGGACACCGTTGCTGCGGCAGAGCAAATGGCTCAACGCGATTGTGCGGTTGTATTGGTTTTAGGGGGTGATGGCACCAATCGGGCTTTTGTTAGGGGCTGGCGGGATTCGACTTTAATTTCACTGTCAACAGGCACCAACAATGTGTTTCCGGTCATGGCCGAGGCGACTGTCGCGGGTATGGCACTAGGTTTGGTGGCCCGAGGGCAGATTAAAATGGCTGCCGTGGCGGGTCAGGGCAAGATTATTGACACCGAAATTGAAGATGAAGAGCCTGACATCGCGCTCATCGATGCTGTGTTGACTACCGAGGTCTTTATTGGTGCCCGCGCGCTGATGACCCCTGAGGCATTACGGGAAGCGTTTCTATGCCGAGCCGAACCCGCTGCAGTCGGAATAACCAGCCTCGGTGGTTTAATTAAACCGGTTAGCGATCGAGACGAATTTGGATTGCACGTGACTTTTTCATCGGCAGGGAAACGCCTTTATGCGCCGATGAGCCCAGGGACGTTTGAATCCATTGGGGTTGGTCAAAGTAAACGAATAAAACTGGGCCGGACCCTAAGATCGCAGGGCCCGGGAGTCTTAGCCTTTGATGGAGAGCGAGAAAGGGTCGTGGGTCTTGGGCAAAAAATCGTGATGCAAATGTCAAGAACGGGGCCAAAGGTAATCAATCTATCAAGATGCTTACATAAGGCGGCAACTCAAAAACTTTTTGTACGATCAAACTAGGGAGAGCAAGATGCCCCGAGAAATTTATCTGGTAAAAGTGGGTATGACGATGACCGAAGGCATGGTCTCGGAATGGTTTATTGCTGATGGACAGCCGGTGTCCAAAGGCGACATGTTGTATGCCCTTGAAACTGAGAAGGTCAATTTAGATGTCGACGCAGAGATGGACGGTATTGTAAAGCATGTAGTCGAAGCAGGGGTTACCCTCGCGCCGGGTGACGTTGTTGGTTATATATTTGCTGCTGATGAAGTGATTCCAGATGACTTTGAAGGGGTGGCCTCGACGAATGACACTTTATCGACACCTTTG
This sequence comes from Gammaproteobacteria bacterium, assembly GCA_002689445.1. Taxonomy (GTDB): domain Bacteria; phylum Pseudomonadota; class Gammaproteobacteria; order Pseudomonadales; family Azotimanducaceae; genus UBA9926. Next base: position 3,486 of record NZGC01000018.1, read on the forward strand.
CCCGAGGCCATGCCTGCGCCTGAGGTGCCAAAAACGTCACCCCAGCCCGTAGCGGCTTCGACTGGTGCTGCTGAGCAGAATGTTGCTTCGCGAACAGAAGAAGGCAGGCTAAAAGCATCCCCGGCCGCGCGGCGGCTGGCGGGTGAATTAGGCGTCGGAATCGAAGGCGTAGTCGGCACCGGTCCTGATGGGCGGATTGTTGAGGCCGATGTTTATGCTGCTGCCAAGGCGGGCTCAACGCAACCGCAGATGATACTGCCACCCGTATCAGCCGAAGCGGTGGCGAATGTTTCTCCCCTGGCACGTCGAATTGCAGAAGCAAAAGGTATCGACCTTGCACAGATCCAAGGGTCTGGACCCAATGGAAAAATTCTACAAGCGGATCTGGATCAAGTGCCTACCGCACCGACAGCCGTTAAGTCTGTTGCCGCAGGCCCTAAGGCTGGCTCGACCGTTCCGGTAAGGGGAATGCGGAAAACCATTGCACAGCGGATGCATCAAAGCTTACAAGAGACCGCACAACTATCGATGGACATGGCTGCTGTAATGGACGATGCGGTTCGGCTTCGCGGCCAGTTAATTAAAGAATGGGAGGGCGAAGCCAAGCCGACCTATACCGATCTGGTGATTAAGGCAACGGCTAAGGCGCTGGTTAGACATCCCATGATGAACAGTCGATTTGATGGAGCCGAGATTGCATTGCTGGACGAAGTCCATATGGGTTTGGCGGTTGCTGTGCCGGATGGCTTGCTGGTTCCTGTGATTCGTAACGCACACCTTTTAAGCCTTAAAGAAATTTCGATTGAAAGCGCGCGTTTAGCTAGCGCAGCTCGAGCTGGGACATTGGGGCTTGATGATTTTGCCGGCGGCACCTTTACGGTATCGGCCTTAGGTATGTATGGCGTTAACTCGTTCACCCCCATTATCAATCAGCCTCAGTCAGGCATTATTGGCATCAATCAATTGTATGATGGCGTTGCCTGGGAGGGTGAAAATCCCGTTAAGACCACACAAATGAATCTGTCGTTGACCTGGGACCATCGAGTGCTCGATGGTGCGCCTGCCGCGGAGTTTTTGGCCTCGGTCGTAGAGTTTTTATCTGAGCCTTATAGGTTATTGCTATGAAAGAGTTTGATGCCGTTGTTATTGGCGGAGGTCCTGGCGGATATGCGGCTGCGATTCGGGCTTCGCAGTTGGGCCTATCCGTGGCGTTAATCGAGCGAGAAGCGTTGGGCGGTACTTGCCTGAATTGGGGATGTATTCCAACCAAATCCCTCCTTCATTCAGCCTCTTTGTTGGCTGATATACGAGCCGCAGATGCCTTTGGTATCTCCGTCGAGGGTCTGTCGTTTGACCTGGCGAAAATGGTTTCGCAATCCCGATCGGCCGCCGCTCAGCTGAGTCAGGGTGTTAAAGGCTTAATGCGAAAAAATAAGGTCACTGTGTTTGAGGGTCATGCGCGGATTGTCTCGCCGGGTCTGATTGCAGTGGGTGATGATCAGATTTCAACGGACAGTATTGTGGTTGCGACAGGGGCCGTTCAAAAAGGATTGGGCAGTATCCAGATTGATGGCAAGCACATTTGGGGCGCAAGAGAAGCCATGACCCCAAAACGGCTACCTAAGCGTTTGTTAATTGTCGGGGCTGGGGCCATTGGCGTTGAGTTCGCTTGTTTCTATCGAGCCCTTGGCAGTGAAGTAACGCTACTAGAGGTTGCAGAGCATGTTCTACCTACAGAGGATCATGAGGTCTCTGCGCTCGTTGCCGAAGCGCTGGTTAGCCAAGGCATGACGCTACGATTGGGTCAGGGCGTACAAGCGCTCGAATCTCAAAAGCGAGGAGTCACCGCCGAAGTAGGAGGGGAGCAACTGAAATTTGACGCAGCGATACTGTCGGTTGGGGTCGAGGCAGCGATAGCTGATCTGGGGCTCGAAGAACTTGGGGTTGAAATGCAGTCAGGTTTTATCACAGTTAATGATGCGCAAATGACGAATGTGCCGGGTATCTACGCCATTGGGGATGTAGCAGGGGCGCCTTGTCTTGCGCATAAAGCGACGCACGAAGCGATGATTGTTGCAGAATCGATCAGTGGTGGTGAGCCACATCCGCTGCAGCGCGAGCGGATACCCGGATGTACTTATGGTACACCGCAGGTTGCAAGCATTGGGTTGCGTGAGCAAGATGCCGAGCCGGAGCAAGTGAAGATCGGTAGATTCCCGCTGTATGCCAACGGGAAATCGGTAGTTTCAGGGCACACCGAAGGATTTGTAAAAACGATCTTTGATCGAGAGTCAGGGGCATTGCTGGGAGCGCATCTCGTAGGCGAAGGCGTTACAGAGTTAATTCAAGGTTTTGCTGTTGCCATCGGATTAGAAACCACGGAAGCAGAATTAATGCACACCGTGTTCCCGCACCCGACCATGTCTGAAGCGATGCAGGAATCGGTGCTGTTGGCCTTTGACAGGCCATTGCATCTATAAACCTCGGATAAGGTTATCCTAGGTTCATGGCCTCTGAAATCACTGAAAAGCCTGCAGTAGCAGCGAGTCGCTTGCCAACCACAGCTTGATATTCTTCTGACTGGTACCAGGTTTTCGCGGCCTCCTTTGACTCAAATTTGATAATCACGGTTTGCGGGCCTGGAGGTGCTCCTTCAATGGTCTCGGCCGCAACGTCGAAGGCGACGAGTTCTCCGCCATATTGTGCCAGGGTAGGTCCGGCGCCGGCGCTGTATGTCGCGTAGAGATCGGCATCGTTTACTTGGTATTGAGCGATGAAAAAAGCAGCCATAGGGGTCTCCTGATGTTAATTGTGATCAATGTAAATTATTGGCGTGGACGCTCAGCATCTCTCGCTTTATAGCTTGGCGCAAGCTCTCCGCGTTCGTCTCGGATATCAAATTCTCTGCTGAGATCCTCAACCCACTGAATACTGCCTGATCGAGCCATCAGGTCCTCACAAACAGCCAGAGCGGGTACGGTTCTCCCAACGCCCAACGGAGTTTGGGATTCGCTGAGGTCTGTACCATTTTGCTTAGCGTGCGCAGCAATGAACTCGGTTGCGACCGATCCAGGATATAAGGTCACTGCGGCGATGCCTTTGGGTTCGAGTTCGATGGCCATGTCCGCTGTCAAACGATCCAGTCCAGCTTTACCTGCTCCATAGGACGAAGAAAAGTGGTAAGACTGGCCGCCGGGAGATGAGACGTTGACGATCAATCCTCCCTCGCCTGCGGCGAACATGAGTGGGGCTGCATGCCAGCTCGCGACATAATGGGCCCTTAAGCCGATACCAACCTGATCATCCCAAATCTGGATGGGATGATCCCAGAAGCCGCCGCCCCAGGCTGGCGGGCTGGGGATCTTGTAAACGTTGTTAACCAAGATATCTATTTTTCCGGCATCAGCCTTGACCATCTCAAAGAAAGCTTCGATTTCGTTGTCGTTGGCATGATCGACCTGCATAGCAATACCCTTGCCACCGGCTTCTTCGATGGCAGCAACGCTACCTGATAAAGTGAGTTCTCCATCACCATTACTTCTACCGGTGATATAGATGGTAGCGCCTTCTTCAGCAAGGGCGATGGCGCAGCCTCGACCGATACCTCGAGTGGCGCCAGTGACCACACAGATTTTTCCTGCTAACTTCCCGGCCATACTGATTCTCCTAGTTGTTGATTGGTTTGTCTAAAGCAATGCCGCGAGTTGCTGTCTTTGCCAAACGCCATCGCCAAACAAAAACTGACTGTGCATCTGACGCTTATGATAGATCTGGACATCGGCCTCCCAAGTAAACCCTATGCCACCATGTAATTGTGTTGACCGATTGGCACAAAACTCGGCAGTATCTGATGCGCTCGACTTTGCCAAATGGGCGCAGCGAGCGGCATCGTCTCGATCGAAGTCGAAGGCTGCAGCAGCCTGGTAGACTAAGGATCGAGTTTCATCGGTGGCGATCATCATGTCGACAATAGGATGTTTAACGGCTTGAAAGAAACCGATCGGACGATCGAATTGTTCTCGTACTTTGGCGTACTCAGCGGTGGTTTGAAGTTGCCACTCTGCCGCTCCAGCGATGTCGGCTGCGGTTAGGGTGAGCAAAGCAGGCATTGCCGCTTGGAGGCAATCGGCTCCCTGCCCCCCGGTGGTTAAGGCGGTCGCGTCGGTGCCATCAAATTGTATGTGTGCTTGATCTCGGGTGAGATCAACGATGGTGTCGGCCATCACAGTAACCGAGGCTGCATTGACATCAACCTGGTACAGGTCGATACCGGATGGGCCTGCCGCTGATACGATCAACACGTCGCATTTCTGCGCATCAGTGACGTACCAAGACTGGCCGTGTAGGGTATCTCCCGTTACCTGAACGTCCGTTGAGGTAGGCCCGAGATCGCCATCTTCGCCATATAAAGCGAGTCCAACTCGTAATCCTTCTGCCATTGATGCTAAAAGTGCGCTCGCGGCGTCGGTACTCGCTTCCCTAAGAATAAAGGATGCCAAAAGGGTGTTGGTCAAAGGGGTGGCTAAGGCATAGCGACCGATTTCCTCAGCGAGCGCGGTGGCGGCGACCAATCCCATGCCGATGCCGCCTTGGTCTTCTGGTATGGCAACCGCGTGCATGCCAAGTGCGACGGTTTGATCCCAGTTATCCCTGTCAAAAAAGGGTACACGAGGCTGTCCGTGATAAGGGTCTTCTGTGCCTTCGAGGCTTGGCCTCAGTTTTTCGATGGTTGCTTGCTCACTCAAGAATCGAGCATAGGAATCCTTAAGCATGTTGATGTCTTCGTTGAATCCAAAATCTTTGGGGGTTGCCATGATGAAAAGCTCCTAGGGTTCTTCGGTCTATTTAGTCTTGGGTAGGCCGAGTACACGCTCACCTAAAATGTTTCGCTGAATTTCACTGCTGCCGCCAGAAATGGTGCCGGTGTAAGTGTTCATATAGCCAAGCGGCCACTTGCCGTTGGCAGGCGCCTTTGCATCGCCGACATAGAGACTGGATTTCAAACCGAGGATGCCCAGTGCGATTTGATGTACAGCCTGGCCGATTTCGCTGCCGGTCAGCTTGCCTTGTAGCGGGATCCGCATGGCACCACCGTTAAGAGGTTTCAGTCGTGATCGTCGGCTGTTATAGATGCTGGCTTCGGTCCGCTCATAGACTTTCATGATTCGATCTCGCCAAACGGGATCTTCCCACACACTCCGGCCATTTCGCTGGGTGTCTTTTGCCAATTGAATCAGCTGCTTCATGACAAGGGCCGGAGACTCACTGGCAACAGCACCGACACCCACACCGGCGCCGCGTTCGCTGGTAAGCGTCGCCATGGCGACCTTCCAACCATCACCCACGGCTCCAACGCGTAAGTGGTCGCCAACCACAGCGTCTTCTAAAAAGACCTCATTAAAGCCGGATTCGCCGGTCATTTTGTGGATCGGCTTAACCGTAACCCCGGGCTGATCCATCGGCGCCAAAAAGTAGGTGATTCCCCCATATTTGTTGCCTTTGTCCTGTCTAGCGAGCAGCAACATATATTGCGCAAAGTGCCCTAAACTGGTCCAAACCTTAGAGCCATTGATCACCCACTGATCGCCCTCTTTAACGGCACTGGTTTGCAAAGAGGCGAGATCAGACCCTGCGCCTGGCTCACTAAAGCCCTGACACCAAATATGTTCAGCAGAAAATATTGGGGGTAGAAAGGTTTTTTTCTGCTCCTCAGTACCGCATTCCAATAAGGTGGGCACTGCCATACCTAACCCGATCCAATTGATAAAGTAAGGGACGTTTGCGGCCCTGACCTCGTTACTGGCGATTTGTTGGCACCCAGTCATGCCGTGACCGCCATACTCCTTGGGTAAGTCAGAAGCGATTAGGCCTGCTTCATAGCACTTCGCTTGCCAATCAGAGAGATACGTCAGATGGCTGGGATCCGTCACTTCGTAGGCAGCTTGAGGAAGCGGCACCGGATGCTGGGGCGGTCTGTTTTCCTCTAACCATGCCCGACAAAATGTTTGAAACTCGCTCTGCTCGGCGGTAAGTGATTTGATGCTCATGCGAATATCCTGTGATTGAGATCTGTACTGAGTGAAAGGTGTTAAATTGCTACGGCGCTGGTCTGCGCTTGGATGAGTGACGCGATCATTGCTTCTGGAAGCTTGTCTGTATGCTCGAGAAATCGATTTGTCCGTTACCTTTTGCGCCATGAGTCACATACAAATTCCGAGCCAGTGCGCCCATTGGCGTCGATGAGCCTGTCTCCAGCGCTGATGCCATAGCCAGACCTAAATCTTTGATCATAAGGTCAACCAAAAAGCCGCCAGCATAGTCATTGCTGGCTGGGGCGGAGGGCATAACCCCAGGGAAGGGGTTGTAAACTTCCAAGGCCCAGTTGCCGCCAGAACTTTTTTGCATGATCTCTGACAGGACCGCGGGGTCGAGCCCATTATTGACTCCGAGTTGCAGTGCCTCGGCGGTACCGGTCATTAAAACGGCGAGCAACATGTTATTGCAGACTTTTGCCACCTGCCCGGCACCTGCATCGCCGGCATGAAAAATATTCTTACCCATGATCTCAAGTAAAGGGCGAGCAATATCGAGTGCCTTGCTGCTCCCGCCCACCATAAAGGTCAGGGTGCCGCCCACAGCTCCGCCCACGCCGCCTGAAACCGGCGCATCAATCATGTCAAAGCCAGCTTCAGCCGCCGCGGCTGCGACTTTTCTGGCTGACTCTGGAGCGATGGTGCTGCAATCAATGATTAGGGTGTCCGCATCGAGCTGAGTGATCAGGCCTGCATCGCCGAGGTAAAGTGCCTCAACATGCTTTGATGCCGGTAGCATCGATATGACAAGATCTGCACCTCGAACAGCGTCGGCAGCACTCTTGTTAGCGGTTCCACCCTCGGCGACAACGGAGGCCATTGACGCTTCAACCAAATCAAATACTTTTACCTGATGTCCTGCATTCAGCAAATTCTTGGCCATGGGGCCACCCATATTGCCGAGTCCAATGAACCCTATCGTCGACATGATGTTTTTCTCCTTGCGAGTGTTATGTGGTGGAGGCCGGCGATGCTTGGCCCAGGTCCGTTAAAGGGTGGGTTTGCCAGTGAGATTGAAAATGCGCTTGAACTTCGGCGTCGGGGACTTCGCCGTGACGGTGCTTCCATGCAGGGTTCCCGTCTTTTTCGATTAACAATGCTCGCACGCCCTCTTCGAATTCACCGCGTCGACTGCAAGCGACGGCGATGTTCAGTTCCATAGTGAACATTTCGGCAAGACTCAGGGCTTTAGCCCGTTCAAATTGCTCGAGGATGATGGCAGCGGTGGTCGGAGAGCCCTTGAGGAAGGCTTGTTTTGCCCGGTCTAAGAACGGCTCGCTTGGCCAATCTTCTAGGGCGGCGACCAGGGTGGTCAGCGGCTCACTGGCGGCGAGGGCCTGACTAAAGGTGGCGCGAATAACGCTCTCATGGGCGGATAGCAGTCCGTCTGGTGCTGAAGCTCCCGGTTCAAGGTCGCGAATGACTTGTTGAATTTGAGCCGAAAACGCGAGGCTCGGGTCGCGCTTGAGGAGGGCATTGATGAAGTCATTTTTTCGGTCTTGCTCGATCAAGGCATCGGCCATACCGACAAGGAGCGCATCGTTGGCATTGATTTGCGCGCCTGTGAGCGCCAAAAAGTGTGCCCAAACAGGGTCCATTTGGTTGAAGGTATGGGTCGCGCCGGCGTCGGGGAATAGGCCGATGGTGATTTCTGGCATAGCCATTCGGGTTTTCTCAGTGACGATTCTGTGTTGGCAAGCAGAGAAGATGCCCAGTCCGCCACCCATCACGATGCCATGGCCCCAGGCAATGGTTGGCTTTGGATATTGTCTAAGGTCAAAATCGAGACGATACTCGCGTTCGAAAAAAGCTTCGCAGTAGGATCTTGGGCCCTCAGAGGTGGCTTTCATATCGTGATAGAGATTTTGAATGTCGCCGCCGGCAGAAAATGCCTTCTCACCGGCCGCATCGAAAAAAATCGCAATCACATCAGGGGATTCACGCCAGTCATTGAGCGCGCCTTGAATCAGATCGATCATGTCGAGACTAAGGCTGTTGAGTGTTGCCTCGGCGTTAAGGGTGATGTGACCGATATGGCTGCCATCGCTCGTTTCTAAAGTTCGAGCGAGGATCACCTCGGACATCAGGCGTTCCTCCAATTGGGGGGACGCTTTTCAAGAAAGGCATTGACGCCCTCTTTTTGATCCGCAGTGGAAAAGAGCTGAACAAAGGCGGTGCGCTCATCAGTAAAGGCTTGCGGCATGGTCTTGTGACGCGCTGCCATAATCAATTCTTTGCAGGCAGTAACGCTGGTAGGGCTTTGCTTTGCGGTCTGAGCAGCAAGCGCCATGGCTCGCTCCAAACTCTCGCCGGTATCAACCACCTCTTCAACCAGACCAATGCGAAGCGCAGTCTCTGCATTGACTCGTTCGCCACAGAGAATCATCCGTTTGGCCCAGCCTTCACCCACAAGCCAAGGGAGATGCTGTGTGCCAAGGCCGGCAGGTAGTAGACCCACTGTGGCTTCAGGTAATGCCATGACAGCTTGGCTTTCAGCGATACGAATATCACAAGACATTGCGCACTCAAGGCCACCGCCCATGGCATAACCATTGATGGCAGCAACAGAAACCCCATTAAAATGGGTTAAGGCACTAAAGGCTGCATGGAAGTGCCCAGCGATTTTTTCGGCGTGGTCTGGGTCGCCATCGGCAAATAAATTCAGATCTGCACCCGCTGAAAAAAACTTGCTACCCGCGCCTGTGATCACGAGGCTGTAACAATCTTTGTTGGCATTAAGCTCGGTAATCAGAGCCTCAAGCGCTTGTAGATTGTCGGCATCCCAGGTGTTTGCAGCTGGGTTATCAATGGTGATCAGCGCAGTATGATCCTGCATCTCAAACTGTAGTTTTTCTGTCATGTCAGTTCCTTAAGTAATGTTTTCAAGGTCGGCAAGGGTGAGCAGCCGGCGGGCAATGATTACTCTCATGATTTCATTGGTACCCTCTAAAATCTGGTGCACGCGATTGTCACGAATGTAGCGCTCAAGTGGGTACTCTCGCATATAGCCATAACCGCCATGGAGTTGCAGTGCGTCATTGCAGACTCGAAACCCAACGTCAGTGGAAAACCGTTTGGCCATAGCCGTGTAAACGGTTGCCTCGGGGTCGCCTGAATCAACTTTAAAGGCAGCTAAACGAATCATCTGCCTTGCTGCGACCAACTCCGTCGCCATATCGGCTAACTTAAATTGTAAGGCTTGGAAATTAGCCAGCGGTTCGCCGAACTGTTGCCGTTCTTGAAGGTAGACTTTGCTTCGGTTGAGAGCAGCTTGGGCCGTGCCTACAGAACAAGTTCCAATGTTGATTCGGCCCCCGTCGAGGCCTTTCATAGCAATTTTAAAGCCTTCGCCTTCTTCGCCCACCCGCTCTGTAACGGGGACTCGAACATCGTTGAACACAATTTCGCGGGTTGGCTGGCTGTTCCAACCCATCTTGTTGAGGTTTGAGCCGTATTCAATTCCGTCAGCGTCAGCGGGAATGGCAAGGCAAGTAATGCCTTTCGGGCCTGATTCGCCGGTTCGCACCATCGCGACCAACGTGTCGGTAGCGCCAGCGCCAGAGATAAACATTTTGGTGCCGTTAACCACATAGTGGTCGCCATCGAGTACAGCTTGGGTCCGCAGCGACGCTGCATCGGAGCCCGCCCCCGGCTCAGTCAGGCAGTAACTGGCAAGCTTTTTGCCCGCAATGAGGTCGGGACATAACCGCTCAATAAGCTCGGGGTGGCCAAAAGTTGCAATCATGGCGGTTGCCATATTGTGAATGGAAATAAAAGCGGTGGTTGAGGTGCAACCCATGGCAAGTTGCTCAAGGATAATGCTGGCATCGAGCCTTGATAGCCCAAGCCCGCCGACAGCTTCCGGGCAGTACAGGCCACAAAATCCCAGTTCACCCGCTTCAGCGATGACCGCTTTTGGAAAAATTTTACTGTCGTCCCACTCGGCTGCATGGGGAGCGAGTGCTTTATCAGAGAATTGTCGGGCAACGTCCTGAAAGGCCGTTTGATCTTCAGTGAGGGTGTAATTCATAGCCGCGCAATACTTTCGATGATTAATTTCAAGGTATCAGACTCGAGGGTTTGTGTTGCAGCGCTTGATCCGCGCTGTGAATGAGTCGATTGCCAACACAAAATGTGGGGGCTCAGCCCATGCACGTACCAAAACGGTCGAGCCCCAATCATAGACAAACATGAGCGGCAGGGAAAGTGAGGGACGCATCTTTAATGTCGCGGCTCAAGAGCATCCGAGCCACGCATCAATGATGCTCTTGAGAGACTCGCTTTGGCTCGAAGAGATAGGCGCTCGCAGCTAAAGGCGAAGGCGTTGCAGCCTTGTTAGAGCGACGCGTCACATGCTGAGCCGCCAACTCGTATCAGCGATCAGCGGATACTAGTGATGGGCATTTTTCAGCAAATGGGCAGCGCCATGAGTACTGTTGATGGCCGCCTCTTCACCAAACAATCGGGTTTTCATTTTGCCATAGACTTTACGATTGGCACCAAGATGCGCAAGCGCTGCAGCTCTGGCTTTGGCTGCTGGCAAAAGTTCAGAGAGCTCACAGGCCTCGCTAATGATCCCTGCGGCAGCGGCATCAGGCCCAGTCCATCGTCGAGCCAGTTGCACGGTTTCAAAAAATACGTTGGCAGGCAGCTTGTGTCGAAACAGCGCCAGTTCCGCATCAGGGATAACCATGCCTATCTCAACCTCATTAGCGCAAGCAAAGCCTCGATCGGTGCGCATATAACGGAGGTCGTGGCACAGGGCCATCATAAAACCAGCACCAAAAGCATGCCCATTGATGGCGCAAACGGTGGGTATCGGCAGCGTAATGATTCGGCCCATGAGAGACATAAATTCATGACCAAAAGCGGCCCGATCCCCTCCTCGATGTTCGCCTTCAGAAGCTCTCCACTCTAAATCGAGACCGTTTGAGAAAAATTTTGGGTGGCTGGCGGTCGTCACCAGTGCTGCCGGGCCGGTTGAGGCCTCGACTTCGTCTAAGGCTTCCGCGACGGCACGAACGAAGGTGGTATTCCATCGATTCTCCTCGTCATCTAGGGTCAAGAGGAAAACATTCTCATCACGTTCTAGCTGAATCATAAAAGCTCCAAGTCTTCGAGCGAGCCAGTATGTCTGAACTGGGTCAGTGTGCCAAGCCAGACCCCTCATGGTTGGCAATGTCGGTAGTTTGTTTTACCTTGGGCTCCATGGATGTGTTGACGGAACCTGAGCTTAAGGCTTGTTTCAAGGATGAAGACGATATTTGGTTTCCAGATTTATCGGTCATTGAATGGGCAGACCTCGATTTTCTAGGGTGGGTGCACCCATCGGGCCATCTCGGTTACATTGCCACGCGATCTCCCAACGATGGCCGTTTACGGGGGATTGTTCTACGTCGTTTCGAGCGACCCACCCGGCGCGTTAGGTTAGATATGTGTAGCTTATGTCATCACGTTCACAGTAGTGGCGGTACGGCGATGTTTAGTATCACAGAGTTAGGTAGCCGTGGCCGGCGATCAATCTCGAATGTGGTTTGCAGCGATCTGGCGTGTAGCTTGCGAGTCCGCAATAAGCTCAATCCCTCCAGTTTAATGCAAGAGACCTTGTATATAGAGGCGAAGGTATGGCGTATCCTTCAGCATCTCCATCGTTGGCTGGCGCGAACCAAATATATTTGATGCTTAGAGGTATATTGCAAAGTTCAGTACCACGTTCGGTCAATTGCTGCTTGAAGATAGTGATGCAGTTGAGCGCTTGGCAGTGAAGCAGCTTAAACAAACCTTTGCACCGAGTGGCCGTCTATTCTACGGCTGGTACATTGTGGCCTCAGCAGGCGGTTTGCAAATGTTAGCAAGCCTGCTCTGGATGCAATCTTATGGTGCTTACGTGATTTTTCTTCAGCAAGAATTTGGCTGGAGCAAAACGCTGGTTGCTGGCGCATTCGCTTTAACCCGGATTGAAAGTGGTGTTTTAGGACCGCTGCAAGGCTATTGGGTGGATCGTTACGGCCCCCGAGCGATTCTTCGTATCGGCGTTGTTTTGTTTGGTCTTGGGTTTATGGTCTTTAGTCAAGTGACCAATTTATGGACCTTTTACGCCGCTTTCGCGGTCATTGCCGTGGGATCCAGTCTGGGAGGTTTCGCGACCGTGATGGTGGCGATCGTCAACTGGTTTGATCGGCATCGATCGAAGGCGGTTGCGTTTTCGCAGGTCGGTTATGCCATAGGCGGTATGGCGGTGCCGATGGTCGTGATTGCGCTTGAAGCCTTCGGGTGGCGGACCACAGCTTTTTACTCCGGGGTATTGGTTATCCTACTGGGTTTGCCGATGGCGCAGATGGTGAGGCATCGGCCGTCGGATTACGGCGATCGCGTGGATGGATTGTTGCCCGAAGTCGCTGCCCCGATCACCGGACGAGAGAATTTGACGGATTTTACTGCAAGGCAAGCCATGGCAACCTCTGCTTTTTGGTTGATCAGTTTGGGCCATGCGGCGGCATTGCTGACGGTTTCTGCGGTGATGGTTCACCTAGTCCCTCATCTGACCGAAGGTCTAGGGTTTTCACTGTCGACCGCGGCGCTAATGGTCACTCTGGTGACGGGTTGTCAATTGGTGGGTCAGCTTTTGGGGGGCGTGTTGGGTGACCGGTTTGATAAAAGATGGATTTGCGTGGCTTGTATGTGCGCACACACGGGGGGATTACTCATCCTAGCTTTTGCTGATGATTGGGCGGAGGTGGTCAGTTTTGCCGTGCTGCATGGGTTTGCATGGGGCATTCGTGGGCCTTTAATGGTGGCGTTACGCGCTGATTATTTTGGCGCTGCATCCTTCGGAACGATTATGGGGTTTTCATCCCTGATCGTCATGTTGGGTATGTCTTTTGGTCCGATTATCGCGGCCTTGTTTGCGGATTATTTCGGTAATTACCAGATCGGATTGACAGTGCTAGCGTTGACTGCCCTAGCAGGCAGCCTCTGCTTTGTGGGTGCGCGGCGGCCTGTTTCTGAGGGTTAGTCAAGCAAAGTGGAACAAAAACCCCATGGCGTGATGACTGAGCATCAGCGGCTGCAGAAAGGTTCCGTCGATGGATGTTAGTGCGATCCCGCGAGATGCCGGTCAAGGCATTGTCTGCTGAGAACGGACCTCGAGAGGGATGTAATGTCCCGCCTTGGCAGCGGTGAGTTGGCAACTGTCTGAGGACGGGCCGAGAGATCATTGTGAATTCATTGGAGCTGGGCGCGGGGGCTTGCCTGATTCTCACGCTTGACCTTTTTGATGCTCCATCGTTGCTCCAAAAAAAGCGATGCATAGACCCTGTTGCAAGGAATCCTAATGAAGGTCGGGAAATCCCCATCCGGAATTTTTGTAGACTGAGCGAAACAATAATTGACTTTATGACTAGTTTTATTAATATAGTCAGAATTATGGACAGCTTATTAACCAACTATTTAGACTTGATGGACAATTTCCTTTGGCCTGAGGAAGGGCCAAAGCAACGCAGCAAACGACTCCGCGTGCTTCAAGCCGCGACCGAGATTTTTGTACGGTTTGGATATCAAAAAGCTAGCATGGACGATATTGCTCAAGCCGCCCGCGTCAGCAAAGGTGCCCTTTATCTGTATTTTCCCAACAAAGTGAATCTACTGTTGAGTGCGCTCGCTTATGAGGAGCAGCGATATGTTCAAGAGCACCTCCGTATCACCAGTTTGCACGGAACGCCGAAACAAAAGTTTTGCTGGGTGCTCGAGCAACGAAGCAATCACCGTGAGAACTCGCCTTTGGCGGCAAAATTTTTGTCTGAGCCAGATGACTTTTTCCGGGAAATCGCCGATGCCTCAAAGGAACAAGAAACGCTGGCGGCGATTGTATCGGCTAAGATGCGATTGTTAGAAGTGTTGATCGAAGAGTGGCTGGGAGATAAGTTCACCGAAGCGGAGGTTAGTGCGATCAGTGCCAGTGTTTATGATCTGATTGCAGGCTTAATGATTCTGCCCGATCATCTTGGTCAAGCAGGGCAGCCGAACTGGCAGCCAATCATTGCGTTGATTGTGGGTGGAATCGAGGGCCTCAAGCCAGGTCATGTGCTCGAATCCGAGTTCGGCAGTCAAGGAATCGTTGGTCAACCGGTAAAGCCGCCAATGGGGAAATGGACTGAACCCCAATCGGCAATACGGTCGGGTCGACTTTCCGGCGATCGGGGAGTCGGTTCACTTTGATGACAAGGAGCGCGCAGCAATGATGGCAATAAAAATGCTTGGCCTAAAGCGATCTTTTTTTGCAGGGCTATTAGCCGCAGGAAAGGTCGGTGAGCGCCAATTTGGGTCACGCAAAAGTGGGCAAGGCTGGATTTGGTTAACGGGTTTGGTTTGCCTGGCGTTGGGTCCTGCTTTGTTGGCTGACGGCTTGAAGAAAGGGCCGAGGGAGATCATTGACGAGATGGAGCAGTTATATCGAGGCACTTCGAGCGCATCGAAGATCACCATGGTGGTTGAGACACCGCGATATCAGCGAACGATGAAGATGTCTGGACAATCGCTAGGTCGGGAGTATGGTTTTTTTCGAATTTTGTCGCCAAAAAAAGATCGAGGTATCGCCACGCTCAAGCGTGATGAGGAGATGTGGAATTATTTTCCCAAAATCAACAAAGTCATCAAAGTTCCTCCCTCAATGATGATGGGATCCTGGATGGGCAGCGACTTTACCAATGATGATTTGGTGAAAGAAACGCAGCTAATCGATGCCTACGATATCGCAATGACAGAAACTGACGCGGAGTATCAATTCTCGCTGACACCGAGGGAGCAGACAGTAACGGTCTGGGGACGTATTGACTATCGGGTAACAAAGGATCCTTTGTTACCCCTTGAACAAACATTTTTTGACGACCAAGGAGAGAAAGTTCGAGTGATGTCGTTCAGTGAACCCAAGGACTTTGGCGGCCGATTGATGCCGTCGGTACTGGAGATTAAACCGTTGAACAAACAGGGCCATCGTACCATGGTGATCTATGATGACATCGAGTTTGATCCTCCTGATATTACGTCCGAAACGTTCTCGATCCGAAAACTCAAAGCCAGATTCTAACGATGCTGATCTTTAAATTGGCGATCAGAAATATTCTCCGGCAACGGCGTCGAAGTGTCCTGACTGGGCTCAGCATGGCAGGCGGTTATATGCTGTTCGTCTTTTCGATTTCGCTACTGGAGGGTAGTTGGAGCAATGTGGTCGACATCTTTACCTTAGATCAAACCGGTCATGTTCAAATCCACAAGGATGACTACGCAAAGCGGCCGAAAATTTATAAAACGATCGCAGATAACGCCGCCGTTGAAACGTTGTTAAATGGTCACAGCGAAGTCTCTGGCTGGGCCCCTAGGGCCTATTCGCCCGCTCTTGCCTATGGCGGTGATAAGACCTCGGTCGCTCAAATAATGGGCATTGATGTGACCTTGGAGCCGACGGTAACCCGGATCAAACAAAAGGTGAGTGAAGGTACCTATTTTGATGATCAACCTGATGCAGATGGCTATTTCAAAGCGATGATCGGTCGCGGTCTCGCAAACAAGTTAAATCTCGCAGTCAACGACGAAATCGTGCTGATTTCGGCAGGAGCAGATGGTTCAATCGCAAATGATGTCTTTGTCATCAGCGCCATTGTCGGAAACGCAGCTTCCTTTGACCGGTTCGGTGTGTTTCTGCCACTCGCGGTAGCGCAGGAATTTCTAGCTATTGGCGGTGACGTGCATGAATATGCCTTGTTATCGCGGGACAAGCACGATAACGAACGTCTCGCCAAAGATTTACAGGCAGTACTTCCGATGTTGAAGGTTTCTCCCTGGCAGGAAATTGAAGCCACTTTTTACCGCACGATGCAATCTGACAAGCAAGGAAATTATTTCACCATGGGGCTGATTGTATTCATCGTCTTTATCGGTGTGCTGAATACTGTTTTGATGTCGGTGTTAGAGCGAACCAAAGAATTTGGGGTGCTCAAGTCGATAGGCTGTCGACCGTCAGAACTGGTCAAACTGATTTTTATTGAAACCGTAATGCTCGCTACCGCCAGCATTCTTGTCGGCCTTGTGCTGATCGTGCCCGTGATCATGTGGTTTACCGAAGTCGGCCTGAAATTAGACCTTGCTGTGGATATGGGAGGTGTGGTGTTTGACACCATGAAAGGAGATTTCTCAGCCTATGTGATTTTGATGCCGATGGGATTTATGCTCGCGACTGCAGCAGTGATCAGTTTACCACCGGGGTTGCGAGCTGCGAGGATCTTACCTCGTGAAGCGATGGGGAGTCATTGATGTTGAGCGTGCGCTTGGCTTGGCGAAATTTGTTTCGCAACACCCGCAGAACTTTGCTGACTTGTACCCTGATTACAAGTTCTCTCATGGTGATTATCCTCGTCGATGGCATGGTTCTAGGCATGGTCGAGGTCATGGTTGGAGGAATTACTCACACCCTTGAGGGAGAGGCCCAAGTTAATCGCAAAGGATTTCGAGAAAATCTTGAGCCGGAGCTACGGTTGATGAAGCCTGATCCCATTACCGAGGCGCTCAAAAACGATGAAAGGGTGAGCGGGTTTGCACCTCGGGTCATGGTCGGCGGGATGATCGCATCCACATACAATACCTCCGGCGGACTGATATACGGTGTCGATTATCAGGCTGAGCAGCAGGTGAGCAAACTTAAGCAAGCCCTGATTCAGGGTTCCTATTTGACGGGAGCCAAGCGAGAGATACTGATTGGCAAACTCTTGGCTGAGCTGCTGGAAGTGGACCTGGGTGACCGGATTATTATCTCGGCGGCAAGGGTGGGCACCAGTGACATTACCCAAGAACTGTTTCGCGTCCAGGGCATTTTTGAGTTCGGTCCAGAAGAAATGGATGAGAACTTTGCCTTTATAAATCTTGAAGTGGCGCAGGCAATGTTAGGTATGGAGGGGCAATTGCATCAGATCGCCATTCGTTTTAACGACCCAGAAGATGCGAAAGATTCAAAGCTACCTACGTTGGTTAATTTACGTGAGGCTGAGGTGGAGGCCCTCGGTTGGTTAGATTTGCAGCCCTCGGTGGGCGGCATGATTGAGATGAGTAATTACGCTTCAACCATCGCAGGCGCTGTTCTGTTTGTGCTGACCTCGCTTGGCGTGATCAATTCTATGTTTATGTCGATCTATGAGCGTATTTATGAATTTGGGGTCGCGAAAGCGATCGGCACAACCCCAGGACAAATCATATCGCTGGTGCTGTTTGAGGCGTTTTTCTTGGCTTTGATCGCGTGTTTGCTCGGTATCGTGCTGGCGTATGGGGCGTCTAGTTATTTTGAAGCACACGGTGTCCCGATGGGGCGCATGGAGGTCGCCGGCGTTCTGCTTGATGGCAACCTTTACACCAAAGTTGAAGCCTACCAATTC
This sequence comes from Gammaproteobacteria bacterium, assembly GCA_002689445.1. Lineage (GTDB taxonomy): Bacteria > Pseudomonadota > Gammaproteobacteria > Pseudomonadales > Azotimanducaceae > UBA9926. The sequence goes on from NZGC01000018.1 coordinate 20,998, forward strand.
GTCGTTTTTCCGGTTTACGTCACGCTGTTGACCCTCGCAGCTGCTATTTATCCCGCAATTTTCGCGTCTCGTATCGTGCCCAGCCAAGCGCTGCAGCGAGCCCTATAGGATGAAGTCAATGAAGACTGTAATTGAAACCAAAAATTTAGCGAGAGTATTCGGTGCTGGAGAAACCCGTGTGACGGCATTGGATCATGTCAGCATCACCGTTAAGCAGGGCGAGTTTACCGCGATTACGGGACCCTCGGGCTCGGGAAAAACCACCTTGTTGCAGCTCATAGGTGGATTGGATGAGCCCGATAGCGGTGACGTTTTGTTGTCTGGCGCTAACATCGCACAAATGTCGGGTGCGAAGCTCTCAGATTTTCGTCGGGATCACATTGGTTTTATCTTCCAGTCCTATAATTTGATACCGGTGCTGTCGGCTGAAGAAAATATTGAGTACATCATGCTACTGCAGGGCGTTCCTGAGAAGGCGCGAAAATCCAGGGTTCGAGAAATGTTGGCGCTGGTGGGGCTAGAGGGCCTGGGTGACCGGCGTCCGTCAAACTTGTCGGGTGGACAACAGCAAAGGGTTGCGGTGGCCCGAGCCATGGCGTCGAAACCGGACATCATTTTAGCCGATGAGCCCACCGCCAACTTGGATTCTGCGACAGGGATTGCTTTGTTAGAGGTGATGCGAGACTTGAATCAGCAAATGAATATGACTTTTGTGTTTTCAACCCACGATTACAAAATCATGGATCGGGCCGATCGTTTGATTCATCTAGAGGATGGCGTCGTCCAGTTGGATGAATTTCGGAATTCGTGAGCTGTTTAATTTGGGGTTCTACTGCGCATCCCAATACCCACTCGCGCTCGTTTTAAGGGGTGTGCAGTTCAAACAGTCCAGTTTGTGTGAACGATGGGTCTCGAGGCGGGAGTAAAAGGATGCAAGTTCAAGATTAGGAGCCATAAGAGCGAACCATGAAACGGAACGTTTTCCTGATTCAGACACTTTTCTTGGTTGGTATCGTCCTGTGCGGGAGGGTCGAGGCGGAGCCGCTGCTGATGTTGGGAGGCTTCAGGGACGAAGGGAATGCGCTCGCGTATCAAGTTCGGCTGGGTGCGCTACTGCAAGAACCGGTTAGGCTGGTTACGGACGACAGGGAAGGACAGCCTTATTATCGAGTGGTCTTGGTTCCTCGCGGTCGAAGTCTCGTTGTTCTAAAACAGCAAGTCGCAGAGGTCGGCGTCACCGATGTTTGGACTTGGTCGCCATCAGTATCTCCTGGACTGGCCCCGGCTAACTCCAGCGAGCAAGTTCTGACCCGAGCGTCTGCAGTCTCCGAGGTCACATCGCAGTCAGGATCCGAATCGGTATTCAATTCGGTCTCAAAGGTGAGGACTGCGACCGTTAAAGCTCGGCCATCGACGGTGGTCTCGTCAACAAGTTCGTCAACCCCCATGCAGACCCGCCGTTTTCAAGACATCCAGACTCACATTTCGGGGTACTTGAAAACCTACGGTGTGGCTCAGGCGGCGCTGAGAACTGATTTTTTCTCGCTTGGAGAGATTTACCAGAGTCAGAGTAGTGGCCGACTGATGGTGGAATCTTTTTCGGATAGCGTCGTGTTTCAAATGCATTACGAACTCAGCCCCCTGTCCGTATCTCGATCCCTAGGCGCAGATTCATTGACTTATCGCATCGTAGGCGATGGTTATCGTTGGAGTGATCTTGAGGCCTCACTTTCAAACAGTGAAGGGAGTAAAACTCAGCTCTATCAAAACCTCGATCGTTTTAATGTGCAAATTCAGACTGAGTCTTACGATGTCACGATAGGTCGTCAGGCCATCGCTTTCGGTTCAGCGCGTTTTATCAATCCCATTGATGTGTTTTTACCTTTCAATCTTCGTACCTTCAACACGGAATACAGGACAGGCGTAGATGCAATCCGCGTCCAACGAGCCTGGGGAGATCTTGGGGAAATTGATGTAGGGCTGGTGTTCGGTGCAGACGCTGATCCCGAAACGTCTGCCGCTTTTTTGCAGCTGCGAAACAACGTGGCGGGCAAAGACTTTAATTTTTCATTGATCGAGTATGCAGAGCAAACCCTGGTGGGTGGGGGTATGCAATCTGAATTGGGAAGTTTGGGATTTTGGCTAGAGGCTGCGTATGTTGATGGCGAAAGCAATTATGTTAGAGCATCGACGGGCGTCGACTACGCCTTTAATGAAGTCATTTTTGGTATGGTGGAATATCATTTCAATGGTGCGGGCAGTCGTCGATCAGAGGACTACTTGTCGCTCTATGAAACGCAGCCCTATCAGCGGGGTGGCGTGTTCTTACTCGGCGAGCGCTATGTCATTCCAAGTCTTGCGGTTCAGGTTTCACCGTTATTGTCGTTTAGCGTACAAGGGATCTTTAATCTCGAAGATAACTCCAATTACACCATGCTATCCGCTGAGTATAATGTTGCTGAGAATGTTTATATGGATTTTGGGGTTTATGTTTTTTCAGGTCGTGGTTTGATGTTGAGTCCTCAGCAGTCTTTAATGCTCGGCTCTGAATATGGGGCGAATCCGAATATGCTGTATGCCAGCCTGAGATGGTACTTTTGAGGGCTTGAGGTTGATCTTGACCGGCATCAAGCCGAGGTGGTGGAAATCGAGACGGCAGCTCGATGGTCACTCGTAGCAAAGGATGCGCTGCGAGGCGCTTTCTCGGATGACGATGATTCGTCATTGTCGTGTGGCTAAATAACGTGTGTGTGGATGGGATGCTCGAGCGAGCGGGATTGGGTTGATGCCGAGCGGTTTGATCGTTAAAACCTAAGTGATGACTCCATCAAGCGCAGAGGGTCCAAGGGTTAGGTAAGGCAGTCGTTGGATAAAGCAGTCGTTAGATAAAGCAATAATTCAGTATTCATGGTTCAGAGTGAAGCGCTAGAAGCTAGGAGCTAGGAGCTAGGAGCTAGGAGCTAGGAGCTAGGAGTTAAGAGTGAACACTAAACAGTTAAGAGTGAAGAGCGAATAGCAAGTCGGGAATCGTTAATATAAATAGAAACAGAAACAGAAACAGAAATAGAAATAGAAGTAGACGTAGAAGTAGAAACAGCAACCGCAACAGCAATAAGAATGGGTCAGAGGCAGTATTGGGTATCGAGTAGCGCAGTTTGAGTAGGCCTTTGCTAGGGGCGATTGCAAGAGTTGGGTTATGTGCCTATAAACGGGCGTTGATGATGAGGTGAGTGGACCGTTACTCGATTGATTAAGGGGTTCAGGGTTTCCAGTGAGGGTGCGCTACCCAAGGTCTAGCACATAATAAGGTTTTAAGATGGCGACATCACGGCTGCTCTTAGCGGAGCTAGGCATCGATGCTTTTAAACTAAAAGGCAAACGAAACAGGTCCGAATTAGATGATAACGATCCCGTTGCGGAGTCGTTATCCCCTGCGGCAACCGATCCTACGAATCGAAGTCACGGGGGCACGACTTTCTCCCCCGAGCACGCAAGGTCGATAGCGGATCCCGAATCCCAAGCGGGAGCAAGGGAGACGCCTCGCTCAGAGCGTTGGCAAATAGAGATCAGAAACTATCGTACGATTGCAGCATTGACATTATCAGAAACTGAAACCGATGCTGCGACATCGAGGCGTTTCAGCCAACTGGCGGATGACATCGCGCTGTCAGTTAATGGTTTGGCGACGGACCCGTTGGTGCAAACCCAGTTGATCGAATTCAATTCTGAGTGGCCAGATGCATCGACAGTAGAGCAGTCTTGGATTACACAATTACCCAACCTTATTCTGATATTGGCAGGTGGTAGCGCTGCTGTTAGAGCTTATGTAGAGCAATTGCTGCGCCCAGAGGCCCTATCGAAACGGAGCGTGATAGCCTGCGAGGACCTCGTGTCGGGATCCCAGGCTGGACCAAATAAGGCAGCTTTGTGGCGGCAAATTCGAGCCTATGATCAACAATAGTTGGGCCGGTCTTGGGTTTAGGGCGATGCGATTCATTGACTTGCCTTTCGTGATGAAGAACGAAAAAGCAGCGTATTCCCATCCTTGGTCTGAAGGCAATTTTAGAACCAGCCTAAAAGCGAATGATAGCTGCCAGCTGCTGCAACTCGACGGCGTGACGGTAGGGCATGGCATTTTAAGTGCGGGCGCGGGTGAGGCTCATGTGTTGAACTTGTGTGTGCACCCGGACTACCAGGGTCAAGGTTTGGGCAAAGCACTGTTAGAGCATTTAATTGGCGAAGCCAAACACCGAAGAGCCAGGAGTTTGTTCCTCGAGGTCAGAGCCTCAAATCATGTCGCTGCGGCGCTATACGCAGGTCTCGGGTTTAACGAAATCGGTCGCCGGCCCGGTTATTATCCCTTGGATGGTAGAAGGCGAGAGGACGCGCTCGTGATGGGCAAAGAACTGTTTTAGCGCTTCGAGCCTTCGCAAGGCTATAATGCGCGCCACAAAAAAAGAGATGACCTCATGGCCAGCACCGAAGTCGATCGCCGGCGAACCTTCGCGATCATATCTCACCCTGATGCGGGTAAGACAACCATCACCGAGAAGTTATTGCTGTTAGGCAAGGCCATCGCTTTGGCTGGTACGGTTAAATCTAAAAAGTCAGATCGCTATGCGACGTCCGATTGGATGGCGATGGAAAAAGAGCGAGGGATATCGGTAACAACGTCGGTCATGCAGTTTCCCTACAAAGAGTGTGTCGTGAATTTGCTCGATACGCCGGGGCACGAGGATTTTTCGGAAGATACCTATCGGACGCTGACCGCGGTTGATTCTGTGTTGATGGTCATCGATGGTGCCAAAGGGGTCGAAGACCGAACCATCAAGTTGATGGAAGTTTGCCGTCTAAGGGATACCCCAATCCTGACCTTTATCAATAAGTTAGACAGAGAGGTGCGAGACCCAATAGAGATACTCGACGAAGTGGAATCTGTCTTGAATATCCAATGCGCGCCGATGACTTGGCCAATTGGTATGGGACCCAGTTTTCAAGGGGTGTACCACCTTTATGAGGATTGTATTTATCCCTACCGTGGTGAGGTTAAAGCTCCTTTGGAAGATCCTGAACGTATCCAAGGTTTAGCCAGCGATGCAGCGCGGGCGTACTTAGGCGATGCTTGGCAACCGCTCTCCGACGAAATTGAGCTGGTACGTGGTGCGTCGGCAGTCTTTGATCAAGCTGCTTACTTGGCTGGGGAATTATCGCCGGTTTATTTTGGCACGGCATTGCGGAATTTTGGGGTCATGGAAATGCTTGACGGATTTGTGACCATGTCGCCTCCTCCTTTGCCTCGAGCAACGACCGGCGCGGAGGTCAATCCCGATGACGCCGAGTTTTCAGGCTTTGTTTTTAAGATTCAGGCCAACATGGACCCCAAACACCGAGACCGAATTGCGTTCCTTAGAGTGTGTTCAGGGAATTATGTGCAAGGCATGCGCATGCATCATGTTCGCCTGGGTAAGGATGTCAAAGTGACCGATGCGGTGACCTTTCTAGCAGGAGAGCGTTCGACTACCGCCAAGGCCTATGCCGGTGACATCATTGGTTTACATAATCATGGCACGATTCAAATTGGCGATACGTTTAGTAGTGGCAGAAAAGATCGGTTTATTGGTGTGCCTCATTTTGCGCCGGAATTGTTTCGTAGAGTGCGGTTGAAGGATCCACTCAAGAGTAAACAGCTTCGCCAAGGTCTTACCCAACTGTCCGAAGAGGGCGCAACCCAGGTGTTTATGCCTTTGGCAAACAACGATCTGATTTTAGGTGCGGTTGGAATTCTGCAGTTTGATGTGGTCGCTTACCGTTTGAGGGATGAATATAAAGTCGAATGCGGATATGAATCTGTGGGCGTGACCACAGCCCGTTGGGTGGTGTGTGATGACGTCAAAAAACTTGAAGAATTCAAACGTAAGGCTGCAGGCCAGTTGGCAGTCGATGGCGGTGGATATTTAACCTATCTCGCGCCTTCGAGAGTGAATCTGACATTAATCGAAGAGCGCTGGCCTGAAATTTCATTCAGAGCAACGCGAGAAATCAGTTAACACATGTCCTTAAATGGGTTGTCAATGGCCAGTGAGATGGGTTGCGCCATTCCGGGTATCGCAATTTTTTGGTCGTCAACATCCAGATCGCTGCCCTCAACGACACCCTCTCCAAAGCGATAGATTGGGCTGGTTTCTTGCCTCATGCTGGCAGCATCGTAGGCTGCCGATGCCGCTTTGACGCCTTCTTGTTTGCGATTAAAGGTAGCCATAGCGTTCCTGCCGTGACGCTTTTGCAGCATCGCTTCGGTAACACTCGGCGATAAAATGGCTGCGGTCGCATTGTTTCCACCGAACCCTTTTGAATTGATGAAGGTGGCTTTGATGTCGGTGGGTGCCATCTCTTGGTGAGCCAATAAAAAGTTCAATCGATCTTGATGAACATCCTCTGCGATACGCTCAATGGTATTAATACCTGGCAAGATGCCATCCTGCCAGAAACCCAAAGAGGCAATAATTTGATCACCGGAGGCGCAGGCCAGTGAATGGCCAACGTAAGCTTTGATCGCCGTGACTGGCCACTCTTTTATGCCATAGGCACGCGCCATCTCGCTAAAGATATGCGATTCTGTCACCCGATTTTGGGGAGTGCCGGTGCCATGTGCCTGCATGTAGGTGTGATGTTTGAGCGCATCATCTCCAAGAATGGCTCGAACAACGCCCATGGCTTTGCCAACCGTAAGATAATTGCCAATCCCAGGACCAGGGATGGATTTCTTGAAACCATCGGCGTTAACGTAGACATCGGCGACTGCGCCATGGACTTGCGCACCCAGTTCGACCGCGAGGGCGTCATCAAATAAAATAACAAATTGAGATGCCTCAGCCAGCGTAAAGCCACAATTGTCAGCAAAGGGACGGCACGCGCGTTGATGATCGGGCTGGCCATCGGTAATACCATCCAGCTTACACAACGGGTCATCTTCAGCGAGGGCCCCCATGGTGCGATAACCCTCGATGACCTCGGGAGTAATCGGCGCCTCGCTTGAGCCGATCACCGCGACGCGGCACTGGCCAGAGCGGATGTCCGAAATGCCTTGCCTTAAGTTGTATAAGAATGTTGCACAAGCACCAACGTTGGCGCCCGTGGCGCCAACACTGCCTAAAATGTAAGCATTGACAAAATCTGCCGTCATTTCTGCGAGCCCCAAGGGGCAATTCTTTGCGCTAACACGCTTTCCGAGCAGTGCCGACTGAAGCATGCCAGCAGACCCATTAAAATCGAGTTGGCCCATGGCACTGCTGGCGTAAACAGCTATTTGATCACCCGGTACTCGATCCCGAACTTGCTCCCAAGGGATTCCAAGGGAAGAGATGGCGTCTGAGGCACCAAAGACTGTCAACTGCAGACCTCTGGGATGACTCCGTGATTGATAGAGCGCCTCTGGATTGAAGCCAGAAGGCAGTTGTCCGGCGGAATTTACCTTGGAGGCGCGGCCATCGGGAAACAAGACATCAAGCGGCTGATCGGTTGTAACTTTGACGTTGCCGTCATCGAGAGGGACTACTGTCCAGCTGCTTGGGACGGATTCCGGTAGTTGCGATTTTCGGATTGAAAACGTTAGAGGCTCTGATGAGAGGCTATTGAGTGCGCCCTGTTTGTTGGCACGATAGTAAGCCGGATCAAATAGATTGTCGGTGATCTTACGAATTAGGGTGTTGGGTAAGATATGCTCAGCGTCGGCTTCGCAGTTCATCAAGGCAGCCAGCGATTGTAGTGTGCTGGTTTTTTTCTCGGTAGAGAGCTGATCAAAGACCAAGCGCCGGTAGCCGTGGTGACCGGAACTCCGTCCCGCCGGATTGATACCGCCAAAACCGACGATAACGGGTAATCGGTTCAAGATGTAAACCCCCTCAATGGATAGTCCATTGTAATCCCCGGGGGACAAATAAATCCAGAAATTTGACCCTTAACCACCCCATGACGCTCGATTTGACTTAAACCAGCTCGATGGCCACAGCAGTTGCCTCGCCACCGCCAATACACAATGAGGCGATACCTTTTTTCTTCCCCTTTTGCTGTAACGCATGCATCAAGGTGACAATCAGCCGAGAGCCTGTCGAGCCGATGGGGTGGCCTTGAGCGCAAGCCCCGCCGTGGATATTGACCTTGGCCGGATCGATGCCCACTTCTTTCATCGTTAACATGGTGACCATGGCAAAAGCCTCGTTGATCTCAAATAAATCCACCTCATCTAGACTCCAATCGACTTTCACGAGTAGTTTTTTAATGGCGTCAATTGGGGCGAGAGTGAATTCCGCGGGATGGCGAGAGTGCGTTGCATGACCCACCAATTTTGCAATCGGTGTCAGTTGCTTGGCAGCCACGGCTTCTGCGCTGGCAAGAACCAAGGCTGAGGCACCGTCGGAGATTGAGCTGGCATTGGCAGCTGTCACTGTGCCATCGTTTTTAAAAGCAGGCTTTAAGCCACGAATCTTATCGATTTTGGCATTTCCGGGTTGTTCGTCAGTATCGATCGTCAACACCCCCTGGCGGGTTTTAACGGCAACAGGCACAATTTCAGCAGCCAAGGCGCCGGAGTCAATGGCATCAAGCGCACGCTGCAGGCTACCAATGGCGTAATCGTCCATTTCCTCTCGTGTCAGCTGATATTGATCAGCGACATCTTGAGCAAAAGCGCCCATGAGTCGGCCGGTTTTTGCATCTTCTAAACCATCGGTAAACATCGCGTCTTGCAGTTCGCCATGCCCCATCCGCAAGCCTGTTCGCACCTTGGGTACAAGATAGGGGGCGTTGCTCATACTTTCCATGCCGCCGGCAACCATCACTTCATTGGTGCCTGCTTTGATCAGGTCGTGCGCCAGCATAGTCGCCTTCATACCCGATCCACAGAGTTTGTTGATCGTGGTCGCCCCAACGCTGTCTGGAATCCCTGCATCAATGGCGGCTTGTCGCGCGGGTCCTTGCCGAAGCCCACTGGGTAGTACGCACCCCATAATGACCTCGTCAATATCGGCGCCAGCGATCGCTGACCGCTCAAGGGCTGCTTCAATGGCAACCTGTCCGAGCTCCACCGCAGTTAGAGAAGACAAGTCTCCTTGCAGTCCACCCATTGGGGTTCGCGCGCCTGCGGTAATAAAGACATCTTGGGTCATGGCAGTTTTCCTTTGTTTTCAGCTTAGGGTGTGTAGCACCGGTTTTGGCCCTCAGCGGTCGACTGATGAGGCAAAAAATTTGGCTCCAATGAGGATAAACGAACCCGGATCGCAAGGCCAGTGTTGGGCAGGTTCCAGGAACGTTTGTGATAGGATAAGGGCTCATTTTTTCATCGGGAGCGTAGCGCTATGTCGAGTCAGGCCGAAGCCGCATTGGCAGTATTTAAAACCTTAGAAGGGACTGAAGAAGGGGTAGGCGATTGGTTAGAAATTGACCAAGAAAGAATTAATCTGTTTGCCGATGCGACGCTTGATCACCAGTTTATACATATCGATCCTGAAAAATCTGCGGCCATGTCCCCCTACAAGGTGACTATCGCGCATGGATTCTTAACCTTAAGTCTGATTGTTCACTTAGGGAGCAGTGTGCCTACGCCAAAACCAGAAGCGCTCAAGGGCGTGTTTATGGGCGTAAATTACGGGATGGATAAGGTTCGGTTTCCTGCGCCAGTGCCAGTGAATTCAAAAGTCAGGGCCAGGCACACTCTGATGCTCGCGGAACTTAAAGGATCGAACACAATCCAACTTAAACGTCAGGTGACGGTGGAGTGCGAGGGATCTGATAAGCCGGTTTGCGTGGCAGAGTCGTTGACGCGTCTGATGTACGCCGATTGAGAGGCCGTTGCAGCCCCAAAGGGCGAGAGACAGGCGATAAGACCCGAGAAACAAGAGACAAGAGACGCGACTTGAAGAGAAGGAACTAATTATGGGTTCAACCACCGTGATTGCTGAGGCTGACCTAATTCAAAGCATACAGGATGCCCTGCAATACATTTCTTATTATCACCCGGTTGATTTCATTCAGGCGGTTCATCAGGCTTACGAGCGAGAAGCCTCGTCGGCAGCGAAAGATGCGATGGCTCAGATCTTAATCAATTCAAGAATGTGCGCTGAAGGACATCGGCCCATCTGTCAGGATACGGGCATTGTCAACGTATTTGTCTCGGTGGGAATGCAGGTCCGCTTCGAAACTGAGCAATCTCTAGAGACGCTGATCAATGAAGGGGTGCGACGAGCCTATGCCTTACCGGACAATGTGTTGAGGGCATCCGTCTTGGCTGATCCCGCGGGCGCTCGTACCAACACGAAAGACAACACTCCAGCAGTCATTCACACAGAGCTTGTGCCTGGCAATGAAGTGAGTATTCATGTGGCCGCAAAGGGCGGTGGCTCTGAAGCCAAGTCGAAGCTTGCCATGCTAAATCCTGCAGACAGTATTGTCGATTGGGTGCTTAAAACCGTGCCGACGATGGGGGCTGGCTGGTGCCCGCCAGGCATGCTGGGGATTGGTATCGGCGGCACCGCGGAGAAAGCTATGTTGCTCGCCAAGCGCTCACTCATGGATGATATTGATATCCAGTCGCTGCAGGATCGGGGTCCTACCAATAAGCTGGAGGAATTGCGGTTAGAGATTTTTGAAAAAGTTAACGCCCTGGGTATCGGTGCGCAAGGATTGGGCGGCTTGACCACGGTGCTGGATGTTAAGATTTTAGATTATCCGACCCATGCGGCAAATTTACCGGTGGCGATGATTCCAAATTGTGCGGCAACTCGCCACGTTCACTTTGTTCTGGATGGCAGTGGCCCAGCTGAACTGACTGCACCTGCAGTATCTGATTGGCCGGATATCACCTGGAACCCCTCGACCGGTGCAAGGCAGGTGGATCTTAATAAGGTGACGGCAGAGGACGTTGCAGCCTGGAAGCCGGGCGAGACCTTACTGTTGTCAGGTAAAATGTTGACCGGTCGAGACGCCGCCCACAAGCGCATCAGAGATCTTTTGGCGGCGGGAGAGTCGTTGCCTGACGGCATCGATTTGCAGGGCAAGTTTATCTACTATGTTGGCCCGGTGGATCCTGTTAGAGATGAAGTGGTTGGGCCAGCGGGGCCAACCACGGCAACTCGAATGGACGGATTTACGGAAATGATGCTCTCCGAAACGGGGCTATTAGGCATGGTGGGTAAAGCCGAGCGTGGGCCGGTTGCTATCGAGGCCATCAAAGACCACAAAGCCGTTTACCTGATGGCAGTGGGCGGTGCTGCATTCTTGGTGTCGAAAGCGATTCGTCAGTCGCGGATTGTGGCCTTTGAGGATCTTGGCATGGAGGCGATTCACGAGTTTGAAGTCAAGGATATGCCTGTCACGGTAGCGGTTGATAGTCGAGGTGTTTCGGTCCATCAAACTGGCCCCAAACTTTGGCAAGAGAAGATCGGTATAATTCCACTACAATCGGTTGAGGCGTAGCGTTGGCTCAGTCTGAAGTTCCTCGGTTCGGGTAGCCTGACCCAGCGGATAATACGATAAGACACTACCCAAAATGGGTGAGAGGTTAGTCGTAAACACCGTTGCGCCACTCGATAAGACCTCAGGGGGACACGGGTTTTGAGGATGCGCTGAAACGCGCCATAAAGCGAACTGAAGTTTTTAAGTTGATAAGAAGATGTCTACGCAGACGAGAAGGATGTTAAGCAGGTAAGAGATTAAGCAGGGAAGCCTTTAACTCGGTAAGAGCTGAAGCAGGTATGAGGGTCAGTGAGTGAGCGTTCTAAGCAGAGCGCAGATGAGCGCGCTAGCGACAAAGAACGCAAGGGTGCTACCCCTTCGCCGAATGATGCCAACGGAACAGGATTCGGGCGGGATATAATAGGAAAAGATTGGTTTAAAGGTGGTGATCAGGGAGGCGTTCGCTGGAACGGTACGAGTTCAATGACGCTTAGCGCTGCAAGGCAAAATGTCAGGGTGCTAGCGGTAAACTGATGTCGACTCAAAAGAGTCGGAACAAGAAACAAAGGTGTTCGACAAGTTGCCAGAAGGCGGGCTGTCGAGAAGGGTGATAACACAAGGATGACGGTAGGTACGATGGCAGACAGTGCAGGATCAATAGATCAGCTATACCTTAACGCAGAACAATTATCAGAAGACTTTTCGTTGTTTCCTCGCAAAGAGCCAGCGGCGGTGGTCAAAGGGCTACTGACCGAGGGTGAGATCAATGCCCAGGTAGAGCGGTTGAAAGGCATGGAGATTGACGCTTATATTGCGGCAACGGTAGCGCCCACGGAAGAGTCGACTCGACCTGGAGCGAAAGCGATCATTCAGAGCTTAGATGTGCCGGTTAGCAACGAGCAATCGGTTGGGCCATTTTACAGTTGCGAATTGACGCTAGAGTTTAGCAGTGGAACCCGAAAGATTGGTGTCATCGCACAAGAACGCAGTTCGGGGACCGGTGTTTGGGGTCCCGAGCACCATCAGTTGGCTGCTGTTCGAGCCAGTAGCTATGCGATTAGAAATCTGCCTATCGTAACGTTGATGGATACCCCAGGAGCAGATCCCTACGAAGAAGCCAATGGCAATAATCAAGCACATTCAATTTCTAGATTAATCGCTGAGTTGTGTAATGTCGATGTGCCGACCTTGGGGATTATTATCGGGCAGGGTTATTCAGGGGGCGCCATTCCGCTTGCAGCCAGTAACTTGCTGTTGAGTTTAAGGACCGGGGTATTTAATACGATACACCCTCGCTCCTTGGCTAACCTGGTGCGACGTTATAATTTGTCGTGGCAGGAATGCGCCAAGTTCGTGGGTGTTTCCTCATTTGAACTCTATCAGCAGGGTAACATTGATGGCATCGTTGACTACGATCCGGGCGAGCAAGAGCATATCGGGAATCTATTAGATGTCATTAGGACGGGGATTGAATCGATTGAGCAAGGCGCACGACAGTTTGTTGCTGAGCATCCTGAAATTCTTGATCATTATCACCGCAACATTACCCGATATTTAAATCCCTCCGAGTATTTGTCTGCGGTGAATGCGAGCTCAACCCTCAAGCTGAGGACTTCTCCTACCGAGTATCCGAATGTATTTGGCGTGGCGTATCGTTACCTCAGATATCTGGGTCTGCGAACGCGTATTCGGGCGACAACGACCACGCAGTATGGTCGTTTGGCCGATGGTGAGATTCCCAAAGGGGAGCTTGCCGAGCGGGTCCATCGAGAGCGCCGGAGTGCCTTTTTATCTTGGCTTCAAGATCCCGATTTGATTCTCTATGAAGAACAGCTCAATAAAGTATGGAAAGATTTTGAGAGCAAAAGAGATAAACAGTCGGAAGAACCGGGTCGATTGAAGGCATTTTTATTTGGCGAGCCAAAGGAAAACTATCAGCGCGCTCAACAGAGCCTGACCCTTGAGTTGGGGTTGCATCTTTATAATCGCTGGAAGGGCAGTGCAGAAGATAACTTGATGGCTCTTACCGCTTATTTAAAGGATTACGAGCAAAACGCGTATCTGTTGTCGACTCGGGATATTCGGGACGTCAAAGCATTGCTTGAAGCAATGTCAACCTCTCAGCATCCGATGGTAGAGGATATTAAGTCCAGATTCAGTTTCGATGGTCGTAAGCTCTTTGACGCTGCTTTTATCGCGCAAAAAAGCACGGACTTTTTGAAATCTACCTTAACAGGTGAGCTCAATTTGATTTTAGAAGGAACGAGTTTGTTTGATGCCGAGCGAGCGGATGCGGTGCCTTTATCCTTGCAAACCCAGTCGTTCCTGGCGGCGCATCAAGAAGGCGGCAGTGCGATACCGCTTAATCGGTGTTTGATGGAAGACTTGCTCTGGTCTCAAATTAGGCGCAAGGACGAAGTGGCACAACAAGCGAGTGATCAAGATCTATCCATTGTTGACCTGCTGCTTGACCCAGATGTGGGGCCTGGATTTCTCAATGAATGCGAAAATTTGGTGCTGTTTGCTGCCTTGTATCATGAATTGCTCGAAGATTTGGTCTCTATCGCGCGAGAAGCTCGTGACTCAAGGACACTCACGGCAACGACTCTCAATAAGCTTGTCACGCGAGCAATCGAGACCGTTGCGGAAAAACCCTTGTTTCGAGACCGGTCGGTTGCGGAAATCAGGAGCGCCTTTGCGACTTGGTCGGTGCGATTGGGTCAGTATGGTCGAGTCAGTCAATTTTTAAAATCCGTTGAGGAGTGGATGCGAGGCATTCACAAAGACAAATCGGACACCTTATTTGTCGTGATCAGTCACATTTTTGAGCGAATTTTACCCTCCTATTTCGAAGCAGAGCAGTCTGGAAAGGCGTATTCCGGGAGACTGGAGCCGGTGCGAATTGGCCGTCGCAAAGATTTTTGGAATCGGCTAACGATTGCTTACCGGGATTTGTTGTTCCACGAAATATTGACGCAAGAAAAGCGGTCCAAACGCACAACGTTCGAACATATTGTGGATCGTTTTATCGAAGGCTTTGAAGAAACCAACAGCCATTTAATGTCAGCCAATCCGGTATCGTTTCCAACTTTCAGGCCATCGATAGAATCTGCATTGAAAAATAATGTACGGCCGCACGGTTTAATCACGGGTATTGGGCAATTCAAAGGTGACCAGGGCGCTTACCGAGCGGGGTTCGTTATCTCAAACGTCGCCTTTCAAGCCGGCAGCATCGACAACTCTGACTGTGTTCGTTTCTGCAAATTGTTGGTTGAGTGCGCCGTGCAGCGACTGCCGGTGATCTGCTTTATTTCAAGTGGTGGTATGCAGACGAAAGAGGGCGCAGCAGCTTTGTTTACGATGGCAGTGGTTAACGATCGAATCACGCGATTTGTGCGAGACAACGATTTGCCGATTGTGATGTTTGGATACGGAGACTGCACAGGCGGTGCACAAGCCAGTTTTGTCACCCATCCCCTGGTACAAACTTATTATTTCTCGGGTGCCAGTATGCCGTTTGCTGGGCAAACGGTCGTTGAACGAAATCTACCGTTTACGTGCCTTTTAAGTAATTACCTTTCACAGACGGCAGGATCGATGCAGGGTCTAGTGCGCCATCCTTTCTCAGATTCCCTTGATGATCATTTGCGCGGCGTTGATCCAAGCGTGCCTGTGCCTGTGGAATCTGTGACAGAAGTGATTGACCGAATTATGGCTGGACGGCTCGAAGCCGCCGCACCGCTGGCCGAATCTCAAAGTGAAGCCATGGCGACGACGCGACCTGTCAAGCGCGTGCTGATACATGCTCGAGGGTGTACAGCGGTAAAGCTTGTCGGCAAAGCGCTTGAAGACCAGTTAGAGGTTGTATTGGTACAGAGTGATCCAGATATCGATTCCGTACCCGCTGATATGGTCAGAGCGGCGGGAGGCAACAATGTTGTGGTGCCGATAGGCGGTAATACATCCGATGAAAGTTATCTGAATGCGTTGAGTATTTTAAACATCGCCGAAATGCTGGCAGTGGATGCTTTGCATCCAGGCATCGGCTTCCTCTCAGAGACGCCAAATTTCGCTGCTCTCGTGAGACAGAAAGATATCAACTTTATCGGTCCCAAAGTCATCAGCATGGAAACTATGGGTAACAAGTCGAACGCGATCAGCACCACAATGAGTATTGATGTGCCTGTGGTCCCCGGTTCACATGGCATCATTGAGTCTTCCGAACGCGCTCTGGAGATTGCCGATAAGGTAGGCTATCCGATCTTATTGAAGGCCGTGCACGGGGGTGGCGGTAAAGGTATTGTTAAAGTCGATCGTCCAGAGCATTTGCATCAACTGTTCCATCAGGTGACGACCGAAGCCAAAAGTGCTTTTGGTAACGGGGACATCTATATCGAAAAATGCGTTACGTCGCTGCGCCACATCGAGGCTCAAATTCTGCGCGATAGTCATGGTAATACCCGAGTGATCGGTTTGAGAGATTGTAGTGTCCAACGCAATAATCAAAAGCTGCTCGAGGAGTCCGGATCCACCTTGTTGTCCCCGGCGCTGCGGGACCTTGTTTTTGAAAGTGCCGAAAAAATTGCCGATGCTGTTGACTATTTGGGTGCCGGTACGGTTGAGTTTATTTTTGACGTACCAAGTAATGCGATTTATTTCATGGAGATGAACACTCGCCTTCAGGTTGAACATCCTGTGACCGAGGCGGTTACCGGCGTCGATATCGTTAAGCAACAGTTCCACATTGCGGGCGGCGGCAGTATTGAGGAACTCAATTATCCAGAGCAAGGTTACGCTCTAGAAGTCCGCGTGAATGCTGAGCGGGCAACCGTGGATGCCGAAGGAGAAGTGACCTTTTTACCGACACCTGGGGCGATTACTCGATGCGAGTTGCCGGAACGCGACGATGTCGTGCTCATTTCCATGGCGGGCAAAGACAAGGTGGTCTCGCCTTTTTATGACAGTTTGATTGTGCAGATCGTTGTCCATGGTAAAGACCGACTGGATACCATTGAGCGTACCCTGAGCTATCTCGATAGCTGTGCGATCGAAGGTGTCTGCACGAATATTGCGCTGGTCAAACGTATTTTGGCGGACGAAGTGTTCCGGGAAGGCGATTACGATACCACCTATCTGCCCAAATTCCTGCAGCGCATCGATGTGCCTGCCTTGATCCAAGACATTGAAGATGCCTCGGGGAGTCAAGCCAGTGTTGTGGACCTTGAATCGCTGCGAATCGAAGATAGCCAAGAATTGCGTGTATTAGCACCGTCGACCGGCGTGTTTTTTAGGACCCCTTCACCTTCCGAGCCTGAATATATCAATGTGGGTGATGAGGTCGGGGTCGATGATGTGCTTTGTGTGTTAGAAGCCATGAAGATGTTCACACCATTTCGGTTGGCTTCGTGTGCAGGGGCCGATGGGGCGCTGTATCCAGACGAACAGCGTTACAAAATCAACCGTATTAATGTGAGCAACGGTCAACAGGTCAATGAAGGCGACTTGCTGTTCGTGATCGAAGCGTTAGATAACGCAGTGGCTTAGATTGCCTCTGGGATCTTTTAAGACCCGAGGCAGGGCATCGGTTAAAGGACGGATAGCATGGTTGAGAACTTAGAAACACTGCTCGCATTGTCTCGATCCGGTACGATGATTGAAGCCAGCACTGAGCTTCGGATTTCTCAATCAGCGGTGAGTAAGCGCATCGCTGCCCTCGAAAAATATTACGACCGAAAGTTGATTCAAAAAAAGGGCCGGCGGGTGGAATTAACTCGGCATGGTCAGAAGCTGGTGGACAAAATCTCGCCGGTCCTATCAGAGCTTCGGGATTTGTTTCTGGAAGAGGGCGTCGCAAGCCGCGGCGAGCTGCTCATTGGTGTCTCCGATGCCATCTTGTCGAGTTGGGGAGCCAAGGCATTTTTTGATATCAAGTGCGAAATGCCCGAAGTTCAATTCACTTTTCATGCGCATCGAACCTCGGTTGTTTTGGATCGAATTCGGTCAGGTGAATTTATGCTGGGAGTTTGCACGGGTCTTGATTCTATCGATACTGATTTGCAATCAGAGATCTTGATGATGGAGCCAATGGTCATAATCCCGTCAGGCCTGGATAAACTGAATTGGAAACGTGGCCAACCCTTGCCGGTGATTAGTATCGAGGATCATTCAGGGGCTTGGCGGTCCTTCGGAGACACGGTCACTCAGTTGGGTATTGTGCGTGAAGTTGCGTTGGAATCATTTTTTAGTGTGGCGCAGCTAGCGATAGCAGGATTTGGGCATGCGTTGGTACCCCTAGGTGTAGCAAGAACCCTAGGCGTCTCAGAAAAAGGCCTGATTAATTTGGGCGCTGATGGTCTCAACCGACCGGTGCGGTTTGTGGCCCGAAAGTCGACTTATTCGTTGCCAGTGGTCGCTAATTTCTATACAGCCCTCAAGGCTTATTTACAGCCTCTTGCCTAAGATTTATCGTCCAGATCAATCAGAGAAAATTCGCTATCTTTCTCATTGTTGAGGCGATCAGTCCCGCCTGCGAGGCCCGAATTATCCATTTCAGCGTTTCGGCTTGCATCAACTGCTTCATCCGTCAAGTTGCCGTTGCCGTCGGCATCAGCTTGGGCGCGAGCTTCAGGGTTTTCGTCCAGAGTGATCCTAAGCCGAAGATTGTTACGTGAATCTGCATTTTTCAGCGCTTCATCAAGGCTGATACGACCAGACTTATATAGCTTGTAGAGCGCTTGATCGAAAGTTTGCATGCCCTGTTCTTCTGATTTTTCCATCAGCTCTTTAAGGTCAGTTACCGCACCTTTGGCGATCAGGTCGGCAGCACGAGGGGTGCCGACTAGGACCTCTATCGCGGCGGCGCGTTTTCCATCAATGGTTGGAATCAGTCGTTGAGAGACAATGCCGCGCATGTTCAATGACAGATCCTGCAGTAACTGCGGGTGGCGCTCCTCGGGGAAAAAGTTGATGATTCGGTCCATGGCCTGGTTGGCATTGTTAGCATGTAACGTCGATAAGCAGAGATGTCCTGTCTCAGCAAAAGCCAGCGCATGTTCCATGGTCTCTCTGTGCCGAATTTCTCCAATTAAAATGACATCTGGCGCTTGCCGTAAAGTGTTAGCCAAGGCGTCTTCAAAGCTATCGGTATCCTGACCCACTTCTCGCTGATTAACGATGCAGCCTTTGTGCTGGTGAGTGAATTCTACGGGGTCCTCAATCGTGATGATGTGTCCTTGGGTGTTCTCGTTGCGATAGTCGATTAGGGCGGCCAGGGAGGTCGATTTTCCCGATCCCGTCCCGCCAACAAAGAGTACGAGACCGCGTTTTTGCATAATCATTTGCATCAGCGCTGGGGGTAACCCTAGGTCACGATAATTGGGCAGATCGGTCCCTAGGCGGCGAATGACCATGGAGACTTGATTACGTTGCCTGAAAATGTTGACACGATACCGACCAAGACCGGGTCGCGATATTGCGAGATTCATTTCTGGAGACGACTGGAATTGAGCGCGCTGCTCTGGGGTCATCACACTGTTAGCGATTTCCTCGATTTCTCCCGGTTTCATTGTTTCGTCTGAAAAGGGTTTCAGGGTTCCAAAGAGCTTGGCGCTTGGGGGCGCCCCAGTGGAGTAATAAAGATCAGAGCCTTCCTCATCTGTCAGCTTTTGAAGGGCTTCATCAAAGGTGATTTGTGTCATAACGACTCGCTCACTGAATTAGAATAGGGCGTCAACGCTATTCATAAACGATAGTCCTCCCTGCGGGATTTCGCAATGAGAGTTTATTGTGGGGATTGGGCTCTGTATAGCCGATGACTTGAGCTGCAATGCCGTAGCTTGCTGCGATGTCGATGACGTCCCTTGCGATGTTGTCTGGTGCATAGACTTCAAGTCGATGACCCATATTGAAGACTTGGTACATTTCCTCGTCCGAGCTCTGCGAGGCTGCCTGAATGGCATCAAAGATGGCCGGTACGGGAAACAAGTTGTCTTTCACGTAATGGAGGTTACGGCCAAATTTAAGACATTTGGTTTGAGCTCCCCCGGAACAGTGAATCAATCCACTGATCATCGGAGCGTAGGTTTCGAGCAGCGTTTTCACGACCGGAGCAAAAGTCCGAGTGGGGCTCAATATTGCTTCGCCAACGGTCATGTTGTCACTGCCGGGGAGTGGGGATTCCAATCGATAAGGGCCACAATAGGCCAGTTCTTTGGGTATGCTGGTGTCGAAGGACTCAGGATACTGGTCGGCGTAGTAGCGATCTAACAGCTCGTGTCGAGCGCTGGTCAAACCATTACTACCGATACCACTGTTGAAGCATTGCTCGTAGGAGCACTGGCCCGATGATGCAAGCCCAATAATAACGTGGCCCGGTTGAATGTCATTAGCCATCACCTCGGTTCTTGCAAGGCGCACAACGGCATTGCTGTCGACGGTGAGTGTTCCGGTCAAATCCCCTACGTCTGCGGTCTCGCCACCGCCTGAAATGAGATTGACGCCTAAGTCTTGCATGCTTGCGATGAACATCTCGCTGCCTTCGATGAGTGCTTTGATGACCTCTCCCGGACAGTTCTTGGCATTTCTATTGATGGTGTTGGAAAGAAGAATGTTCTGGGTGGCGCCAACGCAAAGTAAGTCGTCGAGGTTCATAACAATGCTGTCTTGGGCGATGCCATGAAATGCCGTGGGGTCGCCTGTTTCTCGGTATTGAAGATAAGCAAGGACCGATTTGGTGCCACTACCGTCGGCATGGATGATGTTGCAATGAGTATCGCTTCCGGCAATCACGTCTCGGGTGACTTTACAAAAACTTCCGGGAAATAGACCTTGATCAAGTTGGTCAACGACCTGGTGCACGTCGTGTTTTTCCGCGCTGACGCCGCGTGCTGCATATCTCGGTGAGGCAGTCGGTGGAGGGGCCCGATCTGGCATTTTTCGGCCTTAGATTTGCATGGTTGGAGGGAGGATTATAGCGAACTTTGGGGGAGGGTGCTGACTCCAGCTGGGATGAAATCCCAGCCATTCCTGATGACCACGCTAGAGCAGGTTTTTTAGCCGAGTTTCCCTATTCGTTAGACAGACTGAGTATAATAGGGGTAAGGAGAGGCGGTCTTGGCAGAATCCATTATTATTGTTGATTATGACGCGGGAAATCTCCGCAGTGTACAGCGAGCGTGTCAGGCGGTGGGTGTACAGGCGGCGATTAGTTCTGACCCGGAAGCGGTTAGGCAGGCAGACAGGGTCATTTTTCCAGGGGTCGGAACGGCCGAGTCAGCCATGACAACCCTCGAGGCTTCGGGTCTGGACCAAGCATTGAAATCTTTTGCGAGTTCGGGACGGCCGTTACTCGGTATTTGTCTTGGCTTGCAGGTGCTGCTTGATCACACTGACGAGGGGAATCGATCCTGTTTGGGGTTGATTCCAGGTCAATGCCGACGTTTTGAGTTCGCAGACGCGTCTTTTAAAGTGCCTCAAATTGGCTGGAATTCCGCTCACCAAGCCGTCAATCATCCGGTGCTCGCGGCCGTGCCAGATGCCGCGGAGTTTTACTTCGTGCACAGTTTTTATGCGATCACTGCTCGCCCAGAACATGTCTTGGCACAGACCACTTTTGGTGATCAGACCTTTGCCAGTGTCATTGGTCGAGACAATATCTTTGCGACCCAATTCCACTTAGAAAAAAGCGGTCGATTTGGTCTGGCGTTGTTGTCGGCTTTTGCTCAATGGGACGGTCGCTGATGCTGAGTAAAAGAGTCATTGCCTGTTTGGACGTGAGAGATGGTGCCCTAACCAAAGGGGTTAAGTTTGTTGGCAACCAAGTGATTGGTGACCCGATAGAAAAGGCCAAGGAATATTACGATCAAGGCCTTGATGAGTTGGTTTTTTACGATATTACGGCTTCAAGTGACGAGAGAAATATCATGTTGGACGTGGTATCGGATGTCGCCAGCCAGATATTCATTCCCTTTTCCGTTGGCGGCGGGATACGCAGTGTTAGAGACGCGAGCGCATTATTGATGGCAGGCGCCGAGAAAATCAGTCTGAATTCGGCTGCGGTAACGAATCCGAGTCTGATCAGTGACTGTGCCCATGCGATTGGTAGACAGAATACGGTTTTGTCGATGGATGTTCGCGCAACCAGCGATCTCAGTGCTTGTGCGAGTGGCTATGAAGTGGTCATTCAAGGTGGTCGTAGGCCAATGGGGTTGGATGCGCTAGCCTGGGCAAAACAAGGTTGCCAATTAGGTGCGGGCGAACTCGTGGTTAATTCCATCGATGCTGATGGCATGAAATCAGGTTATGACGTACGTCTCACTCGGATGATTGCCGAGGCCGTCCCGATTCCAATCGTTGCGTCAGGGGGGGCAGGCACGCCCGCGCATTTGGCGGAAGTATTGACCGAAGGCAAAGCGGATGCCGCGTTGGTTGCGTCGATGGTGCATTATGGAGAGTATGCGATAGGTGAGATCAAGGCCTATCTTGCTGAGCAAGGTATCAAAGTCCGAACAAACTTTTAGGTGGGCATCATGACAAAAGATGCAACAATACAGTTGGAGACGAAACTGGCTTTCCAGGAGGATCTTTTGCAGCGGTTGGATGATGCTGTATCGGCCCAGCAACAACAGATTATGCGACTGGAAGATCAGGTCCGATTGCTTTCGGATCAGTTGCGTCGAGTGTCCGATGAGTTACCTCAGGTAAAAGAAGAACCACCACCGCACTATTAGTTAATTGACTTTCGCGATAGATAGGATCAGCAGAGGGAGTCGCTGCTGAGAAATAAGGAGTATTCAGTATGCAGGCGATTTCAGTCTTAGCGTCAAGCGAACTCAAGTGGCAGGAAACCGAGGATCCGGTGCTCTCACCCTCAGAAGTGCTCATCGAAATCAAGGCGACCGCAATCAATCGTGCCGATCTGATGCAAAGACGAGGGCTTTATCCGCCTCCACCCGGAGCGTCGCCGATTATGGGACTGGAGTGTGCGGGCGTGGTGGTGCAGGTAGGCGATCAAGTGAGCCGCCATCAAGTCGGGGACCGGGTTTGCGCGCTACTCGCTGGCGGAGGCTATGCAGAACTCACCGCGGTAGATGAAGGTAGTGTCATACCAATACCTGAAGGTCTTGATTTTAGTCAAGCCGCAGCACTGCCCGAGGTGTTTGCGACAGCTTGGTTGAACTTGTTTATCGAAGCTGGGCTGCAGCCCGGAGAGCGGGTTTTGCTGCATGCTGGTGCGAGTGGTGTCGGGACTGCAGCGATTCAATTGTGCCGCGCCTTTGGCGCCGAATCCTATGTCACTGCGGGGTCGGAGGATAAAATAGCAACTTGTCTTGCGCTGGGCGCCAGTCAAGGTTTTGATCGAAATCAAGGGGGATTTTCGGAGGCCCTCCAGGCATTTTGGGCTGACGGGGTGGATGTGGTGCTCGATCCTGTGGGAGCGGGCTATTTGGCGGATAATCTGAAAGTGCTTAGGATGAACGGAAGGTTAATCTTGATTGGTCTCATGAGTGGGGCTCGCACTGAAATTGACCTTGCTCAACTCATGATGAAACGAATCCGAGTGATTGGCTCGACACTGAGAGCTAGACCGTTACCAGAGAAGGCGGCGATCATGGCGGAGTTAGAGCAGTTCGTATGGCCGAAGATCACCACGGGAGTGATCAAACCCATAATTGAAACGATCATGCCCATCGAGCAGGCAAACGAAGCCCACGACTTGGTCGCATCGGATACAACTGTTGGGAAAGTTGTTTTGAGTGTCGCTGATTAGCGATCGGTGCCGATCTCGCAGTCTAAGATCGGCCTCCGATGGGCGTTCGAGGGCTATACCTCGGCAACGTCCTCTGCCTGAAAGCCTTTCTCGGTTTCAGAGATTACAAACTCAACGGCGGCGCCTTGTTTTAAAGTTCTAAAACCCTCGCCTCTGATCGATCGGAAGTGGACAAATACGTCCTCTCCTGACTCCCGTTCAATAAAGCCAAAGCCCTTTGAGTCGTTAAACCACTTAACTGTTCCCATTTGTCGTTCTGACATGTCAACTACCTCTTATGATTTCACAGTGCTTTTCAGCACAAGTTAGGATTAATGCACAACCCGGCCAGCTTGTCCAAGTATTTTTTCTGGTGATTTTGCTCAATAAGTCTGATAATTGTTGGTCTAGCGGAGCGATTGGATTCTGAGTTTTTGGCGCTCAAGATCTGTTTTTGCGGTTTGATAATCTGAGACTTTGGCCTTTTCTTTTGAGACGATTTCAGTCGGTGCATTACTCACGAACGCTTGATTAGCCAATTTACCCTCTATTCGGGCAATCTCATTGATAATTTTCTGAATCTCTTTGTTCAGTCGCTCAAGTTCGGCATCGACATCAATCAGGTCAGCCAAGGGGACTAATATTTTTAGCGTGCCCACCAATTGAATCGCAGCAGCGGGTGCTTCTTCTTCGTTGTCCAGCCAAACCATCGAACTGGGTCTCGTCAACGCCACGAGTAGGTCAGCATATTTTGACTGTCGCTCGCGGTCTTCTATCGAGCCTTGGCTGAAGAGAATTGGGATCGGCTTATTGGGTGGAATATCTTGCTCCCCGCGAATGTTTCTGAGCGCGCCCACCACAGCTTTGATCCACTGGATATCTTGCACAGGGGCTGCATCATCCAATGCGATGTCCTGTGACTGAGGGTAGTTGGCGAGCATCAAAGATGGCCCTTCTCGGACAGTGGTTGGCAAATTAAGCCACAGCTCTTCGCTGATGAACGGCATAAAGGGGTGAGTTAAGCGCAAAATGCCTTCAAGGGTTTCAAGCAAACAATTCTGAGTGCCTGCTTTTAATCGTGGGTCAGTTTGCTCGCCGCTCAGAACAGGTTTGCACAGTTCTAGGTACCAGTCGCAGAATTCGTCCCAGACGAATTCATAGATTGCCTTGGTTGCGAGATCGAAACGGTAGGTATCCATAGCCTGATTAACCAGGTTGCAGGTGTGTTGGAATTGCAGGCTTATCCATTGGTCCGCAACTGATGCTAGGGGCTGCTCATGGGTAATCCGGTTGGTCGTACTCATGGCGACGAAATTTGCGGCATTCCACAGTTTGTTACAAAAATTCCGGTAACCTTCGACGCGTTTAAGGTCAAACCTCATAGATCGCGCGCTGGTTGCGATCGAGCAAAAAGTGAACCTAAGTGCATCGGTTCCGTAAGCTTGGATCCCGTTGGGGTATTCTTTTCGGGTTGCCTTCTCTATCTTTGCTTGTTGTCTTGCCTGCAGTAGATTTTGAGTGCGTTTTGCGACAAGCGCTTCTGCAGTAATTCCATCGATGATGTCCATGGGATCGAGGCCGTTGCCTTTCGATTTAGACATTTTTTGGCCTTCCGCATCGGTAACCAGTCCGTGAATATAGACTTCCTCAAAGGGTACTTCGTCCATAAATTTAAGGGTCATCATGATCATGCGAGAGACCCAGAAACTGATGATGTCGTGACCTGTGACCATGAGGTTAGTCGAGTGGAAGGTCTCTAACGCGTCCGTTTCCTCTGGCCACCCTAAGGTCGAGAAGGTCCAGAGGGCTGAGGAGAACCAAGTATCCAAGACATCGTCATCTTGACGCAGCGAGACCGACGAGGATATCGAGTATTTCTGCCGAACCTCATCAAGGGAGCGACCTACGTAAACCTTACCGGCGTCATCGTACCAAGCAGGTATTCTATGTCCCCACCACTGCTGTCGCGAGATACACCAATCCTTCAGTTCTCGCATCCAGGCAAAATAAATGTTTTCGGTTTGCTCAGGAATGAACCGAATATCACCGGTCTCGACGGCTGAAATAGCAGGTTTGGCGAGAGAGTCTACTTTGACGAACCATTGATCGCTGAGCAAAGGCTCAATCACAACGCCTGACTTCTCACCTCGAGGCACCATCAGTTTGTGATCATCGATGCTGACCAGGAGATCCTTTGACGTTAAATCCGCAACAATCTTTTTTCTCGCCTCAAACCGGTCAAGCCCCACGTAAGCCCTGGGCGCTGTATCGGCGATGGTGCCATCGGGATTCATCATCGAAATCAGTGGTAAATCATGCCTTTGCCCGACGTCATAATCATTGAAATCATGTGCCGGCGTAATCTTAACGCAGCCGGTTCCAAAATCGGGGTCGACGTAAGCATCTGCGATGATTGGAATCTCGCGATCGGTGAGGGGCAGGGTCACGAATTGTCCAACAAGGTGCTGGTACCGACTGTCTTCCGGATGAACAGCGATGGCTGAATCACCCAGCATGGTTTCTGGTCGGGTGGTGGCGACGACGATACTGGCCGAGGGGTTATCTTTTACAGGATAGCGAATATGCCAAAGTGAACCCTGTTCTTCTTCAGAAATAACCTCAAGATCCGAGATTGAAGTGGCGAGTTTGGGATCCCAATTCACCAGCCGTTTGCCGCGATAGATGAGGCCCTGATCAAAAAGCCGGGTAAACACTTCGACAACGGCGGCGCTCAGTCCTTCATCGAGCGTGAAACGCTCCGTTGCCCAGTGTAGCGAGGCGCCCATTCTGCGAAGTTGATGGCTGATTTGGCCGCCAGATTCGTCCTTCCACTGAAAGGCCCGTTCGATAAAGGCATCACGGCCGAGGTCGCTGGGCTTGAGTCCCTCTTTAGCGAGTTGCTCAGCGACGATCATTTGAGTGGAAATGCCGGCATGATCAGTGCCCATCTGCCAGAGTGTTTTATAACCCTGCATGCGTTTTCTACGAATTACAGCGTCGACCAGGCTGTGCTGAAAAGCATGGCCCATGTGGAGTGTTCCCGTGACGTTTGGCGGTGGAATCGCAATTGAGAAAGCTTCGCCGTCGCCACTCGGCGCGAAATAGCCCTCGGACTCCCAGCGACGATAGAGAGGTTGTTCAATAGTCTTGGGGTCGTATTTTTCCATCATGCATTGCAATTCAAGCGAAGCGCCGATTATACACGGTGGCAGCTATTTAGGCGTTAATCTTTGGTGGAAATCGTTGGCGCTGCTAACAGGCTAACAATGTCATCCAGAGCGCCCAAAACTTCTGTCGTTACCCGCCCGGTCTCTAGATCATATGAAGAGGGACCGCCTTGATTGTCCTCAATCTCTGGGGCAACCAAAGACTGAGTATCATCCAAGGTGTCTTGAAACAAATCTAGGCTGTCAGGGTCATAGGTAGGATCGAGAGAAGGTGGTTTGAGAGGCCGCCTTGATGCGGTTGGCGCGGTTAAACGGGCCGATGGTTGTTGGGCTCGGTTGAGGCCACTCAACAAGGGCATTTGATGCCGATAGGCATCGGTATCGTGATTCAACTCACCAAAGTTGTCTGAACTCATCGACGACCCACTTTATGATATTTAAGGGGATAGCCCCGGTCTTTATAGTATTTAAAATTTTCCCGAGCGGTAGCCCGATCGTCTGCAGCCTGGGGAACGACTTCGGCGACCCGACTGAATCGACTGAAATACGGAGGAATCTGGGGACTCAGATTGATTAATACATCCTGATGCAGCACGGGTTCTGCCTCGTGGGAGATTTGAATGGGCGCCTGAGACCTCGGATCAAATCGGTCGTGAGGAATGAAAGCTTCTGCCTTGAAGGACCATAACAGTTCATCAAGTCGGCTGCTCTCCGCTTCATCCGTCGTGTGGACATGTAACTGGTGCCCCAGCCGGTATACTTTTTCTATTAACCGACAGGCAAACAGCAGCGGGTTTTCATCTGATTCAATCTGGTAAAAATCAACCTGGGTCAAGTTACCGACCTTGCTGGAGTAAGTATTCCGTTAACAGTGCGACGGGACGTCCGGTGGCACCTTTCTTCGTGCCAGCCCATTTAAACGATGTGCCAGCAATATCCATGTGCGCCCACTTGTACTTTTTGGCAAATCGGGCCAGAAAACAGGCGGCCGTAATGCTGCCGGCTTCTCGTCCACCGATGTTCTGCATATCGGCAAACGCGCTATTGATCTGGCTTTGATAAGCTTCCCAGATCGGCAATCGCCAGGCTCGGTCGCGCGTGGATTCGCCTGCAGCGAGTAGCGCATCGGCGACACCGTCGTCGTTGGCAAAAATGGCCGAGGCTTGGCTGCCCAGTGCGATGATGCACGCCCCTGTGAGCGTGGCAACGTCAACCACGGTTTCGGGATTAAATTTGTCGATATAAGTGAGGGCATCGCAAAGCACCAGTCGTCCCTCAGCATCTGTATTCAGGATTTCTACCGTTTGCCCGGACATGGTTGTGACAATGTCCCCTGGCTTTGACGCATTGCCCGCGGGCATATTTTCAGCCGCTGCCAGTACACCAATAACATTCATATTGGGTCCGATTTCGGCGATGGTTTGGAGCGTGCCAAATACAGTCGCTGCCCCGCACATATCGTAAATCATCTCCCACATGCTAGCGCCTGGCTTCAGGCTGATGCCGCCAGTATCAAAAGTGATTCCTTTACCCACAAGCACGTGAGGTTTAACGCTCGGCTTGGCACCTTTGTATTGAATGATGACCATTTTTCCTGGCTCGGTGCTGCCCTTGCTTACCGATAGAAAGGCGCCCATCCCCAGTTTGGCCATTTGCTTCTCATCAAGGACTGTCGTCGTTAACCGTTCGTAACCTTTCGCTAACGTTTTCGCCTGATCGGCGAGATAGGTCGGGGTGCACACGTTGCCGGGAGCATTGCTCAGGTCTTTTGCTGTTTTTTTGCCCACCGCCAATGCAGAGCCAAGGGTAATGCCTTGTTTTAGTTGCTTGCTGCGGTCCTTGCTTGCAATCAATTCGACCGTGCTGAGAGTGGGACCGTCTTTAGCCTTAGGTTTGCCTTTCATGGCTAGGTATTCATAAGTTGCGTCGGCAAAGCCTTCAACCAGCTTGGTCGCAAGCCATGCGTCGTCCCGATCGCAAAGATTCATTGCATCCACAGAGATAGCCATACGGGTCACCGGTAGTTGCTTGCTAGCAGCGGTTAGCCCTGCGACCACTTTGAGGTAGACATCAGCCGTTAAATTTGACCGTTTGCCGAGGCCTAGGAGCATACACCGCTCAGTACTCGCCCCGGTTAGGTCGTGTAAAACCAGTGTCTCACCCGCTTTCCCTTTAAAATCCCCTCGACGGATCAGTTTTTTTAACTGACCTTGAGTCGCCTGGTCGAGATCTTTAGCGGTTTCTGAAAATTCAAGGTCTTCGTACCAGCCGATCACCCAGCATGATTTTCGGGATTGCGCGGAAGCACGAATTTTGACCGAATACTGCATAACATTTCCTACCTAAGTCAGAGTAAATTAAGTGTACAACGATTATACTGAAGAACGATCAGTTAGTTTCTAAAACTTATGATTCTATTTCGTTACCTCTCACGCGAAGTTTTTTCAGCTATGGCGGTGATCGCTTTGGTGGTGTTTTTGATCGCCACCGCGTCCCGACTGAGTGGTTATTTGGCAGACGCTGCAGCAGGCTCCCTGAGCGGCAGTTTGATTGGTTATTTGCTGCTGTATCGATTGCCTGGATTTTTAGAATTGATTTTACCCGTGAGCTTCTTTTTGGCGGTTATGTTGGCTCATGGTCGCTTACACGTCGACAATGAGCTGCAAGTGCTCAAGAGCTCTGGCTTCAGTGAAGCTCGGTTGATTGCCATGACCCTGGTGCAAGGTTTGCTTGTGATGTTACTTGCTTCACTGGTGGTATTTTGGTTAAGGCCGGCGGCTGAAACGGGTATCCAGGCGGTGAAAGCTGACCAACAATCCATGACCGAGTTCGACCTTTTGATACCTGGGCGGTTTCAAGTGCTGAGTTCTGGGTCTCGGGTGACTTTCGTACAGTCACTGTCGGAAGATCAAACTTTGCAAAAAATATTTATGACGGAGCAAGTCAAAGACGAAGACGAGGGGACAGGCCCGGTCATTGCCATCATGGCAAAAGCCGGTGAGGCTCGGTTGGATGCAGCGGGCAATCGATTCTTAGTGCTGAAGGAAGGTTATCGATATCGACTGTCGACAGAGGATCAAGGCTATCAAATGATAGCCTATGAAGAGTTCGGGCAACGCCTGCCTCAAAATGATTACGAAATCGAAAGCGAAGCCGTACGGGAGCAGTCACTGGCCAGCTTGGTCGGTAACGGCAGTATCGAGGCTTGGGCTGAAATCCAATGGCGTTTGGCGCTCGTTCTGATGATACCGGTACTGGTCTTGCTGGCGGTTCCTTTGGGCAGAGTAGAGCCTAGAGATGGACGATTCGCTCGTATCGCACCGGGAGTCGTGTTGTGTTTTCTCTTTCTTATTTTGTTGTCAGCGGCTCGCTCAGCGGTCGAGGAAGGACGCCTCCCTTTGTTTCCCGGCCTGTTGAGTGTGCACTTGATGTTTTTACTACTGGCCATCGTGTTATTGCGCGGCTCTGAGCAAAACCTTTTCAAAGTGATGCTTGGGAGCCTGCGGCGCGGGGTCAACAATGCCTAAAATTTTGAGTCTCTATGTTGGGCTTGCGGTCTTTGGCGCGATCGTTATGGCTTCTGCTGGGCTGGTGGGTCTATTGGCGGTATTCACCTATCTGGAAGAAGTGGGTGATTTTCAGCGTAACTACGACTGGCTTGAAGCATTCATCTACGTGGGTTTGAGTATGCCGCGGTTGTTCTATGAGACAATACCCTTTGCGGTCTTGATCGGTGGTTTAGTGGGGCTGGGTGGTCTTGCGGTCAAAAGTGAATTGATCGTGATGCGGGCGGCGGGCGTGTCAACGGTAAAAATTTTAGCGTTTGCCGCTGCGCCTGCCTTGTTGTTTGCCGTGGGTGGCACGTTAGTCGGTGAATTCGTTCTGCCTGAGGCAGAGCGGGAGGCGCGCTTGGGGCGTCAGCAGGCGAGGGCTGAAACCGAAACCATTGCCCCAGAGTTTGGGGTGTGGACTCGAGATGGAGAGGCCTTTCTGCACTTGGCTGCGGTTCGCGAGGAGAGAATATCGGGCCTCACTTGGTACGTGTTTGACGAGCAGCAAAAGCTTAAATTGACGCGGTCGGCCGCTGCTGCTGAGTACCAGACTTCGGATTCAGAGGCTCCCTATTGGAGGCTCGATGAAGTCACTGAGGTACGGTTCAGTGATGCTGGCAGTGGGTCCCGATATTGGCCAACCAAAGTGTGGATAACTCCGCTCACCCCAGCGTCGATAGGGAATGAGTTGTTGGTTCAACCCGAGAGAATGTCGGTGCTGTCGTTGGCTGAGAAAATCGATAGGCTCGAGTCTGAAGCGTTAAACAGTGAAAATTTTCGGCTCGGGTACTGGTCGAAAATTCTTCAACCGCTGGTCGCGATTGCGCTGCTGGTGCTGGCGGCCTCGGCGGTGTTTGGTCCTCTGAGGGAGTCATCCGTGGGTATGCGAGTGTTCAGCGGTTTAGTCATCGGGGTTTTGTTCAAATTTTTACAAGACTTATTGGCGCCGATGGCGCTGGTTTATGGCATCTCGCCGCTGCTTGCTGTCTTGACACCTATTGCCTTGTGTTTTGCTGTTGGGGGATGGCAGATGCGCAAAATAGGGTAAGGCGTCCCTTGTGCTATCGCTTAGGTAGCTGAACGACGCGGCTTCGGCTCAACAGATCGTGCAAAGCAGTTTTCTCGGGGCTAACCAGCAGCCATAAAAGTCCCAGGCCAAAGCAAGCAATGGAAGGCGTGGCAATCAAAAAACGAACAGTCGCTTGCGTCGGGGTGAGGGCGCGACCCGATTCTTGCACAGCCATGATTCGCCAGACCTGCATACCCAAAGTCTGGCCTTTGAACGACCAAAAATAAACGAAAAAAATGAGTAGTTCGGCATATAAAAAGGCTTGGTACGCGGCCCCCTGGAGATGGTCCTCTGAATCGGTAACCGCTAACAAGGCTAGACTACTAATCATCCAGATTGCGACAATGAGAAAGCCATCATAAACGAGCGCGGCTAAGCGTTTGCCCAGGCTGGCATTGGTTAAGGCGGCAAGATCTTGATGGGTCAGTTCTGATTGATTCATAGTCAATGGACGGGGCTTTGGGTGGTTCGGTGATTAGCGTGTTCGATGGCGGTTCAATTCCGGATCATGAAGGTTGCCTCACATTCTGCTATCAAGGCGTTATCGTGCTGTTGGTGCATGGTTGCAGCCATCACAACGAGGCGGCGTTTTTGCTTGACGCACCAACTTTTAAGATCGACGGTGGTCTCTGTCGGCAGCGGGTCCTTGTAGCGAAGGTCGCATTTGGCGGTGACCGCTTCAATGCCGCGGAGATACAACCAGTTGGCCATTACATCGTCAAGCGCACTAAAAATAATGCCGCCGTGAGTGATGCCCTCGTATCCACAATGCAGCTTTGAAGGAGTAAAGGTTGCAACGCAGAATTCGTCGTCCAATGAAAAGCTTATCTGTAAACCCCTCGGATTTTCCGGTCCGCAGACGAAACATCGATTCGCGGTCTTTAAGGCGGTGGGCAATTGAGAGTCAGTCATTGGGTTCCTTGTAGTGCTTTTGAAGGCTAGCGGTTGGAAGGTTTAATAAAAATTGCTGGATTCGGCGCCATCTTTTGTCTTCGCTGCACGGGCCGCCTTGAGTTCTTGCCGTGCCAGTCTGGACATAAATGCACTATCCTGACCCAAAGTGACCATGTGAAATCCCTGTGCAAGGTATTTTTGAGTATACGCTAATGAGCCGGTATGAATGCCTGCGGCAACGTTGTGTTCTAGGCAGCGCGCCAGGATATGATCGACAGCGGCCACGTGGGTGGGGTGGTCATTGTCGCCGGTTGGGGTTAATTCCAAGGCAAAGGCCAGATCCGCAGGGCCGATGTAGGCGGCATCAATGCCTGGGGTCGAGAGAATATCATCGAGATTTTCGAGGGCTTCCTTGGTTTCAATCATGACGATGCAGGCGATTTCGTCGTTGGCTTCATGTAAGTAGTTTTTACCGAGGGCCATCGCGGCTCGCGCGGGACCGAACGATCGCATGCCCTTTGGGGGATAACGGCAGGCGCTCACAGCCCGCTCAGCCTCGGCTCGATTGTTCACCAGGGGGATGATGACACCACTCGCGCCGGCATCCAGAGCCTTCATGATTTCGTAAGGCTCGTTCCAAGGAACTCGAACCAATGGGGTGACGTCAGTCGTCGCAATAGCTGGCAGCATGACCTTTACATCGTGGTAGTCCAGCATCCCGTGCTGCATATCAAGGCAGAGCCAGTCAAAGCCAATATGCGCCATGGTCTCTGCGGTAAAAGCAGAATCAATACCTAACCATCCCCCTATGGTTGATTGGCCTTTTCGCCAGGCTCTAAGTACGCCATTGCTCTGCATGCGGATCTCCAAGTGTGTCGTTTTTAATCGGGCTACTAATGCTGCGTTGAATCAAAGATTCGGTCTGTCGGCAAAGGTTGGAAACATCCTCTTCACTCAGCCCTTGGGTGTCAATGGGCGGATGGATTTCGAGGGTGGTCGACCCTGGCCGCCAGTTGAGCGTCCCGGTGGGTAGCATTTGATCGGTGCCGTGTAGGGTGAGTGGTAAAACAGGCAACCCAAGGTCAATAGCCAATTTGAAAGCACCTTTTTTAAAAGGGCGTACCTCGCCCGGTGGCGCGCGAGTGCCCTCGGGGAAAAAAACCACACACATGCCATTAACCAAACGTTTGCTGGCGCGCTCAATAGAGGCTATCGCTTGCGCAGTGTTGCTTCTGTCAATAATGATGTGCCCCATGGCAGCACAAGCAGCACCCAGGATGGGTACCCGTCGAAGTTCTTGTTTCATCACCCACTTCAGCTCGACAGGCAGATATCCGTAGATCAATAGGATGTCGAGTTGGCTCCAATGATTGGCAACCACGACATAGGATCTATCGGATTGCAGGTGCTCAAGGCCTTCGATATCCACGCCCATGCCGAGGACTCGGCTATTGGCCTTGGCCCATAGCACCGCGAGGGTTTTTGACCCCCAGTCACCCATACCCAGGAGGGAAACAAAGGTCAGTGGGATTCCAATCAGGGTCGTTGAAGCGATAAGAAACGGCACGGCAATGAGCCACTTATAGCTGAACAGGCACAGAGCGAGTAGATTCATGAGATGCTACTAGGAGAAGTCTTTTGGGGCACAGGACCTTGCACGGTGGTACGCAACATGGATCGACGGTGTCCATGATAATCGGAGGTTGCACAGTGCTGGGTACATCGATTGTCCCACATCACCAAGGTTCCGGGCTGCCATTGTACCCGAGTCATAAACGTGGGCTGAACTGCCCATTCGTTCAGATACTTGAGCAATGGCTCGCTCTCCGCTTGTGTCATGCCCTCAAAGCGAAGCGTATAGGTGGGATTGATCCATAGGCTCGCTCGCTGGGTGATTTCATGGGCTCGAATAACCGGATGGATTTGCTCTGGCGGTTCGGCGTTGTCCTTGCCAATGCGCATGTTTTCAAGGTCATTTTGCAGGGTGCTCTTCGGACCGTAAGAGCGCGTAGCGCTATGCACCGCCGACAGAGGCCGCAAAAAAGATTGTAGCCCTTGAGACAGTTGTTCGTAAGCTAGATAAAGATTCGCAAACAAGGTGTCGCCCCCTTGGGGAGGCGTCTCTTGGGCGTATAGTAGCGTCCTGCTTGGGGGTTCCGACTGGAAGGTAAAGTCAGTGTGCCAGCCTGAACCGAAACTTTTGGGCGATTTCTCATCGGCCTCTTTGATGATTGGAACCACGTCAGGAAAGTCAGGGAGCCCGGTAAGATAAGGCGTGATCCCAGGACCGCCAAACCGCTGGGTCAAGGTCATGAGGCTAGCGGGATCGAGAGACTGGCGACGAAAAATCAAGACCAAGTGGTCATGAAACGCTTGATCGACCGCCAACAGTTCCGCCTCGGTGAGCGAGGTGAGGTCGATATCAGTGATTTCGGCACCCAAAGCGCCAGTCATCGGAATGACTTCCATGAGGTGATTCCTTCTTCTGCAGTTCCAGAGCATGTATCGGCTGTCTGTTGTTGGAGGGTGACCCTGCCCGTCAATATTCGCAGACAGGAAATCGCCCAGGTTGTTAATGTAAGACGATCGGCCGATCGAGTCTAGAAATTCTCGTTGATTGATCTTTTGAGCGATTCAGATTGGTTTTGAGCCATGCTAGAGGGGCATGTTAATCGAAGACAACGACTTGCCCTGCTACATTAATTAAGTAATATATTACGTAATTAATTACGGATATGTGCAATGCAGCAGAGTGGCCTCCATAAAGCTTTGAATGATCGATTGAAGCGCTCGTACCAGCAGTACCGTGAACAGATGGATGACCGCTATCCTAGGGTGATGAAGACCCTGCCCAACCTAGACGCAAACTGGGTACGACTGGGCATGTTGCTTTTGCAACGTGGACCCACGACGATTATGGTGCTCAGTGAACGATTGGCCATTTCCCATCCAGCAGTCCTGCAGATTGCCAAACGCTTGAAGGCTGAAGACCGCGTTGCCGATTTTCGCGACCGACGAGATAAGCGCAAACGTATGTTAGCGCTCACTTCCAAGGGAAGATACGATTTTACGGGATTTATTGCGCACCAGCAGTTGCAGGATGCCTGGCTTGATAAACTGCTAGCGCCAACGGGATTATCGAACGTCCTCAAGGCTTGGGATAATCAGTTGGTCGATACAGGGAGTTCTGGCAACCTTTTTGGCCGGCTATTCGGGATCGAAATTGTGCCTTTTCAGTCGGATTATCGTAGCGATTTCGAACGCCTCAATCGGCATTGGATCGAGCACTATTTTGAGGTTGAGCTGAAAGATCAAGCGCAATTTGACGACCCTCAATCGACCATTCTGGCTGCGGGCGGCGAAATTCTATTTGCGATCACTCAAACCGGCATTGTGGTGGGCACTTGCGCCTTGATCGTGCACGATCAGACGCAAGTTGAGTTGGCCAAGATGGCAGTGCAGGAGCACTTCCAAGGTATGGGGGTTGGTCGGTTGCTGGTAGACGCCATTATCGCCAGGGCGAGAGTCCTCGGCTTTGAAGAAATAATCTTAGAATCCAATACGGTGTTAGCGCCAGCGATTGCTTTGTATCGGGCGGTGGGATTTGAGCCGAGACCCACGCAAACAACCTCAGACTATGCTCGTTGTAATGTTGCGATGCAGATGTCGTTATAAGGTCTGGCGCAGGAGAGACCCAAACCAGCCACTGAGAAAAAACCACATGCGTGAGGTCATCAAACAGCCACGTTCAAAGAGTAGCGACTAGAGCAAAGTCGCCAAGAAAGAACGTCCAACAAGGAATGACCAAAAAAAGAAGCAACTCTCAGTAAGCGATTAACAATCAAGATAGCAGTAGCCGCTTAGTAGCCGCTTAATAGAAAGAAAGCTGGTAACAGGCCAGAAAAAGCTGGAAAAGGCCCCAAAAAAGCAGCAAGCGTCAGAAAATGCCAGAAACCGAGATGAAGCTTGGAAGGACGATAAAGTTTGAGGTCAATTAGGACAGTGCCATTTTGCTCGCCTCAAACCGGTTTTGGATAAATCGTAGCGACGAGTAGGCAAATCGTTCAGATCAGCAAATGATGAGACGAAACAATTTGACGCTTGCCCTGTCGGATGAGCACCATTTTGTTTCGTCTTGTGCTGGCTTTGAGTAGTATTGGAACTCCATTTATAGGATCGAGCCCATGGCAGAAGAGAATGATTTATCGATATTCGAACGCATTATTGCGGGCGATATTCCCTCTGAAAAAATCCACGAAGATGAGCTTGCCATCGTCATTCAAGACATCAATCCTCAGGCACCCACCCATGTTCTATTGATACCCAAATTAAAAATCCCTCGGTTGGTCGATGCGGATGTGTCACACCAAGCCTTGCTCGGTCATTTGTTATTGCTTGCTGGTAAGGTCGCTCGACAATTGGGCTGTGCTGATGCCTTCCGGTTGGTGATCAATAACGGTGCCGATGCAGGGCAGACAGTGTTTCACTTGCATCTGCACATTCTTGCTGGAGGTCGATTCTCAGAAGGGGGGTTGGTCAACTAGGGGCTCCATTGCGGATAATCTAGTGGTCTGAGGCATGGGCCTGCACGCTGGTTTGTTCTTGACGAAAGATCCTGAAGCGCTGATTAAAAGTATTGCGCTGTCGACTTTCGCAAGCCCAGTCCTCAAGGGTCGGATAAAAAGCGCACTCCACCATCATCGAGATCATAGTAGGCTCCACAAATCGTCAACAGACCTTGGGTGGTGCGTTGCTGCAAGCTGACTGAAGCTTGCTCAATGTTTTTAACCGACGCGAGCACGTTCGCGCTCATACATTGGTTTGAAAGCGAGGACGGCGTGGCGGCTTTTGCATCAACCAAGTGATGTATGTTGGGACCAATTCGGTCCACGATGGATCTAAGATTGTCTGATATGCCAGCTGTACCATCTTGGAGCGCCTGAACACTGGCATTGATTGCCCCACAGCGAGTGTGCCCCAGCACGATGATGAGCGAAACGTCGAACTGAGTCACAGCGAACTCGATGCTCCCGATCTGAGAGGGCGCCGCAATGTTACCGGCAACGCGGACAATGAATAAATCGCCTGGACCCTGATCAAAAATCATTTCAATAGGGACCCGAGAGTCGCTGCATCCCAACACAATGGCTTTAGGCTTTTGAACCCTGACGGCTTCCGGACCTTGCCAGCGTTTTGGCGAAGTCGTTCCCTGCTGAAAACGGGTGTTGCCCGCAGTCAATTCGTCTAGGATTTGCTCAGCTGAGGCCATGGAAGCACCTTTTATGTTGCTCCGTATTCAGGATTTGAGTCCGGAGTTAACGCAATTATCCAATAACCGCGTCGCTACATCTACGCTTATTTGCCTTGGTGGCTCATGTGGCGAGCGTTACACTGGACTGGAGCAAAGGTGCTCAGTGTTCTACGACTCTGCTTGAAAGCAAGCCAAAAAATTAACAGGCGATCTCCAGCAGATAAGAGTATCAGTCATGCTGGGTATCATGGAAAAACTCGATGACAACGGATAAACGTGGGTAATGATGGATAACGATGAGTTCGATTATATTGTCGTTGGCGCGGGGTCAGCAGGTTGTGTGATGGCCACGCGATTGGCCGAGCGCTATCGCGTGTTACTGATTGAGGCAGGTCGTGCCGATGCGGCCTGGGACTTCAGACTGCATATGCCAGCTGCCTTGTCTCTGGTCTTAAAATCGACTCGGTATAATTGGGCATTTAACTCTGAGCCAGAGGCGGCCTTGCGGAATCGTCAACTTTACTGCCCGCGTGGAAAAGTGCTCGGAGGCTCGTCATCGATCAACGGTATGATATTTGTTCGAGGTAACCCCGAAGACTTTAATCGTTGGGAGGCACTGGGTGCATCGGGATGGGCGTACGAGCAGGTGCTGCCCTTTTTTAAACGTAGCGAAACGAAATTGGGCGGTGATCCTGCATTTCGGGGTACCGAGGGCCCCGTGCATGTGACCAATGGTGAGATTGACTCACCCCTCAACCAAGCTTGGCTTCAGGCTGGGGATACGTTGGGGCTGGGTAATTCAGAGGATTTCAATGGCTGTCATCAGGAAGGGTTTGGCCCTTTTGATCGCACTGTCGAAGATGGCTTGCGGCAAAGTGCAGCACGGGGGTATTTGCGGCGCTATGCAGCAGAGCACGCGCCAGGCTTAAAAATTTTAACCCTAAGTGAGGTTTTAGGACTTGAGTTCAAAGGTGATCGCGCTGTTGGGGTGCGGACTTGGCAGCGGGGCCAGATGCAGGTTTATCGAGCATCTGAAGAAGTGATTGTCTCAGCCGGCGCGATTAAGTCGCCGCAGTTATTGATGCTATCAGGCATCGGAGCAGAGAGTAGTCTGAAGGCATTCGATATTCCTTGCATAAGTCCCATTGAGGCTGTTGGTAGCAATTTGCAAGATCATTTAGAAGTGTATATTCAAAGTGCCTGTCTAGAGCCGGTATCGATCTATCCCTCGACGCATGGCTTAAAGCAATTGGCCGTTGGGATGCAATGGTATTTGGCAAAGCAAGGAGCGGGGGCGACCAATCACTTTCACACCGGCGCTTTTCTTCGAAGTGGTTTGGATCTGGGATACCCAGATTTACAATTTCATTTTCTACCGGTTGCCATGGATTATGACGGTAAGGCTGCGCACCGAGGCCATGGTTTTCAAATGCACGTCGGTCCTATGAAGCCAACGAGTCGCGGTCAGGTAGCATTGAAGTCAAAAGATCCTCGGGCAGCGCCTCAAATCACTTTTAACTACAACAGTACGCGACAAGATCAGCAAGTGATGGCGCGAGGCATTGAAATAGCTCGGGCCATCGCAGCGAGCTCGAGTTTTAAGGGCCTGACCGGGAGAGAGCTACGTCCAGGTCAAGTCGATGTGATGTCCTTTGTGCAAGACCATGGGGAAAGCGCTTATCCCCCCTGCGGCACCTGCCGCATGGGGGATGATGATGGCTCGGTAACCGATTCGCAAGGTGTTGTCCGCGGCGTGCGAGGGTTAAGAGTGGTGGATGCCAGTCTTATGCCGGAGATTACCAATGGCAATTTGAACGCGGTCGTGTTGATGATGGCCGAAAAAATTTCGAGCAACATCCTGCAAGCCCGGCCTGATAGAGACCACGCAGTCTAAACGGAGGATATTCGGCGATGAGTTATCAAAATCAAAATTGGTTGGATTTGTGGCATGAGCCCGTCGTTGAGCCTGATCTTGAAATTTGTGATCCGCATCATCACCTCTGGGATCACTTGACCCATCGATATTTGCTCGACGAGTTTAAGGCTGATCTGGATAGCGGGCACTTGATCAAAAGTACGGTCTTTGTCGAATGCGCCAGCATGTACCGTAAAGACGGCAGCAACGCAATGTCGCCGGTGGGAGAGACTGAATTCGTCAATGGTATCGCCGCGATGTCGGCCAGTGGGCGATATGGTGATGCGCGTGTTGCCGCCGGAATTGTTGGTTTTGCGGATCTTTCCTTAGGGGCTGCCGTGGGCGAAGTGCTGGATGCGCATCAGCGGGCAAGTCAACGATTCAAAGGCATTCGGCACGCGACCGGCTGGCATCCAAGTCCCGCGATTCGAAATTCACACAGCAATCCCTCTGAGCGATTGACGGAGTCAGTTGAATTTCGGCGTGGTTTTGCTGAACTCGCCCCCCGTGGATTGAGCTTCGATGCCTGGATGTATCACGCCCAGCTGCCGGAGTTGACGACGCTGGCTGATGCATTTCCTGACACTCAGATCATCTTAGATCATTTTGGCGGACCACTGGGAATTGGCCCTTACGCAGGAAAATCGCGCGAAGTTTTTGATCAATGGAAGCGTGACATTGCACCGCTGGCTGATCGTGAAAACGTTGTGATGAAACTCGGCGGTTTGGTCATGCCCGTTAACGGGTTTGGGCTGCATAAGAGACGAAAGCCTCCGACTTCCGATGAATTAAAAGCCCTAACAGGGGATTACTATCGGTTTGCCATCGAACTTTTTGGTGTTGATCGTTGTATGTTCGAAAGTAATTTTCCCGTCGATCGGCAAAGTTGTTCGTATCGGATCCTGTGGAATACCTTTAAGAAATTGGTTGCCGACGCTTCAGAGACTGAGAAAAAAGCCCTGTTTCATGACACGGCAACCCGGGTCTATCGCCTGAATGAAGCGGATTAGGCTTGTGGTCGAGAAGACAAAGGCGAGCAATGGCGTTCCTCCGGGGTGGTTGGTAAAACTGTTCACTCGAATCAACGTGATGGTTTATCGTGGGTCTCGCGGCCGGTTGATGAACACGCTAGCGGGTCGACCGATTTGTTTGGTAGAGATGATTGGCCGGCGATCCCAAAAAACCATCACCATTCCCTTGATGTATGTGCCCGATAGCGAGCGAGTTTACTTGGTGGCTTCTCAAGGTGGAGCGCCTCGTCATCCTGCCTGGTATTACAATTTAATCGACAATCCTAACGTTGTAATCCTAGCGGCCGGGACGCGTCGGGCAATGCGAGCCGAAGTCATCGAAGGAAGTGCTCGATCCAAGGTTTGGCGACGGTGCGTTGAATGTTACCCAGAATACGAGGTTTATCGTACTCGCACCGATAGGGAAATTCCGGTGTTTGTGTGTCGTCCATTGATGTCTTAAGCCCTCCTAAAGCCCGCTAATCGATGAGGCGAGTAGGCAGGTTCAGGTCGCCAAGCAGCATTGGGCGATAACGATTGAGCAGCGCCAAGCTGATGGCAATGGTTTCGTCGTCGAGGAAGCCTGAATATTGGTCGGGTCTAAAGCGCATTTGGAAAGCTCGCACCGCGCGTTGCGAAGCTGCGTCCTCAGTACCGCTGGTTTCTATGGGATAACCAACGAAGGCAAGGGCCTGTTGGGCGGTAGTCGTATCGATCGGATGCTGCTTTAAGTGGTTAAGATAAAACGCTTGATCTCCGGGAAAATACCAAGCACCGATGCCCGCCGAGTGGAGTTTCTTCCAGGGGAATAGTGGACCCGGGTCGACTTTCCGGTTTGGAGCGATATCCGCATGACCCACGATATTCAGGGGCGTGATCTCGGGGTGTCGCTCTAAAATCCCATTGATCAGTTCGATCAGCGCATCGATTTGATCATCAGGGTAGGGGAGGAAACGACACTGCTGCACGAGTGGCGGTAAGGGATCGGAGTCCCTGGTTGCTCGACGACATTGCGACCGATTCACGAGTTCGATGCCAATCGATCGGTCATTGAGCGAGGATTCATTGAACCATTGACTTTCGCCGGCATGCCAGGCGCGATGCTGCTCCT
This sequence comes from Gammaproteobacteria bacterium, assembly GCA_002689445.1. Lineage (GTDB taxonomy): Bacteria > Pseudomonadota > Gammaproteobacteria > Pseudomonadales > Azotimanducaceae > UBA9926. The sequence goes on from NZGC01000018.1 coordinate 62,160, forward strand.
CGACCAGACGATGGACGCGAAGTGACTTAAAGGGATAGCTTAAGTCGTTTTGCTCGGGCACAAGGTAGTGCGCGCTAACGGGGTTCGGTGAAGGTTCGGTGAGTACCGTCAGGGATTCTTCGAAGCCTTCTGAGGTGAAATGGATTACTAAGTGGTTCACTCGACTGTTTTGGTTTGCCGAGGGCGCGTCAACTAACTTTAAGGATTCACAGCTGAGCAGCATCATTAAGCCCAGAAAACAGACAAGCCGTTGCAGCACCTCTTGCATTGCAAGCCGCGCAATACCTCGGATAGAAAGGGTCCTGTGGTCCATACTGTTAAAGCTCCCTACGATGCAGTAGACAATCGGATGGCGATCCTACTCGGTGAATCCTGACGATAGCTAAGGGAGGGCACGCTTTAATCCTAAGAAGTTAATTGACAACGACAAGTTGGTCGAGGAGCTGCGCTAGTTTTACGGCGGACCGATGCTGACTGGAAGCTTTGATTGCAGCGCTGTGGCCCGAAAGCTCTTTGAGTAAGGCAGGCTTCTGATCGGGTTCGGTCGTCACCAGTCGATCCAATGCCCACCTTATTTGGTCTGAAAGCCCGTTCGATAGGGCTTTGGCTCTGTCTAATTGATCAAGATAAGCCAGGCCGATAGTAGGATGAAGCGGCCATCGAACGGGAAACTGTTGCTGAGGATTAAAGGTCTGACCTTGGTCGGCGAGTTCTGCGGCGGCAATTTCATTGATTGATAGGTGCTCGCTCGCCAGTAACGAGAGGACATCAAGGCCTCGAGTGATTTCGGTTGCGTAAATTTTTCCTCCGTACCAGTAAGTCGACCAGTAGCCCCCAGTGATCAGGTGATCTTCGTGAATTGGGCCTCGGTCGAAGTAGGCAATTTCAATCGGTTCGCTTGAATCAGTAAAGTCCAGAACAGAAATACCGCCTTGATACCAAGCCTGCACGAATATATCCCTGCCAGGTACAGGGATGATAGAGCCGTTGTGTGCTACACAATTCTCTTGTTTGGTCTGGGGCGCTGGCATTTTGTAATAGGAGCGGAAGACCAGTTCATTGTCGACGATATCGTAGATTGCATTTGCACCCCAATCTTTGGGGTCGAAGGAGCGACATCGGGGTCGAGTACCCCCACCCCATTCGTCGGTGAACAGTACCTTTGTACCTTCGTTGTTAAAGGTGGCAGAGTGCCAGTAGGCGAAGCCGCTGTCGGTCACCTCGTGGATCCGTTTCGGTGCGAGGGGGTTTGAGATATCGAAAATGATACCGTTACCAGAGCAGGCGCCCGCTGCAAGGGCTAGATCAGGGAAAACAGTAATATCGTGGCATTGATCAGTCTGGTAAGTTTCCTGTGAGTCATCGCTGTGTTTGCCTCCTCGCCACAACCCTGCAAGTTGCCCGGTTTGTTCGTCAGCAAAAACCCCGGGGCTATCAACAATTTTTGCCTGGCTGGGATCATCAAGAGGAATTTCAATCACGTCGATACGAAAGAGTGAGGTTCGGGTATCTCCCGCTACATTACCTATACATCCTGTGAGTTCCTCGGTTTTACGAACGCTCGACGTCCCCGAGTTATAGGCGACAATGCGCTCGGCATCGGCGCTGACCACTGAATGGGTATGAGATCCACGACACGTTTGAACCTGGCCCACTTGTTTTGGGTTTGCGGGATCGGTGATATCAAAGATTCTTAGACCACGAAAGCGTGCTTCGCTGATGTCTTCGCTGATTCCCTGCAAACCGCAGTCTACTCGTCCCCTTGTTTGTTCCACTGACATCAACAGTAGGTTGCCGATGATGGATACGTCTCCTTGGCCCCCCGGGCAAACAATAGAGCTGATCAGTTCCGGTGGTAAATTCGGTGTCAGTTGGTACAGATTGATGCCGTGATAACTTCCCACCGCAAGAGTGGCACCAGAAAATGCCATGTCGGTGTAGGAGAAGCTCAGGAGTGGTGAACGTTCGACTCTTTGCGATTCGGCTTCATCTGCCGCTGAATTTGACCCTTCGTGATCGTCGCTGACCAGGCTTTTTACAGTCGACCACCAGGAGTTGAGGTCCTCCTGCTGTTTGGGGTTTTTAAGCGGAGGCAACTCTGAAGGATTGTTTGGGTCATAAAAACCAGGCGGCTTGGGTATATTGATATCTAATTGGAGGTTCAATGCTGCAATCTCTGCGTCATTGAAACCTGCGGTTAAACCGACTCGTGGGTCTTGTGAAAGCTCGGCGCTCAATTGATCTAATCGATCAATTTCGGATTTTTGTTCGTTACGAATATCTGTAACGAATTGATACAGCATGGGGTCATGAGCAGTACCTGGCGCCTTTAATAAGTCTTTGATCATCTTGAGCGCGCCTTCGTGATGACGCATCATGAGCTTGAGAAACGCAGTGTCAAAATCGTTGCCAGTGGCGTTGGCCAGCGCCTGCATTGCCTCAGGTGACGCCATACCCATTTTTTGATGATGCTCCATCATGGTGTGCTGAGACATTTCCCGGGTCAGGGGTTGACCTCGGTCCGATAACCAGGCGCTCATCGAATCGATTTCATCTCTCTGGCCCACCCCAATACGATTAGCGATGTCGAGTAAGGGTTCGTTATTTGTCCGCTTTGAAGCGAGGAGCGACATGTCGACGGCTTGCTGGTGATGTACCACCATATCTTGTAGAAATCTTACATCTTGCTCGGTAAACCCCGAGTCAGCGATGCGGGCCGCCTCGCTGGCGCTTAGCAAAATACTTTGTTCTCCCGGTGCGCCGGGTTTGATGATGGGGCCGCTTGCCAGGACATCTGCACTGAAGCCGCCGACAACAAGCGAGAAAAGCCCCGGCAGCAGATGATTGTGGAAGCGGAAGGGTGTCAGTTGGATCATGCAGTATGCCTTAGATTCGATTGCCTAAAGTAATGAACAGATAGTATGTAATAGCGGCCAGACTAACTCCTAAGGGTGCTGCGGCCAAAGGCTAAGTATTCCTGATGGTGATGGTAACTGCCAGCCTAACTTGGCCTCGCTAGGGACAAGGACAAGCACCGGAACGAGGTTATTGCTCCTGTGTTTCTCACCAGTGACTTCATCGGTTTTGTTTTCGGCACTGCTACAGTGGTGAGAGTAAAAAGAAAAAAGGAGCGACTATGGATTCTGTGCGCGTGAAAGATTATATGGTTTCCCAGCCCGTGACGGTTACTGAGTCTGTAACCATTGCTGAGGCGGCTCGCTTAATTACCGAGAGAAAGGTGTCGGGCGTAGTGGTGGTTGACGACGATCAAAATGCAGTGGGAATGCTGTCCGAGTTAGACTGTCTTAGAACCCTGTTGTCTGAGCGTTACAATGGCCAGGTGTTAGGGGCACAGCCTGTATCGGCAGTGATGACTCAGCCTGTCACGTGCTGCAGCCCAGATGCGGACATCATTTCGATCGCAGAATCGATGTTGAAGCATAAACAGCGCCGACGTCCTGTGGTCCAGAGTAACCAATTGGTGGGTCAAATTACCTGTCGGCAATTGCTGGGTGCTATGTTGAACTTTGGGTAACCTAGCGAGCCGCAAACGACAACCTGTTGAGGCCTGTTAGTCCAGTCTCATGACTAGAACGAGGCATAGGTCTCCGTTACCGGTAATTAGAGATTTCCGTCCTTGAAGGGTTATTTGTTGAGCGGGGCAAGAGATGGTGCTCGGTTAAACCCGATTTTCGGGTCGTGTCTTTAGGCTGACAATGAGGGTCTGTTGGGGATCAGTGGGTTGATTGGCTCATAAGAAGCAGTCTGAATGCCATTCGGGCCTTCCCAGGCACCTCTTGCTCAATTTGCTTAACTTCAAGCCGCTCAATAGGCATCTTGTCCAAAGACTAACTCGTGGCCAGAAATGTCGACAATGGCAAAATCACGGATGCCATAAGGTCTAGTATCCAGCGCAATCTTAATCGAAACCGAACGGTCCTTGAGGGATTGATAGTACTGATCGACATTTTTTACCCAAAAAAAGATAGCGCTGGAATTGACCGTCAGATTGCTAGACCGAAAATGGATTGCGGCATTATCGCGCCACACCACGGCATAATCTTTTGACTCAAAATCGCAAATAAATTCGAGCTGTTCCGTATAAAAGGCAACAGTATCGGGGAGGTTGTCTACGTTAAGAAGGGGGGCGGCTTGGATAAATTGCGACGGGTTCGAGGTGGGTTTCTTAGGCAATTTGGGCTCCTAAAACGCATTAAAAGCAATCCAGTATGAATGGCGAAGGGCCGCCGAAGATCTTAGGGATCGCAGCGTTTTGTAACCAGAGGGGTCTTCAAGCTCCAATAGCCTACTCGGGCTGGCTGAACCCTAGCCTGCATTCTTATCGATACCCTAGCGATAAAAAGCAGGAAGTCCAGAGATATAGCCAATTTAATGGTCGGCGTGGGTTCAAATTGGCGCACGCTTTAACGGTGGCTGTAGGAGGCTTCGCGGCTGAAGATCGACCGCAAATGGGACCAGATGGACGCCCGTCTGTGTCGGTGCCCACACGAGGCGTGTCCTTTTTTTTGAATGGGCTGCTTAGGGTTTCAGTAAACAAAGCGATGATGCGGCGCCAGCCAAGATTCTGACCGTTACTGGATAACAAACCCTGTCATCATGGCGCGTTCAATTTCGAATGAAGGCATATCGCCGAACATAGAAAGTATTTTTCCCTCAATATCTTTGAGTAGCAGCGCTTTGCCGTCGACGGAGCTGATGCTGTCAAAATCGCTTTTTTGCATCAACAGCAGCAGCTCACTTTGAATCAAGGGAAGGTTTTTCTCGACCGTCTTTTTTGAATCCTCGTCTCTGGTTTGAACGCTGGTCGTGACTTGCACGTACCGCATCTTCTTACCCACTTGAAAATTCGCGACGACCGGTGGAATTTCCACATAATGATATTCTCGAGTATCAACCTCGACCTGAGCTGTTTTATTGTCGTCATCCGCGGCATAAACAAAGACATAATATCCACCGCCAGCGCCGGCTAAAAGGATAATAATGGCGGTACTAATGAGAATAATTTTTTTCACTGTTTTAGGTTCCTTCCCTGTTTTTGCTGAGTTTTTTATCGGCAACCAAACTCAATCGTTCTATCGTATTGTAACTAATTTTCATCATCTTTATGGGCACAAGAGGCCAAATGACCAGCATAAACCTAAAAAAGTTGAGGGTTGGGCCGAATCCACGAGTCTTTGCAATTGCTGATTCATCGATAGAACAAAAAGCAATATTTAGACCAATCTTCAACTTTCTGTTAGTTAGCATTATTATTGAAATTATTCAATCTTTGGTAGTCCATCGTCCAAAGCTTCGCTTCGCCTCGCAAGCGGTCCAATTCTAGTCTTCTAAGAAGTCTGCTAGGCATCACCAACCCGTTGAGTTGGAGGAGCGAGTTCACAAGCGGTAAGACTTGTCGCCGATCAAGCCTAGTGAGAGTGCTCCATCGTGGACGTTTTAGCGCCCCCAATTAAGGCAAAAAGACGATAATTCGAGGATTGTGTTGAATGTCCAGTTGAACAACTGCGCATCTTGTAGCGATCTCCTAGCCACCCTTGCGATTAATCTCGATGGTGTGGTGTATTTGACGCTATCGCTTCTGGGCTCGAGGCTCAGTATTTGTTAGGAATCTTGTCAGGAAATTGGTGCAGATGTGCAACAAAACACGCTATGTATAGGCTATAAACTCAGTGGTTTTAAGCACGTGGTACCGAGGGCCGGAATCGAACCGGCACTCCCGTGAAGGAACCGGATTTTGAATCCGGCGCGTCTACCAGTTCCGCCACCCCGGCACGTGCGGGAGGCAGTATACCAGAAATTGAGCCGGCGACACCTAGGTTGATAGCTTACGGCGGCATGACGTCTGCGGCGCGACCGAGTCTAGGTAAGTGATCAGTCGCTCAGTGAATGATGGACTTGATGAAGTAAGGCTTGGGTCTTTGTTGGGTAGGAGACGTGAATGCGATTTGTTTTGATTGACAAGCAGGGAAGCATTAGCGCCCCTGTAACAGTGAACAAGGGAAAAGTGAGACCCAAGGCGGGGTGCTGGACGCGACCAGTTCAGTGCCCGTTTGTCGTGTCGATCGAGGTGTTGCTCGGCGCCTGCAACGCGTCCAGCTCCGCCTTGATCAAACTGGCTTCGTGGGTCAACGCAGAATAGGCCCTAATGTCACCATTACGCTGGGCGTGCATCGCTTCGGTGAGTTTGGTTTGGTAGGCCGTCTGAAGTTTTGCGGCGGGGTCTTTCTTAAACCAGCTAAACATAGGTAGAGCCCAAGTAAGTTAGAACATAGAATACGGGGCATACGAGCGTTCGGTTTGCTTCGACCGCTGAATAGATTGTTGTTGGTGAACTGGCTCGCTTATGAAGACGACCGATTTTGAATATGATTTGCCTGAGCACTTGATTGCACAGTTTCCACCGCCGGAGCGACGTGATGCGCGACTTTTGGTCGTTGACCGTGCGACTGCATCAATCACCCATGACCAGTTCAGCAATATACTGACTTACCTATCGCCGACGGACTTGATGGTTTTTAATGACACGAAAGTGATTCCAGCCCGTTTGCAGGGCAAAAAGGCCTCTGGGGGAAAGCTTGAGGTATTGCTTGAGAGGATCACGGGAGAAACGACCGCCTTAGCGCAGATCAAAGCCAGCAAAGCGCCAAAGCCTGGTGCCCGGATCTACTTGGCTGAACCGGCATTCGAAGTGGAAGTAGTAGGGCGGCAAGGGCGGTTCTTTGAATTAAAGTTCCCAATGCCTGGCGTTCAAGCGCTGTTGGCAGCACATGGTCAGATTCCCTTACCGCCGTACATCAAAAGGGCTGCAGAAATCAAAGACCAAAGTCGCTATCAAACCGTTTACGCCGCGACGGAAGGTGCTGTGGCGGCGCCCACCGCGGGACTGCACTTCGACGAAAAAATGCTGATGGATCTTGATCGCGCTGGAATACAACAGGCGATGGTGACGCTTCACGTCGGTGCCGGCACGTTTCAACCGGTGGCTTCGGATGATCTTACCCAGCATCAGATGCACTCTGAATGGTTTTCGTTGGCGCCCCAGATAGCTGATCAACTTCGGTCCCAGAAAAATGCAGGTCACCGAGTCTTGGCGGTGGGAACGACCAGTGTGAGAGCGTTGGAGTCGGCCGCAAGATCCGGATTAATCACAGCAGGATCGGGTGACACCGATATCTTTATTTACCCGGGCTACGAATTTGCGGTTGTCGATGCTTTACTCACCAATTTCCATCTTCCCGGTTCCACACTCATGATGCTGGTCAGTGCTCTCGCGGGTCGCTCCTTGATTATGGATGCTTATCAGCAAGCAATTGAGGCTGAATACCGCTTTTTCAGTTACGGGGACGCCATGCTGATTGTGTGATGTCGGTGTGAAGAGCACAGACTGCTTCGCTTGCGTCTTTGTGGTGCAAGGGATGAATTGATGCCCCATTCCAAAATGTCCTGGTATCGACAGAGGGTCTGACGTCGAGAGTGCTTAAGGGGTCTAAACAGCAGCCCAATGCCTTGAAAAAGTATTATTTTTCAAAAGTTTAAAATCAAACAGCGGCGCCCAAGACACGCCAAATGAAAGGCTGCAAGATCTTGGCACGAGCTTTGCTGAGTAATTAGTGAACTTAAATCAAAGGAGTCGCGTAGTAAGTAACATAGCAGGTTATAAGGGCCCCCCTTCCTTATAGCCAAAGACGGTCCTGATGAGCTCCCACCTTCCCCTTAACAGGCTCATCAGGACCCGCTATCCTCCTCCTTTAAAGCGCCCTTCACCAACACGCAAAACCCCAAATTAGCAGCGGACATTGATGCAGCGGTAGGCGCGAATATGGGTCGTAAGCCCTGCTTAAGCTGGGAAAGCGCGTTTCGCAACCACGACAGCCGTGCGACAAATTGTTACCCCCAAGGAAGTGAGTGGTTGTGGCGCTAGAAGGCGACTTTGTGCGGCCATGCGATAAAGAACATCAAGACCTGTGCAATGAACACTGCTCAAGCCGAACCCTCGAGTTTTCATATGAATCAAGATCGGCAGTGTTTTCTTGAGGTTTTTGACAAAGCAATGCTCAATTGTCTGCCAAGTATTGCGGGTGGGCACAAAAACTTCTGGTATGATTCAACAGTTAAGAAAGCAGAAGCAATCGAATCTCAAGCCCTGATACGCGCTCGAAGGGGGCATGGACATGGTGAATAAGGTTCGATGTCTGGCCCAGGTGCTGAACAAAGCTGAGTGCGGCCAGGACTGAGAAAACGGTAACAGCGCTAGCGCAAGAAGAGGAAGTAGAGAAAAAAGAAAAGAGAAAAAAGAACAAGGAAAAAAGAACAAAGAAAAAAGAGAAGATAAGGAAAAGCTCTCAGCAAAGCTCGAGTAAAAAGCTCTCAGCAAAGCTCGAGTAAAAAGCTCGAGTAAAAAGCGCGGGAAGCAAGCGCGAAAAGTAAAGCTTTAGTAGAACGGTGTGAAAAGAAAAACGTGAAAAGAGAAACGTGAAAAGAAAAACGTGAAAAGAAAAGCGTGAAAAGAAAGGCGGGAATTAACAACAGTGACTCGGCGTCGATAGAGTTGCTTCCAACAGTAAAACAAGCACGGCAGTAGGAGACAAGGGTGGCGGGCCGTTCGGAATCACAGCTATTGCTTGCACGGCAGCCTATCTTCGATGTTAACGTCGAGGTGGTCGCCTATGAACTCTTGTTCCGAGAATTTGACGATGAGCAGGCCAATGTGATTGACGGTGATCGAGCAACCTCAGCGGTCCTCGAAAATGCCCTCACTCATCTCGATTTTTCTCAAATCCTTGGCGGTTCAAAAGCCTTTATTAACTTCACAGCCAATATGCTGGAAGTTGATATGCCGTTCGAGGCCGAGCGATGCGTGATCGAAGTATTAGAGGATGTGGTTGTCACTCCGCAGCTCATTGAGCGTCTCAAAGTATTGAAAGATCGAGGACACGCGATCGCGTTAGATGACTTCTTGTATTATGACGAAGCGGCACCTTTGCTGCCATTGGCTGACGTGATTAAGCTTGATGTGCTGGCGTTAAATGAAGAGGAACTGGCTAGTATGCTGGCGCGCTTCAAGCATCTTGATGTTGTGCTTCTGGCTGAAAAAGTAGAGACCCAGGAGATGATGGATCATTGCCGGGCGTTGGGGTTTTCACTGTTTCAAGGCAATTTTTTGTCCAAGCCCGAGCCGATTTCGGGCCGAAAAATTTCAGCCAACAAATTGGTGGTACTCGAATTACTGAATCAGCTACAAAATCCAGACAGCAATCTGCGAGTCATAGAAGAGATCGTGGCTCGAGATCCGGCCCTCGTCTTTAAAACGATGAAATTGGTGAACTCGGCTTTTTATCGCCCGCGACATGAGATTGAGTCGCTGGGCCACGCGATGACCTATTTGGGTTTGGACGCCATGCGTAGCCTTGCGAGCTTGCTGGCAATCTCAGGGATGTCCGATAAGCCTGACGCGTTGCGGGATCATGCCTTAGAAAAGGCAAAGTTGTGCGAGCAAATGGGTATGTGCGTCAAGGAAGCGGATGCGCCGGTGTTTTACTCGGTGGGGTTACTCTCAACAATGGATGCATTTTTCGATCAACCTTTACCCATGCTTTTAGAGAGCTTAATGCTCAGAGCAGATATTAAAGAGGCTCTCCTCGAGAAGAAAGGCGTTTTGGGTTTGATCCTACAAGCGAGCGAATCCATTCAAGCAGGTGCGTTTGAAGAGATGGATTGGGCACAACTCGCAGAATTCAAGTTAACGCCCGCCAAAGTGCGAGAAATCTATCTCTCTGTATTGGAGTGGCAGTCCCATATTGGCGATGAGCTGGGGCTGTTGGTTTGATGCGATTCAGAGTGCTCGATCAGGACGGTGAAGCTAGATTGGGGCAGCTAACATTGGCGCATGGGATCGTTGAAACGCCGATTTTTATGCCGTGTGGTACTTATGGTTCGGTCAAAGGGTTGAGTCCCGATCAACTCGAGGCTGCCGGGGTTGATATTTTGCTGGGCAATACCTTCCATCTGATGCTCAGACCCGGTGCTGAGGTGATTAGAGACTATGGTGGTCTGCATGAATTTATGGGCTGGAAAAAGCCTATCTTGACTGACTCCGGTGGGTTCCAAGTGTTTTCTCTAGGAGACATGAACAAAGTCGGCGAGGAAGGGGTTGCTTTTCGGTCACCGGTTAATGGCGACAAAATCATACTGACGCCGGAACGGGCAATGGCGATCCAGCAGTGTTTGAATTCAGATATCGCCATGATTTTTGATGAATGCACGCCGTATCCTATCGCCAAATCTGGAGCGGAAACGTCCATGCAGTTAAGTCTTCGATGGGCGGCGCGTTCGAAAGCGGCTTTCGACAGCGATAACGCCTTATTTGGAATCGTTCAAGGTGGCATTCATCATGATCTCCGAGAAGCGTCTCTCGAGGGGTTGGTGGATATCGGCTTTGATGGTTATGCCATTGGCGGGTTATCCGTAGGAGAGCCCAAAAAAGAGATGCTCGAGACCATTCGCCACATAGCGCCAAAATTGCCTGAGGCATCTCCTCGCTACCTGATGGGGGTTGGTACGCCCTCAGATCTGATCGAGAGCGTGCGTCGAGGCGTGGACATGATGGATTGCGTGATGCCGACCCGCAATGCGCGAAATGGACACCTGTTTACCTCAAAGGGTGTCGTTAGAATCCGCAATGCGCAGCATCGGGCAAAGGATGAGGCCTTAGACCCTGCTTGCGATTGTTATACCTGCAGAAATTTTTCTAAGGGGTATCTACACCATTTGGATAAGTGTGGAGAAATACTTGGCGCGACCCTTAACTCTATACACAATATTGCCTATTACTTAGGGTTGATGGCGGCGGCAAGGACAGCACTCGGTCAGCACTGTTTCAATGAGTGGGCTGACGGAGTCTACGCAGGTTGGGGAGAAACCGTCCCGCCGATGATAGGGGAGTCAGATCTAACAGAGTGATTGCGTCACGCGCTTGTAATCTGGACAATGCCTCCGGGAAGCAATCGTACTTAAGACAGGTGAGAGCTGGATGGGTAGGTTGGTTCGCCGTTAAAGCGTGTAAAAGAGGTTTTTAATGATGGATTGGTTAATACCGGCTGCTCAAGCGGCTGAAGCAGGGGGGCCTATGCCCGGGTTTGATATTTTAATACTGGTCGCGTTCGCTGCTATTTTTTACTTCATGTTATGGCGTCCGCAGAGCAAGCGAGCAAAAGAACATCGAGAACTGATTGAAGGTTTAAGCAAAGGCGATGAAGTGGTGACCAACGGTGGATTGGTTGGAAAAATCACCAAAGTTGAAGAGCAATTTGTGGTGGTAGAGGTTGCTGCGGGTGTTGAGTTGCGCTTTCAAAAGCCTTCGGTTGCAGCCGCTTTACCCAAGGGCACATTGAAATCTTAAACCCTTGTATTGATTGAAGTTGAAGGTGCCCGAGTGCTAAATCGTTATCCCCTTTGGAAAAATCTTTTGGTGCTGGTTGTCGTGGCGTTAGGCGTGACCTATGCGCTACCTAACTTCTATTTGCCTGACTACGCGGTGCAGATTAAGAACGAGCGAGGCGAGCAGGAAGTAAGTCCGCGCGAATTGAATGTCGCGTTGGCGGCGCTAGAGCAAAGTGGTATTGCCGTGAAAGCCAGTCAGATCGATGAAGGCGCGGCTCTCATCCGATTAACCAATGCAGATGATCAGCTCAAAGCCCAGCCACTTATCCAGCGAGCGCTTCACGATCTGCAAGCAGAATTTGTCGTGGCGTTAAATTCTGCACCGACCACCCCAGACTGGCTTCAGTCTATCGGTGCGGAGCCCATGAAGTACGGGTTAGATTTAAGGGGAGGCGTCCACTTTCTCATGGAAGTCGATACCAACAGCGCTGTTGTTGATCGATTAGAGGCGACAGAGCAGGACATTAAGCGCGCGCTCCGTTCAGGTAGCGATCGTATCCGTTATGCCGGTGCCGAGATCGTGGAGAACGGCAAAGTGCTGCAATTTCGGTTTAAAGATAGCGAGCTGAGAGGTAAAGCTCGTAGCCTGGTTGAGACCAATTATCCTCAGTTTATTGTATCGGTAAGCGAACTCTCAGACCCTAAAAATGCCTATGCGCTCAATCTGCAAATGAGTGATGCGGCGATTCGGGAAATCGAAGATTTCGCGGTACAGCAAAATCTCCAAACGATTCGGAATCGGGTCAATGAATTGGGTGTGTCCGAACCGCTGGTTCAGCGCCTGGGTCGCCAGAGAATTGTTGTTGACTTGCCTGGTGTTCAAGACACTGCTGAAGCCAAAAAAATATTGGGTAAGGTCGCAACCCTTGAGTTTCGAATGGAAGCTCAACCCAACGCGTCAAGGTCGAGTGTTTTACCCTACCAATACGAAGGACGTGATGTTCGCCTAGAGCGGGATTTGATACTCCGAGGCGAAAGGGTGTTTGACGCCCAAGTAGGATTCGACCCTGATAGCGGCTTGCCCCAAGTCAATATCACACTAGACAGTGAAGGTGGCGAGTTAATGCACCGGGCCACGCGAAATGATATCGGTCGACGCATGGCGGTGGTGTTTATTGAGACCAAGACTCGCGATCGCTATGAGATGCGCGGCGGAGAAGAGGTGAAAATTTCTGAGCCCTATGTAGAAGAGCGCGTGATTTCGCTGGCAACCGTGCAGGCAGCGCTTGGGGTGCAGTTCCGGATCACTGGTTTGGCAGCAGGGGAGGCACGTGATCTTGCTTTATTGCTTCGAGCCGGGGCTCTCGCTGCGGATATGTTTATCGCTGAGGAGAGAACCGTTGGGGCGAGTCTCGGGGCAGAAAACATTGAGCTCGGCGCAACGTCGGTGGCGATCGGCCTAAGTCTGGTCGTGTTGTTCATGTTGGTGTTTTATCGGTGGTTTGGTCTGGCAGCAAATCTAGCACTGGTGGCCAACTTGTTACTATTAGTTGCTGTAATGTCGAGCTTGTCGGCGACGTTAACCTTACCGGGCATTGCAGGCATTGTATTGACGGTGGGTATGGCAGTCGATGCCAATGTGCTCATCTTCTCGAGGATAAAAGAAGAGCTAACCAAGGGTGCCTCACCTCAGCTCGCGATTAATGGTGGTTTCGACCGTGCTTTTGTCACGATTTTAGATGCCAACATTACGACGTTATTGGTTGCGGTTATTCTCTACAGTATTGGAACAGGCCCGGTAAAAGGTTTTGCGATCACCTTGTCGATTGGTATTTTAACCTCGATGTTTACTGCGATCATGGGAACAAGATCGTTGATTAACTTAGCGGTCGGCGGACGCAATTTGAAGGGATTATCTATCGGATGGCAGCGTACATGAAGCTCATTCCATTCATGAAGTACCGGAAAGTCGCGGCCAGCGGATCAATTTTCTTTTTGCTTGTCGCGATCGCCAGCTTGGCTTACCAAAGCTTGAACTGGGGATTGGATTTTACCGGCGGTACCCTCGTTGAGGTCAGTTATCCCAATCCGGTGGTTCCCGAACAAATACGAGCCGACCTTGATGGCGCGGGTTGGAGCGGGCACGTGGTGCAGTACTTTGGATCGGATCGAGACATTTTGGTCCGGATGCCTCCGCAGAAAAACCTGTCCGATAAAGAGAATGCCCGACTCGGCGATAGCCTGTTCGAGACTTTGCGTGAGTTGGGTGGTGCACAATTGCAGTTGAGGCGATCAGAATTTGTCGGGCCAGCGGTTGGTGAAGAACTGACTAACCAAGGCGGGCTTGGCCTTCTTGCTGCCCTTGGAATGGTGTTGCTTTATGTGTCATTTAGATTCCAATTGAAGTTCGCCCTAGGGGCAGTGGTTGCACTGTTTCATGATGTGCTGTTTACGCTGGGCGTGTTTTCTATTTTGCGTTGGGAATTCGACTTGACGGTCCTTGCGGCCTTGCTTGCGGTGATCGGTTATTCGCTGAACGATACGATTGTGGTGTCCGACAGGATAAGGGAGAATTTTCGCAATGCACGACGTGACAAACCGGTTGAATTGATTGATACCTCTTTGAATCAGACGTTGGGCAGAACCTTGATTACCTCTTTGACCACGCTACTGGTATTAACCGCTTTGGGTGTTTTAGGCGGGGAGCTCATCAGAGGCTTTGCGATCGCGTTGATTATTGGCGTACTGGTTGGAACCTACTCATCGATCTATGTTGCCTCCAACGTGTTATTGCAGCTCAATTTGAGTCGTGAGGATCTGTTGATCCCTGTCAAGGAGGGTGCTGATCAGGATTCGTTGCCCTAAGCGACTGGGTGGTCCAGCCGTACAGGCCAATGTTCAGGGTTGGTATGATTTAACCTAAATGAGTCCTGACTAGGCCGCCTAGACTTTTAAAGAGTTTCGGGTTGGCGGCGACAAGACTGCCTGATTTGAGGTGGTTCAGGCCGCCAGAAAAATCGCCAATCAAGCCCCCTGCCTCCTGTACCAATAAGCATCCCGCTGCGATGTCCCAAAGCTTTAGCTGGTGCATCCAAACGCCATCAATACGGCCTGCCGCGAGACACGCGAGTTCGAGGGCCGCACTGCCAGGCTCCCGATAATTCCCTTGGTTGTTGATCAGGGCTTCGATCACGGCGGCATGGCCAGGGTAGGCGGCTTGTCGATAATTTCCAGCAGAGGCAAAGATGCCGCCTTCGGGTCTGTCTCTATCTGTGACACGGATTTTTCGCCCATTGCACTGGGCACCTCTACCTCGTGTCGCAATGAACTCCTCTTGTGTCACAGGATTAAGGATCACACCATGTTCTAATTTGCCTCGCTTCAGGCAGGCGATGCTGATCGCAAAGTGGGGTATTTGACGACTGAAATTGGTGGTGCCGTCAATTGGGTCAATAACCCACTGGATGTCAGAGTTGGCATCGGTTTCAGGTTCTGTGCCTTCCTCGGTAATGAACCGATGGTTTGGAAACGTTTTTTTGATGGACTCTGTTATAATTTGCTCGGCTTCTCGGTCGACATTGGTGACGAAGTCGTTGGGCGCTTTTTCGCTAACCTTGATTAAGTCAGGACGGTCATAGGCTCGAAGGATATGGCGAGCTGCTTCTCGGGCTGCGCGCAGCGCGATGTTAATCATGGGTTCCATAAGCGATCGGTCTGATGCAAGCGAGCGCGCATGATAGCAGATCAGACGCCATCTAAGCAGCTAAGTCATCTTGGCCTGAGGCGCCTTGATCGCTCGGCCCCCCTTTGCACAAATTTATGGAGTCGCTATGACGGCAGAGCAAAACCAACTATTCTCAAAAATTCGTATTGTTTTGGTGGAAACGTCTCATCCTGGAAACATTGGTGCGGCCGCCAGAGCCATGAAAAATATGGGGCTGGCACGGTTATACTTGGTCAATCCTGTTAATTTTCCCCATGAAAAAGCCTTGTTTCGTGCCGCGAGCGCGCGTGATGTGGTTGAAAACGCGGTTGTTTGCACAGATTTGAGCGAGGCGATTGGTCCTTGTCAATTGGTGCTGGGTACCTCCGCGCGGCAGCGGCGAATTCCTTGGCCTTTGGTCACCCCGAAACAAGCAGCACAGCAAGTTACCGCGCAGGGTGATGTCGAGGGCGATATCGCCATTGTTTTTGGGCGGGAGTCAAAGGGGCTTAAAAACGAAGAGCTGCAACAGTGTCAGCTGCATCTTAATATTCCCACCAGCGATGAATATAGCTCTCTCAATTTAGCGATGGCAGTACAGGTTGTCGGCTATGAAATCTTTTGTGCCGCGGTCGATCAACCACCGGCGCCGGCTTGGGATCAGCCCCCGGCGACGAATGCGGAACTGGAACACTTTTTTGAGCATTTAGAAGACACTTTGGCTGTTGTGGGCTTTCATGATCCGGAAAACCCTAGACAGTTAATGACGCGATTGCGGCGTCTTTTTTTGAGGATTGCGCCGGATCATATGGAGATTTCGATCCTTCGAGGTTTCCTAAAAGCGGTGAATGACCTCAAAAATAAGGGCGCTAACATTTAGCGAGCAATACCTGACTAAAATACTTGGTTATTGGGGGCTTCTCGTTTACACTTCGCGCCTGAGTAAAGGGTTTGATCGTAAATGCTGAAGGAAGACGCCAGCGCAACTGACGAGGCTAGCCAATGAAATTGACTGCGAAAGGGCGATACGCGGTAACAGCCATGGTCGATCTTGCGGTGAACGAGGATCGTGGGCCGATATCGCTCAGCGAAATTGCCGAGCGTCAATCCATCAGTTTGCCTTATCTAGAGCAACTCTTCGCCAAACTTAAACGCAGTCAGTTAGTCGAAAGTGTGAGAGGGCCAGGTGGCGGGTATTGTTTAAGCCGGGACAGCAAAGCCATCTTTGTTGCAGAAATCGTAGGTTCGGTGGATGAAACCGTTGATGCGACGCGCTGCGCCGGGAAGGGCGACTGCCAAGGTGGCGAGATGTGTTTAACCCATGAATTATGGTCGGATTTGAACGATCAGATACACAATTTTTTAAAAGGTGTCGACCTCGCCAGTTTGGCAGAAAAGTCGATGTCGCGTCGGCTTACCGCGAATAAAATCGCTGCAGAGCACAGCCAAAATGGCATAGCAACCGTACAAATTTTGGATTAAAGCGACGCACGATGTGCAGGAATAAAGGAAGAAAATGATGAAAGCGCCTGTCTATTTTGACTATGCCGCGACCACGCCGGTTGACCCTCGAGTTGCGCAAAAGATGAGTGAGTGCCTGATGACAGAGGGTAACTTTGGTAACCCAGCAAGTCGGTCCCATAAATTTGGATGGGACGCTGAGGAGGCAGTAGAGCTCGCGCGCACGCAGGTGGCTGACTTACTGAACTGCGATCCTCGAGAAGTGGTTTGGACCTCTGGAGCGACAGAGTCGGATAACCTCGCGATCAAAGGTATCGCGTTGTTTTACAAAGGCAAAGGTAAGCATATTGTCACCTCGAAGATCGAGCACAAGGCTGTGCTTGATACCTGTCGACATTTGGAGCGGGAAGGGTTTGAAGTGACGTATCTGGAGCCGGGCTCTGATGGCCTGATTCGCCCTGAAGCGGTAAAGGCCGCACTTCGCGAGGACACGACCCTAGTCTCGATTATGCATGTGAATAACGAGATTGGCGTGGTCAATGATATTGCTGCCATAGGAGAAGTCTGTCGAGCGGCGAAAGTGTTCTACCATGTCGATGCGGCGCAGAGTGCAGGCAAAATTCCGATCGATTTAGCCGAGCTGAAAGTTGACTTGATGTCGTTGTCTGGTCACAAAATGTACGGCCCGAAAGGCGTCGGCGTGCTTTATGTCAGGCGCAAACCAAGAGTCAGACTCGAGGCCCAGATGCACGGCGGTGGGCATGAACGTGGAATGCGGTCAGGTACGCTGGCGACACATCAGTTGGTGGGAATGGGAGAGGCGTGCCGGATTGCTCAGGAAGAAATGGCGAGCGAGGGGTCACGAACGTTAGCCCTGCGAGAGCGCTTATGGCACGGGCTCAATGACATGGAAGAAGTCTATGTGAATGGCGATTTAAACGCCCACGTCCCTGGTATCATCAACATCAGTTTCAATTATGTAGAGGGCGAGTCGTTGATCATGAGCCTGCCAGAAATCGCAGTCTCGAGCGGCTCAGCGTGTACTTCGGCGAGCCTCGAGCCGTCTTATGTGCTGCGAGCCCTGGGAATGAACGACGAGCTTGCTCACAGCTCTTTGAGGTTTTCCGTCGGTCGCTTCACCACGGAGGAAGATGTTGATGCCGCCATCGCACAAGTGCGAACCGCGGTTGAAAAGTTGCGTGAGCTATCGCCCTTATGGGACATGTACAAAGATGGCATTGATTTGGACAGTATTGAATGGGCAGCACACTAGGCTGGTAACGAAAAAGCGAATCAGGAGTAAACAACATGGCTTATAGCGATCAGGTGATGGATCATTATCAGAACCCTAGAAATGTTGGCAAGTTCGATGATAATGATGATCAAATTGGCACGGGTATGGTGGGTGCGCCGGCCTGCGGGGACGTGATGCGCTTGCAGATCAAGGTCAATGATGATGGCATCATCGAAGATGCAAAGTTTAAAACTTACGGTTGTGGGTCAGCGATCGCCTCGAGCTCCTTGTTGACTGAATGGGTCAAAGGCCGAAGCATCGATGATGCAGCACAGATCAAAAACACCGAGATTGCCGAAGAGTTAGCGCTGCCGCCGGTTAAAATTCATTGCTCGGTATTGGCCGAGGATGCCATCAAAGCGGCAGTTGAAGATTACCGCAAGAAACTCAACGACGTAGATTAAGACAACGAAAGCTCGAGGGAATTATGGGCATTAGTTTAACGGATAACGCAGCACGGCATGTACGCAGCTACCTCGATAATCGCGGTCAAGGTCTGGGTATCCGACTGTTGGTAAAGACGACCGGTTGCTCTGGGTTAATGTATGTGATTGAGCCAGTAGATCAGCCTGAAGCAGAAGATATGCACTTTGATACTCAAGGAGTGAATGTCTATATCGATCCGAAGAGCTTAATTTATGTCGATGGCACCGAGATGGATTACGTTAAGCAAGGCTTAAATGAAGGTTTTGAATTTCGCAATCCCAATGTCAAAGGTGAATGTGGGTGTGGCGAGAGTTTCACAGTCTAGCGGACAGCGCGGTTGAACTTCAGTCAAAACTTTTTTGAGCTCTTTCAGCTTACTCCTCACTTCGACGTTGATGAGGCCGAGCTCAGTGAGCGATTCCAACGACTTCAGCGGCGAATCCACCCCGACCGTTTTGTTGGGCAAGGGGCCCAAGCGGAGCGACTGGCTACGCAATGGGCAACTCATATCAACGAAGCGTTCGCAACCCTATCTGACCGTCTTCGGCGAGCGATTTACTTGTTATCGATGCAAGCCATTGACCTCGAGGAAAATCCTTCGTTGTCAGGCGAGTTTTTGATGGAACAAATCACGCTGCGCGAAAGCTTAGATGCGGCTGAAAAATCCGGTGACCCACAAGTGATCGAAGATTTTATCGCTGAGATAGAAGGCGACTCCGAGCAGGTGGCAAAGGCGTTTGGTGAGTTGTTTGAAAGTAAGGCCTATGACGAGGCGTTGCAGCGAGTCTACCAATTACAGTTTTTAAAGAAGTTGATGCAATCGGCACGAGCCGCAGAAGATCGGTTGTTAGGGTATTAGTATGGCGTTGATCCAAATTACAGAGCCAGGTCAAGCGGTTGATCCTCACCAGAGAAAGCGAGCGGCTGGGATTGATCTGGGTACCACCAACTCGCTGATTGCGAGTGTGCGTGAGGGCCAGACAGAAACGTTACAGGATGTCGTAGGCAATAGTCTGTTGCCGAGCGTTGTGCACTATGGCGCGGATAAAAATGGTGCCTCAGAAATCACGGTGGGAGCAGCAGCGCTAGCGAAAGCGACAACGGATCCGATGAACACAATCGCCTCGGCCAAGCGACTCCTGGGGCGTGGGTTGGCAGAGCTGGCAGGTACCGAAGCAGCCGAACAATATGCGTTCGTTCCTGTTCAAGAGGGTATGGTCCAGTTGCAAACAGCGGCTGGTTCCACCAGCCCGGTCCAAGTTTCCGCTGAAATTCTTAAGACATTGGCACAGCGAGGGTCAGAGACTTTAGGCGGTGAGTTAGATGGTGTCGTCATTACTGTCCCCGCCTATTTCGACGATGCACAACGGCAGGCGACCCGCGACGCGGCGGAGCTTGCGGGCCTGCAAGTGTTGCGTTTGCTTAATGAGCCGACAGCGGCTGCGGTAGCCTACGGGTTAGACAGTGGAGATGAGGGTTTAACCGTCATATACGACCTAGGCGGTGGGACCTTCGATGTGTCTCTGTTACGCCTCTCGCGTGGCGTGTTCGAAGTGCTGGCGACCGGTGGTAATGCCAGTTTGGGTGGCGATGACTTCGATCACCGGTTAATGTCGCTCATGCGTGCAAAGCTCACTCCCGACCTTGTTTTGAGCCCGTCGTTAAACCGTCGATTATTAATGCAAGCCCGCTTTTGTAAGGAGACATTGAGTACAGAGGCAACGGTAAATTTTGAGTTAACCGAGGGCGATCTGCACTTAACAGGTTCCATATCACGTGCTGAATTTGAAGATGCGATCGCTGATTTAGTCGACGAAACCATTCGATCAGCGCGTCGAGTTATGAGAGATGCTGGGTTGGGTGAAGAAGCCGTCGATCAGGTGGTGCTGGTGGGAGGTGCGACCCGGGTGCCGCTGGTGCGGGCAAAGGTTGAGTCCTATTTTGGCAAGGCTCCTTTAACCCACATAGACCCGGATCGGGTGGTTGCTCTGGGTGCCGCGATGCAAGCGGATGTTTTAGTCGGCAATAAACCCGATGCAGAAATGCTCTTGCTGGATGTTTTGCCCCTGTCACTTGGCCTTGAGACCATGGGGGGGTTAGTTGAAAAACTGATTGCTCGGAATACGCCGATACCCGTCCAGCGAGCTCAGGAGTTTACAACCTTTAAAGATGGTCAATCAGCCATGCTGATTCACGTAATGCAAGGTGAAAGGGAGCAAGTGGCTGATTGCCGCTCCCTGGCGCGATTTGAATTAAAAGGCATTCCGGCAATGGTAGCGGGTGCTGCCAAGATCCGAGTGGTGTTTCAAGTGGATGCCGATGGCTTGTTGTCGGTTTCCGCGAGTGAAACAGGCACGGGAGTAACGGCAGCCGTGGTGGTGAAACCGTCTTATGGTTTATCCGACCAGGAAATCACTCAAATGTTGAAGAGTTCTTTTGCCCACGCTCAGGAAGATGCGGAGGCCAGAATGTTGCTTGAAGCACGTTTAGACGCGGAGCAATTGACAGAGGCGCTTCGATCGGCGCTTGCCCAAGATGGCGAAGCCCTTTTGAGTGATGAGGTCAGATTAGGACTGTTTCAAGGAATCGACCAGTTAGCGCAAGTTGCCGGTGGGAGCGATGTTGCTTTGATCAAAGCCGAGACCGAAAAGCTCAGTCAGGCCAGCGATCCGTTTGCGGCACTGCGAATGGATCAAGAAGTGCGGCGGGCATTGGCGGGGCATACTCTAGATGATGTCTTGCCGGTCGAGTCATCCTAAAAGCCGCTTACCAGAGAGAGGGCCATGCCTAAGATAATTGTATTGCCGCACCAAGAGCGGTGTCCCGAGGGAATGGTCTTTGATGCCGAATCAGGGACAGTTTTGATCGATGAAGCCCTCGCGCACGGAGTAAAAATTGAGCATGCTTGTGAAAAGGCTTGCGCCTGCACCACTTGTCACGTCGTTGTACGAGAAGGCTTCGACTCGTTAGAGGAATCGGATGAGCTCGAGGATGACCTCCTCGATAAAGCATGGGGTTTAGAGCCAGATTCGCGCCTCAGTTGTCAGTTGATCGTTGGCGATGAAGATTTGGTGATCGAGATTCCTCGGTATACCATCAATCAAGTCTCGGAAAATCATTAGGTGCGCTGATGAAGTGGACAGAGAGTTTGGAGATTGCACTGGCGCTCATAGACGCGCATCCAGAAGTCGACCCATTGACAGTACGGTTTACAGATCTGAAAAATTGGGTGGAGGCGCTAGCCGATTTCGACGATGAACCCGATCGTTGCGGGGAGCGCATACTTGAGGCAATCCAGATGTGTTGGATAGACGAAGCCGACTGAACTAAAGAAGCAGATTAAACTAAATAAGGTGGGTTTCTCTATTTTGCTGGGCTTACAACGCGTATAATGCCGCGCCTTGAAATCCCTAAAATCAGGAGTGATACCGTCATGGCCTTAGAACGAACTTTTTCAATTATTAAACCCGACGCGGTGGCTAAGAATGCGATTGGTCAGATCTTAGCGCGCTTTGAGGCTGCCGGGCTTCGAGTTGTCGCCTCTCGCATGGAGCGACTGACCGAAGAAAAAGCCAAAGGCTTCTATGCTGAGCATGAGGGCAAAGGGTTCTTTGAAGATTTGGTCGCGTTTATGACATCGGGCCCTGTGGTGGTTCAGGTGCTCGAGGGCGAAAATGCTATTGTCCGCAATCGAGAGCTGATGGGGGCGACCAATCCCAAAGAAGCAGCCAGCGGAACCATCCGCGCTGACTTTGCAGACAGCATCGATGCGAACGCTGTACACGGTTCGGATGCGCCTGAGTCAGCTGCACGTGAGATCAGTTACTTTTTTAGCGCCGAGCAAATCTGCGAGAGATGAACGTGACGCCGCCAGATA
This sequence comes from Gammaproteobacteria bacterium, assembly GCA_002689445.1. Taxonomy (GTDB): domain Bacteria; phylum Pseudomonadota; class Gammaproteobacteria; order Pseudomonadales; family Azotimanducaceae; genus UBA9926. The sequence continues at coordinate 84,321 of NZGC01000018.1, forward strand.
AGATCGATTTATTGGGTCTGAGCCAAGACCAAATGACTTCGATCTTAGTGGATCTCGGCGAGAAGCCTTATCGAACCGCGCAAGTGATGAAGTGGTTACATCATCGCTCGGTGACGGCCATTGACGAGATGACCGATATCAGCAAAAAACTTCGGGCGGAGTTCAAGCTGAACGCTGAGATCCACGAGCCAGAGATGATCTCTGAGCAAGTCTCAGCGGATGGCACTCGAAAATGGTTGTTGCGCGCTCGATCTGGAAGTGCGATTGAAACCGTGTTCATTCCAGAGGGCACCCGAGGCACCTTGTGTGTGTCGAGCCAAGTAGGGTGTGTCCTTGATTGCAAATTTTGCTCAACGGGAAAGCAGGGCTTTAACTCAAATCTCACCGCCGGTGAGATCGTCGGTCAGTTGCGCGTGGCAGAAAGACAACTTGCCGGCGTCTACTCAGCTCGAAAGCGTGCTGTGACCAATATCGTATTGATGGGAATGGGAGAACCCTTGCTCAATATTGAACAGGTTATCCCCGCTGTGTCGATTATGATGGATGATTTAGGCTACGGAATCTCCAAGCGTAAGGTCACGATATCAACAGCGGGGGTGGTACCGGGCATTCAACGGCTCAAAGAAACCACCGATGCGTCCTTAGCCATATCGTTGCACGCACCCAATGACGCGCTGCGAGATCAGTTGGTTCCTATTAATCGTAAATACCCGATTGCGCAATTATTGTCGGCGTGTCGCGATTATGCGGAAAATCTGGGAGAAAAAAGAACCGTTACCATCGAATACACGCTGCTCGATGGGGTCAACGACCAAGCCTTTCATGCAGAGGAACTGGCGGCGTTATTGGCTGACTTTCCGTGCAAAATTAATTTAATTCCGTTTAATCCGTTCCCGGGTTCTGGCTTTAGACGACCCAACGCCGCCAATGTTCGCTATTTTCAAGAATACTTAGTCAACAAGGGCTTTTCTGCGATGGTGAGAACCACACGGGGGGATGATATCGATGCGGCCTGTGGTCAGCTTGCAGGGCAGGTCGCTGACCGAACGCAGCGAAGTGCTCGTTATCGGAAGATTGCAGCGGAAGGAGGCTTGATATGAGCCTGCTAAGGTTGCTTTTGTTGCTAGCCCTCGGGGGCTGCATTGCCGGGCAACCTAAAAACAATTTGGTGGACGAAGCGGAAGTCGCTGAGCGAGCCACAGCGCTGGGAGTTGCTTACCTGCAGCAAGGCGATTTAGTGCGGGCTAAAGAGAATTTGCTCAAGGCGCTATCGGTCGACAAGCGGTCCGCACGAGCGCATCACACGTTGGCCATTGTTTTCCAGCAGGAGCAAGAGTTCGACCTGGCGGAAGATTATTTCAAACGTGCGATTGGGTTAGATGAATCGTTGACGGCCACCAGAAACAATTATGGCGCGTTCCTGTATGCAATGGGGCGACCTCAGGAAGCTGTTCTCGAGTTAATTCGAGCAACGGAAGATCGTTTCTATGAACTTCGGCCTCAAGCCTTTGAGAATTTAGGCGTGGCCTATTTGGCACTCGAAGACCGGGCGAAGGCGCGAGAGGCTTTTGATCGAGGGTTAGCGTTGAATCCTCGCTTACCTCGAGCCCTGATCGAATTGGCTGTGTTAGAAGTGGCGGAGCAAAATTTTTCGGCCGCTCGCCAGCATTATCTTGCCTACCAAGGGTTGGCCGGAGATTCGCCCAAAAGCTTGTCGGTCTGCGTCACCGTGAATACGGTGTTTAAGGCTTACGACGCCGCCGGTCAGTGTCGAGCCGATTTGCTGCGCATTTATCCCGCCTCTGAGGAGGCAATCAGGCTGGCGGCTGAGCGTGGTGACCGATGAATGATTCGTTGAACAGCGGCGGCTCAGAGCAGTCTGTTGCCGATTGGGTGCGTAGCCAGCGAGAATCGCTTGGGCTGTCCCAAGAAGCAGTGGCAGAACAACTGTTTTTAACGACAACCTTTATACGGTATCTGGACGCGGGTGAATTTGACCGCTTTCCAAAGCAGGCGTTTGTGAGAGGTTATCTGCGAAGCTACGCGAGAGTGATCGGATTGGACGGCGATGCGGTCGTTCGCCAGTTTGACTCAGAGTTTAGGACCGAACCCCAAGAAGCCGTAGCCGAATTGTCCTCAAGTATTAAGGCCAATCGATTTTCGGGGCCCGTGGTGCTGTCGGGAATGGTTGGTTTGGTATTTGTATTGCTTTTGGTTGTCTTGGTTTGGGCCTTTTTACCCGCATCGGAAGAGCGGCAAGATCCTTTTGCCAAGCAAGCAACAAGCAATCCTGAGCAACTCATCGATGGTGAGCCAACAATGGGAGGTGAGCTAACAAAGAGTAAAGGGCCAACAATCGCGAGGGAGCCAGCAAGTGATAGCGAGCAGAGCGATGATGTCTCCCTAAGTGCATCCCTTGCGCCGCAAGAACAAAATGCTTTGGAGGAATCAAACGCTCTAGTGCCGGTCGATCAAGCATCGGTTATGGAGGCGGATCTTTCGGCATTGCTGGATCCAACCAAGGAGGTTGCAACCGATTCGGATGCTGCGCAAGAGCCGCAGGTTCCCCAAACAACAGTGTCGAAAACTCTGGTATCCGAATCCCTGGATGCTCGGGGGGGCTCGCTGAGTGCTAGCACTGATTCGGAGAGTCAACCGATCGAGGAGAGGGGCGCAAATCCAGAACAGGGGCTGGGTGCCCTTCGTGACTCAACCTTTGCCGCTATCGACGAAGGGAGAGCGGTAGATCAGGCCGCATCGCGAAGATTCCAGTTGGGTCAGGGCAGTTTGGATACAGCAAGAGTGTCTGTAGAGCGATCTCCGATCGATGGAAGACGTTTGATAAAAGTTGATGCGGGCGGACCGGATAGGTTGAGTGCAGCCTTCAGCGCTGCTTGTTGGGTCGAAGTCGAAGATGCCAATCAAACCTTGATCTATGGTGATCTGAGCCGGGCGGGT
>NZGC01000064.1 GCA_002689445.1 Gammaproteobacteria bacterium
GTAAACTCAGATTGAATGGTCTGAGAGGGTATGAATCCAGCCAATGTGTACATTCCAATAGGGGTGTCTGCACTCATTGTTCGGTCTCTTTCAACACCGAAGAATGTAACTGGTTCAGAGATATCCGATATCTTCGAAGGTCCGGAGAGATCAACCTGTCTGATTTGATATTCATCGGAGAGAGTGTCTTGATTATCGAAGTCGATTGACCCCCACATCATTGTCGTCAGAAGTGCCGCTATGAGCAGTGCACCCCTCTTCTTCATATGCGTTAAGGGCCTTCTGGCTCTCTATGAGCGTATGGGTAGTCAGTTCAGAATTCAGAAGATTGTGAAGTCTCCAACATTGATGTGATACTCGGAAGTCCATTGGCCCACGTCATGAGTCCATCGCTCTGTCTTTCTATCCCCATCGTAGGCATAGTATTCGAGATCTATCTCAATCGTATAATTCTCCCAGACGGAGGCGCCGTCGATGATGAGTTCCAAATCATCATGGGCGATCGAAGTATGGGCGCCAAGCCGTTCCCATGAAAAATCGGTTCTCCCAATTTCGATACCGACATCATCGACCATTCTTATTGACATCTCGATGTCTTCCATCGCCCTGGATCCACGATTGTCTAATTCAACTAAAACGATGTGCCCCCCTCCAGATTGACGATAAACGACATCTGCAGTTACTCCATCATAGGGGATCACCCAAAGGGAGCTTCCCAGCAGAAGTAGTGTGACGATGAGTATTACCAGACTCGAGAATACTACTCTCACCGGATGCACGCGCTCAAGGACTTCTTCAATGGACTCCAAGAGTTCATCGGCAACTTCTTCATCGGCCTCTGTAGGCTCAAGATCGGGAAACCTTCGATAATCTTCCACGATTATATCCCTCCTATGATCGTCATTACCACTGTTGTGAGTCCCGATGTTAAGGGCTCTGGGATTACAATGTGGGTTGTTGAGCCGTCGACGCCCGGGATGCTGTTTATGATTGAAAGATCTGAGGCCATCCCATTCACCCCAAAAGTCGTCCCCGTAGGAATTCCATTTGTAAACTGGGCATCTAGTAGGACACCGCGAAGGTCTATCCTGCGATCGTCGTCGATAATCGCGTGCGCGCGTGCAGAGGCAACAATTCTTCCACCTTGGACATCAGATATCTCAAAGTATCCGAATTGAGAAATTAGATTGTGCACCTCTATAGTTGCACTCTTGATATCTTGACATAGAATCTCCATATCCTCCAATACGACCGGTGGAGCAGCTGGAACGTCTGATATCCTCATGTAAAGAACTTCAACGCCATCCCCAGAAGACTTCACAGCTAGGCCAAAGTCTTCCGTGGGCTTGATCGAAAGTCTATCTGCCATCCCCTCGGCTAACATCAGGATGTCGCCTCTTTGGTTGATTGCCTCTCCCTGAGCCTCGATAAACAGCGACATGCCGGGAGTACTCGATGCAAAGTCGAGTTGTGCAATGCCCTGGAAAGCAAGGCTCTTGGTTATGTCAAATGTCCTTCCGGGTTCTGTGGATAACGCGATTGTCCCAGGTACGTCTTTGAGGAACACTGTCGCAGGACGCCATTCTCCATCGAACCACTGCATCTGTTGAACCATCATTGAATCGACTGATCTCCCCTGAGAATCCTGATATTCCGTTGGAACGTCCATATTTATCCTGATGGCTGTCCCAAGACTGGCGTCGAGATTGACTCTGCTCGGGACGCCGTTGATGAGGATCTCAGAACGCGCTCCCACATTCCGATCTAGTAGCTCGGCGTGGATACTATCGAGGGGGAAAGAAGCCGCGTACCTAGCAACAGTATCTATCTCAGATATGCTACCAGTAGTCTCTGTCACATCGAATACCATCTCGAGGTCGATATCTGAGCTAACACCCACTGGAAGACCATGAAGAGTCACGAAGGCATCCATTCCCTGTATGGAATCCGTTGCGATGATCATGGACTCCGCACCAGGTAGCCATCCTTTCGCATCGACAGCCACAGTCCACTGAGAGCCGTCATCGATCACCCTCCTTTCCATCTCTAGATCTATTGAGGGGGGCAAGTTTGGTATCCATGCCTTCATTGAGAATCCGGAAGACAGTCCTTGAGTGGGTGCGTGTATTGCGATTCCATGTATCCAAGGAGGCTCCACCTCGGGCTCTTCGCCCTGTTCTGCTTGTACGATGAGATTGAAATTTGAATCCGATTCTAGCTCAATTCCGTAGTTGAATGAGGTACTTGCGCCTTCAGCCCCTGTCGAGAGTTCCGAGGTTGCAGAGGCAAGGAGGCGATTGACTGACTGGCCAAGATCTGTGAATCCGCCCAAGAAGAATGCCAGGCCTGAAACGCCTTTTGTGCGATCCAGGACCGGTATGTCGATTCCGACATCATCACTTGTGTTACCAGGAATCTGAAGAGAAATGTCCGAAGGCAGTGGATCAAGCAAAATCGTTGCTGTGAGTGAATTATCCTGACCTATTACTGGCACGTGGTCAACGGCTATCCCGAAAGGCACAGGCTCCGCTGTCGTTATTCTAGCAGTGCTCCTACCACTACTGCCGAATGCGCCAGGATCGCTGGCGGGAGCCCATGAAATACTATTCAATCCGGATATCCTCGTAGAGAGAGAAGAAGCCTCATTCTCAGAGTCATGAGTGTAAAGAAAGTGATTTCCATCCATTACCTCGGGTTCTTCGGAATTGGTTATCTGCGCCTCTATTGAAGAAATTGCTCCATCAGTACTCCATGAAAGAGTATCTCCAAAATCAGCATCGAAGGAGTCGGGGATGCCAAGTATCCTGACCGCTTGTCGCTGTGTTCCGTTGGAGGCGTGGTATTGGAACGACTCTATGTCCTGACTAGCAGAATACGATGAAGAATCGGAATCGATTGTAAGTTCTATTACATTGGGAAGGTCGGAAATACGGAGGCTTTGCACCGAGGCGTTCGAGAGATCGCTGCCGTAATGGTCGATGTACAGGAATTTGAGTGCGCCGCTACTTCTTGACTTCATTTGGAAGGTTCGCTCCTCCGTGGCCGGATCGTAAGTTACGTGTACTGCTTCCAAACCTGAGAATGCTATGGATGCTGCAATGGGCACTAGGGGTTCAATGGGCCCATCATTGCCCTGTACAAGCGCTGATTCACGATCTCTTGAGAGAATCAGATGATCGGAAGACTCGATCTCCATATGGTCGTGCGACCCGATGGCCAGCTTCACCGATGAGAGTATGTCGGGCGCCCTAGTGATTCGAAAATCATCTGTGATCTCAAAATGTAGATTTTGTCCTCCTCCATCCGGAGAGAACTCAATCCCTCCGCTCAAGGCATCGACCACAATAGTTGGAACTGAGTTGATTATCAGGGCTGTCTCCAAGAACACATCCACCAGATTTACCAACGCTGCATCCAGAATTCTGGAGAGAAAATCCAGATTCTGGTTGTTGCCAAACGATACGTCGTTTCCATCGTCATTACCCCCGATATTGAAATCCCCGTATACAATCAGTGCAGTTGGAATAGCTCCGGTTTGGATTGATATCTTCTGGTGATCGGTTGTCACTCCGCCTCTAGTAAGCCATGAGTCGTATTCGATAGAGCCTATTTTACTCACAGATCTCAGCAGTACCATAGATTTTGGTGGGTCTGCTGGATTGATTGGGAGGTCCTCATTATCCTCATTCGGGGAGGTGTCTCGAGAGAAATTCTTGATTGCAATGATTAATCCAAGACGATCGGGCTGTGACCCCGGTAATTCTGGACTAGACCTGGAACCAAGCATCGTGAAGACTCGATCTATCTCCTGAGGCGAGAGCGAACCTGAAGGCATTCCCCTCAGCCAGCCCAATGAATCTGTGGAGTTTCCGTGATCACCGTCTGCACGGTCTTCGGGCACATTTACCCTGTCCTCGTGAAAATGAAGATGGATATCTGCTCCGCGATCGGCGTAATATTCCAACGTGCTCAAACTCCGCTCTCCTGGTCCGCCAACGCCTGAGGCGAGAGAAGAGTCCGTGCGGATGGTTACGGAAACCTCCCTCGGGATATCGAGTTCTTGACCCTCCGGGTGAACGCCCAGATCGATATACGCAACTTCCCATATCTCGCGTTCACCATCATCTGGCGGCGAGTAATGGATGTAACCGAAACCCGCCCTTACCCCACAAGAAATCTCCATCGATGTTAGGGTGTTAAGTTCCTGGGGATCGTATCTTTCTGGACACTGGTCTTCAACTGGGTTGTTTATCGAAATCACGTATGGTGCGGCAAGGGAAGCTATGGAAATTCCAGAGTCATCGATGTTACCATTGGGATTGAATATTCCAAAGGTGATCGCTGCCAGGAATTCTGCTCCTGCATCTGAGATATCGAGGAATATTCTCTCTATGCCTACGTCCAGTGTAAATTGACGCGGTGGTTGCGTGAATGCGGAATCGATGATCCAGACGTAACTCTCACCCTGGTTGAGTCCTAATGTATCTGAGTATGCGAATGCCTTGACAAGAGATACCTCCATACTCTGCAGATTCACCCATGCTGGATCCTCGGGTGTCTCTTCTTCGATTACATCGACCTGAAACTGAATGGTTGGCTTGATCCAGAGTCTGTCCCCGCTCACGCCCCAGCCGCCATTGAAGTCAAATTCGAGAGTCAGTCCAACCTGGATGTCATCATTCCCGTCCCCATCTACATCAATCGGATGCAAAAGTGGATCACCATTGTTGAATATCAAGGAGAGAAGCGAATCTGTAAATGTGACAAGCTCGATTGTCTGCTGTACATCTCCACTTTGATCTTCATACTCTACCCAGATAGCATAGTCAGTGATGTTGAGTATAGTGGACCATATGTTCCTCACCTCACCGGGCAGGGGTTCATTTGGGTCGGTTAGGATTCTGTAAGGACGTGGATGAATCACATCGGGAGGGGTCGTCTCGATTTCACTGAGCCCATTTAACAAATCACCAGTTCCATGAATCGGAGAGAGCTCGTCACTGTCCCTTATTGAGTCCCTGACCTGATTCAGAGCAGCACCGGCTTCATCCATCGCCTGAGGATCGGATTTTATTGCTCGGTCCATTGATAGGACTGCATCCAAATCGTCGAGTATCCGGAAGTCATCAGAGGCGACTCTCTGCTCGGCACTTGCGAGAATTGTCGGAGAGGCGGCGGAAAAAAAGAGGAGCGCTATGACAAGTGCGGACCATGGCGGGGAGGCGGCGGAAATAGGATGGACAACGCGAGTGGCGTCCGCAGCCATGTAACTGAGTTCTCACGAGGCTGATTTAGGATGTTCCCCGATGTGACCCCCTCAGGTCACGGTCGGCGGACAACCTCGATGGAGCCGCAAGCAGGACATGGGGTCCTGACCCCTGGGGCTCCGGGCGGTATCCTGACCTTGAACGAGGTTGGACAGGAGCTGCAAGAGGACTTCAGTTCTATAGAGTCCGAATCCTGTAGCGTCTCTTCTTTCGTTACGTTTTGATCCGGTTCTTCTGCAAGAGTTGTCGGGGCCTCGGGTTCGGGCTCCACTGCTGGTGGCGGGGCCTCGGGTTCGGGCTCCACTGCTGGTGGCGGGGCCTCGGGTTCGGGCTCCACTGCTGGTGGAGGGGCCTCGGGTTCGGGGTCCACTGGGGTTGTTTCTCCGAAATTAGCGATGTCAGGTATTTTCGGGGGCTTCTGAGTCATCGGATGTTCTTCTTGTCCGACGTTAGGAGCGTCTCCATGGCTCTCATCGAGCGGCTCGTCGTCGAACATCATCGAAAGCAACTCATCCCCCCTACTTCGGGGGGCGGGGCTGGAGGCGCTGTCTGATGGACGGCCCAGTAATGCTGCGATGTCTGGGTCATTGGACACCTGCGGGGCTGCAGAGCGTCGGAAGCCATAACCTCCGCCATATCCTTCATCGGCACTTCTCCGAGCGAACATCTGCTTCTGCTCATCTTCATTGGGCACTCGGGCCTGCTCTTCTTGCAGAGTCCTCATTTCCTCCTCTATCTCTGCCATCTTACGCCTAGCACGACGAGAAATCAGTAAGACCAAGGACAGGGCCAGAAGAATCACAATAACGCCTGCGCCGATGAACGGGAGGTATGGGGCGATGGCATCTAGCAACGTTGGCTCTGCATCGGAAGCCTCTATGGCCACTATGTACTCTATTTTTGTCTCCAATCCATTGTCATTTGTGATTGTGCATATGAGCGAGTAAATTCCGGTTTCAGGGTACACAACCAGATAAACAGGGCCACTCAAATCTTGATCATTATTCGTAGCTCCGTCGCCGTCGCTGTCATCATTCACATCTATGTCCCATGAGTAGGCTAGCGTTTCAGACTCCGGATCTGCTGCACTTGCCTCCAGTCGGATGGTCTCGCCCGATAGCCTCGTCAGCTCCACAATCGCATCATTGACGGAAGGAGGTGTTGCGTCATACACAGTTAGATTCGACGTAGAGTTCGACATCATTCCACTGGCATCCGTGACCTCCATACGCACAGGATGGGTACCTGCGGAAATCTCAAGGGTTCCTATCTCCAGATTGAGGCTGGAAATTCCCTGCTTCTGGGGAGATGGGTCAGTGAGAACGAGTATGTCTCCAAAGTACCACTTTACAGAAACAACCTGCCAGTTGTCAGAATACGTGCCAGTCATTGAGACTGATTCACCGAAGGTCCTGGTGATGTTCTCTGCGCCATCGATCTGCGCCACGGGGGGGGATAGGTCTTGGATGCTGATCTCATGGAACTTCGTAGCAGGTCTACCATCGATACCAATCACTCGAAGGTGGATTGTTAGGTCGGCAGGGTCGTTCCAAGTATTCTCGACGGACATTCCTGCTGCATCGCTGAAACCGTCGCCATCGAGGTCCCAGAGGTATCCCTCAGAGGTTATTTGGCCTGATCGGTTTGGCGTTGTACTGGCGTCCAAAGTCACAGTCTGGCCCACATCCACTACCGCAAGCAGCTCTGAATCTGTTATTCTTGGATCCAGTATCGGGGTCAGGGTTACCGTTACCGTTGTTGCGATTGACGATGTTCCAACCCCCCCGCCTCCCGCCTTGTTATCGAGTACGACGTACAAATCGGCCCCATCAAGATCTTCTGTTACGCTGAATAACACGGTTCTTGTACTGCCAACCAACAACATCGACCCTTGATCGATTCGTGCAGGGGCAGCTCCAGCGGAATACAGCTGATACTGATTCTGGGACATGAGGAACACATCCGACTCCCCCTTCATGGAAGAGGCGGATATCTTCACCACTGTGCCTTGATCGGCCTGGAATGGGCCTGCTAGAGTGGCGAATGATGATGGTGACAAGTGCACGATGTCATCATACAACGTGAATGGCTCCTCCTGAACGACTGAGACTCCGAACGAGACTGCCACGCTAGAACCTCCCAAGGCGCCTTGATCTTGGTCTTGGGCATGGTCATAATTATCCACAACGAGATACCATCGAGTTGCACCTCTATCAGAGGGGGTGGACCATCGCCAACTTCCGTCGCCGGAGAATGACTCGAACACCGAATCTGACTCCCACACGTCTGCCCTGCGATAATTCTGCTCTTGCTGATAAACGACGACGCCTGTCGAGGAGAAGAGGAGTATGTCGACGGGGGCGTCGGCACTGATATTGAACTCGACAGCGGTGCCTGGACTTAGGAGCCCGATTCCCACCCTCAGACAGCTTTGGTCCGAAAGGCTCCATGCGGCCAGGCCATCAGAGGCGTCCTCCTGGATGCATGTGACCGTGCCCCTCGGCTCCGCGGCCTTTGCAGCAAGAGGGACGAGGACGAGCATCAGCATGACTGCGGCAGTGCTGAGGCGATTCATCGACACTCTCGTGCCCAGACCTGCTTTACATCATATCGGTCTCATGGTCGTCGCGCGATTCACGACTAGGAGTCTGGGCGACGGGGTATGGGGGTGGGCGGGAACCACCTGAGAAGGATGACGTCGGATATCGACCGGACCCAAGACCACGGGACAGAGACGTGCATTCCGCCTTCGACGATTGTATCTGTGGTCTCTATCACGAAAAGATGGGTGCAGGTCCTCGTCTGTTCGTCGAGCACCACGTCGTGAACGACGCCAAGTATGCGCGCATCCGGAAGAACCACAGGAAGGCCGTGCATCTCGGTCAGCCGGCGGTCCGCCATGATGGTTGGCTAACGGATGTGGGCATCAACCTGACGCAGCCGTTGCTCACTTGCCGCGGTTCTGATGCGCCTTGAGGCTTGGACGCAGCTTCTCAGCGCCCTTTCCTTTGTTGAACAGGCCACGCCCCTTCTTCCCGGCGCTTGTCTTGCCTCTGAAGGCACGGCCGGAGTGGCTGGATCCCGAGGATATCCATCCGAGCTGCTTGTCGGCTTTGATGGCGGGATGGTGTGGATCGACCATTATGACCTCGTAGAACTTGTTCTTACCGTCTTCGCCGACCCAATATGAGTTCAGGACCTCGAGGTTCGGATAGCGCCTACTGACACGCTCCTCGGCGATTCTCTGAATCGACTTCGCCATTGTGATCTTCTTGATACCCGCATTGGATGGCTTCCTCTTCATGTGGACCTTGCTCTTCCTCAGGCCGCCTCTTCGAACACGGGTCCTGACCATCACGATTCCCTGCTTGGCCTTGTACCCGACTCGTCGTGCAGCGTCGATGCGCGTGGGTCGCTGTATGCGCTGGAATACGCCCTCGCGCCTCCAGCCCGCCATCCTCTCCCTGCGGGCCTTCGCTGGGATGGTTGCCTTGGGACGATTCCAAGTGGCCTGCATGTGCTTTGCGACTCCCATAATCGAACCTCCGGGTCACGAGCGACCGCCATTCCCTATTTGAGGGTGATTGAAACTACATCCTCGGCGTTTGGCTTAATTCTCCGCGAGCTCGCCTGCCTGTCTGGCCTGGCACTCGCAGCAGCTGATGCCAATCACGGGCAGGACTATCAGCAGTACATGCTAGGTGGGGGGCAGTCCGGCGGGAACTCCCAGAATTACCAGCAGTACATGGACAAGTACGCGGCGGGCGGGGGCCAGTCCGCTGGGAACTCCCCAAACTACCAGCAGTACATGGACAACTACGCTTCCAAGTACAGTGGCGGCGGAGGCAGCTACGGGAGCTTCATCGACCAGTACGTGGGAGGGGGTGGCCACAAGGATGCCCCGAC
>NZGC01000019.1 GCA_002689445.1 Gammaproteobacteria bacterium
GCTAGGTTGGCGGTCGATCATCAGCCGGACGTGATGGATGGGGTTGCTGTGCATTGGTTGCAACCAGGCACGGCTGACCCAGATCGGCGACTTTTTGTTTATTTGCATGACGGTGCCTATGTTTTTGGGGCAGGAGAAGCCGGTATTTCTGAAGCTGTGGTGATTGCTGCACGAACGGGCTTACTGACCGTCGCAATTGATTATCGGATGCCACCTGATCATCCTCATCCTACGGCTCTTGAAGATGTTGAAGCGGTTTATCGAGGACTACTCCGGTCCCGTAAGGCTAGCCAGCTAGCCATGGGGGGCACCTCGGCGGGGGGTGGTCTGACCCTGGCTGCGATGCACCACTTAAAGAGCCTGGGGCTGCCCTTGCCTGGGGCATTGTTTCTTGGGACACCCTGGGCCGATCTGAGCAAAACAGGTGACACCTTGCACACGCTCGAGGGGGTAGATCGCATCCTAGTCACCTACGAGGGCCTGCTCGCTGAGGCATCTCTGCTCTATGCCGGAGGGGTTGACCTGCAGGACCCCTTGCTGTCGCCGGTTTATGGTGAATTTGCCGGTTTTCCACCCGCTTACCTGGTGACTGGGACGCGGGATTTGTTTTTGAGTGATACGGCAAGAGTGCATCGTAAATTTCGGGCTGCCGGTATTGAAGCCGACCTTAATGTTTACGAAGGTCTTTCCCACGCAGAATACAAATTTATCGAGGGCTCACGCGAGCATGACGCGATTTACGGTGAGCTCAAGGCCTTCCTCAGTCGACATCTGCGCTAAATTATTTGGTAGGGCTTGGGCGCTGGGCTTATTGTTTATCACCGATGGCATGCATCGGAGTGTCCCCGTTTAGATTGATCGCGATGGCCGCTTTTTGGTGCTCAAGGTAGGCATCAAATAGCGGTTTTTGCGCGTCCGTTAAGTTCGACATCATGGTTTGTTTGAAAATTCGCCAAGGGCGCTTATTCGCCCGCTTTATTTTTCGTGCCTGATCGAACCCGCCGCGTTTGGTAATTTTGTGGACATTGGCTTGGATGTCATTGAGGCAAACGGCTAGGGCTTGCCGGAATATCGCTTTCTGGCTGTCATTAAGCTGAAGAGCGATCAGACTTTCGACCACCGCTTCACTCATCCAGGCCGGGGTGGGTGGGGTTGCAGGAGCAGCGCTGCCGATCAGACTGAGGGTTGATAAGGTGAGGAATAACATCAAACGAATCATGGTGGTCAATCCAGAGTGAGTTAATTTAAGGAAAACGATACCACGCTGCGTTCATGATAAAAAGTTCGACAATCGGCCCTGCACCAGTGCCAAAAACTGGATCAAGGAGGGTTTCCGTCTTGCTGGATCGAACGCGTGTCTGGGCTGGTTGGCGCTTGGCGACAGAATCAGGCGTGCTATAGTCTTGGAAAGTTGGAGTTTTAATCAATGCCCAAGACACCCAGACCGCAAAGTTATTACGACGATATTAAACATAAATTTGCAGAGGCTCGCGAGGTCCGCTTGGGTTATCGGCCAGAGGGCACCGATCAATTTACCTCCGAGCTAACCGGTGATCTAGCCCAGTACGCGGTTGATCCCAATGCGCGTGAGGTAGCTGCCCGTGATCCGATTGATGATGAGGTTGAGGTTTTGTTTATTGGAGGAGGCTTCTCAGCGTTGCTCACCTCGGCTCGGCTGCGTGAACAAGGTATTCAAAGCATTCGCATTGTTGAGCGGGGTGCCGATGTGGGTGGAACCTGGTATTGGAACCGATACCCGGGGGTTGCCTGCGATGTTGTGGCCTACGACTATTTGCCGTTGCTCGACGAGCTTGATTACGTTCCCGTCAATCACTATTCCCGTGGCCCAGAGATCCTAAGTCACTGTCAAGCCATCGCTAAAAAGTATGATTTGTATGATTTAGCGGTGTTTAACACCACGGTAACATCAACCGTTTGGGATGCGGAGGATCAGCTTTGGCACTTAGAGACGGATCGAGGAGACCGGATGCGGGCTCGATTCGTTATCTGCGCCAATGGCACCCTGTCAAAGCCGAAACTTTCGAAAATTGAGGGCATGACTCGATTCGCCGGACATGCGTTTCATACGTCGCGATGGGATTATCATTACACAGGGGATGACCTCAGCCTGCTCAAAGATAAGGTGGTCGGAATTATTGGGACAGGTGCCAGCGCGGTGCAAGTGGTGCCTGAAGTTGCTAAGAACGCTAAGGCTCTTTATGTGTTTCAACGGACACCTTCTTCGATTGATATCCGCGATGATTGGCCCACTGATCCCAATTGGGCGCGTAAGCTTGAGCCAGGTTGGCAAGCAAAGCGTCGTGAAAAGGTGCTTGCGTTGTCGGAACCCTCGCCTGAGCGCAAAGCCAAACTGGCTGCGCTGTCTCCTGAGGAAAAACTCAAGAAACAGGAAAATAGCAACATCGACTATATGATGCGGATTCATCGCCGTATCGAAGAAACGGTTGAGGACCCGAAGACGGCTGAGGCGCTGAAACCTTGGTATATGTTTATGTGTAAGCGACCCTGTTTTCATAATGATTACCTGCCATCATTTAATCTCCCCAATGTTCATCTTGTTGACACTCAGGGCAAGGGCATTACTGAAATTCAATCAGAAGGCCCCGTGTTTGAGGGAAACAGCTATCCCTGTGATTTGCTGATTTATGCCACGGGCTTTGAGGTGCAGAAAACCGGAATTTACAACCACATTGTGGGCAAGAACGGCGTTTCGCTGGAGACCCGGTACTCAAGTGGAATCAGAACCTTGCTAGGCATCCATAGTCATGGTTTTCCTAATTTGTTCATCATGGGCGGTTATCAGGCATCCTTTCAGTTCAATTTAACGGACATGCTGCAAACTCAAGGGGATCACATCGCAGCCTGTATCAGTCATGTACGGGATCAAGGCTACAAGAGCTTGGAGCCAACCGAAAAGGCCGAGGATTGGTGGGTGCAAGAGGTCATTCAGCATCGAGGTAAAACCGGGCGTAACGCCGAATGCACACCGGGCTACTATAACTTCGAAGGCGAGAGCAATCGCCGTCAGGATGGCAATTACAACGGTGGCTTTAGGCAGTACTTTACACATCAAGGCAGCGTGCGAGCGCAAATGTCGGAACACTTTATTTTTGAGTAGGGAAGGCTGGCCGTGATGACGGTGAAGATAAGCGCTAAGGGTCGACAGTCAATGAGCCATGATTGCGCAATCAACCCGGGTTGGGTAACACCTTCAGACGACGCTTTGTGAAGCGTTGGCAAGCGGAGTGACGGAAAAGTGACTGACCCTTATCGCTAGCGGATAGAGCGAGAGCAAGGCGTAAAACAAGAGAAGATTGAAAAGCACCAATAGGACTGAAGGGCGGGCCCTGGAAAAAGGTTGAATCTGACGTAAGCCCGGGTCGCAAAGGTTGAGTGGCAGGCAGTCCTTTGTCAGCGCTAAAGCCCTTGCCTAAACGATCAAGAAACTTGCTGAGCGGCTAATAAAGGAGTTAAGTCCTGTGGACATCGAAAACAGTATTGTTGTGGTAACCGGGGCAGGCTCCGGCATAGGCAGGGCCCTTGCAGTCGGTTTTGTTGAACAGGGTGCCGATCATGTGGTTTGCACCGATCTTGATCTTGCCTCGGTCAATGAAACCGCGACGCAGATTGGAACAAAAGGGTCAGCCCGTTGCCTGGATGTCGCCGATCAAGAGGCGATAGAGACGCTGGTCGCTGAGGTGCTTTACGAGCATGGCCGAATCGATATTTTTGTATCCAATGCAGGCTACGGGCGCCGCGGCGGCATTGATCTTGCGACTGACGACTGGAAGCAAATGATGGAGGTTCATGCGTGGTCTCACCTAAATGCAGCGCGTGCGGTCATTCCATCGATGCTGGCTGAAGGGGGCGGTTATTTGCTGAATACAGCGTCTGCAGCAGGTCTACTCACCCAAATCGATTCCGGACCTTACGCCATGTCCAAACACGCTGCGGTGGCCCTAGCGGAGTGGTTGGCAATTACCTACAAAAACCAGGGAATCGGTGTGTCCGTGCTGTGTCCACAAGCCGTCCGCACCAACATTCTCGGACCCAAGGCGAGTAGGGCGGGATCATCCAATACTCGACAAGCCGCCCAAGATGGCATTTTAGAACCAGAGCAGGTTGCATTGAACTGTTTTGAGGCAATTCGTGAAGAACGGTTTTTGGTTCTGCCCCATGGTGAGGTCAGGGAGTATTTTCAGCGTAAAGCCAGCGATTATGATCGTTGGTTGCAAGGCATGCGTCGCTTTAGGGATCGATTGCTGTCGGCAAAATCCAAAGCTAACCCATAATCTGGAGGCATTCTGTGGAAGTATTTACCGATCGAGTCGCGGTAGTTACCGGGGGCGCCAGTGGTATTGGTCTGGGTATTGCCCGAGCGCTTGGCCAGCGTGGCATGAAGCTCATGATTGCTGATCTGAACGAAGAAACCATTGAGTCAGCAGTACGAGCGCTTAGGGTCGAAGGGGTTCCGGCAGAAGGGGTCCGCTGTGATGTGTCGAAACTTGAAGATGTCGAGGGTTTGGCTGCGGCAACCCTCGAGCGATTCGGTGCGGTGCATGTGTTGTGCAACAACGCTGGTGTCGGTCTGCCAACGTCGTCGAGGAACATTAAGCTCGAGGATTGGAGATGGATTATCGATGTCGACTTATGGGGACCTATCTATGGGCTA
This sequence comes from Gammaproteobacteria bacterium, assembly GCA_002689445.1. Lineage (GTDB taxonomy): Bacteria > Pseudomonadota > Gammaproteobacteria > Pseudomonadales > Azotimanducaceae > UBA9926. The sequence goes on from NZGC01000019.1 coordinate 4,694, forward strand.
AAGGTTTTCACGCCTTTGATTGAGGCCGCGGGTGAAGGTCATATCAGCTCGACGGCATCGATGGCCGGTTTGATTTCAGCGAATAAAATGGGCGCTTATAGTGTTGCAAAACATGGTGTAGTGGCCCTTATGTGTGCTCTGGAGCGAGAGCTGCGCAGTAAGAAAAGTTCGATCACCGCCTCGGTTCTATGCCCTGGCCCGATCAATACCAATATCAGTTTTAATTCACTGAGCTATCGACCTGAGCGTGCTGATGCGGTAAAGACATCGACCATCAAAGGTCGCCAAGGCGCCAGTATTCAGGCGTCTTTGGAATCTGGGATGGCGCCAGATGAGGTGGGCAAGCTAGTGGTTGATGCCATTGAAAACCAAAAATTTTGGATTTTGACGCATCCTCATTGGGCCAAAGGCGTGCAACGTCAGTTAGACGCATTACGTGAGGATCAATCATTGACCAAGGCCTGAATTGGACGAACCGATTCTGCAATGTGTTCAACCGTCGCTAGGGAAGGAGATAAAAGCCATGGGTTACCCTCTGCAGGGAATAAAGGTACTAGATTTGTCGAGGGTGTTAGCGGGTCCCTTTGCAGGTCGTATGCTGTCAGACATGGGCGCTGACGTGGTCAAACTTGAGCCGCCTGAAGGTGATGTGACTCGATTGTGGGGCCGGAAGATCGGAGGCGTAGCCGGCTATTATCACCAGCAAAATGCGGGGAAACGTAATATCTCCATTGACCTGCGAAAGGAAGAAGGTGTCTCGATTGCCAAGGCACTGGCCAGTCAAGCGGATGTGTTGATTGAGAATTTTCGACCCGATGTCATGGGGAGACTGGGCCTTAGTTATGAAACATTGTCGGCCCTAAATCCGCGATTGATTATGTTGTCGATATCCGGTTTTGGTGCGAATAATCCCGACAGTCGACGCGCAGCCTATGCCCCTGTCGTGCATGCGGAAATCGGATTGCTGGCTCGGCAGGCACTGATTAGTCAGGCTTTCCCGGCGGACATTGCGCTATCCGTCGCCGATACCAACGCCTCGTTGCACGGATTGGTGGGCCTGCTTGCTGCATTGTATGCAAGAGAGCAGTCAGGTCATGGCGACCATATTGATCTGGCAATGGTCGATGCGACGGTCGTGACCAATGACGGAATGAATTATGCGCTGGATCGCGTGAATCATATTGTTTCCAACGAAGTGTATGAGACGGCGGCGGGTCTATTGATGCTCGCGGGGGACTTTAAGTACGTCTGGCATCAGTTGAGCACGGTTTGTGGGTTGGAGGATGGATTACCTGTCGGGGAGGAGACCCCCCTAGAAGCGAAAATCGCTGCTCGTCGGGCTGCTGCCCAGTATTTTTTCAATACTGTTTGTCAATCGCGAGAAGCCGTGATTACGGCGCTTGATAAAATGAATATTGCTTGGGGTGATGTTCGACCCGCGTCCGACATTGGTGAGCTCGCATCTGTTCAGGCTCGAGGGACGATAACCGAGGTGGACGACCGTGCCGGCGGCACCCGTCCGATACCTCAATCCCCCTACCGCTTTCGTCGGTACCAAGCAAAAGTTCGGGGTGGAGCGCCGCATCTAGGGGAACACAATCGAGAGATCCTGGGTGATTGGCTGAGCTGGTCGGAGGCTGATATCGATAAAGCGCACGCAGTGCTGATGACCGGTAAGCGTTAATGTCATCTGGTCGTTGCGGGAGCGCTTTCCTGCCTAATGCGTAGACCTCACCGAACGGGTTTGGGTCACGCCTTGAGAAGGTCAAAGCTGAAAGAACGTAAAAGCAGAGGCGCCAAAGCTGGTGTAGTGAGCTCGGGCCATAAGCCTGCGGCAGCCTTTGCCAATGGTCGAGCAAAGCTGTAGTGTGAAGCTGCAATGAGGCTAAAATCGAGGATCGAACATTGACGAATGGTAGAACAGCGGTGGCGATATGACACCAACCTACACCCGTCAAAGTCGGGCTGAGGCCTTGAGTTTTAAAATTAAGTTTTATCAAGGTATCGGTGCTATTCCTGACACGGTCAAGAATTGGGTCCTGAATACTTTTGTCTTGTTCTATTACAGTCAGTTGCTGGGCTTAGATGCCTTCTCGGTGTCGGTCGTTTTGGCATTGGCGATGGTTTTTGACGCGGTGACCGACCCCGTGGTGGGCGCGTTTTCTGATAATTTACAAACGCGATGGGGCCGGCGGCATCCGATTATGCTGGCGGCATCACTGCCCTTGGGATTGGGGATTTTTCTGTTGTTTACGCCGCCAGACGACGTGTCGTCCTCGGTACTGATCGGATGGTTGTTGGGATGTTTGATACTGACTCGGGGGATGATGACGTTATATTTCGTGCCCTGGGCGGCAATTGCATCGGAACTCTCAGACGATTATCACGAGCGAACCTCGGTCATGGCGCATCGTTATGCCGTTGGTTGGGCGATCGGTGTTGCCTTTCCTTTGTTCGTCTATACTTACTTATTACCCAGTAACGAGGCCTTTCCAGTTGGCCAAATGAATGTTGCGGGTTACCCGATGGTAGGATTGGCAGCAGCGGTACTGCTGACGTCAGGGGCGCTCGCGACCAGTCTCCTCACCCTAGATCAAGTGCCGTTTTTGCGGCAGCACACGGCCAGTACTGAATCCTTGAGCTTGCGAGTGATAATCAATGACATGGTTCGAGCCCTGCGGAACGATCAGTTTTTGTTGATTTTTATCATCGTCATTTTGTTGTTCGCCATCGGCGGCACGACTGCGAACTTGGGGATTTATATCAACACCTTTTTTTGGGGGTTTGATACGTCAGATTTACGTTGGTTTACGCTATCAGCAGTTGGTGCATTTGTGGCTTTTCCGATGATCGCAGTGCTTCAACGAAGGTGGGAGAAAAAGCATATTATTTTGTGTTGTGCCATTGTCTCGCTGTTTGACGGCATCATCTTAATCAATTTGCGATTTCTCGATCTGTTGCCCGACAATGGCGATCCTCGGTTGCTGATGATTTTGGTGGGGATGGGGGTCATCGCGGTGGCGATTGCTGTGATTCAAGGCGTGATCTCTGCTTCATTGCTGGCAGATGTGCTCGATCAGCACGATTTGCAGACAGGCTATCGGCAAGAGGGCATGTTTAATGCTGCCTTATCTTTTTCTGGCAAAGCGGTTAGCGGCGTGGGCATCGTACTGGGCGGGTTGCTGCTGAATTTGATCGCTTTTCCTACCCAAACAGCGCCTGCAGCAGTCCCCGCTGATATGATTTTTCGATTGGGTCTGGTCGTTGGCGTTTTGTTACCCTTGTTATATTTGCTGCCGATCGCACTCGTTAGCCGATATCGCATTACCCAAGCAGTACATGCTGACATTAGGGCGCAGTTGGATGCTCGGGATGCGGCGGCCAAACAGAGCTTGTCTCCCTAGCACTGATCGATAGCCTCTGGGATGCAATAATAATCAGCGGTTAAAGAAGGGTTAAGTGCCGCTGCCAAGCAACTGAAGATCCGGATATTGTTGCGTTCCCGCCGCTTAGAGTGCTCGCGGTGATCTGAGAAATCAGGCCTTGCTCGGATCGATCGGTGATGGATCGGCGACCGGCGCCACCGAGGTTCATGTCAGGATTATACTTTTGCTCGCATCAATCGATATCAAGGTGCTTGTTGCTACTAGAAGGGGATTGTCATGTCAGACCTCAGCGACCTAAGTGTTATCATCAAACTCAAGCCGCCGAAGGATTTGTCATCAAAATCAGGGATGTAGACCCGTGAATGTAAGAGACCGCTTTAATCAATATCTGCTCCACCCCTGGGCAGATTTACCAAACCTAGGCCAGGACAGCGAAACGCCTGAACTGGCTCGCGGCACGGGAGTCTATGTCTACGACCAATCAGGACATCAATTGTTAGATGGTCCTGGTGGTATGTGGTGCATGCAGGTGGGCTATGGTCGGCAAGAGGTTGCCCAAGCGGTGGCGCAGCAGATTGGCACGCTGGGTTACGCCAGTGCTTTTTCTGTCATTCACAGTCCCGAGGCCGAGCTGTCTGAGCGTATTGCCAGAGAAGCACCAGGTGATCTGAATCGAGTTTTTTTTACAACTGGGGGATCAACGGCCGTTGATGCAGCGCTGCGCTTTTGTCAGATGGCCAATAACATTAAAGGTTGTCCAGAGCGCAAGCATATTTTGGCTCGCCATCAGGGTTATCATGGTAGTACCTTTTTGTCGGCTTCGGTCAGTGGCAAAGAGCGCGATAAATCATCGATGGATACCGTACAAGATACGGTGCACTTCTTGTCTGCACCGCATTTAGGGGGACATCCAGAATTTAAGTCCGAGGCCGCCTTCTGTGATTTTTTGATCGACGAGCTTGAGCAGACGATAGCGCGAGTCGGCGCGAACAATATCATGTGTATGATCGCGGAGCCTGTGCTGGGTTCTGGTGGAGTGATCGTGCCGCCCAAAGATTACAACCTCCGTTGTCGCGAGGTGTTAAAGGCGCACGAAATACTGTATATCGCAGATGAGGTTGTTACCGGGTTTGGTCGGCTTGGACATTGGTTTGCGTCGGAGACGCTCTTCGATTTGGTCCCCGATATTATGATTTTTGCCAAAGGCGTGACCTCAGGCTATTTACCGCTAGGCGGCTTCGTCATATCGGAAGCGCTATTATCGACGGTGTCTGGGGAGGCTTCCGGCGGCAATATATTCTCAACCGGATATACCTGGTCGGCTAACCCGGTCTCTTGTGCCGCTGCGCTGGCTGTTTGGGATATCATCGAGCGAGAGAACCTATTGACGCATGTGCAGAACATTTCAGGCTATTTCATTGAGCAGTTAACAAGCCTTGAATCCTTACCTCTCGTGAAAGAAGTTCGAGGCATGGGATTGATGGCGGCGGTTGAACTTGAACCACCCGATGATTTAACCGGGTCCTCGCAGTTAGACCGGGATTATGCACTGGGTGACTTGGTGGACCGATGTTGCTATGAGCGGGGGTTGATCGTTCGGCCTTTGATCAATGTTTGTGTGTTGTCGCCGCCGCTGATCATTACGGAGGCGCAGGTCGATGAACTCGTATCGAAGATGCGAGCTGGAATCATCGCCGCTGAGGAGGCCTTGCGGTTAACAAATGAGGTTTAACCCATAGAGCGAGGCGCTTAACGAAATGATCTCGGTATCAAACGCCAGTGAGGCTGACCAATGACAGAGTCGTTTATGGGACCAAAGACCCGCGCCTTATTGCGTCGGGGGCAACCTTATTTGAAGGGCGGCGCTCGATACGATCGGGTGGCAGCCGCGAGCGAACAGGCCGGATTTCGGCCACCGAGGCAGTTGATCGTTGACCGGGCCGAGGGTGACTTCCTCTGGGATCTAGACGGTCAACGGTATATCGATTTTCAAAATGGCTGGGCCACGAATCCGTTGGGCAACTGTCACCCAGAAATTCTAGAGGCGGTCCAGGCCGCGCAGCGACGCTATGGTTTCCACTGGGAGCACCCGCTTAGGATTCCTGTTGCCGAGCACCTGGCGGCTTTAAGCCCCGGGCAGGCTTTACCCAGATTCAGTTTTGAGGTTTCCGGTACTGAGGCCGTCGAGGCGGCGGTACACGCGGCGCTGTGTCACTCCGATCGTCGCTACATTATTGCCTTTGCTTCAAGTTTTCATGGTGAGGGTTTAGGCACCAAATTGGTCAGCGCCTATGACTCGAACAATTACGTGGGCTTAGAGGCATGGTCGGGTGGAGTGATTCGCGCTCCGTTTCCGCATTCGGAAGCAATCCCGCCGAACCTCACGTTAGCCCAATACCAAGATTACTGTTTGTGGTACTTAGAAGAGCACATTCCCCGCTATGTCATGGCAGCGAACAATATTGCTGCGGTGATCATCGAGCCGGCGCTAGCCGAAGGTGGCAATTGGGTGCCTGATCCCACCTTTTTGCAAGGTGTTCGGGATATTTGTGATCGACGAGATTGGTTGATGATCGCGGATGAGGTACTGACTGGCGTGGGGAGAACTGGACCCATGTGGGCGGTCGAGCACAGCGGAGTGATCCCGGACATCATGGTAGTGGGTAAGCATCTTTCTGGCGGTATCGAGCCGTTTGCGGGTTTTTCAGCGAGAGATGATATTCTTGGTGACAACCCTCGAGCCACCGGGGGTAGTACCTTCGCGGGAACTCCGGCAGGCTGTGCTGCAGCGCTCAAAACGTTGGAGATTATTGATCGAGACAACGTGCTGGATCATGGTCAAAGCTTGGCGGATTTGGCTCAAGAGGTCATGAGTGATTGGACGGAGCGCTTCCAAATCGTCAGCGAAGTTCGAGGTCTCGGCTTGTTGATCGGCGTGTCGTTCGAGGTTGATGGTTACGACGGAGTGCACGTTGCCCGTACCGTAAGAGATGAGATGCTCAAACGAGGCGTTTGGGCGCTCTGTGACTTTCAACCTCAGGTTCGACTTTATCCAGCGCTCAATATGGCCCCGGATGTGCTCCGGTCAGGCCTAGAGGCGATGGCAGAAGCCATTGCAGCAGTCGAACAAAGCGGGCCTCAGGTCGGTGATTATCCGGCGTGGCCAAGCGGTAATGTTGGCTTTTAAAGAGGGCGCAGACCAAAAGACAACCTAAAAAAAGACAATATAAAACAGAAGCTTAAGAGGTCTTTGACATCCATTGTCTATAGATATTATGAAAGGCTGCGAGATCGTCTTCTAAGTGAATGAGGTGGCCTTGATAGTCGCCTGCGGCAGCAAGGCCGCGCTGATTAAGCTCACAAACACGGGTATCTTGATCGAGAACCTGGGTGCCAAACGCAACGGCGGGGCTCAGGTCTACCCCGGGTTGTGACAGAAAGTCCGGGTCAAATAACCATTCGGCCGATACCCGAGTTGCTGTGGCGGAAATGGGTTGCAGCGAAACTTGTCTAACGTAGTCTGCATGAGCCACCAGGTACTGATTGGGATAGATCTCGACGAAGGTGTGACCAACTGAGATTTCGGATTCAGTCAGTGTCGAGAAAGCCGGTGCAATGGCTCGCCCCGTGGTTGTCCAAGATTCGATGTTCGCGGCAACTCGATCCAGAGTAGCGTTGCTAGGATCGATTGCGGCAGTCGATAAGCCCGCTTGATAAAGCGGGACCATACGACTGAGTTCAGGGTGAATCGCTGGGCAGTGGTAGCACTCCAGATAGTTTTCCCAAAAAACTTTCCAATTGCAGTGAATATCGAACACAGCGTGATGCCCAACCTCAAGCGTTTCGAGTGGCCAATTATTTAAAGTGTCCGGAGCCGGAATCATCTTTGATTCCAATGACTCCTCAGTGTCCGCGTTGAGGTTCACATACAGGTTGCCTCCCCAGGTTTGCAGCCTGACGGGCAGAAGGTTAAGCGATTCTACCTCCTCAGCCAGCTGAACTCGTGGTGTCTGCAATAGCTTGCCATCGAGCGCGAAAGA
>NZGC01000020.1 GCA_002689445.1 Gammaproteobacteria bacterium
AATCTAGGGTTCGGCTTTGAAAGTGATCAAGCTTTCGCGGGCTCAGGGGCCAGTAATCAAAGCAATCAATTATCAGGCAGTATCGCGGTCACGGTGATGGAAGAGCTACCCCGGGGCAACCTGATTGTGCAGGGCGAAAAGTGGATCAGCCTAAATCAGGGCAGCGAGTACATCCGCATTCGTGGCATCGTCCGCAAGAGCGATATCTCAAGTAGCAATACAATTTTATCCACCCAAATAGCTGATGCTCGTATTGGTTACGGCGGCACGGGTGCACCCAGTGACGCTAGCAAGATGGGGTGGGTTTCGCGGTTTTTCAATTCAGTGTTACAGCCGTTTTAAGCGGCGGAGAAGTCTATGATCAGTCGTCGATTTACGCGAAGATTAGTTTTTTTAGGATTGCTCACTGCATTGCTCGTTCTACCGTCCGCTCACGCGATTCGCGTCAAAGACGTAGCCGACGTAGCTGGCGTGCGCACAAATCATTTGGTGGGCTATGGCTTAGTTGTCGGTTTGCCGGGCACTGGTGATAAAACTACTCAGGCACCTTTTACTGTGCAAAGTTTAAAGAACATGCTGCAGCAGCTGGGCGTGACGATTCCTCCCAATGTTAATCCTCAGTTAAAGAACGTTGCCGCGGTGGCTGTCCATGCTGAGCTGCCGCCGTTCGCCAAACCTGGTCAACTGATCGATGTTACCGTCTCGTCATTGGGTAATTCCGAAAACTTACGCGGAGGCACCTTATTGGTCACGCCATTAAAAGGCGTGGACGGGCAAACGTATGCGTTGGCTCAAGGTAATTTAGTGGTTGGTGGCTTCATGGCCAGCGGCGGCGATGGTTCATCGGTTACGGTGAATACGCCGAGCGCCGGCACCATCCCCAATGGTGGTCAAGTAGAACGAGCCGTTGAGAGTGCCTTTTTAAGCTCTGATATTTTGCAGTTGGATCTAAAAAAACCTGACTTTACGACGGCCCAACGACTCGCTGATCGAATCAATGAATTTTTGGGGCCAGAGACAGCGTTACCGGTGGATGGCTCGTCGGTGCGTATCATGGCCTCGCTGGACACCCGCTCTAAAGTTGCCCTTATCTCCAGTCTTGAAAACTTAGAGTTTGTGCCGGGTAAGGCGCCGGCCCAAGTTATTGTTAATGCGCGTACCGGCACCGTGGTGATTGGCGATCGGGTTCGTATCAGTCCTGCAGCGGTGACCCATGGCAGCCTCGTGGTATCCATCAGCGAGAGTACTACTGTGAGTCAGCCAGGCCCCTTGGGGGGCGGCGAGACTGTCGCAACGCCTCAGTCTGCCGTCAGTGCGGAGCAAGGCAGAAACCCGATGTTCTTGTTTGATGCCGGGGTTAGCCTCGATCAGCTAGTGCGTGCGGTCAACGAAGTCGGTGCAACCCCGAGTGATTTGATCGCGATTTTAGAGGCTTTGCAGCGTTCCGGTGCACTTGAAGGCGAATTGGTCATCATATGAATACGTCGAATAGTCCATCGGCTCCACTCAGCACGGGTCAATACCATGATGTAAATGGATTGACCGATTTAAAGCGCGCCTCGCGGGAAGATCCCAATGCCGCGATCAATGAAGTTGCCGAGCAGTTTGAATCGATGTTCATCCAGATGATGCTCAAAAGTATGCGGGATGCACTGCCTAAAGATGGTTTGTTCTCAAGTAACGATATGGAGACCTACACCGAAATGGCAGATCAGCAAATTGCGGTCAACATGGCCAAAAGCGGCGGTATCGGTCTAGCGGATGTGATCGCCCGACAATTGCGTCCGGAGGGTGGCGTGAGTGAGCAGCGGCAATCGGATGTTGCCAAGCAGTATGCTTCAAATGACAGCGAGCTTCAGAAGCCGGCCATGATGCCGATAACCGATTCAGGCGCCAATGCGTTCGAGGTGAGATAGTCTCATGCCAGATCTATTAAATGTTGCAACGTCAGGCTTGCTGGGAATGCAAAAAGCGCTGGCTACGACGGGGCATAACATCGCCAATGTAGATACTGAGGGCTACAGCCGTCAGGTGCTAACCTTTGAATCTCGTGAACCAGAATTAGGCGCCGGTGGGTTTGTCGGCAACGGTGTACGCGCATCTACTTTAGAGCGGCAATATGACGCATTTCTGGGCAAAGAACTCAGGGATAATACCTCCGCTGCCAATCATTTCGAGACTTTTTCGTTGATGGCTGGCAGGTTAGCCGATTTGCTTGCCCAAGAGGATCGTGGGCTCGCGACTCAGGTAGATCGCTTCTTCAACTCACTCCAGGACGTTGCGAATAACCCGCAAGCGACGCCCGAGCGGCAAGTACTTCTTGGAGAGGCTAAAGCGCTCACAGAGCAGTTCAGACAACTGGATAGCTCTCTTGAATCGCTTAACGAGCAGGTTAATGTCCGCCTTGACTCGATGGTCCAAGAAATTAACGCTCTCTCGGAAGGTTTAGCTTTGCTGAACGGAAAAATTGATTCAGCCAGGAGCCAGGCTGGAGGTCAGCCGCCTAACGATCTACTCGATAAACGCGATTCAATGATCTTAAAAATCTCTGAATATGTTGGAGTCTCGGTCTCGGAGCAGAGTAATGGTTCCTTAAATGTGTTGATAGGAACTGGTCAACCACTCGTCGTAGGAACGAACTTCAGTGCTTTAAATCTAGCTCCAGGGCAGTATGACTCCTTGGCATACGAAATAGAGTTTAGTCAGGGTACCGGTAGTCCAAGCCCCATTACAGAGTCGATTAGCGGCGGTTCCATGCAAGGGCTGCTTCGGTTTCGTGATGAGGCGCTAAATGGTGCGCGCCAAGAACTTGGGGTTTTGGCAGCAGGAATAACGGAAACTTTTAATGCTCAGCAGAAGTTGGGGTTGGATTTAGATGGCCAGCCAGGTGTCAATTTCTTTAAGCCGATTGATCCCGTGGTTGCTCCGGATTTTCAAAACTCCGGTACCAGCACGGCTAGCGTGACAATCGTAGATATTGGTCAAGTGCAACCCACAGATTACAAGCTTTACTACAACGGCACACAATGGCAGCTTACGAATGAGCGTTCGGGTGAGGTGAGAACGGGGCAAGGCCCATTTAACGTTGATGGCTTGACCATCGAGGTTACCGCGGGCGCGAATATTGGCGACAGCTTTTTGGTCCGACCTGGCTACAGAGCTGCGAGTTTTATGGACGTTGCCATTACCTTGCCTTCGAACATCGCCGCCGCCGCTCCACTGAAAACCAGTGCTGCGGTTGCCAATGGGGGTGACGCCAAGATCACTAGTATCATAAATTCGAATGTGAATGATTTACCCCTAACGGGCGATGTAACCCTTACCTATTCGGCCGACGCTTTGGGTGCGGGGCAGCCAGGGTTTACCATGACAGGTGGAGCAACTGGCACGATCGCCTATAACCCTGCGAATGAATCGGCGGGTAAAAAGGTTGATTTGGGTATTTTAGGTGGCGCTACGCTCGAGCTGGCGGGCATTCCAGAAGCAGGGGATGTGTTGACTATCTCGAACAACACCAACGGTGCTGGTGATAATCGTAATGCTTTGCGAATGGTAGAACTGCAAACGACGGCATCGCTGCTCGGTAATTCAGCCAGTTATCAAGAAGTCTTTGCATCGACAGTCAGCTCCGTCGGTATCCAGACTCGCCAGGCGGAAGCCAGTGCAGAGACTCAAATCACCCTACAGCGCCAAGCAGAGCAAGCTTTAAACGCGCTTTCTGGAGTTAACTTAGATGAAGAGGCCGCGAACCTGCTGAAGTTTCAACAGGCTTATCAGGCCACTGCGCAAGTGGTCGCTTCAGCCAACGATATGTTTAACACGCTGCTGAGCGCGTTTCGCTAAACAAGGCGCATTTATGAGAATTTCGAGCATCGAACAGTTTCAGCAAGGTATTGATTCTATTTTGGATCAGCAAGCCCGGCTTAATCGAACTCAGCAGCAGCTTGCTACTGGTAAGAATCTGCTGTCGCCTTCAGATGATCCCGCCGCCGCGGCGCAGTTGCTCACGCTGTCATCACTGAAAGCGCGAAACGAACAGTACGATCGCAATGCTGCTGGCGCGCAAAACGAGCTAGAACTGCAAGAGAGCGTGCTAGCCAGTAGCGGCAATGTCTTGCAAAGGGTACGAGAGCTCGTGATTCAAGCAAACAATGCTGCCCAAAGTAATGAGAGTCGTGCTGCTATTGGCGATGAGATCAACAATCTTGCTGATGAGCTCTTACAGCTCGCGAACACCAAAAGTGCCTCGGGGGAGGACATCTTTTCTGGATATAATAGTCGAACGCCGGCATTTACCCGAACGGGTACCGGTTTTGAGTTTGGGGGCGATCAGGGACAGCGATTGTTGCAAGTATCTGAAGACACTCAATTGTCCGTGCGAGATAGCGGGCAGGATATCTTCGAAGGGATGACGGTTGGTGATGGCAGGTTTCTTCTCCAATCTCCCGCGACTAATACGGGTTCTGCGCTTCTTAAAATGTCTTCAACGACAGATGCAATCCCAGACGACTACACAGTGACCTTCAGTCAGGCCGCCCCGGGTGATCCAGTCTTATATAGCGTTGTCGGTGCACAGGGGGGCGCAATCGCAACGGGGACCTACGAATCTGGTGCCGCAATTACGTTTAAGGGTATCACTTTAGAAGTCGAGGGGACTGTCGAGAATGGGGATAGTTATGGGGTAGCGCAATCAGCAAGACAAAATATTTTCCAGTCCGTGCAAGCCATTGCTGACCTATTGCTTTCGCCAACCAATACCAGTGGCGCAGCATCCAAGCGTACGAACGATCTCGGTCAGGCCATTGGCACTTTGGATCAAGGCCTAGAACATCTCCAAGGACGCCGCACCATTGTGGGTAATCGATTACAAACCCTCGAGAACCGGATAGAAAAGAATATCGATGAGCAACTTCGCTTAGAAAGACAGGTTTCAGAAATTCAGGATCTTGATTTTGCTGAGGCGGTCAGTCGATTGAATTTACAATCAACGGCGCTGCAGGCGGCACAGCAAGCTTATGTAAAGATCCAAGGGTTATCATTGTTCACTTTTCTGAGGTAGTCTTTCGACTTTTTCGAATCGGCCCACCACTTCAGGAAACACATTAAACGTATTTAGCGTAAATCTTCTTGGTTTCTTTTTTGCTATCACTATGAACAAAAAAGGGATAAATGTTTGATGCTATTAGTTTGAGGCGGAAATGGTCGATACGCTCTCTTCTGTGGGCCGCTGCTCGGACTACACCCCTTTTTGCCTTCATTTGGCTCGATAGTAAAAAAAACTAAAGCTTTTGAAAAACCATCCGTTAACTAAGTTGTCCAGGGCAGATATGCCTTCACCGAACCAGCAAATGGCTCGGCTGGTTCGAAAACGAATTAACTTAACGGGTGAATATCATGGCTTTAACGGTAAACACAAACATTGCCTCGCTAACAGCGCAGCGCAACCTTACGGGTTCACAAAACGAACTTTCCACTTCACTAGAGCGACTGTCATCTGGTTTGCGTATCAACAGCGCAAAAGATGATGCCGCCGGCCTTGCTATTTCGGAGCGTTTCACAGCGCAGATTAGGGGTCTGAATCAAGGCGCTCGCAACGCTAATGACGGTATCTCCCTCTCGCAAACAGCAGAAGGAGCGTTGAAGGAAGTGACCAACAACCTGCAGCGTATTCGTGAGCTTGCGGTTCAGTCAGCTAACTCAACGAATAGTGCGTCAGACAGAACGGCTCTCCAGCAAGAAGTCACTCAGCTGGTTGCAGAGATTGATCGAGTAGCGGAGAAAGCTTCGTTTAATGGTATCAAGCTGCTGGATGGAACTTTCACATCGAAAGCATTCCAAGTAGGCGCGGATAAAGGTGACACCATCAGCATCTCTGCTATCACGTCAGCTCGAACTTCGTCCATCGGTGCATACCAGTCGGCGAGCGTAACAAGCACGGCGATCACTGGAGCCGTTGCGGGAACTGGCGACCTTACGATCAATAGCGTTGACGTCAAAGCTTCCGTATCCGACGGCGTTTCTACAGCAAATGCACTTGGCTCCGCCAAGGCAGTAGCGACTGCTATCAACGAGAGCGGCACTGGCGTTACAGCAACTGCGACGACCGCTTTAGCAGGGCAAACTGGCGATGCTGCCTCCGGTGATGCTGGAACCGTCACAATTAATGGTGTGACGACCGCAACAGTTACATATGCCACTAGCTCGGCGAACACGGCCAGTTTAGTGGTCGATGCGATTAATGCAATCGCTGGATCAACCGGTGTGGTTGCAACCCTGAATTCGGGCAAGGTCGATTTAGCAGCCTCTGATGGTCGTAATATCGTTGGTTCTATTACTTCATCGGCGGGTACCTTTGACGTTGCGGCAGCTGGTCTAAATGCTAGTTTCGCTGCAACGACACGAGGTACGGTGACGTTAACAAGTCCCTCAGATATAGTAGTTGGCGACACAGCTCTCGGTTTTACTGCCGCCACCACCTCGGCTGCGACGGTAGCCGGTGCATCAATTGCAACCGCGACGGTCGATAGCGTCACTAATGCGGAAGCAGCCATACAGGCAGTTGATGCAGCGCTTTCAACTATCAACAGCACTCGAGCGACTTTAGGCGCTGTGCAAAGTCGGTTTGATTCTGTTGTAGCTAGTGTTCAAACCACAGCTGAAAACTTATCAGCTTCGCGCTCCAGGATTATGGATGCTGATTTTGCAGCTGAAACTGCAAATCTGACTAAACAGCAGATTTTGCAGCAGTCGGGGATTGCTATGTTAGCCCAAGCTAACTCGATACCTCAGAATGTACTCGCTCTGCTTCAGTAATGATGATCACAGACTTGGACCAAGAGAAACCGGGGCTAGTCCCCGGTGTTCTTGTCCTCGGAGAGGGAAATGGAAATAAATAGCAGTGTTAACCTACAAACTCAGGGAGCGAAAATGCAAACGGCAAATATTGCCGCCCCTGCGAGTAAGACAGGTGCTGCAGACCGGCCAAATTTGCCCCTTGCTGATACGAAAGCGGCACCGAAAGTACCAGAGTTCAAGGCGAGTGATATCGACAAGGCTGTAGCAGACTTGCAAGCTTACATTGATGATCTTGATCGAGATCTCTCGTTCAGTCGTGATGAAAGTATAAATCGCTCTATCATTACCGTAAGAGATGCGAACACCAATCAGCTAGTTCGGCAGATACCCGCCGAGGAAGTAGTGGAAATTGCCAGGCAAATTAAAGAAGACTTGGATGCTAAACGAGCTGGCATGTTAATTAGAGGCGAGGTGTGATAACTGGCACTCAGATTGCTTAAGTAATCGGTGTACGTGAAAGTTCACACTTAAGGTAATGATATGCCCATCACATCAACTGGCATTGGGTCAGGCCTAGACGTTGAATCGTTAGTTGCGCAGCTCGTGTTAGCAGACACGCAACCCGTAGAAAACCGTCTCAATAAGAAGGAAGTCAGTTATCAAGCTGAATTAACGGCCTATGGAACCGTAAAGAGTGCACTGAGTAGTTTTCAGACGTCAGTGTCAGCTGCAGCAGATTCAAGCCAGTATTTAGGAAAAACAGCTGGTACATCGCTTTACGATACAGTTACCGCAACTGCCACTGAAGTGGCGCCTCCTGGCGACTACTTAATAGAAGTGTCGGCATTGGCAAGTGAACAGTCTTTAGCATCGGCAAGCTACGCTGCCACCACCACGGAAGTGGGGACCGGTACCTTGACCATCAATGTGGGGACAGTGACTTACGACAGTAGCGCTGGATCACTAACGGGGTTCTCTGGAAAATCAGGTGCCTCAGCAGTAACGGTGTCGATTGGCAGTAGCAATAATTCTCTCACTGGGGTGAGAGATGCAATTAATGCAGCCTCGACCGATGTTAGTGCCTCAATTGTTAATGACGGTTCAGGCTACCGACTCGTCTTGAGAAGCGCTAACAGTGGGGCGGAAAATGCGATTACTATCTCAGTCTCAGACACTGGTGACAGTAACTCGACAGATAACGCTGGCTTGTCTAAATTGGCATTTGATCAAACAACGGCCCACCTAACCCAAACGAATGCGGGTAGTGACGCTGCTCTTAAAATTAATGGCTTATCAGTTGCTGCCACATCAAATTCTGTCGCTGAAGCAGTCGAAGGCATTACCTTCTCACTAAAAAAAGTAACGGCCTCCCCCGTTACTATTACTATTGATAAGGATACTGCCAAAGCCAAAGCTGCGGTTCAAACTTTTGTAGATAGCTATAATCAGCTCAACACCGAGCTAACCACGTTAACCAGTTATAACGCCTCAACCGTTACTGGTAGCGTGTTTACGGGTGACGCAACCATTAGAAACCTAGCGCAAAACGTTAGATCTGCATTGAACGATACCGTCAGTAACGCCGGCGGTAACTACAAAACGCTTGCTGAATTGGGTGTCACAACCAATGTAATCGATGGCAGCTTAACCCTTGACGGCACTAAGTTAGATAACATTCTCGAAAACGATGCCACCGATGTAGCTGTAGTGCTAGGCAGTTTCGGGACCCCGTCAAACGCCAATGTACAGTATGTTTCTTCAACGTCGAAGACAGAAGCGGGCACTTACTCTGTTTCCGGGTCCTCAACGACGTCATACACCATTAATGGCAGCGCCACGACGCAGGTTGATAATGTAATTACGGGCGCTGTAGGCACTGCAGTAGAAGGACTGTCGTTGAAAATATTAGGCAACGCCACGGGTGACCTCGGCAATATTAGCTTTAGTAGAGGGCTTGCTAATCCTCTCGATAGCCTCATTACGACGTTACTGGCTGACGATGGTTTGATTGATGCGCGACTCGATGGGATTGCCAGAAGCGTAGAGGATATAACGGATCAGAGGGCAACCCTGGCGCTTCGAGTTGATGCGTTAGAAAACCGCTACCGCAATCAGTTTAATGGGTTGG
>NZGC01000021.1 GCA_002689445.1 Gammaproteobacteria bacterium
AGGGGGTGCTGGATTTTCGCCGGCTTGTTGCCACGCATGATGCGCTGTGCCTTGCCACACCCGAATATAATGGCGGGATGACGCCGATCTTGCTCAACATGTTCTGCTGGGCGTCGCGCCCGTCACCAACCGACGATTTTGGGGCAGTCTTTCAAGGCAAACCGGTGGCGCTGATGGCCTCCAGTCCGGGGCGGCTTGGCGGGGTGCGCGTCATTCCAAGGCTGCGTAATGCGGTATGCGAACTTGGCATGGTGCCGGTGCCGGGCTTTGCCAGCATTGGCAATGCTGCGCAGGCATTTTCAGACAATGGCGAGCTGAGTGATAAACAGCAGGTACAAGGGTTGAATGCCCTGATACAGCGTCTTGTTACCCATGCTGGCTAGTGCTGCCAGCACCAGGCCGACCAGATGTAAACCCGGTTGAAATGCCTGCCCGGCTCAGCACGCCTGTTGGGCCAACGGCTTGCAGCTACCAGTAAAAGTCTTTTCGTTGCGCAACTGCACCTTTGCGGCGCGTATCGCGCCCGGCACCTTGTGATCACGCACCCTGTTCTCGGTCCAGACCATTGTAATATCCCCGTTGATCCGATTCAGGAACAACTCTGTGGTGGCGATGTTTTCCCGGGTCAAAACAAGGGGTTTGCCATCAACCCGCGCCCGAATTTCCGGCCCGCTTTCAAGGCTCTGTGTCAACATCACATCCATGTCGGTGGCAGTAATCTCGACCATCAGATCATCAGGGTCCGTCGGCAGGGCCGCTGCCCTCGTCACCGTGGAATCATTCAACACCAGCGCGGCCGCCTGTCCGACCAGCCCGGCATCTGCTGTGTCGGTCATGCCGACATGTACCCCGCCGCCAAGTGTGAACACCTGCTCGGGCTCCAGAACGCCGCGCTCATAGGCCTGCGCCCGCACCTCGACAAACGCACCCTCACGGTCAACCAGCACCAGATGCACCAGGCCGGCAAACGTGTCTTCGGCGCTGCTGTCAACACCGCCAGTGATCAACTGGAATGTGCCATCACAGACAAGGCCAGTGATCTTTGGCGGGGGTGGTGGAGATTTTTCGGCAAGCGCCATACCGCTGCCCGCGACAAGCACGGCCACCAATATCCCGGCGAACATCGCACCGGCCAGCTTTGTGCCAATGCGCGCAGCAGGGGCACGCGGTGCCGTGGCACCGACAAACGGGCGGCCCGCAACCTGTCGGCAAATATCTTTTCCCCTACGGGAGATGTAACGCGCAAATCTGAACATGCACGAAAATTAATATAATTAACATTTTGGACAAAATGTCTTAAGCGGCTGATACCGTCGGCATCTCTATCCCATTGGTATATTTGTTATATCTCTCAATGCTGATATTTGATCCACACGCCAGCACGCCTACCCTTTTTCCAGCCAAGCGGCTGTGCAGGGGGCCCAGCGCGGTGCCAAGTGAGGCGGCGCAGGCAGGCTCTGCCAGCAGCATCAGCTTTTCGCGCATCAGCAGCATGGTGCCTGTCATCACCTCATCTTCGATCTGTACCAGCTCATCGACATAACGGCGGGCCAGTGCCAGCGAATCAGCCATCGCCATCGGCGCACCCAGGCTGTCGGCAAGGGTATCAACCTGTGTCAGCGCCTCCGGTTTGCCCGATTTGAAAGACCGTGCAAGACTGTCAGCGCCAACAGGCTCAACGCCGATAATGGTGACATCCGGATTATGCCGTTTGATGGATGCCGCCATCCCACCAATCAGCCCGCCGCCGCCAACCGGCAGGATCACCACATCAAGATCGGGTGCATCCTCAACAAATTCGGCGCCGCATGTCGCCGCACCGCAGGCCATGTTCAGGTCATTGAAGGGATGAAGAATCCGTCGCCCTTCCTCCGCCTCGATTCGCTCCAGTTCCGGCAAGGCCGCTGCAATACCGTCTACCAGCACGATCTCGGCACCCAGTTCACGGCAGCCCTCGATGCGCAGCGGGTCGGCTGCTTTCGACATCACCACTTTTGCTGAAACGCCGCTTTGGCGCGCTGCCCAGGCCAGTGCCAGCGCGAAGTTGCCGCCGGAAAATCCGGCGACGCCGCGGCCCCGCCTTGCCTCATCCAGCCAGTCGACGCCCAGCAGCGCACCGCGCGCCTTGAACGATCCTGTATGCTGGAACAATTCCAGCTTCATGAACATTTCACAATCAGGCGGCAGATAGGGGGCAATCTTGCTGCTGCACAGCGGCAGGACGGGGGTACGAATCACGCGACCATCAATGGTTTCGCGTGCCTTGTCGACAAGTTCAAAGTTGAAATTTTCCATAGGCGCCAAGCTATCAGTGCCGTTTCATCGCCGTCAATGACCCTGATACGGTATCTGCGATTCAAACGGCATCCGGCCAATCATTCACCGGCATGCCTGATGGCAGTTTTGATGACAGCCCCACCCACCTTTGCAAGGCAGGCAGGGCCATCATACGCAGGGTTTCTGCAGACATGACTGTGCTTGCCAGCTGTCCTATTCAGCAGCCAGCAAATTGGCAGGCTTCTGGGCGTTGAAATAGCTGATTGCCGCACCGACCCCGCTGCCCGGCGCAAACGCAAGGCCGGCATCACACATGGCAAGTTCAGCCCCACCCAGCGCCTGCAACACCATGGTTTCATTCAGCCAGCCCAGATGCCCGATGCGGAACACCTTGCCCGCAACCGCACCCAATCCACCGCCAAGTGATACGCCGTACCGGCGATAGGCCGCCTTGATCACGTCATTCGCATCACTGCCTTCGGGCACCAGAATGGCCGTCACCGTATCTGATACTGTTGCCGGATCAATTGCACAGGGACGAAGTCCCCAGGCCGCTACAGCACGGCGCACTCCTTCCGCCAGCCGGAAATGACGGTCGAACACATTGTTCAGACCTTCCTCCAGCAGCATGTCGGTCGACTCACGCAGTCCCCGCATCAATGTCATTGCAGGCGTGTAGGGAAAATAGCCGCTCTTGTTGGCGTTCAACATCGCCGCAAAGTCCCAGTAGCCATACCCGATATCGGTATCGCCGCGGCGCAATGATCTGGCGGCAATCAGCTGCATGCACTTTGCCGATACGCCGACAATGGCAAGGCCTGTCGGCATCATGAAACCCTTCTGCGATCCGGCCACAGCCACGTCAACGCCCCAGCCATCCATGTCGAATTCGATTGAGGCGATGGAACTCACACCATCGACAAACAGCAATGCCGGATGACCCAGATCGTCCAGAATGGCGCGAATGGCTGCCACATCGCTGGTGACACCGGTTGCGGTCTCGTTTTGGCATACAAGGACCGCCTTGATTGCGTGGCTCTTGTCATCTTCCAGCGCGCGGCGATAGGCATCAACGGGTGTTGCCTCGCCCCAGCGACAGTCGATGTTGGTCACATTCAGGCGCAGCTGGCAGCACATTTCCACCCACAACATCGAAAACTGTCCAAATGACGCGCCAAGGACGCGGTCGCCTTCGCGCAGCGTGTTGCGCAGTGCCGCCTCCCATCCGCCAGACCCCGATCCCGGGAACACCAGCACATGCCCGGTTTCAGTGCGGAAAATCTTCTTCAGATCCTGCAGCAATGGCACAATGAATTCGCCCATATCGGGGGCGCGGTGATCCTCCAGCGGCACCGCCATGGCACGCGCGACGCGGGGCGGCAGGTTGGTGGGGCCAGGAACGGCCAGTGTTTTGTTTCCAATCATGGTCTATTGCCAATCTTTCGATTGCTCCTCGTGTTTTATCAGCAGGATAGTTGTCTTAAGCGCTTTGCTTGCCACCAAATTTCGTGTTTTTGTGTTGATTGTATGATTTACATCTGCAAAAACTGTGATGTTGTTAATTTTGTTGTGAAATATCGCACCCTCCGGCACCCGCAAATGCTCATTGCGGGGCCCTGACAGGCAGATAGCGAGGCAAATATGGAAAAGGCATTTGTCGGCAGCAAACTGCGCCAGTTGCGGCGCAGCAAAAACCAGACACAGGCAGATATGGCCGCCACCCTCGGCATCAGTGCGGCCTATGTAAACATGCTGGAAAAGAACCAGCGCAGCCTGTCTGTTACTGTCTTGATGGCGCTGTCTGATCATTACGGCGTGGACTGGCGCGACCTTGTTGCCGACAACAGTCAGGCGGTGCTGTCTGAAGTGCGCACGGCGATCCAGGACCCGTTTTTTGTGAATGCACGCCCTGACCTGGATGAATTGCGCTCGGCCATCAGCCATGCACCGGCCTTCGTCGACAGCTTCCTCGCGCTGTACCGCAGCCATCACTCTACGCTGGAAAAGATGATGAATCTAGGCAGCGAGCTCATGCCGGAATCATTGGTGCGCGCATCTCCAGGTGCCGCCATCCATGATTTTTTCCGTGAAAACGGCAATCATTTTGAGGCGCTGGAGCACGCAGCCGAGGCGCTGTCAGCCGAAGAGCCGCACGATCCCTACACCGTCCAGCAGATCCTGCAGACCCGCCTTCTGGCGCATCATGGCTATCGTGTTGTTACCAGCCCCAGCGACAGTCTGCCCGACACCCTGCGGGTCTGGGACGAATCTGAACGCACCATCTATTTGTCAGAGGCGCTCGATCATCAGAACCGCACCTTTCAGCTGGCCCATGCGCTCTGTTTCATTGAATTCTCTGACGTGCTTGCCACCATCACCGATTCCACAAGTTTTGCCAGCGACTCCCATGCCACGCGGTGCCATGTAGAGCTTGCCAACTATTTTGCAGCCGCCTTCCTGATGCCCTATGATGCCTTTCTCGACAAGGCAGAGGAGACCCGCTACGACCTCGACCGGCTGGCTGCTGCCTTTGCTGTTTCCATCGAACAGGCAGCCCAGCGCCTGACAACCCTGCAGCGTGACGGACGGCGCGGCGTACCGTTCTTCTTTCTGCGCATCGACAAGGCGGGCAACGTGACCAAGCGGTTCAACGCTACGTCTTTCTCGATTGCCGAATATGGTGGCGCCTGCCCGGTCTGGAACGTCCATGTTGCCTTTCGCACGCCCGGCGTATTGCTGCCGCAACTGGTCGAGCTGCCAGACGGGCAACGTTTTTTCACCATCAGCCGCACGACCGAACGACCAGTCTATTCCATGGAAACACAGGACCGCCGGCTGGCAATTGCGCTGGGTTGCGAATTGCAGCATGCCCACCGTGTCATCTATGCCGGCGGCCTGGACCTGTCGCCCAGCGGCACGGCCAGCAAGATCGGCATCAACTGCCATCTTTGCCCGCGTCACAATTGTGGCCAGCGCGCCTATGACCCGATTGTCACGGAACTGACAACCGATACCAAGCGGCGCGGCGAAACCCGTTACGAAAGCTGAAAACCCACCAGGCGCACTGCTTGGCGCTGGGTGCATAGACGGACGCCACGCCTGTTGGCACAGCAGCCGACGCTCTGCTCACCCGGGAAATAAGCCATCTCGCCCACATCCAGGCCATGACAAGCATAATGGCTGTAATTGTAAATTTTTTACAATTTTCAAATTTTCATTTTTTTCCTTTTATAACCCGTCCGCCAGCGGTACCTCTTCGGTATCTGATCACCGTAATGCCGAAGAGTGCTTTGTCGGAGGGACAACATGCCGCGTACACCACAATCATCTACCAAAACCCCGAATCTCACACCACAGCAGCAGGCCTTTGAGACCCATAGCCGCGCCGCCTCTGGCCGGTTTGCCAACACAGAGCGCGATTACAGCATGGAAGATGTGGCCCGCCTCAGCGGGTCGATGAATTTCGACTACACGCTGGCCCGCCATGGCGCTGACAAGCTGTGGCATCTTCTTCACACCGAAGATTATGTGCCGTCGCTCGGGGCCATGACCGGCAATCAGGCCATGCAAATGGTCCGTGCGGGGCTGAAGGCGATTTATCTGTCCGGCTGGCAGGTGGCTGCCGATTCAAACACGGCCGGCGGCATGTATCCCGACCAGTCGCTATATCCGGCCAATTCAGGCCCGGAACTCGCCCGTCGCATTAACCGCACGCTGCAACGGGCCGACCAGATCCAGACCCTTGAAGGCGAAGGCAATATTGACTGGTTCGCCCCGATTGTCGCCGATGCCGAGGCCGGCTTTGGTGGCTCGCTGAATGCGTTTGAACTGACCCGCAACTATATCGAAGCGGGCGTGGCCGGCGTACATTTTGAAGACCAGCTCGCATCCGAGAAAAAATGTGGCCACATGGGCGGCAAGGTGTTGATCCCGGTGCGTCAGGCGGTTGCCAATCTGAATGCAGCGCGTCTTGCCGCAGATATTTCTGGCGTCTCGACCATCATCATGGCCCGTACCGATGCCGAAAGCGCCAAGCTCATCACATCCGATATTGATGAGCGCGATCAGCCGTTCATTTCGGGAGACCGCACCGAGGAAGGTTTCTTCAAGCTGCGTGATGAGGATTCATTCGACAGATGCGTTGTGCGCGGCCTCGCATTCGCGCCTTACGCCGACCTGTTGTGGATGGAAACATCGACCCCGAACCTTGATCAGGCCGAGGCCTTTGCCACGGCAATCCGGGCGGAATATCCCTACCAGATGCTGGCCTATAATTGCAGCCCGTCCTTCAACTGGTCGGCCAATCTGAGCGAAGATGACATTGCCCGCTTCCAGCGCGAAATCGGCAAGATGGGCTACAAGTTCCAGTTCATCACGCTGGCCGGCTTCCATTCTCTCAACTACGCAATGTACGAGCTGTCACGCGGCTATCGCGACAGCGGCATGACAGCCTATTCCGCCTTGCAGAATGCCGAGTTTGCAGCCGAGGAGAATGGCTACACGGCACATCGTCATCAACGCGAAGTCGGCGCTGGCTGGTTCGATGCTGTCTCGATGGCGGTTTCGGCCGGCACATCATCGACAACAGCACTGGATGACAGCACAGAAGAGGCCCAGTTCACCCAGGCCGCGGCTGAATAGACCGCAACGTCCCCTTATTTGCACAGCTACAGAAATCAAACCAGTCGACGGAGACAAAAATGAAACAGTCAATAGCGCACAATGACGATCAGGTAGGCGATCGCATCACCCTGATCATCCCCTCATTGACAGATGCCGCCGTTCAGCTGCATCGCCAACAGATGTGGAGCAAGGGCTACCAGCTTGAATCAAAGATCGAATGCCAGACATTCTTTGCCGGTGACGGTCGTCATATCGACAGCATGTTTGACGGCAAGGCCATGTATTCGGCCACCTTCATCAAGCGCGAAAACTGATCCTGAAAGCCGCGTCACGCCCCTGCGGCGGGTCGCGGTATGACACCGGCATCCAGCCATCTGTCCAGCACAGACAGCGCCGCCTCGTAAAAGGGCGCATCATTGATATGCGCATCGAGGCGGTGCAGTTCCACATGATCCGGACACCCGTCCAGCAGACGCCCCATAAAGGCCTGCAATCCTTTCGGATTGTGCAGATCTGCTCCTGGCCGGTCCCATTCCCCGCACCCACCCAGCGGCAGCAGCAACGCCGCCGGACCGCTGGCAGCCGTAAGCCGCTCAAGATGTGCATCTGCCACCATCAGGCAATCCTCTTCGCGCAGCACAACGGAAGTGATCAGCCGGTTATGCGCATGAGTGGGATAGCCATGCCATTTTTTGGCCAGGTCTTGCCAGCCGACCACATCGACAAGATCATAACATCCGGGCGCAACGATCTGCGGTATACCCGCAGCCCCGGCCCCTTTCAGCCGCGTGTCACCCGCGGAAATGAATGACCCGTGCACATGA
>NZGC01000022.1 GCA_002689445.1 Gammaproteobacteria bacterium
ATTTGTTTTTAGCAGATCGTCTGCTGCAAAAGCTTTACAGGGAAAACCCCTCTCTCAATACAATCGGTACGAGTTGGATGAGCCGGCAGGGTGCACTCTACGAAGCCATAGGACTTCAAAAGCAAATTATGTTCGTCTTACTGTCGCTGCTCATCGCAGTTGCGGCGTTCAATGTTACCTCGCAATTGGTCATTCTGGTTGAGGAACACCGTCCGGATATTGCCATACTCAAAACATTGGGCGCTGGAGAGCACGAGGTGCGTTTCATCTTCCTACTTCAAGGTGTTGGGCTTGGCGTGATTGGCACCTTGCTCGGATTGATCTTCGGTTTTATCGCTTGCGACGTGCTTGCGACCGGGGTCGTGCTGATTGAGCGATGGTCTGGTCTTAGCCTGTTGGGTGAGTATTTTGTCAATTTCTTGCCTTACGAGCGTTTGAGTGGAGACTTTGTTGGTGTTGCTTGTGTGAGTCTTACCTTGTGTGCTTTGGCAAGTTGGATTCCAGCTCATCAAGCTGGAAAGATGGTCATCATCGAGGGGTTACAGGATGGCAGTTAATGGGTCACTAGAGTCGATAAGCCTGCAGGCGGAAAAAGTTACCAAGACCTATTCGACGTTTGGCCAAGGCTCAGTATCTGTGCTGAGAGCGCTCGATTTGTCGGTCGATACTGGCGAAGTTGTCGCGATTACAGGTGCGTCAGGTAGCGGTAAGAGCACGCTGTTGCACGTGCTTGCAGGCCTTGACGAGGCTGACGAAGGCAGAATCTCGGTGTTGGGTCAGTGCATGGCTGACATGAAACCTAGAGCACTGGCCGAGTTTCGTAATCAAAAGCTTGGCTTTGTGTATCAGTTTCATCATTTAATCGAGGAGCTTACGGCCCTCGAAAATGTTGCGCTACCCTGCATGATTAAGGGCATGAAACGCGGTGAGGCTGATGAACGAGCGAGACAACTGCTCGCAGATGCTGGGCTTTCCCACCGGTTAGGGCACTTTCCTCGGCAGATGTCGGGTGGGGAACGTCAGCGCTGTGCTATTTCACGCGCCTTGATTAATGAACCAGCACTGCTGTTTGCCGATGAGCCAACGGGTAATCTCGATCAGATAGCGGCAGCCGAAGCAGCGGAACGATTGGTTGCAATGTCAAGAGAGCGTGGCGCCACTGTTCTTCTAGTGACCCACAATGAGAATCTGGCCGATAGAGCTGACAGGGTCTTACGCCTTCATGATGGCATTTTGCTATGACAAAAATACCGCATGCGGTCATCATTGCGCTCGCGCTAAGATTTTTTAGCGGCGGCCTATTTAACGGCTCCGGACAGCGTTATGTGCGATTTGTGAATCGAGCATCCGTAGCTGGATTAGCACTCGGGACGGCTGCCTTGATTATGGTGGTTTCGGTCATGAATGGATTTGACCGGACCCTGCAAGATCGTTTGCTAGGCGTCACGCCTCACATCTTGTTATCCACCGATGCGAATGTAGAAGGGTTGACGGACATCGGCATCGAGCGAGTCGAGGGTTACCTAGCCACCGAGGCGTTGTTGGTCAGTGACTTTGGAGGGCAATTGATTGAGCTTCAGGGGCTGCCACCTGAGAGCCCGCAATTGGATTTGCACCGGCAAGGCTTATTACAGGGTTTCATCGGATCAACCGCAGATCGATTGTCGGTTTTGATGGGGGAGCCATTGGCGCGTCGATTCGGGCTAAGGCCAGGTGATCGGGTGACGGTTGCTCTGGTTAACATCGACAGACAGCGAATCGAACCACGTCTCTTGACCCTAACGCTTACGGGTATCTACCAGCTGGGTGCGGAAACTGATCAAATGTTAATGGTTACATCCCTTAATGCGCTCTCGAAAGCGCTGGGTTCGCCCCCACTGCAACGTCTTCATCTCGAGGATCCGATGCAGGTTGATTTTGCTGCCGAGCAAGCACGGCAACAGGGAGTGACGGTGTTGAACACCTGGGGATTACGTTATGGCTCGTTTTTTCAGGCAGTCTGGATAGAGAAGTTGTTGATGAGTTTTCTGCTTTCAATGCTGGTCTTGCTATCGTTGGTGAGCTTGGCGTCAGGAATGCGGATAGTGATTCAGGAAAAATTGAAAACCATCTGGATGTTAAGATCCCTGGGTTTGTCCCATCGCGACTGCCAGTTAATATTTCTACAACAGGGTGTGTTACTGGCTGTAACCGGGGTTCTTAGCGGCACCGTTTTAGGGGTTGTTTGTGCCTATTCGCTACCGACGGTAATGGCCGTTATCGAGTCCTTTACCGGATTCTCAATCGTGGCGGGGAGTTATTTTTCAGCGTTGCCGGTTGATGTCCGGGTAGAAGATACCGGGGTGGTGGTCATGGCCGCAATTGGAGTGAGCTTGTTCGTCCTGGTACGGCTGGTTTCAACGATGGTCTCTAGGGATCTGCATTCGGTTACTGCAACTCACAATCAATCGTCTGTTCGCCAGTAATAACCCCGAGCCATAAGATAACCCACTACTCCAAAGCTGAACCCGCAGACAAGGCATCCAAGTATTAAGGGACGCCAGATTTCACTGAGACTACCCGCCACCCAATCCCAAGATAAATCGAAATCGACCAAAGCGATGTCTGTACCGGTCAGCGCTGCACCGACTTCAAAAGCAAAGTACATCATCGGGGCCATTGTGATGGGGTTACTAATCCAAACCACAGCGATTGCGATCGGTATGTTGGTTCGTCGCCAAATGCAGAGCAAGAGGCAAGGGAGCATTTGGAAAGGGATCGGTAGAAAGCAGCAGACGGTTCCCCATAAGATGGCTTCAGACACGCTGTGGGAATTCATATGCCACAGGTCTTCATCCTTCAGAAAACTACTCAATTGCCTAAATATGAAGTGCTTCTCAAGACTGCTTTTATCAGGCATCCAATTCTTTTTACGCATCCCAGCTTTAAACTCCAGCAGCTTGAAAGGCTGATATCGTCGGGCAGCGATACCGAAGACGGTAGGCTGCTTCAGTTTTAGTCCCTTTTGGGACCGCTCATGTTCGCTGAATATATAGTAACCAGGGACGGGATACCACGGTATGGCTCAGTTTGCGGTGCTAATGCTAGCGATGCAACAGGGTCTACTTGCGATGAGGGTGTTACCTGAGGCTGAACTGATTTGGCTGGCTTTGCCCTTCGCATTGGCCGCTTTGGGATATCCCCGCCTCCGTTGGCTGGGGGCGGGGGTTTTGGCGATATTGGCCCATTGGTCCCTAGCCACTGACCAGAACCGGCCGGTGGAACTGTTCTCTGCAGCTAATCATTCCGCACGAGTCGTTGCTGAAGTGGGCGCGCTGATGTTTCATGCGAACGAAAACGGAGTCCGACTGCTTGAAACTGCCCGAGCGGCACACGAATATCACTGGAATAAAACGCGCTAGCACTTGCATTTAGCCCTCTGAATGTGGATCCTTGCGCGCTTCACGAATGGGCAGATGATATGAGTTCGGAACCGCAAATCGCACTAATTGATCAGTTAAATTTAGAACAGATAGAGCAAAATCTTTTTCGGGGTTACAGCGAACAATTGGGTACGCCGCGAGTTTTTGGTGGGCAAGTCATTGGGCAGGCACTCATTGCTGCCCTTAGAACAGTTGAGCATCGTCATTGCCACTCTTTGCATGGCTATTTTTTGCGACCAGGGAACCCGGAAGGTCCCATTATTTATGAAGTTGATCGAATACGGGATGGGAAGAGTTTTACAACGCGGCGGGTGGTTGCCATTCAAAATGGTCAAGCGATTTTTAATATGTCGTGTTCCTTTCAAGTACTCGAAGGTGGATTGAGTCATCAATCTGATATGCCAAATGTGCCTCGGCCTAGTGATCTGCCCAGCGAGCAAGAGGCGATGGCAGAGCGAATTAAGGATATGCCAGAGCCCATGCGCGAAATGATGATGCGAGAGCGGCCTATCGAGCTAAAGCGTGTGGAGCCGATAGATTTTGTGAATCCGCAGAAAAGGCCCCCTAAGCAGCACACTTGGTTTCGAGCGCGTTTACCCCTGGGCGATGATGTTGCGATGCATCAGTGTCTTTTGGCCTATGCCTCTGATATGGGGATTTTAAGCACCGCGACACTGCCTCACGGCAAATCGTTTATGAAAGGCCTCATGACTGCGAGCCTTGACCATGCCATGTGGTTTCACAAACCCTTTCGTTTCGACGAGTGGATTTTGTTTGAACAAGATTCTCCTGCCGCAGGTGGGGCCAGAGGATTCAATCGTGGAGCGATGTACACCGAGGACGGGCAGTTGATCGCATCGGTTGCGCAGGAGGGCTTGCTGCGAGAAATCGAGTTCAGCTGATCTAGGATGGGGAAGGGGTGACGCGTTTTAAAGCGGCAATGAGTTGCTGCTTGTCATCTTGGTTCAGAAAAGCGCCGAGTTCTGATTCTCGGTTATGGCTTCTGATCGCAACCCGAGCGCTGTCCCAAGGATGCCTGGGAGGGGAGACGAGATACTTCGCCCACAGTCGCTGGTAGCAGACGGTCTCCTCAACCCGTTTGTGACCCAGTTCAATTTGAACAGCCTCATCAGAGACCGTAATCACTTCCTGTTGATTACACTGTTTGGTGCAATAATACATACATGCAGCTAGTACGCTGAGTTCAATTATCGAAAACGGCAGGATAATCCACGCGCCTGCAAGCAAGAACCCCATGCTCACGAGTCCAGAGATGGTCGCAAGGGTGTAAAGCAAGTAAAGGTTGTATCGCCAGGACCAAGAGTGATTGGGACGCAGGATGATGCGACCTGTCTTTGTCGTGTCATCTATCTCCAGCTCGATCATTTTCCTACTCGTTCTCGATCAATTCTGTGTTCGATTGCAGGTCCTGCGACGCACTACAATAGTTTGGTCAATGCCTGAATGAGCGTTACGTTCTCTTCTTCAGTACCCACAGTGATACGTAACTTGTCCCGTAATCGGTCATGGTCGAAGTGGCGAACCAAAATGTGTTGCTGTTTCAACAGTTGATATATCTCTGATGCTGAGTGTTTCGCGCTGTCCGGTATGGTTGCCAGCACGAAGTTCGCCTGCGAAGAGATCGTGTTGAGCCCCATTTGAGTCAGCACTTTCGATAGCAGATTTCTCTGTTCTATCACTCGTCGCCAGTTGGTTTGGGCGTATGGTTGGTCGTTAATCGCCGCGGTCGCGAGGGTTTGGCCGATGGCGTCTAGGTTGTAGCTGTCCTTTGTCTTGTACAACATCGGTGCAATTAAGTGATGTGGGCCGATGCCGTAGCCGAACCGCAATCCAGCAAGGCCGTAGCCCTTGCTCAAAGTGCGCAATAACACGACATTGGTTGAGTTAACCGCCCACTGTACAAGATCATGATTGGGATCGTCAGTAAAATCGACATAAGCCTCGTCGATGACCAATATACCTTTAATAGATGTCGCAATTCGTTCCAGCGCTTTTTGTCCAATGAGTCCTCCTGTCGGAGCATGGGGATTGACGATAAACGTCAGTGCGCAGGCGTGACGATTGACGCGCTCGACAAAATTATCCGGTAGAGACCAATCGTCTTTTAAGGGAACCAAAACCGGGTCGGCATCTTGGATCGCAGTCAGAACGGGGTAGAGGGTATAGGTTGGTTCGGTCATTCCAACGCACTGACGCGGGTTAACATAAGTGGTTAGCAGCAAACGAAGTAATTCATCACCCCCCCTGGTTGCAATGATCTGATCTCGATGAGTTCCGTGCAGTTTCGCAGCTGCCGTTCTGAAATCATCGGACATGGGGTTTGGGTATCGTCTTAAGTCGCCGACCGAGATCTGCTGGAGCGCCTGTTCAACCTTAGGTGAGGCAGGATAGGGATTTTCGTTCGTGTTGAGTTTTATGACGGTCGGCTCAGCAATCTGCTCTCCTGGCACGTAGCCTTCTAAACGAGCGATGTTGGGTCTTTGAAAATCTGTCATAGCTTAAAATCCCTCGTAGCTGACCGCTAAGATTTCTGCTGGAATACGACCTGATGGTCGTTCTAAAAAAACCTCATCGCCAATAGACTTGCCAAGGAGCGAGCGAGCAACTGGGCTATTGACACTAATCCAACCTAACTTCAAATCGAACTCGTCTTCGCCGACGATGCGGAGGGTAAACACAGGTTCACTATCGGGAGCGACTTGAACCCAAGCGCCGAAAAAAACCTTTGATTGGTCGCTTGGAATTCGATCTACGACCTCCAGTTCGTCCAGACGTTTATCGAGGAACCGTATTCTACGATCAATTTCACGCAGTTGGCGCTTGCCGTAGATGTAATCTGCATTTTCTGACCGATCGCCAAGCGCAGCAGCATCAGAAACTTGTTGAGTCACTTTGGGGCGCTTATCACGCCAAAGGAATTGCAATTCAGCGCGCAGTTGGCTGGCGCCATGTGGAGTGATGTAAACTTTGTTGCTCATGGTCCCTTTGTCTTGCTGAACTATTGTTATGTAGGGTTTTCAGATCGCCCACTTCGAAATTTTTTCAACTTTGCGGCAATATAAGTAATGCAAACTTTGCTCAGTCAGAGGTCGAACACAGGCTTTGCCACCGTCTTCGCTTCTATCTTGACCTGTTATAGCCTCGCTAAAGCGAACGCCTACTCAAAATACGTTACTCATGCGTAGATGCATCCTCCGGTATTTTAAAGGATAAATGCCCACAATGCGGATTATCTGTTCGGTCACTGCGCTTACTTTGGAATCACCAAGCTTGGATGCCATGGCCAGTCGATGAGTCTCTCTGGTCTTCTGAGCGCTGCTAACACGTGATTCTTCGTTCCGATCCAATCAAGTAGATGCACTGCAGAGCGCCAAATTCTGAAAAACGCTTGAAATTTGATTCAATGGCACTATACAACGCTTGTCATTATAAAACTAAGTCGTCGGCGATTGAGCTGACCGGGGTAACCACTATGAATCTCGACACATTAGAACCTGGTGTTCAGCAAGCGTTAGCAAGTGCCCAAGCGCTTTCGGTCCAACGCAGCCAACCAAAAATCATGCCAGTACACGTCTTCGCCGCCATGTTATCAGATACCGCTAATCGGACCACCCGGCTTTTGAAACACATGGGGGCTGATGTCGATCAGTTGATAACACTACTGGACAAGGAGATGGCACAGCTACCCGAGGTGTCACCGTTTTCTGGGGACGTACAAGCGGGCCCGGAATTGATGCGATGGCTGAATATCGCAGAGAAATTGCGCCATGAGGCAGGTGCAACTTCGATCTCTATTGATACGTTATTGCTAGCGTTGCCCAGCGCTGACCCTAATCTCAGTCGGGTGCTTAGTGCAGCTGGGATTAAACCGGAGGCACTGGCCCGCGCGGTAACCGCGAGCGCAGGCGGTGCCGATCAAGGTGATAATGAAAGTGAACGCCAAGCATTGGAGCAATTTACGCTTGATCTGACCGAGTTGGCTCGGAATGGAAAGCTCGACCCTGTGATTGGCCGAGACTCGGAGATCAGGCGAACCATTCAAGTGTTGCAGCGCAGAACAAAAAATAATCCGGTGCTGATCGGTGCGCCAGGTGTCGGTAAAACCGCGATTGTCGAGGGGCTTGCCCTACGGATTACCAATGGAGAAGTGCCTGAAGGGCTGAAGAGTAAAACGATTTTGTCTTTGGACTTGGCGGCTTTGGTTGCTGGCGCTAAATTCCGT
This sequence comes from Gammaproteobacteria bacterium, assembly GCA_002689445.1. GTDB lineage: Bacteria > Pseudomonadota > Gammaproteobacteria > Pseudomonadales > Azotimanducaceae > UBA9926. Next base: position 7,666 of record NZGC01000022.1, read on the forward strand.
GGTGAGTTTGAGGAACGATTAAAAACTGTCCTTAATGCCTTGGCTAAACGAAGCAATGATGTCGTTTTGTTTATCGATGAATTGCATACCGTGGTTGGAGCTGGTGGCGCCGAAGGCTCACTCGACGCCAGCAATATGCTCAAGCCCGCTTTGGCTCGTGGTGATTTACATTGCCTTGGAGCAACGACGTTAGATGAGTATCGACAGTATATCGAGTCTGACAAAGCCTTAGAGCGACGTTTTCAACGGGTTCAAATTCAAGAGCCCGAGCCTGATGATGCGATCGCCATACTCAGAGGTTTGAAAGAGCGCTATGAACTCCATCACGGCGTAGCCATTACCGACCCGGCAATCGTCCAGGCAGTAACTTTATCTCGTCGCTATATTACCGATCGGCAGTTGCCTGACAAAGCCATTGACTTGATTGATGAAGCCGCCAGTTCGATACGAATGGAAATTGATTCTAAACCGGAAGAAATGGACCAGCTAGACCGAAAACTGGTGCAATTGAAGATTGAACAAGAAGCGCTCAATAAAGAAGAAGATGAACAATCAAAACAACGACTTGCTGCTCTAGCTGCCGAAATTGAGCGGGCTGAGTCGGACTTTAGGAGCCTTGAATCCATCTGGTTGATTGAAAAAGCAGCCCAGCAGGAAGCACAGGAACTCAAAGAAGCACTTGACCAGGCAAGGCAAGCAATGGAAGTGGCGAGACGAGCCAGTGACTTTTCGACTATGTCGGAATTGCAATACGGTCGGATTCCAGAGTTGGAGAAAAAGATTGCAGCAGAAGCTCAGACGCCCAAACTAAACTCTAAATTATTTCGCCATCAGGTCACAGAGGAAGAAGTTGCAGAGGTTGTGGCCAAATGGACCGGTATCCCGGTGCAAAAGATGTTGGCCAGCGATAAGGACAAGTTATTGGCTTTGGAAGCGCAAATTGGGCAACGGGTAGTGGGTCAAACCGAGGCGGTAACGTTGGTCGCTCAAGCGATTCGAAGAGCTCGCGCAGGACTTGCAGATCCGAACAGACCCAACGGTTCTTTTCTGTTTTTGGGCCCCACCGGGGTAGGGAAAACAGAGCTGTCGAAGGTTCTTGCTGAGCAATTATTCGATTCAGATCAGTCACTCATCCGAATTGATATGTCGGAATACATGGAGAAGCATGCCGTAGCAAGATTAATTGGTGCGCCACCCGGTTACATCGGTCATGAGGAGGGGGGGTATCTGACGGAACAGGTTCGGCGCAGACCCTATGCGGTAATCCTCCTCGACGAGGTAGAAAAGGCCCACCCGGACGTGTTTAATCTCTTGTTGCAAGTGCTCGATGAGGGTCGATTAACCGACAGTCAAGGTCGAACCGTTGATTTCAAAAATACCATTGTCATCATGACATCGAATCTAGGATCCGAGTTGATCCAGCAGTTGTCGAGTAGTCATAGCGAGGATGACCTCAAAGATAGGGTTATGGAGCAAGTCAAACAGGCTTTTCGACCGGAGTTTTTTAATCGAATTGATGACTGCGTGATGTTTAAACCCTTAACCGAGGCCAATATAGAAACGATCGCGGCGCTTCAGATCGATAGTTTGCTCGATCGCCTTAGCGAGCAGCATTTGCAACTTACGATCGATGACGAGGTCATGAGGAACCTTGCTTCGGCGGGCTATGATCCGTTGTATGGTGCAAGGCCGTTAAAGCGGCTGATACAACGTATGTTGGAAAACCCTCTGGCTGATGCGATTCTGTCAGGGGAGGTTAGCGCTTCCCATCGGGTCCACGTTGAAATGTCGGACACAGGACTTAAATTTAAAAGCGTCTAAAGACTGGACATTTATACAGTATTAATGATACTGTATGTCTGTACAGCATGTTTGGGTCGGCTTAAGCGATAAGCTAAGCCATGACGCCTAGTCTCAATCAGGGTTAAAAGCTCTGATGCGGTGGCAGACTTAGGGGTGGCGGCTTAGGTCAAAAGCGCAGGTATACAGCGCAGGTAATAGCCATTGGCGATCGTCGTGCTGAGGAAATATCTTGTTGAAGGAGGCGTAACATGTCCCAACACGCGACGAAAAAAAGTCAGAGAGAGTCTACCGATGGCATTCTCTCCGCCTACCATTTGCGGGAACCAGATGCTCACAGTTCTGAGATGCGGCAATACCAGCCGTTCGGGTCGAGAGCCCTCGTCGGTTCGCGATCTCGAATGAAACGGTCAGTCAAGGAAACTGATCACTCAAGATTGGCAATGCGAGCCGCCAAGCGGGTTAAGTCCAGTCGAGATAAACAGCGTACGAGCCATCTTGTGTGTACCCACTTAAAAGCTCTGCTGGATGGTCGGAGCGAAGAAGATAAGCAGTGTCGTGCCATGCGCCGGGCTTTGTCGGCTAGGCAGGAATCAAATGGCCGTCAGGTGCCGCTGCCCATCTAGGCATCCTAATTGGCGTAGTGATGCCCCGATAAAAGTTAACTGACGATGCTAAGACAAAGGTGAAGACGCCGCAGAGGGTCAAGAAGGCCCCCTCTTTTTGTCGACGTGGCTATCCGAAACTGAGATACTGGCTACACCGATTATGATGATGACCCGCTATGGATTTTCACGTAACTTGTGTCGTCGTGGGTGCTGGGGCAGTTGGGCTCAGTATAGCTAGAACCCTCGCCCGTGCAGGTCATGATTGCCTACTGCTAGAAAAGCAGAAAGGGATAGGTCAAGGTGTTAGCAGTCGCAATAGCGAAGTGATTCATGCGGGTATTTACTACCCCGAGGACTCTACCAAGGCAAAGTTGTGCGTAAGAGGTAAATCACTGCTCTATGACTTTTGCAATCAATTTTCGGTACCACACCACAATTGCGGTAAGTTAATCGTCGCAACCGATCAGAGCGAACTCAAGCAGCTTGACCAGATTTACGCCCAGGCTAACGCTAACGGGGTGACAGACCTCATTGCATTCGACCACAAAACGGTTCAGCAACTTGAGCCAAATGTTCGCGCTATAGCAGCATTGTTTTCGCCTTCGACCGGTATCTTGAGTGCCCATGATTATATGTTGGCGCTACTGGGTGATTTTGAGTCCTCTGGTGGCACGGTCAGCACTCAGGCGGAACTACTTGCGGTATCGAGAGATCCTTCGGGGTATCGTTTGACCGTTGCTATAGGGACGGATGCACAACCTTTTCATTTGACCACACGAGCCTTGGTTAATGCGTCGGGGCTAGGCGCTCAAGCACTTGCGAGTCGAATTGAAGGGTTACCAGAATACGCAATTCCAAAATTGCATTACTGTCGCGGTAACTATTTTAGCCTGCAAGGTTCAAATCCCTTTCAACATTTGATTTACCCAGTGCCACCTCAAAACGGTGCAGGACTGGGCATCCATGCAACCATCGATTTGGGGGGACAGGTTAAATTTGGACCCGATGTTGAGTATATTGATGATGAATCCTATGAGGTAAACGCAAATCGACTCGCATTATATTGCGAGGCCGTCAAACGATATTATCCAGGGCTAGACGACAAAAAGTTGGTGCCAAGTTACGCGGGAATCAGGCCTAAATTGCAAGGTCCAAAGGATGAACCAGCCGATTTTGTGATTCGAGAGGAGTCGAATTACGATTTGCCCAATATCGTCAACTTGTTTGGCATTGAATCTCCTGGCTTGACCGCATCGCTAGCCATTGCCGAAGAGGTCGAGGGTTTGTTGGCGTTATAGGTTATCTTTCGAGCCGTCTTGAGAGCGCAGTATGACAATAAGGATCTGGGCAAGCTATGCATGATCATCACCACCATCATGTGATCGGACCAATGAATGCGAGTTTTGCGGTTGCCGTGGGTGCTAATTTGTCCTTCACCTTGGTAGAGGCTCTTCTGGCATTTAAGGCAGATTCAGTGGGACTCCTCGCAGATGCGGGGCACAATCTGAGCGATGTGCTCGGTCTTGTGTTGGCGTGGGCAGCGAGTTATTTAGTGACTAAACGCGCAAGTGCTCGATTCAGTTATGGCTATCGGCGAACAACTATTCTAGCAGCGCTCATCAATGCGGTTGTTTTGATTCTAGCTTCACTCTTTATCGCCTTTGGAGCCATCAAGAAGCTGATTGAACCCGCACCCGTTGCAGTCGAAGTAGTGATTTTGGTGGCCGCTCTGGGTATCTTGATAAATGGTGGCTCCGCTTTGTTGTTTCTCAAACAAAGTCATCATGACCTCAATATCAAGGGTGCATTTTTACACTTGGCCTTTGATGCGCTGGTGTCGCTTGGGGTGGTTATATCGGGCGTTGTCTTGTTTTATACCTCCGCTTACTGGATAGATCCGATTGTTGCACTTGCAATAGTCGGTTTGATTCTGACTTTAACATGGCGGATGTTGCGTGACGCGCTCGCGTTAATCCTTGATGCTGTACCTTCTAACGTTGATCAGCAAGCCGTCGTCGATTATTTAAAAACTATACCCGGGGTAACGGCTGTCCACGATCTTCATATTTGGGCGATGAGTACTCAAGAAACCGGCCTGACCGCACACCTTGTTATGCCGGAAGCACCGCTATGGGCAGAGCCTGAGGGTTATCAGCAGGTAAGTAAGGTGCTCGCAGAGCGGTTTGCCATTCATCATGTGACATTACAAATTGAGCGGATCGAAAATTGCCAAACACAAGATTGTAATTTGGAGGAGCTTCATGGAATTTAGGGCGTGGATAGAAGAGCAAAGCACCCAGAGACCCGTTGAACCCATTCAATTGGCATCGCCGATTCCCGTCAGCGACTTACCCACTCCGTGTCTTCTGCTTGATGCGGTCGAACTGGAAGCAAACCTAAAGACCATGGCCGATTGGAGTCGTGCAAACGGGATTGCTTTGCGGCCTCACAGCAAGATGCATAAATCTCCTGTTGTAGCAAAAATGCAGTTGGCCTTAGGGGCCGTGGGTATTTGCTGCGCGAAGGTATCTGAGGCTGCCATCATGCAGCGAGCCGGTATCCACAATATTCTCGTAACCTCCCCAGTCGTGGATCCAGGTATCGCTCAACGGGTCGCTAACCTTGCGAAAACCAATGGTGAATTGATGATTGTGGTCGATAGCGTCGCCTCTGCCGGAACTTTAGAGGAGGCGCTATCACGGCAAGCCGCAAAGGTAAAGGTGCTCATCGATATCGATCCAGGCTTAGGCCGTACGGGGATTGCGCCAGGGGAGGGCCTGAGTTCTCTTACGGCATATTTGGTGGATGAGTGTTCGCATCTGCAATTTGAAGGATTGCAAGTCTACGCTGGACATTGCATGCACATCGAATCTGTTCTGGAAAGACAAGAGAAATATAAAAAGGCTATGCGAGCAGGGCAGCTAGCAAAGGCACAGCTGCTAAGCGAGGGTTATGAAGTCAAGATCATGTCTGGAGGGGGTACTGGGTCATATGAGTTCGAATCTGAGTTGGGCGTCTTAGATGAACTGCAGGCAGGATCCTATGCTTTTATGGATATTGAGTACCGGGATATCGAATCAAAAAGTCGATCGATCTTCGATGAATTCAAAATTGCTTTGACCGTCTTGGTGACAACAATCAGCCAGCCAAAGGCCAAAACGATAACCGTCGATGCAGGATTTAAATCGTTAGCCTCGGACAAAATGGCGCCTCAATTTAAAGATATTGAAGGCTGCAAGTATTACTGGGGTGGTGATGAGCACGGCATTGTTGCGTTAAATAACCCTTCAAAAGACATTGTGCTAGGAGAGAAGTTGAAGCTCGTAACGCCGCATTGTGACCCAACAGTTAACCTGCACGATTACTATTACGTGGTTTTTGGAGACCACGTAAAAGAACTTTGGCCCGTTTCAACGAGAGGATGTTCGCAATGATCCAAGCGCCATATTTTGAGGATTTTTATGTCGGTCAAGATTTTTCAGATGTTCCCTCGGTAACCATCACAGAGGGCCTTACAGCTTGGCATCAGGCATTGTTTGGGGATCGTTCACGGTTAACGCTCGATCATCCCTTGTGTAGGCAGGTTACTGGTAGTTCGTCGGTTTTAGTCAATCCCGCGCTGGTGTGCAACCTAGCGATTGGTCAGAGTACGATTCCCAGTCAGCGGGTTCTCGGCAATCTCTTTTACCGGGGGTTGCAGTTGTTACGCCCTGTGTTTGTTGGAGACACGTTAACAACCAAAACAAAGGTCATTGCGCTGCGGCAGAATACCATCAAACCGGACAGAGCTGCCTCCGGAATGGTTGCGCTAGAAATTAAGGTAACGAATCAGTTAGACGAAACTGTACTGCATTTTTGGCGGTGCCCGATGATTCCATGTCGTGATGCAAATGCTGATACCGGTCATCACGATGACTTCTCGATCATGCCTGAGTCCATAACGGACGAACAACTGCTCGCTCACGTTCCGGCCTGGGACTTTGCCGCTTATCGCGCTCGATTTCCAGAAACAAGGGCGGAACTCACCTTTGACGAAATTAGAGTCGAAGCAGCAGATACGATTACCTTGGCGCCGGAACTTGTCCGAGCGACGTTAAATCTCGCGATGACTCACACGGATGCTAATCGCAGTGTCTATGGCAAGAGATTGGTTTACGGAGGACACACCATCGCGATGGCGGCGAAACATTTGACGTTGGCATTTCCGCATATGATGACCATGTTAGCTTGGTTTCGTTGCGATCACGTGGGGCCAGTGTTCGAAGGCGATATCTTATCCACAGCCGTGACTTGTGTTGACCTTATTGAACATCATGAAGCGCGAATCGCTAAGCTCGAGGTCTCTGTTCAGGCCAATCGCGGACCAGACGCGCCGAAGCATTTGGAGGATAGCCAGGTGCTCAATTGGTCGTTAGCGGCATTGTTACCCTAGTTTGGTTTCGTAGGACAAGGGCGGGCTTTAGAGCCAAGGGCCAGCAGTGGACAAACACCCGAGGCTGCTGTGCAATCGATGTTGAGTGTTGGATAGAGAACAGAAAACAAAAAAACCAGAAAACGGTTCGCACTGAGTCGTTAAAGGAATAGGGTTGTAGGAAGGAGTCGCAATGAGTCAGGGCATTCTCAGCGGTATGCGGGTGATCGAAGGTAGTGCCTTTGTGGCGGCACCACTAGGGGGCATGACGCTGGCACAATTGGGTGCTGATGTGATTCGATTTGATCCAATAGGTGGTGGACTAGATTACTCCCGGTGGCCAGTGACGAAAAGCGGGGAAAGTTTATTCTGGGCTGGTTTAAATAAGGGCAAAAGGTCGATCCAGTTAGATATCCGAAAGCCCGAGGCGCAAGCTTTGGTGCGTGCTCTTTTGACGAAATCAGGGCCCGATGGTGGGCTGTTCCTGACCAATTTTCCAGCCAAGGGCTGGCTATCTTTTGACAGCCTCTCTGAATCTCGGGACGATTTGATTTATGTCAACATTGTTGGCGACCGCAAAGGCGGCTCTGAGGTCGATTACACGGTGAATCCGGCGGTAGGGTTTGCAGAAATAACGGGTGACGGTTCGGATCTTGCTCCGACAAACCATGTGCTTCCCGCGTGGGACAATATTACCGGCCAGATGGCGGCAACCGCGTTACTGGCAGCTGAGCGGCACAGGCGACTTACAGGAAAGGGTCAGTATATCAGTCTGGCTTTAAAAGACGTTGCGCTCGCAACCGCGGGCCATTTGGGCAATATTGCGGAAGCGATGCTGGTTGATGAACCCAGAGAAAAATCTGGAAATTATCTGTATGGAGCGTTTGGGAAGGACTTTCTTACCAGTACAGGACATCGGTTCATGGTCGTTGCGTTAACCTCGAAGCAGTGGCAGGCACTTGTTACAGCCACGGAGCTCGCCCCTCCCCTCCAAGCCTATTGCGATGCCGAGCAGGTCGATCTCACCAGTGAAGGCACAAGGTACGAGCATAGGGCTCAGATCGAGACAATGTTAGCCCCTTGGTTTATGCAGCGGACGGGAGCAGAGGTGACGACAATCCTTAAGGAGCACAACGTATGTTTCGGACCTTATCAATCTTTCAAATCGCTGATTAGTCATGACGAAGATTGCTCAATTGCCAATCCGTTGTTCGAGTATGTAGATCAACCTGGGATTGGAAAATACTTGGTGCCGGCCAGTCCTATTCGGTTTACGGCATCGTCAAATATAGGGGCCTTGAAGGCACCCATGTTAGGCGAACACACAGAACAAATTCTCGCAGAAGATCTGGGTCTTGCGAGCCATCAAATAGCTCAGTTGTTTGACCAAAAGGTTGTTGCTTAGCGGGTCACTTAACCAGAAAACGCTCTGGAGGTTCTGTGGCCTATGATAAAGTGGCAAGAAATGAGTCCAAGGAGTTCTGGGTTGTTGGAACTAGTTAAAACTGGCGGCTGGTTAATGTGGCCAATACTGCTCAGTTCTGTGATTGCACTTGGTATTACCATAGAACGTTTCTGGACGCTCAGGAAAGCCACGGTTGCGCCTAACGGATTGTTAGACGAAGTGCTTAGCGATTGGCGAGGAGGCCGGCTCTCGGCAGAACGATTAAGCCAGCTTCAAATTGCTACGCCTCTTGGACAAATACTGGTCGCCGGTATTGAGCAGCGTGCACAGAATCGAGAGACCATGATGAAGAGTATGGAGGCTGCGGGAATTCAAGTTGTCCACGATTTGGAGCGTTATCTTTCAACATTGGGCACAGTTGCGGCCATTGCGCCACTCCTAGGTTTGCTCGGGACAGTGATTGGCATGATTAAAGTATTCAGTGCAATTCAGTTGGTGGGAGTGGGGCATGCTTCAGCGCTGGCGGGCGGGATCTCGGAAGCGCTGATTACAACGGCGACGGGTTTGGCTGTTGCGATACCAGCTCTATTTTGTCACCGCTTTTTGATTCGGCGAATCGAAGAGTTGGCGATTGACATGCAGCAAGATGCTCAAAGGCTGGTCGATCACTGGTACTCGGCCGAACCAGAAGATCGTCCCTGGTAACGGTACGATGAATTTTATTAAGGCCCGTCAACTTCATGTGGAAATTAATTTAACGCCGTTGATTGATGTGGTGTTTCTATTGTTAATATTTTTCATGATCTCGACATCCTTTACCCTTGAAACGCAGATCGAAGTGACGCTGCCCTCAGCCGATGGGACGCAAGGTGCGCCCCAGGAAGACCCGTTTGTGGTTTGGGTTTCCGCTGAAGGTCAATATGCGATCAACAATAGCACTGTTATAGGGACCAGTTTTTTAGCGCTCGATGCGGCCATAAGTGCTGCATTGCGAGCCGAGACGCCAAGTGAAGTGGTTGTTTGGGCCGATGCAGAAGCCAGTCACCAGTCGGTGATTACACTGCTAGAGGTCCTGAAAAAATCAGGACAAGCCAATGTTCAGCTCAAAACGCAAAGTCGCCAAGGAACGCCTAACCC
>NZGC01000023.1 GCA_002689445.1 Gammaproteobacteria bacterium
CATCACACGTGTGTTTGGAAAGGCGTCAATCGTCACCACCAAGGACGATCTGCAAGCCATCAAGGGCATCGGGCCGTTCATCGAAGAGAAGTTGAACGCACTTGGAATCTTCACTTTCGAGCAGGTCAGCAAGATGACGACGAAGATCGAAGAAGAGGTCAACGAGGCGATCGAGTTCTTCCCCGGCCGAGTCAGGAGGGACGAGTGGGCCAGACAGGCAGGCGAGCTCGCGGAGAATTAAGCCAAACGCCGAGGACGTAGTTTCAATCACCCTCAAATAGGGAATGGCGGTCGCTCGTGACCCGGAGGTTCGATTATGGGAGTCGCAAAGCACATGCAGGCCACTTGGAATCGTCCCAAGGCAACCATCCCAGCGAAGGCCCGCAGGGAGAGGATGGCGGGCTGGAGGCGCGAGGGCGTATTCCAGCGCATACAGCGACCCACGCGCATCGACGCTGCACGACGAGTCGGGTACAAGGCCAAGCAGGGAATCGTGATGGTCAGGACCCGTGTTCGAAGAGGCGGCCTGAGGAAGAGCAAGGTCCACATGAAGAGGAAGCCATCCAATGCGGGTATCAAGAAGATCACAATGGCGAAGTCGATTCAGAGAATCGCCGAGGAGCGTGTCAGTAGGCGCTACCCGAATCTCGAGGTCCTGAATTCGTATTGGGTCGGCGAAGATGGCAAGAACAAGTTCTACGAGGTCATAATGGTCGATCCACACCATCCCGCCATCAAAGCCGACAAGCAGCTCGGATGGATATCCTCGGGATCCAGCCACTCCGGTCGTGCCTTCAGAGGCAAGACAAGCGCCGGGAAGAAGGGGCGTGGCCTGTTCAACAAAGGAAAGGGCGCTGAGAAGCTGCGTCCAAGCCTCAAGGCGCATCAGAACCGCGGCAAGTGAGCAACGGCTGCGTCAGGGTGATGCCCACATCCGTTAGCCAACCATCATGGCGGACCGCCGGCTGACCGAAATGCACGGCCTTCCTGTGGTTCTTCCGGATGCGCGCATACTTGGCGTCGTTCACGACGTGGTGCTCGACGAACAGACGAGGACCTGCACCCATCTTTTCGTGATAGAGACCACAGATACAATCGTCGAAGGCGGAATGCACGTCTCTGTCCCGTGGTCTTGGGTCCGGTCGATATCCGACGTCATCCTTCTCAGGTGGTTCCCGCCCACCCCCATACCCCGTCGCCCAGACTCCTAGTCGTGAATCGCGCGACGACCATGAGACCGATATGATGTAAAGCAGGTCTGGGCACGAGAGTGTCGATGAATCGCCTCAGCACTGCCGCAGTCATGCTGATGCTCGTCCTCGTCCCTCTTGCTGCAAAGGCCGCGGAGCCGAGGGGCACGGTCACATGCATCCAGGAGGACGCCTCTGATGACCTGGCCGCATGGAGCCTTTCGGACCAAAGCTGTCTGAGGGTGGGAATCGGGCTCCTAAGTCCAGGCACCGCTGTCGAGTTCAATATCAGTGCCGACGCCCCCGTCGACATACTCCTCTTCTCCTCGACAGGCGTCGTCGTTTATCAGCAAGAGCAGAATTATCGCAGGGCAGACGTGTGGGAGTCAGATTCGGTGTTCGAGTCATTCTCCGGCGACGGAAGTTGGCGATGGTCCACCCCCTCTGATAGAGGTGCAACTCGATGGTATCTCGTTGTGGATAATTATGACCATGCCCAAGACCAAGATCAAGGCGCCTTGGGAGGTTCTAGCGTGGCAGTCTCGTTCGGAGTCTCAGTCGTTCAGGAGGAGCCATTCACGTTGTATGATGACATCGTGCACTTGTCACCATCATCATTCGCCACTCTAGCAGGCCCATTCCAGGCCGATCAAGGCACAGTGGTGAAGATATCCGCCTCTTCCATGAAGGGGGAGTCGGATGTGTTCCTCATGTCCCAGAATCAGTATCAGCTGTATTCCGCTGGAGCTGCCCCTGCACGAATCGATCAAGGGTCGATGTTGTTGGTTGGCAGTACAAGAACCGTGTTATTCAGCGTAACAGAAGATCTTGATGGGGCCGATTTGTACGTCGTACTCGATAACAAGGCGGGAGGCGGGGGGGTTGGAACATCGTCAATCGCAACAACGGTAACGGTAACCCTGACCCCGATACTGGATCCAAGAATAACAGATTCAGAGCTGCTTGCGGTAGTGGATGTGGGCCAGACTGTGACTTTGGACGCCAGTACAACGCCAAACCGATCAGGCCAAATAACCTCTGAGGGATACCTCTGGGACCTCGATGGCGACGGTTTCAGCGATGCAGCAGGAATGTCCGTCGAGAATACTTGGAACGACCCTGCCGACCTAACAATCCACCTTCGAGTGATTGGTATCGATGGTAGACCTGCTACGAAGTTCCATGAGATCAGCATCCAAGACCTATCCCCCCCCGTGGCGCAGATCGATGGCGCAGAGAACATCACCAGGACCTTCGGTGAATCAGTCTCAATGACTGGCACGTATTCTGACAACTGGCAGGTTGTTTCTGTAAAGTGGTACTTTGGAGACATACTCGTTCTCACTGACCCATCTCCCCAGAAGCAGGGAATTTCCAGCCTCAATCTGGAGATAGGAACCCTTGAGATTTCCGCAGGTACCCATCCTGTGCGTATGGAGGTCACGGATGCCAGTGGAATGATGTCGAACTCTACGTCGAATCTAACTGTGTATGACGCAACACCTCCTTCCGTCAATGATGCGATTGTGGAGCTGACGAGGCTATCGGGCGAGACCATCCGACTGGAGGCAAGTGCAGCAGATCCGGAGTCTGAAACGCTAGCCTACTCATGGGACATAGATGTGAATGATGACAGCGACGGCGACGGAGCTACGAATAATGATCAAGATTTGAGTGGCCCTGTTTATCTGGTTGTGTACCCTGAAACCGGAATTTACTCGCTCATATGCACAATCACAAATGACAATGGATTGGAGACAAAAATAGAGTACATAGTGGCCATAGAGGCTTCCGATGCAGAGCCAACGTTGCTAGATGCCATCGCCCCATACCTCCCGTTCATCGGCGCAGGCGTTATTGTGATTCTTCTGGCCCTGTCCTTGGTCTTACTGATTTCTCGTCGTGCTAGGCGTAAGATGGCAGAGATAGAGGAGGAAATGAGGACTCTGCAAGAAGAGCAGGCCCGAGTGCCCAATGAAGATGAGCAGAAGCAGATGTTCGCTCGGAGAAGTGCCGATGAAGGATATGGCGGAGGTTATGGCTTCCGACGCTCTGCAGCCCCGCAGGTGTCCAATGACCCAGACATCGCAGCATTACTGGGCCGTCCATCAGACAGCGCCTCCAGCCCCGCCCCCCGAAGTAGGGGGGATGAGTTGCTTTCGATGATGTTCGACGACGAGCCGCTCGATGAGAGCCATGGAGACGCTCCTAACGTCGGACAAGAAGAACATCCGATGACTCAGAAGCCCCCGAAAATACCTGACATCGCTAATTTCGGAGAAACAACCCCAGTGGACCCCGAACCCGAGGCCCCTCCACCAGCAGTGGAGCCCGAACCCGAGGCCCCGCCACCAGCAGTGGAGCCCGAACCCGAGGCCCCGACAACTCTTGCAGAAGAACCGGATCAAAACGTAACGAAAGAAGAGACGCTACAGGATTCGGACTCTATAGAACTGAAGTCCTCTTGCAGCTCCTGTCCAACCTCGTTCAAGGTCAGGATACCGCCCGGAGCCCCAGGGGTCAGGACCCCATGTCCTGCTTGCGGCTCCATCGAGGTTGTCCGCCGACCGTGACCTGAGGGGGTCACATCGGGGAACATCCTAAATCAGCCTCGTGAGAACTCAGTTACATGGCTGCGGACGCCACTCGCGTTGTCCATCCTATTTCCGCCGCCTCCCCGCCATGGTCCGCACTTGTCATAGCGCTCCTCTTTTTTTCCGCCGCCTCTCCGACAATTCTCGCAAGTGCCGAGCAGAGAGTCGCCTCTGATGACTTCCGGATACTCGACGATTTGGATGCAGTCCTATCAATGGACCGAGCAATAAAATCCGATCCTCAGGCGATGGATGAAGCCGGTGCTGCTCTGAATCAGGTCAGGGACTCAATAAGGGACAGTGACGAGCTCTCTCCGATTCATGGAACTGGTGATTTGTTAAATGGGCTCAGTGAAATCGAGACGACCCCTCCCGATGTGATTCATCCACGTCCTTACAGAATCCTAACCGACCCAAATGAACCCCTGCCCGGTGAGGTGAGGAACATATGGTCCACTATACTCAACATCACTGACTATGCTATCTGGGTAGAGTATGAAGATCAAAGTGGAGATGTACAGCAGACAATCGAGCTTGTCACATTTACAGATTCGCTTCTCTCCTTGATATTCAACAATGGTGATCCACTTTTGCATCCGATTGATGTAGATGGGGACGGGAATGATGACATCCAGGTTGGACTGACTCTCGAATTTGACTTCAATGGGGGCTGGGGCGTGAGCGGGGACAGACTCTGGATCAAGCCAACCATTCAGTTTCAGGTCGATGTAATCGAAGAAGAGACACCCGAGGATCCAGCATGGGTGAATCTGCAGAGTATGGAGGTATCTCTTGTCAAGGCATTCGCATACTCAGATACATTAGGACTCAACCAGGGTGAGAGTTACGTCTGGATCATCGATTCCGCATTCACGCAACCACCGCGTCAATTTACACTGGACGTAGGCATAGAGAGAATATTCCTCGATATCTCAGATGCAGGAGCAGAATTCCTGGCAGCGATCACCTTTGGAATATTCAATCCCAATGGTAACATCGATGACTCTGGAATTTCCATAGCTTCCCTTGCCGCACCATACGTGATTTCGATAAACAACCCAGTTGAAGACCAGTGTCCAGAAAGATACGATCCCCAGGAACTTAACACCCTAACATCGATGGAGATTTCTTGTGGGGTAAGGGCGGGTTTCGGTTACATCCATTACTCGCCGCCAGATGATGGTGAACGCGAGATATGGGAAGTTGCGTATATCGATCTGGGCGTTCACCCGGAGGGTCAAGAACTCGATATCCCGAGGGAGGTTTCCGTAACCATCCGCACGGACTCTTCTCTCGCCTCAGGCGTTGGCGGACCAGGAGAGCGGAGTTTGAGCACGTTGGAATATTACGCCGATCGCGGAGCAGATATCCATCTTCATTTTCACGAGGACAGGGTAAATGTGCCCGAAGACCGTGCAGACGGTGATCACGGAAACTCCACAGATTCATTGGGCTGGCTGAGGGGAATGCCTTCAGGTTCGCTCTCGCCTCAGGAGATAGATCGAGTCTTCACGATGCTTGGTTCCAGGTCTAGTCCAGAATTACCGGGGTCACAGCCCGATCGTCTTGGATTAATCATTGCAATCAAGAATTTCTCTCGAGACACCTCCCCGAATGAGGATAATGAGGACCTCCCAATCAATCCAGCAGACCCACCAAAATCTATGGTACTGCTGAGATCTGTGAGTAAAATAGGCTCTATCGAATACGACTCATGGCTTACTAGAGGCGGAGTGACAACCGATCACCAGAAGATATCAATCCAAACCGGAGCTATTCCAACTGCACTGATTGTATACGGGGATTTCAATATCGGGGGTAATGACGATGGAAACGACGTATCGTTTGGCAACAACCAGAATCTGGATTTTCTCTCCAGAATTCTGGATGCAGCGTTGGTAAATCTGGTGGATGTGTTCTTGGAGACAGCCCTGATAATCAACTCAGTTCCAACTATTGTGGTCGATGCCTTGAGCGGAGGGATTGAGTTCTCTCCGGATGGAGGAGGACAAAATCTACATTTTGAGATCACAGATGATTTTCGAATCACTAGGGCGCCCGACATACTCTCATCGGTGAAGCTGGCCATCGGGTCGCACGACCATATGGAGATCGAGTCTTCCGATCATCTGATTCTCTCAAGAGATCGTGAATCAGCGCTTGTACAGGGCAATGATGGGCCCATTGAACCCCTAGTGCCCATTGCAGCATCCATAGCATTCTCAGGTTTGGAAGCAGTACACGTAACTTACGATCCGGCCACGGAGGAGCGAACCTTCCAAATGAAGTCAAGAAGTAGCGGCGCACTCAAATTCCTGTACATCGACCATTACGGCAGCGATCTCTCGAACGCCTCGGTGCAAAGCCTCCGTATTTCCGACCTTCCCAATGTAATAGAACTTACAATCGATTCCGATTCTTCATCGTATTCTGCTAGTCAGGACATAGAGTCGTTCCAATACCACGCCTCCAACGGAACACAGCGACAAGCGGTCAGGATACTTGGCATCCCCGACTCCTTCGATGCTGATTTTGGAGATACTCTTTCATGGAGTACTGATGGAGCAATTTCTTCAATAGAGGCGCAGATAACCAATTCCGAAGAACCCGAGGTAATGGATGGAAATCACTTTCTTTACACTCATGACTCTGAGAATGAGGCTTCTTCTCTCTCTACGAGGATATCCGGATTGAATAGTATTTCATGGGCTCCCGCCAGCGATCCTGGCGCATTCGGCAGTAGTGGTAGGAGCACTGCTAGAATAACGACAGCGGAGCCTGTGCCTTTCGGGATAGCCGTTGACCACGTGCCAGTAATAGGTCAGGATAATTCACTCACAGCAACGATTTTGCTTGATCCACTGCCTTCGGACATTTCTCTTCAGATTCCTGGTAACACAAGTGATGATGTCGGAATCGACATACCGGTCCTGGATCGCACAAAAGGCGTTTCAGGCCTGGCATTCTTCTTGGGCGGATTCACAGATCTTGGCCAGTCAGTCAATCGCCTCCTTGCCTCTGCAACCTCGGAACTCTCGACAGGGGCTGAAGGCGCAAGTACCTCATTCAACTACGGAATTGAGCTAGAATCGGATTCAAATTTCAATCTCATCGTACAAGCAGAACAGGGCGAAGAGCCCGAGGTGGAGCCTCCTTGGATACATGGAATCGCAATACACGCACCCACTCAAGGACTGTCTTCCGGATTCTCAATGAAGGCATGGATACCAAACTTGCCCCCCTCAATAGATCTAGAGATGGAAAGGAGGGTGATCGATGACGGCTCTCAGTGGACTGTGGCTGTCGATGCGAAAGGATGGCTACCTGGTGCGGAGTCCATGATCATCGCAACGGATTCCATACAGGGAATGGATGCCTTCGTGACTCTTCATGGTCTTCCAGTGGGTGTTAGCTCAGATATCGACCTCGAGATGGTATTCGATGTGACAGAGACTACTGGTAGCATATCTGAGATAGATACTGTTGCTAGGTACGCGGCTTCTTTCCCCCTCGATAGTATCCACGCCGAGCTACTAGATCGGAATGTGGGAGCGCGTTCTGAGATCCTCATCAACGGCGTCCCGAGCAGAGTCAATCTCGACGCCAGTCTTGGGACAGCCATCAGGATAAATATGGACGTTCCAACGGAATATCAGGATTCTCAGGGGAGATCAGTCGATTCAATGATGGTTCAACAGATGCAGTGGTTCGATGGAGAATGGCGTCCTGCGACAGTGTTCCTCAAAGACGTACCTGGGACAATCGCGTTATCCACAGAACCCGGAAGGACATTTGACATAACCAAGAGCCTTGCTTTCCAGGGCATTGCACAACTCGACTTTGCATCGAGCACTCCCGGCATGTCGCTGTTTATCGAGGCTCAGGGAGAGGCAATCAACCAAAGAGGCGATATCCTGATGTTAGCCGAGGGGATGGCAGATAGACTTTCGATCAAGCCCACGGAAGACTTTGGCCTAGCTGTGAAGTCTTCTGGGG
>NZGC01000024.1 GCA_002689445.1 Gammaproteobacteria bacterium
TAATGATTGTTTATGGCGATACCATCGAGCGAAAGCAGTTTGAGCAGGGCACGGGTTGGCACATTCAACCTGAGGGCGCCTGTAAAGGCGATACCTGTATCCCCTTACCTTTTGACGACCAAGAAACGACCTATTCCATCAAGACCCTAGCCGCCGCGATGAATCTGCCGCTGGTTTCGGAACCTGAATTAGGTGCCCATGCACTGGGCGCTGACAGCATCGGAAGCCGACCGCTGACCTCCGCAAAGGCGCCGGATTTTGCACTGCCCGATATCGACGGCACCCTGCATCGACTGTCAGACTATCTGGGCCAAAAGGTGATTCTTTACGCTTGGGCGCCTTACTGAGGCTGTGCCAATCACTTGTCCGTGTGGCGAGTATTGCGAGATGAACTTCATGACCAAGGCGTCGAGCTGATCACCGTTGGCCTCGACAGCTTGGGAGTTACTGGCTGCCAAGACGCCATTAAAGCGGCGGCCCCCAACCATCCAGCGCTGATCGACAGCCATCATCTGATGGCACGCTTGTTTGGCGTGGTGAACATTCCCCAATCGGTTTGGATTGATGAGCAAGGCATGATCGTACGGCCTGTGACCTCCGCTCCACCACCCCCCGACGACAGCGCCGAGCAGCCCCCACCCGATATCGCCGCCCTACCCGAGAGAATGCTTGAGATTATGGGGGAGGCAATGCAAATCGAGAGCGATCCCAAGACTTATCATGACGCGCTAAGAGATTGGGTTACGCATGGTGCCAACAGCCGCTATGCCCTCTCTCCGGAGATCGTTATTGCTCGATCACAGCCGGCAACCCAGGAACGGGCTTTAGGAGACGCGCACTTTGAACTGGCATGTGAGGCGGTGGTCCGCGGACGTAAATCTTTGGCTATTGCTCACTTCCAAGCCGCGCATCGCTTAGTGCCTGACAGTTGGACCTATCGACGCCAAGCTTGGTCATTGGAAACCGTCGATGCTGCCGGGCCCTTCGCTCGATTCTGGCAAGGACCCCATCCGGACCATCCGGAAGACTGGCCCTATGAGGGCGATTGGCTGAGTGATATTCGCGCCTCAGGCCCGGCTAACTATTACGACCCTTGGAAGGCGTAAGTGCCTGCCCTGAGGTTCCTTGCAAGTGCCCTTGGACTTATCCCCCAGGCGTTGAGGGTTCAAGCGCGTTGTCGCTTGTGCGATACGGCCCGGCAAGGCACCGGATGCCAAACCGCCGATGCCTATGGTGCGGGCTGAAGCCGCATGTTACTTTGACCTGAGTTGATTACCGCGAGCATTGCGGTCTTGGAGGAAATCAAATGACCCTATCTGTCATCGGTGCCGGGTTCGGCAGAACCGGCACCCTGTCACTCAAATTTGCCTTGGAAACATTGGGTTACGATAAGTGCTACCACATGATGGAGCTTCGTCATCATCCGGACCATCAAGCCTTATGGTCGGCTGCGCATCAAGGTGAACCGATGAATTGGGATGCTCTTTTTAAGGGCTACCAAGCGACCGTCGATTGGCCGAGCTGCAATCTGTGGGAATCTCTGGCTGATACCTATCCCGAGGCAAAAGTCATCTTATCGCTGAGAGATCCAGAGAAGTGGTACGACAGCGTCATGAACACCATCTACGCCTCTTCCTCTGAGCGTCTACATTCGGCTGACCCAGTCAACCAGGCGAGCGGCCAGTGGGCCATGGACATCATTTGGAACCGATTGTTTGATGGTCGGATGGAGGACAGACAACACGTTATTGATGTCTTCAACCGTCACAATGACGCAGTCATTCAAAAGGTTCCCGCTTCACGACTGCTGGTGTTTGAGGCAACCCATGGTTGGCAAGGGCTCTGCCCCTTTTTGGATAAACCCATACCGGAAGACCCCTATCCGCGAGTCAACTCCACCGAGGACTTCCGCAGCATTTGGCACAAACAGCCTTCCGACTGATATTTTCCGCGGATCAGCGTATCCGTTTTGATCCAAAACCAAAAGGACTCGAATGATGAAACTGTGGCACTGCAAAGATGCTCGATCATTGCGTCCCCTCTGGACGTTAGAGGAGATGCAATTGGATTACGATCTCGAGGTCATGCCCTTTCCACCCCGGTTTCTGCACCCCGGTTATCTTGAGGTCAACGTGCTCGGAACGGTGCCTTACTTTGTGGATGGTGAGCATCATATGACGGAGTCGACGGGCATTTGTCACTATCTGGTGGAAAAATATAACCAGGGACTCGGTATTCAACCCAGCGAACCCGAGTATGGCGCCTATCTGAACTGGCTGTATCACAGTGATGCAACCCTGACCTTTCCGCAAACGCTATACCTGCGCTATACGCAACTTGAACCCGATGAAACCAAGGCGTTGGTCGGGGAGGATTACAAGAAGTGGTATTTGTCCCGCTTGCGCATGCTCAACACGCGGGTAACAGACCATGAATTCCTAGCCGCTGATCGATTCACGATCGCCGACATTGCTTGCGGCTATGCGCTTTACCTAGGCGAAAATTTGGGTATTTCTGAGTTCTACAAGCCCCCTACTTTGGCCTATCTTGAACGCCTTAAAGGTCGTCCAGGCTTTGCGCGAGCGCAGCAAGCCCAAGCAACAGTGCAAGATGCCAGCCATCCGCGTTAGCGTGATCGATTTGAACCGGCTTCTCCACGGAGCCACTGGCGAGCAAGACGAAATCGCTGACCATCGCAACCGCCTGGACAGGGTATTGCTGTGCCGAACACGGCAAACGCTGTCCAACCAAGTTCGCCTGACTCATACCGATGCGAGCTTCTCTCACATGATGGGGGTCGACTATGGAAATCGATAACCGTGGTACCCAAATTCGTGGCGGTAAATCTGCCTCACAACTCTTCTTTGAAGTACTCAAGGCAGCGGTTGACGCCTATCCTGAGACTTTTCTTTCGATCAATTTCCCCGAGGATGCCCAGCAATTTCGCAAGCGTTATGTTGATGTGCTCCCCTGTTTTGAATCCGCGCGTTTACGCAGCCCATCTGCGACTGACATCGCTGGAATGTTGGCCAATCGCTTCGCTCAGGAAGTGGTCTATGAGCATAACGATCAAGTACCATCGCTTGACGATTATTTGAGCAACAACGCCCAATCAGGTCTTCCTCTTCTCGAACTTGAACCCAATGCTCAACCGGGCTGGCAACCCCAATGGACGCTCAATGGGCTGGAGCGTCAAAGTCTGACCCAAGTCGCCCAAGCACTACGTTCGCAGAGGTTAATTTCTGCAGGGGCCGAGGCTGCGTTTCAGGGGATCGAGGACGCCTATGGTCCTGCGCCGATCATTACCCTTACGGGTCGGAAAGTGGTGGTGTTAGGCGCCAGCGCAGAAATGGCGCCAACCCAGCAACTCCTAGCAGCTGGCGCTGATCTACTTTGGTTAGATCTATCACCACCGCCCACCCACAGCGCACGTGGCGGGCGACTATTCTACCCCGAGGAAGGTATCGATCTGCTTACCCAACCCCTAGCAGCGCTAGCCACCATTTCCGATTTCGCAGCGGGTGACGCGATCGATCTTTGTCTCTACGCGTACGCGCCAGGCGGCGCTCGAGAGATTCGACTGACCGCTGTGATGAATGCCCTTGTTAATGCGCTCCCAGCCGCCCAAATCGCCAGCGTTACGCTGCTACTTTCCCCAACCACCACGACCCCCCTCGATCCGGATGATTTGCGCTTACTTTCTGAGCGGTATCAACACCGACCTCTCTGGGAGGCTTGCCTTGAACCCATTGGCCTGTTGGGACGGGGCGGGGGTATTGAGGGTGATTGTCAGGCTGCCGCGAGTCGGACCGTGGTGGGCATTCAAGGGGCAAGCTATCAAGCAGCACAGTACTTAGGGAAACTCATGACAGCCATCAGTTGGCATGCGAGAGGCCAAGCGGTGCGATCGACAGGCAAAGCCTTTACGGTGTCGGCCAACACTGCAGCCATAACCCAAACACGGTCCTTGGCCCATCCCGTCTTCGATGCGGCCTTCGCAGGCGCCGCCGCGCTCGGTGTGCTGACTTTCACGCCACAGCAGTCACAGACTTTAAACGGATTACTGGCTATCCACGACTGGTTGAATCCTGAGACCGCAATCCCCGGCAAGACTCGGATCCATGGGGGTATTCATACCTTGCCTTATCCTCTGAATACGGCACTGCGCGTTGCAGCCGCCATTGGCTTCGCCAGAAAGCCGTCTGCACTGAGAGGATTGTTTAAACGCTAAACTGGCGTCTAGCGTCAGCGTGGGCGCCATTAAGGCAAGCAATGGACCCGGCAAGCTCCCCTCCCCTCGCTCGGTTTTCGCACCTTGGTCTCCCCCAAACAAAGGGGCACGAGAGCGCCAGGCGCAGCTCGTACCACAACCCCTCTTAGCGGTTACTGAGTCCCCTTGACTCAATCCTTTGTCCGCAGGCGGCTCTAACCCGGCCAGAACCACATTGACGGATGGGTAAGACAATGCGATCGTCGAGACAACTGAGGAGCCAACATGACCCAATTCACTGGTGCCGATTTGATTGCGCAAGGCTTGGCGGACCTAGGCGTTGAGCACGTCTTTGGAATCGTCAGCATTCATAACATGCCGATATTCGATGCCATCAATCGCCTCGGTAAAACCCAAATCATAGATGTCAGGCATGAGCAGGCGGGCACCCATGCCGCCGATGGGTATGCCCGCGCCACAGGAAAACTCGGCGTCATGATTGCTTCAACCGGACCCGGTACTGCTAACACGATTACCGGCTTATACGAGGCCCAATATGGATCTTCGCGGGTTTTGGTGATTACCGGTCAAGCAGAGACCGCCTTTTATGGTCGCGGCGTTGGCTACGTACATGAGGCGGAGCAACAAGTCTCGATGCTGGCCAGTGTTTGCCGGCGGGTTGAAAGCCCTCGCCAGGTCAGCCAGCTTGGCCCTTGTCTACAGCTCTTGGTGGATGATCTGTTTACCGGACGCCCCGCGCCCGGCGCGATCGAAGTCCCGATTGATCTTCAGTACGCAGAAACGTCACCCCTGACTTTACAACCACCGCGGATTGATCTGTCTCAGCCTGACTCCCATCAAATTACCGCGGCGGCGGCACGCCTCCTGGCATCTCGCCGGCGCATCATCATCGCTGGGGGTGGTGTCATTGCCTCTGAGGCAGGTCCAGCGCTACAGACGCTAGCCGAGCAGCTTGACTGCCCGATATTGACCACCGTTGACGGACGCGGCGCTGTGCCGGAGACCCACCCTAATTGTGTTGGCAATTATTACAACAGCGCGGCGATGTATCAAAATCTTTCAAGCGCAGAGGTTACGCTCGCCATTGGGACTCGATTTGCGGTGGGCGTTGATGGTCAGTTTCAGCATCAGACACCGCCAGGCGACTTGATTCAAATCGATATTGAAGGCCCGATGATCGGCAGAACCCATACCGCCAAATTTCCGATACAAGGCGATGCACTCGCCGCTATAACCGCATTGAGCGAACAATTGGTCGATGCTGAAGTCAACGACGATCAATTCAATCAGACCATCTGGGAAGCCCGGGACGGGCTGCGCGGTGCGATGCGAAAACGACTGGGCAGGGATTTTCCTCAGATCATGGATATCATTAGATCCCAGCTGCCAGAAACGGGACTCTTCGTTCGAGACCAAACCATTTCTGCTTACAATTGGGGCAATCAACAATTCCCTATTTTACGTCCGCGCACTTCCCTTAACCCCTCCTCAGGGGCCATCGGTCCGGGATTTCCCTTGGCCCTAGGCGCGGCTGTTGGCACCGGTGAAAAAACCGTTGTGGTGCATGGGGATGGGGGCTTTATGTTCCATGCCACAGAACTGGCAACGGCGGCGCAATATCAGATTCCTTTGGTTATCCTGGTGTTTAACGACTCGGGTTACGGCGTTTTACGATGGTTACAAGAAACCCGCTTTGGAAGAATCAACGAAACCGATCTTGGCAAGGTGGCTTTTGCGACCATGGCCGAAAGCATGGGAGTACCCGGTCAGCGAGTCAAAACCGTTGCCGATTTCGAGGCAGCCCTCACCCTCGCCATGCAGGGGTCAGGACCCTATTTGATCGACGTCGATATGGCCAGCTTCGACCCGATGGAAATTTCGATCATGCCGAAACGGAACCATGAAGTTGATTTTGGGTTGCGTAAAAGCTAGCCCTGTATGGGTCACTCACCCAAACGACACGGAGCCATTGCGCTGCAACGAAACTGACACTGATACGCATAGACAGCCTCACTTGAAACCCTAATCTCACTTAAACCTAGGAGCCTAATGATGACACTATCTCTCGCGAGCACCGTCCTCCCCACCTATCAGCAAATTATCCCTGCTGTCCTGAACTATTTAGAAAAAGGACGTGCTCACTATGAGGCGCTGGGCAGTGACGTCAATCAAGCCGTACAACTCAAACTCATCGACGACATGCAACCGTTACACTTTCAGATGGTTTCGGTTGTCCATCATTCCATGAATGCCCTAACGAGCTGTGAAACCGGGAATGCAACCCCACCCGATTTTTCTCTTGCCTTTGATTACGCAGGTTTAACCGCCCATGTTGCGGCAGCGCTTGAGGCAGTCAATTCAACAGATGCCGCCGCACTCGACGCCAGAGCAGATGCGCCGGTCGTTTTCAGGATGGGGGGACGAGAGCTGCCCTTTACGGTCTCTAACTACCTGTTGAGCTTTTCTCTGCCCAATTTTTATTTTCATGCCACCACAGGCTACGATCTGCTGCGTATGGATGGGGTAAAACTGAGCAAGATGGATTTTCTTGGAGGACTTAGAATGGGCAATGCTTGAGGTTTCAAGCTTCGGTAACTTCGATGCCTTTGGAAAAAAGGGGACACCCATGCTTCAGCCTGTCGAGCGGGTCTAGTCCCCTACCCTTGCGCATTTTAAAACCGGGCCGCCCAATCCGGTTCTTCGATCACGTCGTTCTCAATCCAGCCTAGCCGCTCAATGTCCACCTTAACCTTATCTCCAGGCGTCAACCGAGCGGGCGGACGTTGTGCAAAACCAACACCACTCGGCGTTCCGGTCAAAATGACATCGCCGGCTTCTAGCGTGAAGGCCGTCGATAAAAATTCCACGAGTTCATAACAGTTAAAAATCAAATCGTCGGTGGAGCTATCCTGACGGAGTTCGCCATTGACCCAGGTTCTTAATCGGAGTTGATGAGGATCAATGGTTTCATCAATCACAATCGAAGGTCCCAGAGGGCAGTGACTATCCCAGGACTTACCCATGGTAAACGACGGCGGTGTACCCCGCATTTGCCAATCGCGCACACTGACATCATTGGCAACGCAATACCCTAGAATCACATCCTTTGCCTCATGGCGCTTCACCCGACGACAATTTCGACCAATCACCAGCGCGAGTTCGCCCTCGTAATCAAGCGCCTGACTATCCTTGGACCAGTAAATTGGATCGTAGGCACCGGTGACACTGGTGGATTGTTTGGTAAAGACCAGCGGGACCTCAGGAATCGCCATATTCGATTCCACCGCGTGCGCCCGATAATTCAGACCAATCGCTATCACCTTTGGGGGCCTTCGCATGATGGCAGCCAAGGTCACTTCCTCCCGGGTAAAATCCACTGGCCCTTCGGCGACTGCGGCGATCGCCGTTAATGCCGGCTCACCCAACTGAATGATAGAGAGCGTATCATTCGGCAGGCCGGGGCAGGCTCGACTTAGGTCAATGACGCCGCTACGGTTCAAAAGTCCCGCTCGAGTCGTACTACCTTCTGTAAAAGAAATGAGTTCCATATCGCGCTGCCCTTTGCTCCCCCCTCGTCAATGGTCATCGTCTGACCCTTGCGTCACGACGCTTGCCCCAAAGATTGACGATCCTAAACCTCCGCTGCCCCGATCAAGATCCCCGCTTAGCATCGGTGCTGGTCGGAATCTGACTGAACGCTAAGCCCTTGTCTGCGCGCATATCCTCCGGCAGACCCAATACTCGCTCAGCGATAATATTCCGCAGAATTTGATCCGTTCCACCCTCAATGCGAACCGCAGGTGATCGCATTAGCATCGCCTGAATTTGTGCTTGACTGCGAGCAATAGTCGGGTCGGTCACCAACCCACCCAAACCCTGGAGCTCCATCCCATACTTGGCAATATCTTGCATCATGCCGCCAGCCACCAGTTTGCCAATGCTATTTTCAGGTCCAGGAATCTCACCCTTCGACAGTGCCGAAATTGCCCTTGCGCCAGTGTTTTTCAATCCCGCGCTTTTCGCATACCAGTCAGCCAGTCGAGCTCTGACCGAGGCATCTTCAATCGCTGGACCAGCGGTGATTACTAACTCTTTTACCAAGGCCTCGATTTCCGGGAAACCTGTCGCAATACTTCCCCCAATCGCCAGGCGCTCATTCATCAACGTGGTCAAAGCGACTTTCCAGCCATCACCGACTTCGCCTAACCTCTGAGCATCGGGAATCCGCACATTATCAAAAAAGACTTCGTTAAAACCGCTATCGCCATTAGCCTGTTTGATAGGGCGGATTTCCACGCCCTGACTTCTCATATCGAGGAAAAACATGGTGAGGCCTCGATGCTTAGCGACCTCTGGATCGGTCCGAGTGATCAAAATGCCATAATCACTGTAATGGGCGCCGGAGGTCCAAATTTTCTGGCCGTTGACCACCCATTCATCGCCGTCCTTGATCGCCCGAGTACGCAAGCCCGCAAGGTCACTGCCACCATGCGGTTCGGAAAACAGCTGGCACCAAATTTCTTCCCCGCTGGCTAATTTCGGCAAATATCGACGCTTTTGATCTTCGTTGGCATAAGCCATCATCGTGGGTGCGCACATCCCTTGGCCGATGATGAAAGTACCACTCAATTTGCCATAGACCCCTTCTTCCTGGTTCCAAATGACACTCTCGATGGGTGTAGCACCACGTCCGCCATAATCCTTGGGCCACTGTAAGCAGGCCCAGCCCGCATCGGCCTTCGCTTTCTGCCACTTCTTCGCCTCTTCAATCGGGTCAAAATCACCTGTTCGAGTTGAACCAAAGCCACTCCGTGACAATGACTCCGCCAAGTAGGTTGGCGCGTGGGCACTAATCCAGGCCCGTGCAGTTTCACGAAAAGTTGCTTCTGCTTGCGTATCACTAAAATCCATAAATCCTCCTAAGCGGCTAAACCCGGCAACGCGTTGACAAGATGATCATCCCAGGCTTTCGAGCCTCCCAGCGCCACAGCGAGATAATTTGAGCGGCGATAAAATAAGTGGCAGTCAAAAGCCCAAGTGAAGCCCATACCACCGTGCACTTGAATGTTATCCCGAGCGCATAACTGGAATGCTTGAGTGGCGGATACCCTAGCAGTTGCCGCGGCTAACGGTAGATCCTCGGCATCATTCTGTAACGCCCAGGCCGCATAGTAAGCATTGGATTCCGCCAGTTTCAGTGCCACATACATGTCCGCCATCATATGCTTAAGTGCTTGAAAGGACCCGATCGGCCGCCCAAAAGCAAAGCGCTCTTTCGCATAAGCCACCGCCATGTTGAGCGCTTGCTCGGCACCGCCAATTTGCTCAAAGGCAAAAAGCACAGCCGCCCGGTTGAGTAACGTCTGGTAGGCTTGCTTACCCTCGCCACTGCCCACCAGGACTTCACAGGCCGTTCCAGAAAAGGTCAGGGTTGCCGCTGCAAGAGAAGGATCGACGCCCTCTACCGCCGATCGTTGTACGCCCTCTAACGGCACTATGAGCAACTCAGCACCCTCACTACCACGGGCAACAACGATGGCAATATCAGCGATTAGCCCATGAGGAACCATCAATTTGGTGCCTGTGACGGTATCTTGGCCGCTAACCACCTCAAGCGCATCCAACGCCGGCTCCGCTAGCCCTTCGCTAACCGCCAGCGTCCCAATTAACTCTCCCGAGGCGAGCCTAGGGAGATAGCGTTCTTTCTGGTCTTCCGTTCCAAATTGCAGGATGGCTTCGCTCGCAAGATAGATGGACGAGGAAAAAGCAACCGGTGCCAACACAGCGCCAAGCTCTTGGGCGGCTAGGCAGAGGGGCAAATAACCCGCACCGACGCCGCCATAGGCCTCCGGAATGGCGGTTCCCTGCACGCCCATTTCTGAGAGTCCCTGCCAGACATCATCGGCGTGAGCCGTTTCACCTTCCATCACCTCACGATAACGACCGAGCGAACATCGCTCACTGAGAAACCGCTTAACCTGCTCCTGGACCATTCTGTCTTCGGAAGAAAAGTCAAAATTCATTGATTACACTCCTAACACGCTCTTAGTTGATGGATACCACACCGATGCGTCGCCCAACACAATCTATGAGCCAACCAAATCTGTTGGCGAAAGTTGGGCTCGCTCGGAGTTTCTAATCTCATAGATTTCGATCACATTACCGAACGGATCCCGTCCGTACACGGCGCTCGTGTCACCGAAATCAACCGGTGGCCCGACAAATTCCATACCAGCAGTTGTTAATCGTTCATGTTCCACTTCGATGTCTGTCACTTGTAAAGCAAGATGCGGGTATCCAAGATCATTCGGATTAGACGTTTTATCACTGCCCCTTGGCGACCGATATTGCCAAAGCTCAATAAAACAATTGGGCGCTTTGAGCATGGCCATATCCGCATCCATAGCGGTTACACCGACCGCCTGGTCGGCTAGCGGCATGTGAGCAATCCTTGACTGCTGAACTACCGAGAATCCGAAAGCGTTGCCGTAAAAGTCTATCGCAGCTTGAAGATCCGGCACGCCTATCGCAATGTGGTGGATACCTTTGATCAATAGGGTTCTCCCAAACCATTGATTCATACACGCCTACCATCGGACCTGAAGGCCTTTGAGTTGCGTAGCTATGACCCCCAGCATAATATGACTTTGCCTTTAGGAACAGTGATCCTCATGCAGCTCTACCATAACCCCATGTCCACCTGCTCACAGAAAGTTCGATTGGTGCTGGCAGAAAAATCTCTGGACTTTGATTCCATTATTTTAGACCTCCAACAGGGTGAACAATTCAAGCCAGATTACTTAGCGCTTAACCCGCTAGCCGTCGTACCCACGTTGGTTGATGACCATCAGGCGATGATTGAATCAACTCTGATCAATGAGTATCTCGAAGAGCGTTATCCAGGCCCTGCACTGACACCCAGCACAGCCGTGGAACGGCATCAGGTGCGTCTCTTCACGAAGGTGATTGATGACGTCTTACACCCTGCCTGCGGTATCATCACCTATGCTATCGGCATTCGCCCAGGATTACTTCGGCGCTCAAAAGCAGACATAACCGCGCTGATTAACGCCATCCCCGACCCCCTCCGTCGCAGGGATCGAGCGCAGGTGATTGCCAAAGGTGTCGAAGCTGAAAACTTTGATGCGGCCCTGACGGCTTACCTCACGGTTTTAGACCAAGCAGAAGCCCGGTTAAACGGGCAACCCTACCTCACAGGATCATCAGTCAGTCTTGCAGACTTCGCGTTGCTGCCTTATTTGATTCGATTAGATCACTTAGCACTTTACGATGGAATCGAGGCGAGGCCCCTTTTGTCTGTTTGGTACAACAGGATGCGAGACAGGCCTAGCTATCATGATGCGGTTACCGCTTGGGTTTCAACGGCTGCTATTGGAGCATTTCGCGCTGCCGGTGAGCAGGTCAGAGATCAACTCAAACTAGGTTAACGGCAACCTACCGAAGACCACTTGCGGCAGTCAAAATAAACGGTTCCACTCCGTCTGGAATAGACCCTCAGCTCTGCCGAAGCAATAAGACAATAGCCCAACATCCAGCAGCATTTGCCGCCCGGGCTTTCCCTGGCATGTCCTGCTCTAGAAGCAAGTCAGCACCTTCTA
>NZGC01000025.1 GCA_002689445.1 Gammaproteobacteria bacterium
AGATTCGTCATCCAACCCGTTATTGCAGCGTTATTGTTCCAGCTCAGCTTTCTGTTCTCAGCTCTCAGCTCTCTGTTCTCTGTTCTCTGTTCTCTGTTCTCTGTTCTCTGTTCTCTGCGCTTTGTGCGTTGAGTTATCGCTAACAGCCAACCTCGCTCAGCGTGGAATTCCCAATGTCAATGAAGCACACTCCTACCCCTGACCCCATTGTGGATCCGCAGAAACCATCGTCCGGCTTATCCTTGGACGACTCGGATTAACGAGCTTTTGGAAATCTGCCCGTTTTCTCATCCTTGCTCAAAGGCTCAGCCTAGGTCGCGAAAACCCGAATTGACTGAAGACGCATTCTTCGTCCTCGTCATTGGTATCCTTCAATTGCCGTCCGAGCGCATCAGAGGATGCTCGGCGTAAGCTGCTTCAATGCGCCACCTTAGACTACTCGGCACAGACTGCTTCTGCCCTCATCGTTGGCGCCGTAGCCGTCTCACCTCAGCCATTAGCCCAAACATCTCGAGGGTATCAGTACTACCTTTAATGCCAGAAAATTCTCGGTAAAGCGTGTCAACATTAATCGCGATCCGCTCAGCGTCGATCCAGCGATCAAAATCCCCTAGCGCGATATCGAGTGCTGCTTCACGCACACTCAACCCAGCGTCAAATCGCGCTCGCGCCTCTCCCTCAATGTATTGAAGATAGGCTTTGACCTGAGCCACGCCAGCGACATCCGTGATCGGACCATGACCAGGAACAATAACCTCAGGATCTAAACCGATGATGCGGTCACAAGCACGAATCCAATTGGCCACAGGACCCGCCCACATCAAAGGGGTTCCCTCGATGAACAGAATATCTCCCGTAAATATCGTGCGATCTTCCGGGACGTGGACCAAAACATCGCCGCGCGTATGCGCCGGTCCTACCTCCAACAAGTGAATCGACTTCGCGCCTACGTTAAGACGAAGCTCATCGGAAAAGGTCTTCGTTGGCAACTTCTCAGCAACCGAAGCAAAATCAAAGGGCCCAAAAACGTCCTTTAAATAGTCGCCCGCCTCTCCCAAAGTCTCCGCCGAGTCCATAAACGACTGCATCATAGCCGGGGTGAACGATTCCATCTCTCTCGCGCTGGCTTCAGAGGCAATCACTTCAGCCTTAGTGCATAGGCCATTGCCGTGCGTATGATCACCGTTTGCATGGGTGTTAACCACGGTATCAATAGCCTCCGCAGTTACGCCGCTTGCGTCGGCCATCACATCCAGCATCTCGCGAGTCAGAACAGCATCAAACAAAGTATCCACGAGCAGCGACGATCCGTCGTCCACGATCAAACCCGCGTTAGACCAGCCCCAGCCTCCGTCAGGTTGAAGGTAAGCGTAGATCCCGTTGCCCGTTTCGTGGAGCCCCTTCTCATATTGCCAATTCGCCATGATTGTTCCTTTGCCTTTAGGTTAGTCGAAAGCCCACTAGCAGCCATTACTGATGACTGAAGTGTCAGCGACGATTGACCCTGCTATGATCTGAGATCATTACCGATTGAGAGTCACGTGGTCACCATTACTTGTATAGAAGATCTCAAAGTCTTGTATAGGAGACGTGTCCCTAGCATGTTTTATGACTATACCGAATCCGGTTCCTGGACAGAACAGACTTTTCATACAAACCAACAGGCCCTGCAGGACATTCTCTTTAAGCAGCGAGTGCTGGTCGACTTAAGCACAAGAAAGGTCGAAGCCAAGATGCTTGGCCAGCCGGTTACCATGCCGGTTGCTTTAGCACCGGTGGGTTTAACCGGATATCAGAGTGCCGATGGCGAAATTAAAGCCGCGCGTGCTGCGGCGAACTTTGGTGTCCCCTACACACTCTCTACCATGAGCATATGCAGTATTGAGACGGTTGCAGAACAGACCCAAAAGCCATTTTGGTTCCAGCTTTATGTGATGCGCGACAGAAATTTCGTGAAGACATTGATTCGCCGTGCCAAGTCCGCAGGCTGCAGCGCTCTTGTATTAACCGTTGATCTTCAAATTTTGGGACAGCGACATAAAGACATTAAAAACGGCTTATCGACGCCTCCTAAACCTACATTGAAAAATCTAATGAACATTGCGACAAAACCGCAATGGGCCCTCGAAATGCTCCGAACCCCTCACCGAAACTTTGGCAATATTATTGGGCATGTCGCAGGCGTCGATGATACAACCTCTCTTTCAGCTTGGGCGAGTCAACAATTTGATCCCGCCCTGTCATGGGATGATGTCTCCTGGATCAAAGAGCTCTGGCAAGGGCCTTTAATTATCAAAGGTATCATGACGCAGGAAGATGCTCTCCTAGCATGCAGGCATGGCGCTGATGCGATTATTGTGTCTAATCACGGAGGCCGTCAATTGGACGGTGCCCCAGCCACGATCTCCGTCTTGCCCGAGATTCGGGCGACTATTGGCGATCAAGTGGAACTCTGGTTAGACGGCGGAATCCGAAGTGGTCAAGACGTGCTGAGGGCCATAGCCAGCGGCGCTGACGCGACGCTGATAGGAAGAGCTTATATTTATGGGCTAGGTGCGCTTGGTGGCTTGGGCGTAAGGAGAGCCCTCGAAGTCATTCAGCAAGAGCTAGATCTCACCATGGCTTTTTGTGGCAAAACCGATATTCGGTCAGTTACTGGTTCGATTCTTTATGCTCCGAGTTCCCCAAACATCAATCATCAGCCAACCATGCGAGGACAACCCTATGCCTGATTTCCCCTTACCTTACACTTCAACAGATCTTTCCGACCAGGTTGCCTTGGTGACCGGGACAACCGCAGGACTCGGTAAACGTTTCGCTCAAGTATTGGCTGCTTGTGGGGCGAAGGTTGCTGTGACGGGACGACGTTTCGACAGACTGGAAGCCTTGGCAGAGGAAATTAATGCAACGGGGGGCGTTGCAGTGCCCATTGCGATCGATATGACCGACCGCAACAGCATTCGAGCTGCGCTAGAAGAAGCAGAACAAGCTCTAGGCACCGTGACCATATTGGTGAATAATGCAGGCATCCCAGATGCTCAACGTGCCGTCAAGATGACCGACACCCTGATGGATGCTGTTTTCGATACCAACTTGATCGGTCCCTGGGTGCTATCAGTTGAGGTCGCTAAACGCCTTATAGCCGCACAATTACCTGGACGCATTGTTAATATTGCCTCGATTGCAGCCTTCAATACCACGGCGCAATCAGCCGCGACCCTCTATGCAACAACCAAAAGCGCTGTAGTCAGAATGACGGAGGCCCACGCCGTTGAGTGGTCCCGATACCCCATTAATGTCAATTGCATCGCTCCCGGCGCTTTTGCCAGCGAGATGATGGACGGCATGTTGTCGAGAATTGGTGATATCAGCCAAAATTTTCCGCGCAAACGGATCTGCCAACCCGCCCAAATGGACAGCACTTTACTGTACTTAGTATCACCTGCATCGGAATGTGTCACTGGGACTGTGATTAAAATCGACGATGGACAAGGATCAAGATAAGCATCAAAAATAGTTAGACGCGCGTTGTATGCATTCGGGTCAAAAACCCCACTTAAGGAGCCCTTACCCATGACGAATCCACCCATTTTGACTGATCGCATTGGTCACACTATGACCATAACCCTTAACCGTCCTGAGGCAATGAATGCCATTACCTCGGAAATGCTGTCAGATCTGAATCTAGCGTTGAAAGCGGCCGACGATGATCGTGACGTTCGCGCCGTCATTCTTACTGGCTCCGGTAGAGCATTCTGCTCAGGCCTTGACCTGAAACAGGCAGCCCAGGGTGGCGGCATTGCTGGCGCGCTTTCTGGGGCTGGTGGAGCCAACCATTACTCAACCCGAGAGATCTGTACGGTGACCCTGCAACGCATGGATACCCCAGTCATTGCGGTGATAAATGGGGCAGCCGCCGGCTATGGGTTGGATCTTGCACTCGGCTGCGATATGCGGCTCATTTCAGACCGCGCAAAACTATTACCCGGCTTTGCCAAAATGGGGGTTATCCCCGAAAGTGGCGGGACTTGGTATTTACCAAGGTTACTTGGATGGGCAAAGGCTTGCGAAATTTCAATGCTCGGCGATCCTATTAGCGCCCATCAAGCGCTAGAATACGGACTGGTTAATCAGGTCGTCGCTGAGGCTTCACTCCATGAAACCTCGCTAGACTGGTGCAACAAAATCTCCGCCAACGCTCCCCTTGCGATTGCCGAGATGAAGCGCCTATTTCGCCATGGGTTGACACAAGACTTTGAAAGTCACTCGCATCACGTTTTGATGTCAGTCCTCAATTTATTTAAATCCAACGATTTCAATGAGGCCGTTTCTGCGTATATGGAGAAGCGTGAGCCCGAGTTTGAAGGCAACTAATGACTGAGATACAGGGATCAATGACGGTAGAAACGCCCCTCAAGGTTGTGATTATTGGAGCCGGGAGCTTGGAATTTTCAAGCAGACTGACTGCGGACCTCCTAAGTTATCCCGCTTTACGCAAAACCCACTTTGCTTTGGTCGACACCCAGGCTGAACGTTTAGACTTTGCCGGCAAGATCGTTAGTCAAATTTTTCGACATGGCAACTACGGTGAAGCGACTTACAGTCTGCATCAAGATCGTAAAGAAGCCCTGAGCAATGCGGATGTGGTTATCTCTAGCATCTTGGTAGGAGGTTACGATGCCATCAAAGATGAAATCGATATCCCAAAAAATTATGGGGTATGCCAAGCCATAGGCGATACTCTGACACCGGGCGGTATCATGCGTTGTTTACGCACCCTTCCTGAGCAAGTGTCAATTGCCCAAGATATTCTGTCGCTCTGCCCTAACGCCTATTTGCTCAATTATACGAATCCCATGGCAATGCTGTGCTGGGGTATGTTTCGAGGCGCCCCAGGCATCAAATTGGTCGGACTTTGTCATTCTGTTCAAGGAACAACGGAAGAGTGGGCATCGCGCCTGGGCATTTCAATCGAGGAAACGACCTTTAGATGCGCAGGTATCAATCACCAAGCCTGGATCACCGAGTTTAGTCACAATCAGCAGGATCAGTTGCCCAAGATCCGACAACTCGCTGAGGATCCAGCACTCTGGAAATCCGATACGTCGCGAATGGAGTACATCAAACACTTTGGTTATCCCGTTACAGAGGCCTCGGGTCACAATTCCGAATATTCACCCTGGTTTCGGAAGCAGCCAGAGACTGTCGCGCGTTATTGCCCCGGGGGCGGATGGAATGGCGCTCCTGGGTTTATTAAGACGCTCTACAACCGACCAGACTGGCGTGAGACGATGGCGAAGATGGCCGAGTGGCAAACGCCAATCGATCTTTCCCGTAGCAAAGAATATGGCTCGCAAATTGTACATGCGCTGGTGACAGGACAAGAAGAAGTCATTTTTGGCAACGTGATGAATGATCAGCTCATCAGCAATCTTCCGGAAGAATCCTGTGTAGAGGTTGCCTGCGCCATCGGCTCCGACGGTATCACCCCCCTCGCCTATGGCGAACTGCCGGAACACTTGGCCGCCATCAATCGCAATCAAATCAATGTGCAAAAACTCGCGGTACTCGCGGCAGAGGCCGTCGATCCAGAGCTCGTGTTTCAGGCAATGGCCATGGACCCTCTAACGGCTGCTGTGCTCACACTTGATGAAATTCGGCAATTATCGGCTGAGTTACTGACCGCACATCAACCCTATTTGCCAGAAGAGTGGAAAGAAAAAGCACCTTTAGACAAACCTGTTCTCTACAATCTGGGTTAGGCAGTGCCCCTCGAGTGACACAGATAGACAGGAAACCCGTACGATCAAAATATTCTTCAAGGTCTAACATCATGTCAAATGCGACCCTTTCGCTTCAGGAAATTTGGCGACAAGGCTGCCAGGGGTTACCACTTGAAGCAGCGGAATTCGAACACTTTGAGCACCTCGCCCGCAGCCGTTTTCATACATTTGACCTGAGTGCGGCCCAAGCTGGGGACACTCGGGCCCACCAAGAAGCCCAGGATTGGATAGCCTTATTGGTTAAGGGTCTGGTCAAGGAGCTGAGTGAAAACCCTGGCCTAGAACGACTATGGTATCGGTCTGCTTATGCTGATTCCCCCCACGGGCGGTCTGTGAGTTTCGGGCTTACAAAACTGTTATCCTGACCAACGCTTAGATCTTTCTTAACGCTTAACATCGGATTATGTCTATGACTTTCGCCTCACCTCAAGCAAGATTCATTTCAATAGAAGGCAGTCTTAACTTCCGAGATTTCGGGGGATATTCTACTCGCGATGGTAAATCGGTCATAAAAGGCCGCTTATTCCGCTGTGGAATGCTTTCTGATCTATCGCCCTCGGGAAGAGAAGCTTTTGAGGGACTCGATATTGGCGTCATCTGCGATTTAAGACGCGAGGACGAAATCTTACAGTATCCAACACCCAGTGAACCCCCGTTTGAAAACCAGCGTCATATTCCAATTGCACCAGGTACCAGTGCCCATTTAAGAGACAGTTTTTCGTCTGACGCAGATCGAGAGGCCACCGCTGACGAACGGTCACAATTTATGCAGGAAATTACTCGAGAAATTGCTCGAGACCATGTTGGAGCCTATACACAGATGCTTAATGCTCTGCTCGAAGTTGAGAACGGGTTTTTAGTTCATTGTATGGCTGGCAAAGATCGAACGGGCTTCGGCGTCGCTATCATTCTACTGGCACTCGGCGTCTCAGAAACTGATGTTATGGAGGACTATCTACTGACCAACCAAGCTTCAGAATTAATTACTACCATTGGGCAGAGGATGTCCACACAAGGCATACCATTGTCACGGGAAACCCTCGAAATTCTCGCTCAGGTGAAAAAGGAGTACCTCATGGCGGCCTTAGACGAGCTTGAAACTCAATTCGGGGGGATTAGGGGGTATTTAGAAGCCGCAAGGATTTCTGCTGTCGACCAAAGCAAACTAAAACGCCGGCTCTTACGCTAAACGCCCAAACCGGCCGCCTACGACGCGCCCAGTAGACAGCTATTCCCGCCGCGCTCGCCCTAGCCCTCTATTATAACGCCACAACAATCATAACACCGGCTTCATTCATTGCTTGTCGCGCGCTTTTACTCGCTAAAATTCGCTCGGCAGCCGCCGTCGAGATAACCAAATCTGAGCGCAGGCCTTCATAGGTATCCGTCGCTTTGACGATCATCGGTACCTGGGCCACTCGGGCATTGCGTACCGCATCGTTAATATCGAAATCGTAGCTCACCCCTCGTTTATTCGCGATGTCTGCAAAGGACGTCTCCTTAGTCGGGTAAATGACGGCTCCCGCCTCATCGCGAATGGTGGGTATTGTCGCAAGTTCAAAATTCGAGACGGCACTCGCATCAATCAGCAGTCCCGAGAACTCTCCAGACGCAAAGTCATTCACCGACTGTCGCAGTGCTTCACCCACGTTATTGGGCTGAGCTTGCTCAATCCACTGGATAATTCGTCTCGCGGTATCCGCTTCCTGCTGACCGCTAATTGTGAACGTTTGACTTGCAAAAGCTTTACTAAATAGCTGATTTTCAACCCATATTATTACCGGATTGAGCGTTGCCGATACGTGCTCAAACAGCACCTCTGGCATCTTAGGTTGACTTTGAAAAACCAAGTCTTCTGACGAAGGCATCACCGCATACAGCAGTTCTCCGCCGATCGACATTGCCATGGTAATGGTGTAGATATCGTTGTGATAATGCTCCTTGACCGGGGTTGCACCTTTGATAACCCCTTGCACGCGCGTCGCCATCGTACTTTCGTCAACAATCTGGTCCACCACCTTGGTCATCGAGGTCAATCGCACCCCTTTTGTCATTTCCAGTAAATTCCGCTGCGCATCCACCACTGCAGCTCGGCGCGCTAGAAGCTTCCTCTGAGCTTCGGGCATGCCTTCTCTGGACGTTCCGAAGCCCTGGGCATAGATTACCCCTTCGCTCCAATTGATAGAGCCGTTGGCCGATTCTCGAATCACATCATCGGCACACACCGCAGTGCTGAGTAAACAAGCAAATAAAAGTGACAACCATTTCATTCTGGAACTCCTCCTTCGCCAGCGGACCGCCGAAGAGCCTCGAGAGGACTCCAACGACCAATCACCAGCGTGCTGTGCTCTAGACCTACAGAACAGCATTGTGGGTCATTAACTCGTACTTTTCTTGTGCTTTGCGCACCTTTTTTAGGTAATTGCGGGTTTCAGCATAGGGTAAATTGACGACCAGATGCTCAAACACAGCCTCAGGACTGAGGGCATTGATTGCCGCAGCGGCAGTCCGAATATTGGTTCCGCCGGTGAAGGCTTTAGCAACGTTACCCGCGCCCGTATTGTAAGCCGCAATGGTACAGAACAGTCGACTCTCTGGATTGACAATGTCCTTAAGATATCGCTTATCAAGTAGATCAAGATAAGCGGTGCCGAGCTCCACATTCTGGTTCGGCTGAAAAAAATACTCTGGCCCGAGCACCTTTTTCTCTCCATAAACATAGTGATAGGCATCTAAACCACCGCTCTTCGGCACCAGTTGCATGAGCCCAAAGGCTGGAATGTGAGACCGAGCTCGGGGATTAAAATGGCTTTCTGTTTCCATAATTGCATAAATCAAACTCACCGGTAACTGACGCCGATCTGCTTCCTCAGCAACCGAAGGTGCGTATTGCCGGGCTCGTTCTGTCAAGTAATCTGCGCGCAGCGGAATTGTCACCACGACCTTCTTACGATCAGCAATGGGTGCGATTTCTGCGGATATACTGCTGGCATGACTCTCCATCGCCGCTGTAGCCTGGCTGAATTCATTGCTCGCGTCTGAGGCCAACAACGCTTCTTTTGCCATTGGCGCCGCAACATGACTATCGGTTTTAATGGTGCCCGAAGCGTTAGATAAGCGGGCCAGACCGTCCACCCCTTCAGCCCCTAAAGCTCCGGACTCCGTTATCTCTTGAACGCTAGCACCCGTATCCTCCGCCGAAACCACTTGAGCCCCTCCAGGCCCCTTCTCGGTCGTATCAGGCGTTTGGCTATCCAGAGAGGGGACCCGTAGCCCTGGACTACTGGGTGCGCCGGGATTCTGCGCCACCGCGCTTTCACCGGACGGCTCACCAGCCATTTCATCTTGAAGAATGGGCGACTCTTCTTTGTTTGATAGCTTCGCAGCGCCGGCACTCGAACTATTGATGCGCTTTAACGAGGATTCGGCTTGAACTGACGACTCAATCGAAGCCGCTATCTGGTCGAGTTCATCACTTGAAACCACTAAGGTCTCGCCTAAGACTGCAGCCTCGCTATCTTCGGGCTTAACCTCGACCTCGATACCTTGCTGGGCTAACAATTCTGCAGCATAGGTGAGGGCTTCATCTTTGCCGGCCAGATCTGCCACTGTATCGCCTTGCGCAGCAACAATTGCTGACTGAACGCTCGCGGCAACTGCGCTAATATCTTCGTTCTCATCGACAAGCTGCTCGACTATCAACACGCCTCGTGCAAAGTCAAATCGCCGCCTTAAGCGTTTATTTTCAGAATAATCAACCCAGACATTTTGACTTGGCAGAACAACATGCTCACGCCCCCACACGCCCTCAACCTCTTCAGTCAATCGGTTTAGGCCCGCCTCGAGGGCTGCATCAAGCGCCTGATAGTTGGCTTCAAGGGTCTCATCGGTATCTTGGAATTGCGCCTCTAATTGAGCATCTAGCTGATCGAACAGGTCTTCTGCTGACCAGGCTATAGAAATAGGAAAAAACACAAAGGCAACCAACGTGCTAATAACCCGTTGGCTAACGTTACCGAAACGTACCGCGATCAGCATCCTCATTAGCTACCTGAAACCACGATGATGACCTTCCCAGATGCCAAAAAGTCTTGGTTAAGCGTATTGCTGGTAAAAAGTGCGATGGCGTCAGCGTCATTAACCACGAGCTCGGTCGCTTCACCTAGGGCTTCAGGTACAATCACGATGGGCGACTCGCCAATGATCTCCTCCATATTTTGGGCTGACTCTAAACTTGGAGCCCAATGCAACCAATCGCTGCCCATAGGAACATGGCCCGGGCCATAGAGCTCTTTACCTCGTTGGGTTCGTACCCGAACATCCAACATCGGTGTGTAATTTAAGGCCGATGCATCAAGAATCAGCCCCGTTACCCTACTATTTTGCAAGGCTACATTGCCTTCACTTGCTACCGTCGCAATCGCTGTCGAATCCGCATTCGTAACCTCAACATCAGCTGTATCCTCAACCATCGCCGCTACTGGCACTGCAACTTCCGTTTGGACGACTGCTACCGCGGCAGGCGGCAAGTCTGCAACACCAAACCGATCTTCCTCAGGCGTTACCACAAGGCTGGGTTGTGTAATTGCCGCGAGCGTTGGTTTTGCCCGACACTCGAGGGCCGTTTTGTCCATACAGACTGCCATTGTCACAGAAGCAACCCAATTGCCATCCTGAAGGGTTACATCGGAGGCAGTCTCAAAGGCACCCTGCAGCATGCCTTTGACCCTCGTCCCAATGATGTCGCTCTCAAGCGTCATATCCTTAACTGTTGTGCCTGCTGTGACCCTCACGCCGTTGATCACCTCAAGCAGGTTGCGCTGCGCATCGATCTTTGCCGCTCGCAGCGCCATGAGACGCGCTTGCGCCTCAGAAAATCGAGTCGCGTCAGAAAATCCAAAGCCTTCGGCTGTCATCATTGAAAGTTCATTGGCGCTCGCTGTTTGGATCACCAATAGCCCCAAGAGTAATATGCGCTTCATAACTTTCCCCTTATTTTTAGGCTGATTCTCTCTTTAAGATCTGTTTTAGATTATGGAGTACTAAAATAGCTTCGGCACCAGATACTAACTCCTCCGGTCCTATCGAGCCGTCCTCTCGGCCCTGCATCAGCCCCCGGGTCACTGAAGTCATAATCGAATTAAAACTGGTGTCATTCGACGACAGATCGGTAAATGGTGAGGCTGAGCCAATAAATGCTGTTCGGCTAATGCCAAATTTTACATAAAGGATATCTTCAACCAACAGCGCCAGTTCTCCACGAGTCATCGATTTATCCGGCTGAAAAGCCCCATTGGTAATTCTAAAGCTACGCAGATTCAGTCGGTGGGTCGCAAGTATATCGCCTTTAAACTCGGAATCTTGGTAGTCCGTTAAACCTTGGTCTGAAGTCTCACCCACTGAAACAGCTTTCGGCTGATCCAAGTAAACCGCTACCGACAACTCTTGACTCAGCAAATGCGCAACCGCTTCACGATTGATGGTTTCAGCATAGGCGAAGGAACTTTGGGTAATCGCAATTGCTCGCTCAATCATTTGCGCCTGCGCTAACAACGCTTCGGCTGGTTCATTATTCATGGCATCGGCATCCAGGGACAAACGCAGCATCTCTTTCGCCTCTTCAAACAACCGTAGATCGAAGTAGACTCGCGCCATAGCCAGGTGTAGATCCGCTTTCGAATCCGGAGTCTTGATCTTTACCCCACGCCGATACTCTCGCAGCGCCTTTTTACGATCACCCGAAAGGCGCCAAATTTTGATCCCCTGTGTTCGCAACACCAGCTTTTGGGATTTTGCTTTTGCATAGCGCAAAGCACGCTTCTGAGTGGTTTGGGCCATTTTTTGTTGACCTGCTGCGATTTGAGCATCCAGCAACCCAATATAGGCCGCAACATCACGTTTATCCGCACTGATACGGGCTTCGTATTCATCTGGCGTAGCGGCCATAGCCGCCGGTAAGGATACCAAGATCGCAAACGCGAAAATTCCGCAGTATTTGCACAAGTTACTCAGATTTAATGTCATCGCTTCTCTCCTTGTTTACCCTTTGCCTATAGCCGTCTAATGCCCCGCAACTTCATCTTCTGCAAGACTTGCCTGGGTTCAGCAGGCTTACTAACAACCATCAACGACCTAACCGTATTGCTTTGACGGTCAATGACAACAGGTGCTCCTCCATCCTATCACGCCTCAAGTCCTCAACATGATGCTCGCCTTCAGCGGGCTCTTAAGGCACTAAGGTTTCTATGTAATCACTAATTTCGTTTGCATCTCGACGAATAGCGTCAGCGCCCACAGCACCAGCAATCAAAGCTTCACCCGTAAAGCCAAATCGATGACGAATGATCAACAGCCCATCCGTTAGCGGTGCAGTTTGCCCATCGTCGTCAACATCAAGCACCGGCTCGAGCGCCGTGAGTGTGGCACTAATCGAATCCGCATCGCGATTCGCTGCCCCGGTTCCTACCGCACCCTGGATCAAGGCATCACCGGTAAAACCAAACAAATGCCTAATGGTCAACAGGCCATCGGTCAAAGGCTCTACTCCACCATCCGTATCAATATCGAGCGACACCAGCCCTAGCTCTGGATTCAATGGCGCGACATCCAGGCTGTCCTCTACGCCGTCGCCATCGTCATCGGCATCACAAACATCCCCACTGGTGTCACCATCAGTATCCAGCTGATCGCTATTGGCGACGAGCGGGCAGTTATCGGCATTGTCTCCGACAAGATCCCCGTCGCTATCTGCCGACTCTTGGCGATCAAAGGGGAAGGCATCCTCGTCGTCCAGCACACCATCTTGATCAGAATCAACCAAAGGCGTGCCTCCACTGTCGAGCACGATTACGGTGTCGGTTGGATCGGTTCCCGCGAGGTATTCTTCATAGTTGGTCGCTCCATCTCCGTCAAAGTCTTCTGCTCGATCATTTTCTCCGACGGTGAGATTATTCCGATATTCGTAAAAATCTGGAAGGCCATCATTGTCTATATCCACTGATCCATAGATTCGCAACTCCGACACGTTATTGGCCAAGAGCGGATCATCTGCCATTCCTTCATCGGCGAGCTGATGCACTGAGGAGAACCAACGATTTAAACCCAGATCTCGAGTAACGACTTGCAAAGAGAGTTCAGCGCTTTCGCCACCCGCCAGCGGGCTCATCTGGCACCGGGCGTTATCGCCAGCGGTGTTACAGTTTCCGGGCAAGTTTACAAAACTACCACCTTCTGGCGCATAAACAATGACGCTCGCTTCTTTGGTCATCGCAACATTGGATAAATTCTTCACCCTCAGACTGATTGAATATTGATCTTCAGCGACAACAATCGGGTTTATCGCAGCCAACTCAACCCCCAACTCAGCGCCGCTCGTGCCTATCGTTGGCGATTCAATACCCAAAGTATAGGCTCCCTGCTCAGCGACAAAACCGGTTGCTCGCACGAACAGCATCCCTGTTGAACCTGCTCTGAATCGATAGGTTTCGCCTTGTCCATTGCCTGACAGATCGATCTTTGCGGCAGCGTCAATTAAAGACTCATCCGCATTAACGACTGAAAACGATAAATCTGGCCCCGTGTCTTCGATATTTTTCGGCGTCAAAGTAACAATATACTCCTCGCCCGACACAACCATGAAACGCGCATAATCAAACTCAGCTCCTAACAAGGTATGCTCTATTGCCAACCCGACTGGATGCAAGCTAGCACTGCCGACTGAATTATCGTCTTCAAAAGCATCAATGCCCGAAGCTGGATCATCTGCTTGACCATCGTTGTTAGCATCTGGATCGATACTGTCTGGGATAAAATCTCGATCCCGATCTACGCTAAAGTTCGGATTGATTGGAAACGCATCCCGGCCATTTGCAACACCATCATTATCGTCATCTAGCCACTCATCTGCATTGGTGGGAAATTTATCCTGCGCATCCCTAACACCGTCGTTATCATCATCGTTATCAGTGTTATCACCAAGACCATCTTGATCAAAGTCCAGGGTTTCGTACGGATTCAATGGGAAATCATCGTCAGCATCGGGTATTCCGTCACCATCGTCATCTTCATCGATACTGTCGATTACACCGTCTAAGTCCGTATCAAAACCAATGACCGCAGCTCTACCGGACTTTTGAGTCACGATAGTAACGTTAAGATTATCCTCCGTCGGAATGGATAGGATACCCGCTTCGTTCTCCGCAAAGAACGCGAAAGAGTAGTCCCCTGCAATATCGAAATTGTCGAATAACCCCTCGAAGTTGCCGTCCCCATCAAAGTCAAACAGTTCTATTTCCGAGAAGGCCAAGATTGGTACATCGAGTCCACCCTCGACTTGGTCCGGCGTATCCACAACGGCAAACACGCGCTGAATCGGGGTTGCACCGACAACATTAAACGCTTTGAGCTCTGCGGTACGCTCCCCATTAAGCGTGAAGTCTTGGGATACGCTTTCGATCAGTGGTGCGTCCGAAGCTCGAACAATGCCTTGACCAAAGTCAAAGTCCTGAGAAATCGCAAAGTCGACTTTCTCATTCGGCTGATCATTCCAATTGGCCTCGATCAAAGCCTGTTGGCCTCTGAACGTACGCATTGCGCCGCGGGCCGAGTTGAAAGCAGCATAAACCCCGCCACTGATTTTAAAGTTCGTCCAGAAAATTGAGGAGAAAGAAAAGTTCCCTCGAGAAGCAAAAAGAGCCGGCTCACTGCTGGTCGTGCTGGAAACGAATATTCGCTCTTTGCCGTCAGGCGGCGACATCTCAGGTAAGAACGACCCCGCCTGACAGGCATCGTAGACGAACGCTACTTGATCAACGCCGGCGCTGGATTGAAGCTCATCTGTCCAAGCATCAAGTTCGCTCGCTTTCACAACGCTGGTCGCATTGATCAAGAATTTGCTGGGCCCCCCATGATCAACCATAAAGACAACCACCTCAGCGGCCGGATCCGCGGCGTCAGCCGCCCATTGCGTCAACGCCCATTCTAAATTTTCGCGCGTCGCTGACTTATCGATGTTTTCGGGTTCAAAAATGAAACTGCCTAGCACCGTGGTTGTCGGTTCGTCACTAAGCACCATAATATCCCGCGGTGAGATACCCTGATCGACCAAGGCATCGAAAGCGATCCGTGCGGCGAACTGGGTCTGCGGCCAGAGATAATTGGTCGCTATATTACCCCCACCCGCGACGATAATGGCTTTTTGCTTGCCCGCAGCATCCCTGGTGGTTCGATTCGCATCCAACGGGAACGCATCATCACGATCGAGGACACCATCGTTGTCATCATCATCGTCACAAACATCGCCAAACCCATCGCTGTCCGTGTTGACTTGATTCGGGTTGGCAAACAACGGGCAATTGTCGAGGCTATCTTCAACCAGATCATTATCATCATCGTTATCACAGGCATTACCGATACCATCTCGATCATCATCTGTCTGATCCGGGTTCGCGACAGTCGGGCAATTATCCGCCTCCGCAACGAGATTATCCCCGTCCTCATCGGTCCCATATTCGGAAGCCAAGCATTGCGACTCAAAAATAACGCTAACTGTTGCAGGCTTAGAGGC
>NZGC01000026.1 GCA_002689445.1 Gammaproteobacteria bacterium
AACAGGGCCGATGATGACCAGAGTGGCTGGGGAAAACCCCGATGGCCTGATTATGCATCCGTTCTCAACTGAGGCGTACGTTAAGGAAGTTTATGTTCCAACGTTGGATGAGCATCTAACCAGGGTATCGCTGAGTCGCGATGATTTTGTCGTTGATTTTTCACCCTTGATTGCAACCGGCGATAGCGAAGAAGCGATCGACGCCGCAAGGCAGGTGGCGAGAGAGCGGATTGCGTTTTATGGCTCGACCCGGAGTTATCAGCGCGTGTTGGCGCACCATGGCTGGGAGGCCTTGCAACCGCAACTCAATACTTTGATGAAACAAGGCCGAGTTGAGGAAATGGCGGCCTTGATTGATGACACCGTGTTTGACGCATTTGTGGTGTCAGGCGCGCCGGACGACGTGGGTCGAGAGCTTAAAAGACGGTATGGTAATTTTATAGACCGCATGACTCTATCCCCGGAAGGCTTATCTGAAAGGAGTCTGGGAAGCCTGATTGAACAATTGAAAAGTGCTTGACGGTATAGCGATTGCCTCGCCCATTGCGATTAACTCGAAGAATAAAAACAAGCAAAAAATGAAAGAAAAGGAGCGTGTATGAAGTCGCCAG
This sequence comes from Gammaproteobacteria bacterium, assembly GCA_002689445.1. GTDB lineage: Bacteria > Pseudomonadota > Gammaproteobacteria > Pseudomonadales > Azotimanducaceae > UBA9926. The sequence goes on from NZGC01000026.1 coordinate 612, forward strand.
TTTGTGAGCAGTTAGGTATTGAATTTCCTCTGATTGCTTTTACCCATTGCCGAGATGTGGTGTGTGCTGTCTCAAAAGCCGGCGGTATGGGGGTTCTGGGTGCCGCGGGTTACTCGGCGGAGCAGTTAGAAATTGAGTTGGCCTGGATCGATGCCCATATTGACGGCAAGCCTTATGGGGTTGATTTAATTGTACCCACCACCATGGCGAATAAAGATGAGCGGTTGTCTGGAGAAGAGGTTGGGGCTTTGGTGCCCGATGAGCATCGTGATTATGCAGCGAGTATTCTCGCTCGACATCACATTGACACGGCGGATCTGTATGCGAAAACAACCGGCGGGGGCGGTGGTTTTCTCGGAGAAGGTCGAGCGGCAAATATTCTTGATGTCGCTTTTGCTCACCCGATTAGTATCATCGTAAATGCACTTGGCGTACCCCCTGCTTACATGTTGGAGTTGGGCAAGGCTCGAGGAGTGCCCGTGGGCGCGCTGGTGGGATCAAAACAACATGCGGTCAAGCAAGCTGAAGCCGGAGTGGACATTCTTATTGTCTCTGGAACTGAAGCGGGAGGTCATTGTGGAGAGGTGTCCACGATGGTGTTGGTGCCTGAGGTTGCTGAGGCCGTGTCAAGCTTTAAAGAGGTCAGTATCTTGGCGGCTGGGGGCATTGTGACCGGACGACAAATGGCGGCGGCAATGGCGATGGGCGCTCATGGGGTGTGGACGGGCTCTGTGTGGTTGACGACCACCGAGGCCGAGACCTCGCCCGTCATCAAAGAGAAGTTGTTGGCAACAGGATCGAGTCAAACCGTGCGATCGAAGAGTCGGACCGGGAAGTTTTCCCGGCAAATTCGGTCACCTTGGACCGATGCTTGGGAGCATTCAGAGGATGCTCCAGATCCCTTACCCATGCCCTTGCAGTCACTGGTGAGTGAACCCGCTTTGGGAAAGGTGACAAAGCTTGCTGAAGCTGGCCACGAGGGAGCCAAGCAACTGGCGACCTATTGGGTGGGGCAAGGCGTGGGACTGATGAATCAATCGATCTCGGCGAAACAGGTGGTGTACGATTTTATGGAAGATTTTTTGGTGGCCAAAGAGCGACTCCAGGGGTTTGTTGACGAGTAGCGTGGCTTTGCTGGGCCAATAGCCAAAATTTTTAGTAAGGCGTGTAGTTGGGCTTGCCCGAGCGCGTTAATCCCAGCCGAGCGAGAACCGAACACCATTGGCGTTGGGCATGCGGAGCGCCTCGAGCGTTAAAGACGATCTGAGGTCAAGTTGATATTGACAGAGAATGCGATGATCAATCAGCAATGGCAATTGGCGCGCCTACCTGCTTCAGGCTGGCCTGAAGCAGAGGACTTTACCTGGATGGAGAGTGCTCCGCCAAAGCCCGGCGCAGGGCAATTTCTGTCTGAAACGTTATATCTTTCTCTTGATCCTTATCAGTGGGGCCGCCGCCGTCGAGGTGTCGAAATACCCGGAAGCGTCTGCCATGGTAGAACGGTCTCGCGAGTTATTCAGTCCCGGCATCCAGATTACGCGGTGGGGGATTATGTGTTCAATACCAACGGCTGGCAGCGGTTTGGTTTGACCGGCGCAGGGATCACCGATTTTGGGTACATGCAGCCACGGCAGCTCGACCCTAGCGTGGCGCCGGTCTCAACTGCGCTCGGTGTTCTAGGCATGCTCGGTCTGACAGCCTACGCCGGTATGACCCTTCAGGGTCGGCCAATGCCAGGAGAGACATTGGTAGTATCGGCGGCTTCGGGAGGGGTTGGCCAGATTGCAGGCCAACTGGCAAAGCTGGCAGGTGCACGGGTGGTGGGCATCGCTGGGGTCGATAAAAAGGTGAAATTTTGTCGAGAGGAGCTGGGCTTTGATGACTGCGTATCGCACCTCACGCCAGATTATGAGTCGAGATTGCGAGACGCGTGTCCAGAGGGGATCGATGTTTATTTTGAGAACGTCGGTGGAAGGGTGTTCGAAGGAGTCCTGCCGCTGTTGAATCCCGTGTCGAGGATAAGCTTGTGCGGAATGATCGCCCAATACGGGGATGACCTGAACCAATCACCTCAGCAAGCATGGATGCATGCGGGTCAGGCTATTTTTGATCGACAAAAAGTTACGGTGATGCCGCTCTTTGTGGGAGATTTTGTGGAGTTTCATCAAGCACGTTTTTTAGAAGAAATGACAACCTATATCAGAGACAAAAAAATTCACTATCGCGAGGATATCTGGTCAGGGCTTGAAGCCGCGCCACAGGCCTTCAGTGACATGCTGCGTGGCCATAATTTCGGTAAGACTTTGGTAGAGGTTACTTCCTAACCCAGTCCGATCGATTTCGAACGGTGCACTGGTCTTGGGCTGGGTTCAAAGGTAATCCCATAGCAATGCGCTCTGCCTCAACTGGTGCGCTCTCGGGGAATGTGGTTACATGAGGGTCACGTTGAATTGACGAGTTAAGGAGAAAAGCGCATGACTCATGAACAACTGAATCTAACGAATGACGAGTTACTGAGTACCACTCGAGCTGTGCGAAAGCGCCTTGACTTTGATAGGCCGGTGCCGATGTCAGCGATTGAAGAGTGCATGCAGATGGCTGTTCAAGCACCCTCGGGTTCAAATGCCCAAGGCTGGCAGTTCATGTTTGTGACTGATCCGGACAAACGTGCACAAATTGGGGAGTACTACCGTCAAGCCTTTGAGATTTATAAAGAGATGCCGGTTGCGATTCACAAGTTGCATGCAGACTCTAGTGATCAAGATTTGACTTCCAGCCAAGCCCGATCGGCGTCCTCAGCAGATTACTTGGGCGAGAACATGGGAAAAGCGCCTGTACTCATGATCCCATGTATTGCCGGTAGAACAGACAATGAAGCGGGTGCCAATATTCTTTCCCAGACGGCGACTTTAGGCTCGGTGATTCCCGCTGCGTGGAGCTTTATGTTGGCCGCCAGAGCCCGAGGGTTAGGCACAGCATGGACCACCTTGCACCTCATGCATGAAGCGGCCATTGCTGAGTTGCTCGGGATTCCTTATGACGATTATATGCAGGTTGCTTTGATACCAATTGCTTACACCAAAGGCACCACATTTAAACCGGCCTATCGACCACCCCTCGATTCAGTCATGCATGTCGATCAGTGGTAAAGCCTGAGGGGCAGCAATCCCGGTCGAATCGGATGTTTTCGGCGCATTTGCTGAAAAATGGGTCAGGGGATCGCGCGTGAAGCGATGAGCTCGCGCCCAGGGGATGCCAGGGGTATGACCTTGGGTTGTCGCTAAAGTGGTCAAAGCATGAAGGCGAGATACCCCTTAAGAAAATAATTTCAATAATCAGGAGACAAAGATGCTCAGTTCAGGATCCATGGAAGACAGGTTGTTAATCAGAGAACTCGTCGATTCCTATAATGATGCAGTGATGCGTTTTGATGGCGACGCGTGGTCAAGTAATTGGGCGGAAGATGCGGTTTGGAATCTTCCGGGTGCCGGCGAAATCGCGGGTAGAGAGGCAATCCTCACGGTTTGGCAAGGGGCAATGAGCGCCTTCAGCTTTGTCGGCTTTTTTGCCTCTGCTGGCCCCATTGTTGTGAACGGTGAGTCGGCCACTGGTACCTGGTATCAGCAAGAATTCTTGCACGGAAAAGACGGCGGCAAGCGAGCTGTCACCGGGCGCTATCAGGACGCTTACACCAAAACGGATGGCCGTTGGTATTTCCAGCGTCGCGACTATGAGGTGTTGCACGCTGAGGTTACCGAGCCGGCCTAGAGAGGCAGAGTAGAGGACGGAGGCTTGGCAGTTTGGACCAACCTGTTGGTCGTTGTGACCGACAGCCTTGCTGCTCACTTAGTCCTTTTATCGAGATTCACGAGATGATAAAACGACACGCAGCAAAACGATAACGAATAGAGGGAAGGGCAAAGATATGGCGACGATTTTGATTACGGGCACCAATAAGGGTGTGGGGCTTGAGTTAACGAAAATCTATGCTGCCCGGGGCGATACGGTTTACGCGGCGTGTCGAGATCCGGCCGGCGCGAGTGCTCTGGCAGAAGTTCCTGGTGAAGTCGTCATTCTGCCGTTGGTCGTGGGTGACTCGGGCTCGGTAACGGCGATGGCAGAGCAGCTGGCTGGGGTGACCATTGATATTGTGATCAATAATGCAGGTATGAAAGGTCCAGAGTTTGAGGAGCAAAATACCTACGCCATGGACTTCGACGGTTGGGCTGAAACCTTCAATGTGAATAGCATGGGGCCTGTTCGTGTGATGCAAGCTCTGATGCCAAATTTGAAACAGGCTGAGGCTGCGAAGGTGGTGACCATCACCTCTCAGATGGGTGCTTTGTCGCTTGATATGCCGGCGGCCCACGCATACTGCGCTTCGAAGGCGGCGGTGAACAAATTTATGCGATTGGCCAGTATCGACTTGAAAAAGGATGGCGTTGCAGTGGGGCTGATCCACCCGGGCTGGGTTCAAACAGATATGGGCGGACCCCGTGCTGATTTAACGCCTCAGGAAAGTGCAGAAGGAATTGTCGCGGTGGTCGATCAATTGTCGATGGATTCCACCGGAGGCTTTTGGAAGTGGAACGGTGAGACGCATGACTGGTAACGCGTCGCGGCACGATTGATCTCAGGGGCGCAGTGGTGGCTAAGTTAACCATTGGAGTTATAAGGCTAGGGCGATCAGTTGGCGCGGGCGACGTTGAGGTCAAGGTTTGGGCGGAGGCTGCGCAGCGGCTCGAAAATGCACCGAAGTTGTCGTTAGATGCGCCTGATTCGTTGTAGTTCAATGCCCGTAGACCTTGCTTAAGGGCGTGCATTATCGGTGCCCGGTATGCCAGCGTCACAGACTAACTGAGGTTGAAGGCGGATGGGTTTGTCCTGAACAACATCGTTTTGATCGGTCCAGCAAAGGCTATGTGAATCTGTTGTTGGCGCATCAAACACGAAGCAAGATGCCCGGAGACGCTAGCTCAATGTTAGCCGCTCGCCGTCAGTTTTTGTCGGAGGGTTATTACCAAAGCCTAGCGACAGCGGTCGCTGCCGCAGCTGCAGACGAAGCCTCGATCCAGTCGGGATGGCTCGAGGTGGGGTGCGGGGAAGGCTACTATTTAAGTGCTCTTCAGCAGAGGGGCGTGCCCGCATCAGATCTTTGGGGCATCGATATTGCCAAAGCGGCGGTACAAATGGCCGCGCAGCGTAAACTGGGCGTGAACTTGGCTGTAGCGGCTGCTCGAGCCTTGCCTTTTTTTGACCACAGCTTTACTCGAATTTTATCCATTTTTTCACCTTTTGATCTGGCCGAAATCGAGCGAGTGTTGCGGCCTGGCGGCCGCTTTATTGTGGTCGGACCGGGTGAAGCCCACTTGCGCGAGATCAAAGCGCTGATCTACGCGAGCGTGCAGCCTCATGCGGGTAATTTCGCATCGCTCGACCAAAATGCCAGGTGGCAAGAGGCTAGCCGCTCGAAGGTTCAGGAAGGGGTCCTGCTAAAGGATGCAGCGCTGCAGTCGTTGTTTCGCATGACGCCTTATTACTGGTCAGCGACGCCAGCGCAACAGCAGCATATCGAAACGCTCTCTGAGCTTGAGGTGACTCTCGATTTTGAACTGAGATGCTATGAAGTGGCCGTCGGCACGCCGGAGCCTATTGATGGCTAATGTCTGTCCTTGGAGAGCGAAGCCTATTCGCCGCACGGTGGCGGATGATCAAGGGAGTCACTGGCGTGATAGCGGTTATCCCTCGAATTCTCAAGGCCGACAAGCGAAGCGGTCTGGTCGATCGCCTTCAAGTGGCTTCCTCATCGTTAGTCTTGATCAATAGTCAGCCCTGATCACGCGGCCTGGGATGCGGCGGAAGCATTGGGCGTGTATCTCGGATAGTGATTAATCGTCATCAGATCCAAGGTCTTAACGTCGCTACAGGCTGTCGAATCTGGGCCATGACGACTGTGAAGGCAGGGGTGCTGAGGCAGAATGAGCGGAGCCGGTGCAGGACTGGGCCTGTTTGGGTCGGTCATCGACGTGCCTAGGCCGTGAGACGCTTGGTCAGTGCTTCAGTGTTTGGTTGAGCACCTAAGAGGCTGCGCAAGCGCTTAAAAATTGAACAGGGCGGCGCGAAATACCCCTTAGGGTGTCTTAAGGCAAGACTTAGTGAAACAACGAGCGGTTGTCTGTGCTGGGCTAGATCACTGAGGGTAAAAACGCTGGTTGCGACGAATTTGTAGTTTAGTTACTTCGTTGTCGCAAATTTGCATTAAATTCAGCGAAAAAGCTTTATGTTTACTACATAATACGCCGCGGTACGGCACAGATAGTTGGTTGTTGATCATAGGAGAAACGGGTTTTGGGCATACATCAAACGGTAGAGCGAGTCACTAAGAGGATTCAGGAGCGCAGTGGTGAGCACCGTCGGGCGTATTTGGACCAGGTGATGGCTGCCAAAAATGATCGTCCACGACGTGAGCGTTTAAGCTGCGGTAATTTGGCCCACGGGGTCGCTGCTTGTGGAGGAGACCAGCAAGCGCTGAAGTTAATGCAGAGCGGCAATATAGCGATCGTAACCGCGTACAACGACATGTTGTCGGCTCATCAACCCTATGCCGAATATCCTGAAATCATTAAGCAGGCTCTGCGCAATATCGGCTCAACAGGTCAGGTAGCTACCGGCGTACCCGCAATGTGTGATGGGGTGACCCAAGGCCGGCCCGGCATGGAATTGAGCCTGCTTAGCCGAGATTTGATTGCGCAGTGCACCGCCGTCGGATTGTCTCACGAAATGTTCGATGGTGTTCTGGCGCTGGGGGTGTGCGACAAGATCGTGCCAGGGTTGCTCATCGGGGCATTGGCTTTTGGTCACTTGCCGACTATTTTTGTCCCCGCAGGCCCGATGGCTTCGGGTTTGGCGAATAAAGAAAAGCAGGCGGTCCGGCAACGTTATGCTCGAGGCGAAATTTCACGTGAAGCCCTGCTCGAAGCTGAGGTGGCCTCCTACCACAGCGCCGGCACGTGCACCTTTTACGGAACCGCCAACAGCAATCAAGTGATGCTGGAAGCCATGGGATTGCAGTTGCCCGGAAGTTCTTTCGTACAACCTAATGATCCGATGCGGCGTAAACTGACCGAAGCGGCCAGTGAGCAAGTCACCAGAATTACGGCTCTAGGCAACGATTACAGGCCCATCGGCGAACTTGTCGATGAACGTTCTGTGGTCAATGCGGTTGTCGCGTTATTGGCCTCTGGAGGGTCAACAAACCACACCATTCATTTGATTGCGATTGCCAGGGCTGCAGGCATTTTGCTGAATTGGTCTGATTTTGCAGCGCTGTCTGAGGTCGTGCCTACCTTGTGCAGAATCTATCCGAATGGTGAAGCTGACGTAAACCATTTCCATGCTGCGGGTGGAACGGGTTGTTTTTTCAAAGCCTTGCTGAGTGCGGGTCTTATGCATGGAGATGCAAAGACCGTCTGGGGTAAAGACCTGTGTGATTATCCACAGGAACCTGGACTGCAAGACGGTCGTTTGGTGTGGCGTCCATCCCCCTCGGAATCGTTAGATCAAACGGTGTTGCGAGATTGTACGTCCCCTTTTGCCGCAAAAGGTGGCTTATCTTTGCTGGATGGCAATTTGGGTCGCAGTGTCATGAAGGTTTCAGCGGTTCCTGAAAGTCTCTGGCAAATCGAAGGGCCGGCGATTGTAATCGATGATCAAGATGCGCTGGAAGCGCTATTTTCGGAGGGTCAACTCAATCGAGATTGTGTTGTGGTCGTTAGAGGTCAGGGGCCAAAAGCCAACGGGATGCCTGAACTGCACAAGCTCACGCCTTTTCTGGGCGCGCTTCAAGATCAGGGCTATCGGGTGGCTCTGGTGACCGATGGGCGAATGAGTGGTGCCTCAGGCAAAGTGCCCGCTGCCATTCACGTGTCGCCGGAAGCGGTGGCCGGTGGCGCCATCGGAAAAATTCAAAATGGCGATCGCATTACCATCGATGCGGAGCGCGGCGAACTTAACGTGTTGGTTGACGCGTCGGAATTGAGCCAACGAGCCCCTTGGCAGAAACCCACCACCAATGATTACGGTTGCGCACGATTTCTGTTTGGCAATAATCGGATGCAGTTGTCCGATCCGGAATCTGGGGCAACTTATTTGTTCGAGGCGGTCAGTCAATGACCCAGGCGTGGTCACTCATTGCGGATATTGGTGGCACTAATGCACGCTTCTGGGCGGTTCCAGAAGGTAGCGAGGCACCTTTGTGGCACCAACAATTTTTGGTGAGCGACTACCCAGCTTTTGCCTCAGTCATGCACCAAGTGGCCGCGGAAATCGCGGCCACCGAAATGCTCAGCAGCCATCCGAGTAGTGCGTGTTTTGGCGTCGCGTGCCCCACTGATGTGGACCGGTATGTGTTTACCAATAGCCATTGGAACTTTACAAAGATCGATATTGAGCGACAGTGGGGTGGTTGTCCCGTTTTCGTGATTAACGACTTTGTGGCGGTCGCGCATGCGGTGATGACGCTTCAAGCAGCGGATGTTCAGCAGATCGGTGGTGGTGAACCAGAAGCGGGTCGCGCCAAGGTGGTGTTGGGTGCAGGCACAGGCTTAGGGGTTGCAGGCATCGTTCCTGCGGGGGGGCGATACGTCGTGGTAGAAAGCGAGGGCGGCCATGCCGACTATGCTCCCGTTGGCGATATACAAATTGAAGTGAAGCGGCGACTGCGACGCCAATTTAGCCGGGTTTGTGTCGAGCGGGTGGTGTCAGGTCCCGGATTGGTCAATATCGCCGGCGCCTTGGCCGATATTCAGCACAAAGCCAATCCCTTTGAAACGCCCGCCGACATTGTGGCCGCGGCCAGAGGTGGCCAAGACGATTTGGCCCTAGAAACCTTGGCGTTTTTTTGTGATGTTGCCGGCGCCGCTGCAGGCAATTTGGCGCTCACGTTTGGTGCGAAGGGCGGCGTTTATTTGGCTGGTGGGGTAATTCCACGGTTTGCCTCAATATTGCAGACCAGTGGGTTCCGAAGTGCCTTTGAGGACAAAGGGCGATTCAGAGGCTACCTATCGGGGATACCCTGCTATTTGATCACCCAAGAAGCGCTTGGGCTTAAGGGTGCTTGTGAATATTTAAAATTGAGTAGAGAGCTATGATTGAGCAACTGATCCGGCATCATCCCGTCATTCCAGTGGTCACGATCGATGACCTTGAAGATGCTCTGCCCCTTGCGGAGGCGCTGGTCGCAGGTGGCTTGACTGCGCTTGAGATCACTTTACGAACGCCGGTTGCGATTGAGGCGATTAGATTGCTAGCAGAAGAGGTCCCAGGCGCTATTGTAGGCGCAGGCACAGTGCTGTCGGTAAGCCAATACGAGCAAGCAAAGGCAGCTGGCGCTGAGTTTTTTGTTGCTCCTGGTGCCACCGCTACCTTGCTGAAAGCGCTTGCAGCGCAACCGTTCTTGCCTGGCGTTTCAACCGTCAGCGAGATGCTGAGGGCGCAGGAGGCAGGCTTTAATATACAGAAATTTTTTCCTGCCGAGAGCTTAGGTGGAACCGCGTTTCTGAGGTCAATTGCAAGTCCGCTTAACAGCGTGAAATTTTGTGCTACCGGTGGCATTGCCGCCGACAACATGACTGACTATTTGCAAACGTCTAATGTCGGGTCGGTTGGCGGTTCTTGGATGATGCCAAAGACCCTGGTGAAAAATGGGCAATGGTCAGCAATCACGGAGCTGGCGCAACAAGCGGTGAACCTTGCAATTGCAGCAAGGCCTGCATCGGTTGAACCCGAAAAGGTGATCGGTTGATGAACGAGCAAAATATCGATTTGGTGATTTTTGGTGGACTGGGGGATTTAGCGGGCAGGAAGTTGTTGCCCGCGTTATACCAAATTGAACGCGCAGGCCTGCTATCCGACCGGATTCGATTGGCGGTTGTTGCCCGTGAGCCGATTGAGACCAAAGGGTTTTTGGATTACCTCGAAAAAAGACTGCGGGAAGATCTGTCCGATGATGATTGGTCTACCGTGACATGGCAAAAATTAGCCCGTCGTTTTTCTTATCTGAGCATGGATTTTTCGAATAAAAAGCACTTTAGTGTCTTGCAGGGCTGGTTAACGCCGGATCGAATGGTGGGCTACTACCTGGCGACACCCCCTAGTCTCTTTGGCTCGATCAGCCAGCACTTGAATGCTGCTGGGTGTATCGATGGTTCGAGTCGAATCGTGCTCGAAAAACCCATCGGTCATGATTTATCGAGTTCCAAGGTCGTCAATGATACCGTTGCTCGATACTTCTCGGAGCGCAACATCTATCGGATCGATCATTACCTTGGCAAAGAAACCGTTCAGAATCTGCTAGCCCTACGGTTCGCCAACCGGCTGATTAATTCGCAATGGGACAACACGTGCATTGATCATGTTCAAATCACGGTCTCCGAGACGGTTGGCATTGAGGGGCGCTGGGAATACTACGATCAGGTTGGGCAATTGCGAGATATGGTGCAAAACCATTTATTGCAGCTCCTTTGTATGGTGGCTATGGAGCCACCCAATTCCTTTGAAGCTGATGAGATACGTGCAGAGAAAATTAAGATATTACGCGCCCTGACTTTAATTGATGCTGACGCTGTGGAGCATTCCTCAGTAAGGGGACAATATGCCGCCGGGTGGATCACGGGTAATCCTGTGATGGGCTACACGGAAGAATCGGGCTGCACTGATTTAGGGTCGAGCACCGAGACATTTGTGGCAGTTAAAGCGCATATCGACAACTGGCGTTGGTCCGGTGTCCCATTCTACCTGCGAACAGGCAAACGGTTGGCTGAAAAGTCCACTCAAATTGTGATTGCTTACAAAAATCAGCCCCACGCCATTTTTCCAGACCGGCAGGCGATTGGTAGTAACCGTTTGGTAATCCGCTTGCAGCCGAATGAGGGCATACAGCTGGAGATGGCGTCGAAGAAGCAAACATTGAAAGATCGATTGAGTCTGGAAAAAAGACTACTGAATCTGGATTTTTTTGATACCAAAGGCGAAGACCGAATTCCCGATGCTTACGAACGGTTGCTTTTAGAGGTGTTTAAGGGTGATCAGTGGTTGTTCGTCAGTCGGGAAGAAATCGAAGCCTCTTGGAGTTGGTGTGATCACTTAATTACTGCTTGGCAAGAAAAAGCCTCAAAGGTACATCGTTATAGTGCAGGGTCGACCGGGCCATCAAAGGCTGAATTATTGATCGAGCGGGATGGTCGCAGTTGGTTCGGGGAGAGCGAGGGGTGAGTGTATCGTTTCCAGATTCTGGCGCATTGACGGATGCTCTAAGCCAAGCGATAGCTCAAGCGCTCAATCACGGTATTGCTGACCGAGGCGAAGCTTGGCTTGTGGTGTCGGGTGGACGAACCCCGGTGCCCATGCTCGAATCGCTGAGGGATGAGGCCGTGGATTTTTCAAAGGTCACCGTGCTGTTAGCCGATGAACGTTGGGTGCCTCTTGAGCATACCGATAATAATGCGCGGCTGGTGAGGTCGCATTTATTGCAGGGTCTTGCCGAGTCAGCGAAATTGATTTCCTATGTTGATAGCCATAAGTCGATTGATGCCCAAGCCCGACGCCTCGAACTTCAGCTCGGCGCCCTACCAGAATTCGATGCCGTGGTTTTAGGGATGGGCCTTGATGGTCACACGGCGTCTTTGTTTCCGGAAACCGAGGTGCTAGAGGAGGGGCTTGATCCTGATAGCGACCGATCGATACTCGTCGTGCAACCGATCGATGCCCCTCATACTCGACTGACCTTAACCGCTGCTAGATTACTCAAGACTCGGAACCTCTTCCTTCATATCGAAGGGCAGGCAAAGCGGGAGGTATTCAAGGTTGCCGCACAGCAAACGGTGGTGGGCATGCCGATCGGGTTCTTTGCTCAGCAAACCCAAATTCCTATGCAGGTTTATTGGTCTCCTTAAGGGTTTAGCAGCTTTGATGATCCGGGCGCGGCTTGTTTTTTGAGAGGCCCTCTGCAGTTGTTTTACCTGAGCTGTCTAAACATGGATATTGGTACCGCAGCCCTGTCTGCAAGCGAAAGAATCAGCGTAAACCGTCAGTTTTGCTGCACTAGCGCCTCAAAACTCCGAGGCTGCATCACCCTCTGCTGGTCCAAGGGGCCGATTCAGGAGGAGGGTTGTCGATCTCGAATCTGGCTCACCTTAGCCATCTCCGGGGTTGGTGACTTGGCCTTGAGTCGGGTCGACTGCAAGCTTTCCTTAATGCGGGCAAGATGGGGGAGGTGGCCGTCACCCTGCGCTAGCGTGACACCAGTAGCAATGACGTCAAGTACGGTCAGTTGTGCAAGTCTTGAGGTCATGGGCAGGTATTCATCGGTGTTTTCGGCAACATCCAAGGTGATGGCAATATCACTGGTTTTAGCCAAGGGCGATCCGGGCGCGGTGATGCTGACCACTTTAGCTCCAGAATCTCGCGCCAATTTCGCGTGATCAATCATGGCCTCGGTGCGGCCGGTGTGGGAAATCAGCACAAAGAGATCGTTTCGTTGGGCGGCAGCGGCGATCATACGCTGCATCATTGGGTCGATCTGCGCCGATACCGGGATTTTGAAACGAAAAAACTTGATTTCGGCATCCAGCGCCACGGGGCCGGAGTTGCCTTGCCCAAAGAAATAAACCTGACGGGCTCGCACAATCTGCTGAATCACGGTGCTCAATGTTTGGGTGTCGATCTGATCCCGCACCTTGGCAAGGGTCGCGATGCTGGCGTCAAACAATTTTGGCGCAAAGGTCTCGATATCGTCTTCAGCATTGACTGCACTGTTGACAAAGCGGGCACCGGCCGCCAAAGCCAGGGCAAGTTGTAACTTAAAATCGGGAAATCCCGATGCGCCAAGTCTCTTGCACAATCGATTGACCGTTGGTTCGCTCACGCCGGAGGTGCGCGCTAAGTTGGCAATCGAGATTCGAGTGACGGCACTTGGATTGGCTAAGACGGTAGCGACCACTTTTTGCTCAGCTTTGCTGAATGACATGTGACGACTATTGAGTTGATCGAGTAATGACACGAAGGAAGTCCTGATGCGATAGGTTGGATCGTGAATGTGTGTAATTAAACAACATTTGGAGTCGATTGCCGCCATTTTATCGATGTAATGACCGATTTTATCGAAAAATGTAGTTTTACAAGGTAATTTAATACCAAAATCGCCAATTGAGACCCTGATATGAAACTTTACAACATGTTGAGCATCCTTTGCCGGATCAGACGCATCTCTCGACGATTCGAGAGCGGTAAGCGGGTTGCAGGGGTCGCGTTACGCCGAAGCCATCGCAGGAGCCAATGGATATGACGATCAAAGTTGCAATTAATGGTTTTGGACGTATCGGGAGGAACATCCTGCGCGCTTGTTATCTAGAGTCCAGCCGCAGATCTGAGCTCGAAATCGTTGCAATTAATGATCTTGCCGACCCCGAAACCCTTGCCCATTTGCTCAATTTTGACTCAACCCATGGCCGGTTTCCCTTTGATGTGACGGTGAGTGATCATCACTTGCTGATTGCCGGCGACTCTATACCCGTATTGAATCAACGTGACCCCGGACAGTTGCCGTGGAAGTCATTGCAAGTCGATGTGGTTTTTGAGTGCACGGGTCGCATGACGACTCGATCTGCTGCGCAACAACATTTGGTCGCAGGCGCGAGCCGGGTGTTGGTCTCGGCGCCAGGCAAAGATTTGGATGCCACGGTCGTTTATGGCGTCAATCACGAAAAACTAAGGCCCTCTGACCGCTTGGTGTCGAATGCCTCTTGCACCACCAATTGTTTGGCGCCGTTATGCCAAGTTCTTGATGAGGCGTTTGGAATTGCACAAGGGTTTATGACGACAGTGCATGCTTATACCGCGGATCAGCAACTGATTGATGGCCCCCACAGTGACCTGTATCGGGCAAGAGGGGCGGCCCAATCGATGATCCCAACGAAAACGGGTGCTGCCACGGCAATTGGAGAAGTTTTACCTCAGCTTGCAGGTAAGTTGGATGGTTTGGCGGTGAGAGTGCCTACCGCGAATGTATCGTTGGTTGATTTGACGGTTCTGTTGCAGCGGACGACGTCAATTGAGGGGGTGAATCAGGCGATGCAAACCGCAGTCGAGGCAGACATGCATGGTGTGATGAGCTATTCGTCAAAACCCCTCGTCTCCATCGATTTTCAGCGACAACCTTACTCTTGCAACTTTGATGCGAATCACACCAACGTCTCTGGAGGTTTGCTTAAAGTGTTAGCGTGGTATGACAATGAGTGGGCATTTTCGGTACGGATGTTAGACCAGGCGCTGTATCTCGGACAATTGAGCCAGATTGACCGAGTCGCGTAATGTCAGGGCATAAGAGACTCAACGCGAACCGCCGGTGTAGGCTGCTGAGCCCTCAGTCGGCCTACGGCGTGCAGATCTGCAAGCGTGGACGGCCTCAACCCATCCGAAAATCTTTGGAGTGCTGGCGCGAATGTGGCGTGAGGGCTGTAGCGGCGGTTGAAGGCATCTTGAGCAGGCCACCGAACGTGCGGCCCAACATGAGGAAGCCAATGTTGTTACGTCTATTGTTGTTAATAGGCTTGTTGCAGATGGGTTGCGTGAGTCATACGTACGCAGATGCGCAACCTTTGAAAACTGCATTGAATCAGGGAGTAATTTCCCTGAACCTCGGGGGGCAGTTTTTGACTGCCAGTGATGGTCGGAGATTCACTGCAGATGCCTGCAAGGTCACTGAAGGAAGCTTGAGTCAATGTCGGCGCATGGCGACAGTCAAGGGTTCGCAGGATCCAGAGCTTTTTGTGAGTTATCGGGAAGGACCCCAAAGCTATGCGTTCGATTTGCCCAAGGGGTCCTATGCCGTTACTTTGCATTTTGCAGAGCCTGAATTGCAGGACTTGGTTCCAAGGCAATTCCAGGTTGAGCTTCAAGGTCAACTGGTCCTTCCGGATTTTGATGTCAAAGCCAATCGTGATGGCCACGGTCAGGCAGCCTTATCACGGACGCTACTGACCGAAGTCGCTGAAGGCGAGCAGTTAGTGCTTCGATTGGTTCCGCTGCGCGGGTTGCCCATTTTGAGCGGGATAGAAGTGTTGCCGATCAGTCAGTCTTCGACCCTGGACAAGGGTGCGTTGATCTGGTCGGACGAATTCGATGATGGGGCTGAGTCACCTGTGCAAAGCCCGAGTATTGATCGTTGGCAGTATGACATTTGGCCCGCCGGCAAGGTCAATTCCGAAGATCAAACCTATACAGATCGTTTGAAAAATGTTCGAGTCGAAGCAGGGCATTTGGTGATCGAAGCGCATCGAGAGGCATTGGCCGGCGCTGCTTACACCTCTGGCCGTATCCACACCAAAGACAGATTGGACGTTCGCTACGGGGTCATCGAAGTCAAGGCGAAACTGCCTGAAGGGCAAGGCACCTGGCCCGCTATTTGGATGTTGCCCTCGGATGCCTTTAAGTTTGCGACGACGTGCGATGCATCGGTGGGCGAATGGCAGGGCAACGGTGCGTGCGATGCTTGGCCCAATAGCGGCGAAATCGACATAATGGAACACGTGGGCTTTGATCCCGGGGTGGTGCATGGGACGGTGCACTCCAAAGCGTATTATTGGGCGAAATGGAATCAACACAAAGGCAGTGTGTTGGTAACAAGCTTCACGGAGTTTCATCGGTATCAGTTGATTTGGACGGCTGACAAGCTTGTTTGGTTGATTGATGACATTCCTTACTTCAGTTACGTCAGAGAGGGTAATGACTGGGAATCATGGCCTTTTAATGAGCCTTTCCATCTGATTTTGAATCTTGCGGTGGGCGGTAACTGGGGGAGAGCCGGGGGGCCAATCGATGACGACAGTTTGCCCGCGCGTTTTGAGGTGGATTACGTGAGAGTCTATGCGCTGCCGGATTCCCAAGCGGTTGAAAAAGATGAGAGATCGCAATAAAGGGTGTGGCCTGGCGTTGTAGATCCGAGCAGGCGCTAACGAGTGAGGTGGTACCAAAGGTACTGAATCTAGCGGTTAGCGTTCCCTTGGGGGCTTGAATTGCCCTCGGTGAGCGAGATTATTTTCAGAGCCGATGGACCAAGGTGAAAATCCCAGGCTTGAAATTGGGGGTTTCTGGGTCAGCACCCCCGCCCCGTACCCAGTTTCGGTCAATTCGAGATAAATTTTCATAAAATGCGGCTGTCCCATCCCACCGTATGCAGCCAGGCGTTTACCCCGAACGGGGTCATTCCGTCTCACCGCATATAACTCCCTGTTCACCGTTTTAGGCTGGAGGTAGCCAGAGGGCGGGCAGAGAATGTAACGGTTAAAAATCTGCGGGTGAGTTCAGCCCGTCGTCAATAAATTGAGTTAGGGGAAGGCATGCATCAGCAATTAAGAGACAGTTCTCGGGGCGGAGTCGCCCAACTTTGGCAGAAAAAAACCCTGGTTGCCGCGCTCTCGCTAAGCGCTTTAATGCTTCTCTCCGCATGTGGTGGAAGTAGCAGCCGGATCGATGAAAACGATCTCGCCGAGCCGGGTCCAGACGGCGTTGCACCCACCTTAACCGCTGTATCCATGAAGCAGTCCAAAGAGAAGGTCGGATCGAAAACTGGGATTGCCAAGTTAGGCCAGGGCGTCACGGTGACCTTTACGGCAACAGAAGCACTATTAACACCGACGGTACTCATCAACGGCAAAGCCGCCACCGTACAAGGAAAAATCCAGTCGTGGTCTGCTCAAAGGACAATGGACGAAAGCGACGTAGATGGCATGGTTACGTTTGAAATTTCTTACCAAGATGTCAGCGGCGAAGTCGGTACGCCCGTAACAGAAACCACCGATGCAAGTGCGGTTGAGTACTGTGTTGAGGGCTGTGCAGATCCCAACGATAACCCACTGGTTGGTGATTGGCGCTTCGCCGGGGCGGGTTCGTTTCGAGTCGGCCCTGCTCCGCTGAACGGCGAATGGTATAGCGTCAGTGCTGCTGATGTCGTCGCTCGAGCGTGTCAATTTGACGACGTGTTTCGCTTCAATGCGGACGGCACTTTTGAAAATGTGAACGGCGATGACACTTG
Source organism: Gammaproteobacteria bacterium (assembly GCA_002689445.1). Taxonomy (GTDB): domain Bacteria; phylum Pseudomonadota; class Gammaproteobacteria; order Pseudomonadales; family Azotimanducaceae; genus UBA9926. The sequence goes on from NZGC01000026.1 coordinate 17,701, forward strand.
GTTAGAATCTTGGCAAGGCGGCGGCGACGCGGGCTCTTGTGGTGCCTCCGTCGCGCCTCATGATGGATCCTCCGCGGCTTTCTGGGAGTACGATGATGTTGCCAGCACCTTAACGCTTGATGGTTTAGGCGCCTACCTTGGGTTGCCCAAAGCCATGAACGAAGGTGAGTTGCCCAACGTAGGGGTGCCCGAGTCGGTGACTTATAGTGTTGAGACTTTATCCGCCAGCGGAACAGACCTAGTGGTTACCATTGAATCAGGCAGTGGCGTGTTCTGGACTTTCGAGTTTAGAAAAGCGCAATCTCGACCGCCGATCGTTGGTAGTTGGAAGCTCGCAGGTGAGGGTTCATTCAGAGTCGGTCCAGCGGCATTGGATGGCGGTTGGTTTAGCGCAGATGCGGCGGTGGTCGCCGAACGTGCGTGTTTGATGGACGATATTTTTTACTTCGGTGAAGACGGTGCATTTTACAATGTTCAAGGCGGTTCGACTTGGTTAGAAGGCTGGCAAAATGGCGGAGCTGCTGAGGCTTGCGGTACTCCCGTCGCGCCGCACGATGGGAGTAATCAGGCCTTTTATACCTTAGACGAAGAAGCTGGCACCTTAACGCTAGAAGGACAAGGCGCGCATCTTGGCTTACCAAAAGCGATGAACGCCGGCGAACTGCCCAATGTGGCGGTACCTGACCGTGTCACGTACACCGTCGATGTACTGACTGGTGATGGGTCAGCAATGACCGTTTACATTGAGTCAGGAGATGGCGTGTTTTGGACCTTCGATTTAGAAAAAGTCAGTGATTCGCCGCTGATCGGTAGTTGGAAGCTCGCGGGAGAGGGATCGTTCAGAGTCGGCCCCACCGCATTGGATGGTGGTTGGTTCAGCCCCGATGCCGCAGTGGTCGCTGAGCGAGCCTGTTTGATGGACGATGTTTTCTATTTTGGCCCAGATGGTTCCTTTGCGAATGTACAAGGGGGCTCAACTTGGCTGGAAGGCTGGCAGAACGGGGGTGCAGCAGAGGCTTGTGGCACGCCGGTAGCACCGCATGACGGCAGTGCTGATGCCACTTACGCTTATGACGCTGAGGCTGGCACCTTAACGGTAGCAGGTATTGGTGCACACTTGGGGCTGCCTAAGGTAGTCAACGCTGGCGAAATCAGTAATGGTGTCCCTGTCCCAGAATCTGTCATTTACACCGTTGATACGCTCACCGCTGACGGCAGCGCAATGACGGTCTTTGTGGAAGCGGGTGCCGGCATATTCTGGACCTTCGATTTGATCAAAGTCGCAGATGCCGCGATTGTAGGTAGCTGGAAACTAGGGGGTGAAGGCTCGTTCAGAGTGGGTCCCACTGCGCTTGATGGCGGTTGGTTTAGTGCCGATTCGGCGGTAGTCGCAGAACGTGCTTGTCTGATGGATGACGTGTTTTATTTTGGAGCGGATGGTTCCTTTGCGAACGTGCAAGGCGGTTCAACTTGGCTCGAAGGTTGGCAGAATGGTGGCGCTGCTGAGGCTTGTGGGACTCCGGTTGCCCCTCATGATGGAAGTACGCCTGCAAGCTATATCTACGATGCAGAGGCAGGCACTTTGACGTTAAACGGCAGTGGTGCCCACGTGGGGTTACCCAAAGCCATGAATGCAGGAGAGCTGCCGAACGTTGCAGTCCCAGATGCTGTCACTTATCAAGTTGAAGCGCTGCCTAGCGACGGCTCAGCCATGACGATTTATGTTGAATCTGGCGCTGGTGTGTTTTGGACCTTCGATTTAGTGAAATAGCAGGTTTGTTTCAAGGAAAAGAAAAAGCGGCGAAAGCCGCTTTTTTTTGGGCGCAAAAAAATCCGTCATTGACTGGCGGGGCGGCAGATTGTGATCGGGCATCGTGACATCAATAGGCAAGCTGACGGCTGGTATCGGTAGCCAAAGGAAAGGGTGAAGGTCACCCGAAAGACTAAAGCGACAAGACATAAGTGAGTATTGGCAGCAAAGTTAAGACAAAGCCTCGCCGTCGTCCACTGCTTTTAATGTGGCCCGGCTCTTGGTTGAAGGCTGCAAGCTGAAAGCAACCTGGATTTGTTCAATCAACAGCGAAGGCAAATCGCTATTGGGTACCCACATAAGCATCGAGAAAGGCCTGATGATTGGGTAGCACGTCGAGAATCTGGTTAACTCTATTGTGCTGTCGACTCATAAAGTCACGCAACTCAGGTTCACTCATCATGTCCACAATATGATGATAGCGCTGGGGCATAATGCCTTGGCCCAACATCACCTGGGTCCAACTGTTCTCCCCAAAAACATCGCCCTGGGCTTGGAAAACTCGCCCGGTTTCCCTGAACAATTCGAGTCGATGTGCCAAGGTGTCGGGGATGTCGAGATGGGCCATGGCGGTCCAGAACGGTGCCTCTTGATGCTCATTGGCGTGATAGTGCAACACGATAAAGTCGCGGATAAAGGTGATTTCTTCGCGCATTTGGCGATTGAATTCTCTGATGTCCGCGTCACGACTGCCATGATGAGGAAACATCTGCATCAAGCGGATAATGGCTCGCATGATCAAATGGATACTGGTGGATTCCATTGGCTCTATGAAACCCGCAGACAGCCCGATGGCAACGCAGTTTTTATACCAATGGTGCTGTCTTTGACCCGTTTTAAACCGAATCACTCGCGGATCGGTCAATATTTCTCCTTCCGTATTGCGGGTTAATCGAGCGATGGCTTCGTCGTCCGAGTAAAACGCGCTACTGTAGACCAGACCGTTGCCCACCCGGTGTTGTAGGGGAATACGCCATTGCCAACCCGCGGAATGGGTCATCGCTCGGGTGTAAGGAACCGGATCGGACACGCTTTGAGTTTGAACCGCCACGGCGCTGTCGCAGGGCAAATGGTGGGAATAGTCGTCGAAGCCGACTTTTAGCGTTTTATCGATCAACAACCCTGCAAAGCCGCTGCAATCGATAAATAGGTCGCCTGTGACCGACTGACCATCTTGCAGCATTACTGATGCTATGTCTCCGCTGTCGCTTTGATCGACTGAGACGATTTTCCCTTCTTTTCGTGTAACGCCATGCTGCTCCGCGATTCCGCGCAGAAACTTGGCATAGCCACTGGCCTCTAAGTGGTAGGCATAGTTTAAAGGCTCAGGCTTTAAGAAGCCGAACTTGTTGGCCTTGGCCGCGGCCAGTTCAGGCGCATACTCACCATAACCTAGGACGTCATGCCCTAAGCTGCGACTTTTTAGCCAGAAATGTTGAAATCCCGCGGCCCAGCATGATTCGCCGGTATAGCCAAAAGAATGGATATAGCGGTGATCAGCTCTCAGCCAATTTTCAAATTGGATGCCGAGTTTGATGGTCCCTTTAACGGACTTGAGAAACTCCCGTTCATCGATTTTAAGGAGCTTATGAAGCGTCAATAGCGTTGGTATGGTCGCTTCTCCAACGCCCACGGTTCCGATCTCTTCAGATTCGACCAGCGTAATTGCCAGTGTTTGGCCAATGAGTTTTGACAGGGCTGCCGCCGTCATCCATCCGGCGGTGCCTCCACCAACAATGACGACTCTGCTCACAGGATTTTGATGATTCATAATTAAAGCCCCTATTTGAGAAGTTGCCGGATCATTGCTTTGATGCGGCCTGCCATACTGGGTGTCAATGGGTTGAGGACACCCCTCGCTGGCTCGGGTATATGCTCGAACCGCGTGCTGTCCTGTTCAAAGACATAAAAATTGAGGAGCGCTTGCCACGCTTGTTTTTGATGCGGAGCGAGGTCCTTAAAGGCTAGCATGGCGTGTTGTAGTGCAGCCAATGGGGGGCCACTGCTGACTGTATTCTGTCGCCACCAATAATTAACCAGGGCGTTGAGATTGTCGAGGCTTTCAACGTGATGCCACCACATGCTGGGGATCACAATGGCATCGCCGGGTTCCAGGGTCGCCTTAACGGCGTGCGTGAGCGCTTGCTCAAAGCGAGGAAAACGGGCGAAATCCGGATCTCGGAAGTCAACCATGCTGATGGGTTGACCGGCGGGTGTGAGGTCGAGCGGGCCTACATAGAGGTTAGGCAATTGTGCAGGGGGCAATAGAGTGAAACGCCGTCTGCCTGCAACAACACACGCTAAATTGTCGGGAAAATCAAAGTGCGCGGCAATGGTGCTTTTATTGCCCAACCAGAGACTGGCCAGAGACCCTGCCAATTCGACAGGAGCTCGGTTGCTCAAGGCAAATTGTGGCAACCAGTGATCGATGTTCATCGAACCGACATACAGAGTTGATGGGCGAGCCGCCTGGTTAAACTCAAGGAGTTTCGCGATGGCGTCTATTAATGGGACTCTTAAGGTTGAGAAGTTGAAGTCGGTGCAGTTTGAGTTGTAAAAGACGCGTCCCTGATGCTCAGGTTCAAGGATAAATGCCGTGACCGGATCTGAATGAGCGGTTTGTCCGAGTTGTGTGACGAAGTGTTCTGGAGATGACTGTGCCAACTCGACGGCGGGCCAGTGACTGATGAGTCCTCGAATGACCAGCGGTGTATTTGCCGTGAGTAATGCTTCGGAGCGGGTTTGAAAAGCCTGAGTCGTAGTTTCTCGAATGGTCTGCATAGGACTACTGTTGGCTATTGCTGGGATCACTCAACGCTATTTTTTTCTGGATGAGGCCAGTCATTTGGCTCAAGGATGCCAATTGCATATAGATGGGTGTGATCCACCCAGCTTGTTGCAGACGCTGCATCGCTTCAGCGGATAGCGCTTGAAGTTGCTCCTCGTCAATGGAGTAAAACCCGGTAAGTTCAATGGGGTCCGGCAAGGGGATGTCGATATTAATCGCAGTCAGCAGCTGCTCACGTTCAAGTGCCGCGAAAAACTGTTGGCTTTGTTCATAACCCTCTTGCATCGCTTTTAAATAGCCCATGACTTCTTGGAGATACGCGGTCGGATCGCCATCCTCGGTAAAAAGCGGATCGCCTCCGGGGAGGGGGATACGCGGATGCTCCATGTTCATGGAAATCACAAAGTCTTGGGGAGTATCCGAGTCAGCTGATCGCCGCTCCGTGAGTAGAAAGGGCTCACGCTTGATGGCAAGTGGTAGCGAGCGCGCTTGCCAAGCATCACCCTTCAAAAAAAGGTTCTCCTCAGATGAAAATCCAAACAGAGCGATCGCTTGAAATTGTCCGGTGTCTTCCGACTTTTTAAATAGAATCGGATATTCCGCCTGCAAGGCTCTAAATTCAAAAGGATAGGCCAAACTCAGCATCGTGTTATCGCCATAATCGGCGCCATGTTGGCGCATGACGGTTAAATGTCGATGCTGCTTTGGGTCAAGTATCTCGAAATTGCCCATGAATTGGTTACCCCTTGATTGGCTAAATGCGCTTTAAGCCGTGAGCCTTTATTTTGGTGAGCAGGTCTCTATTGCTGGGCATTGCCTGCCGAAGACGTTTGCCCTCCTGGGCTGCTTTGTAAAAAAATTGTACGCCCAGTTTGTCCTGTTGATCTCGTTCTCGAGTGGGACGCTCTGTTTGGTTAGGACGAAAACCCATGCCATAGAGGACATATTGGTAGCTTGCAGAAGGAAACATTTCGTCTGCGTGAAACTGATCATTATGCCAAGGCGAGCGGTAGTTCCAAGTGTCTAGTTGTTCGACCAATGTTTGAGGGATGCTCCCTTCACAGGAGTGATCTCGCCAATAGGGCTCTGGCCGCTTAGAAAGAATGTAATGTAACTTTAAGAAATCGATAATGCGAGCCCAGCGATAGGAAAACCGATCATTATAGCGTCGGCTGACTCGATCCATAGCCAGCCGGTCAGGCGGTAGTTCGTCAGCGATCATGGCGGCGCCGAGTTCAACGAGAACCAGGGCGGAAGCTTCTAACGGTTCAATGAATCCCGCGGCCATCCCCAACGCGACGCAGTTTTGATGCCAGAAGGTTCGGCGGTGCCCAGGTGCAAAATCAATGACTCGGGTAGTGAGTCGTCTCGCGGCCTCGGTCGGTAGGCTTTTTTCAATGTATTGATACAGTTTGTCGATTGCCTGATCGTTTGACTGGTGTTGACTTGAAAAAACATAGCCGACGCCGCGACGGCTGGTCAACCCAATGTCCCATATCCACCCCGCGTCCTGGGCGGTTGCGAGGGTGCAGGATGCGATGGGATCTTGCTCGTCAAGATAAGGAACTTGCGTCGCGACTGCGCGGTTGTTGAATAGAAAATGGTCCAAAGGCTTAAAGTCGATCTGGTAATGCTCGTTGATCAACAGGCCTCGAGTACCACTACAATCGATGAATAGGTCTCCCTCGATAGGTTCAGTGCGGTCAGTCTCAAGTGCAGCAATGTCGCCGTTGCTGGCTGACGTAATCGCGCAGACATTCGCAGTAACATGCTCAACCTGTAGGTGCGTGACACAATGTTCTTGTAACAGTTCGGCGAACTTACCTGCGTCGAGGTGGTAACCGTAGTTACTCGCGCCGACATACTCAGGGGCGGTGAGTTGCTTGGGCGCTTGTTGCTGTTCGAAAAGGGTCGTTTGCGCACATACGGTCTGATCGAAACGAGGTTGCTCTGGAAGGGCTAGGAACGTGGAGGCCGGGTTAAACTGATCAAATCCTTGGGGAGGAGAGAAAGGGTGCGTGTAAGCAGTGCCGTCCCCAGGTTGCCAATCAAAAAACTCAGTGCCCTGCTTAAAACTGGCATCGCATCGAGTCAGGAAATCCGTTTCGGAAATGCCGATGCGAGCCAGAGTTTTGCGCATTGAGGGCCAAGTGCCCTCGCCGACACCAATCGTGCTGATGTCAGGCGACTCGATCAAAGTGACCCGCAAGCCTTCCTCGCTCTCTCCGCTCGTATAGGTCGCGGCGATGACCCCAGCAGTCAGCCAGCCGGCAGAGCCTCCACCAACGATGACAATACGTTTAATCGGGCGTGTCATAACACTCAAGGTCCTAAAACGATCAGTTGGGTCAAAAAATCAGACTCTAGTTTATACGTCATAAATAAAAAAGCCGCCCAAAAGAGCGGCTTTTTTCGAGGGCCTAAAGCCTAGTTGAACTCATAGCGGATACCAAGATCATATCTTGGACCACCTTGAACAGCTTGTAGCACTTGGTCCTTGGTTAAGCCATAAACATGAACGGTTTCTTCGGTAATGTTAATACCGCTGAAATATACCGTGAGGTTATCCGTCGCCCGGTAGGTAATGCCCAAATCGAGCTGCCCATAGGCTTCAACATTGGTTGGGTTGGTGTTGGTTCCTTGACCTTGACCCGCTCCGGCCAAGAAGTCATCTCGCCAGTTGTAAGCCAACCTAACTTGTAGGTCGTTCTTGTCGTAGAAAGCAATCAGGTTTGCCGAATCACTGAGGCCATTAAGCACAAATTGTCCTTCCTCTGGCTTGGAAACATCATAACCAATGTCAGCGTTCGCGAAGGTGGCGTTCGCAATAAATCCGAAGCCGGTATCGCCAAAGGTATGCTGAAGATTAATTTCCACACCATCAACGGCCGCTTCTCGCTGATTCACAGGACGCGTTAACCGCCAAATGAGGGCTGGGTCACCGGCTTGTCCATAAATTTCAGCGGGTGAAACGTCCGTGTTGACGGCGGGGCTTTCGGCATTGTTCTCAATGATGTAGTTACCAATAGCGCCATAGTCGGTGTCTGCGTAGCCGCCAGCAGTCTTCGCGTCTTCCCACAGTTGACCGCCAATGACGTTCGGAATATCGAAGATAGGTACATCTTCAAGACCGGTACCAATGAAGTTCTTGACGTCCTTCTCAAAGTAACCCAGCGAGAAGTAGCTGTCAGCGCCATAGTACCACTCGAGAGAGAGGTCGATATTGTCTGACTGGATCGGCACCAAGCTTGGGTTGCCCGCAAATGCTCCAGGAATGGTGTTGGTTCGATATTGCACCCGACCCGATACGCTGAGGCCACCCTTGATGTCGTTGTAGCTCGGTCGCGTAATGGTCTCGCTATAGGAGAATCGCAAGACGATGTCTTCGAGCACTTCAACATCGAGATCAAGGCTTGGCAGCATCAGATCATAGGTTGCCTCAATGTCTTCGAAGCCTTGAATGAGGTTGCCGTCAGCATCTTCCGCGGGTAACACCAGCACTTCCTCGCCGGGCGCTAACCAGACGGTGCTGTCATAGAGGACGCTTTTCGCTGCCGAAGTCACATCGGTTTCTTCGTAGCGAACGCCGGCTCGAAAGTTAGCGGGCATGTCCGCGATTTCACCAGACCAATTCAGTTGGATGTAAGCGGATAAAGATTCTTCAGTTGTTCGAATGTCGTTACCCCAATCCGTGCTGGCACAGTAGCCTGTGCCACAGTCACCGGTGCCGGCGTAATCTTTACCCGTTGCCGCGTAATAGGCTTCTCCAGCAGCTTGTAGGTCAGCCAGGCTGGCGGAGAAAAATTCGGTTTGCAGTTCAGGGTGGTCACTACCGGACAACTCATCAAACTGACCGTCGATAGAAGAACGTACCACAGCGTCAGTCAGTGATCCGGGAGGTGTCAAGCCGCCCCAGTTATCGAGCTGGACATTGCTGGAGACCGAACGATTGCTTACCTCGGTGACTTGGATACCAAAGTCGATGTTAGAGCTGTCATCGATATTGTAGTTACCGCTGAGCTTAGACTGTACGATGTCCATGTAGGCCGCATCATTACCGAAAGTGCTGCCTGTGATCACCATGTCACTGGCGTACAACGGACGATTGGCTTCACCGCCAGAGTTCAAATTGAGCACCATAACAGGCATCTCAGAACCCGTAATAATGCTTTGCCCGACCTTGTTGAACGAGGCCATGGTAATAAGCGAGCTGGTACCATTACCGTCCATGGCGCCGGTCTCGGCACTGGAATCGTGATGATCGAAGGCTAAGACCAAGTCATCGGTTGCCTGCCACTCGATATTCAGACCGATCGATGAATTTGTGTTTTCTCGGCTATCTTCGCCAGTACCCATCGCAAAGTCGGCGTTGGGTACAACCTCGCTGTAGATTTCTGGCGTGTAATGAATACCACTTTGTCCCCACGTGCTGCTTTGCGATGTCGCATTGGTATTGGAGAACCAAGCTGACATATCACTGTAGGATCGCTCGAGGGTAAAGTTTGAGTGAACGTAATCTAGCGTCGCCATGATGTCGTCGCTAGGCGCCCATTGCAAAACGATTTGGCCGTTGTTTCGCTCGCTCTCAAATTCGGCGATGTTGTAGGCCATGGATTGAGGGATCGAGTAGAACTCACTAGCAGTTTGGGGTCGGTTGACTTGGTTAGCGTCGTTGACCACGATGCTGGCATCATCGCCTGCTCGGGTGAACCAGCCGCCGGTAGAGGCAGCATTGACGCCATTGTTTCGGACTTGATTGCTCGCGGTAATCGCGATCCCGAGCGTGTCTTCTGCGAAACGACCAATATAAATACCGGAGAATTCAGGGGTGATGTCGTCGCCAGTACGAGTCGAAGTGTCCTGTACCATTTTCGCTGCGATGCTCGCCGTAGGTTGGGCTTTCAACGGCTCAGGCATGGAAATATTGATAGTAGAGCCAACGCCACCGGTCGGAACATCGGCTCGGCCAGTTTTGTACACCTGAACACCCGCAACGCCCTCGGAGGCAAGGTCACCAAAGTCAAAGGATCGGCTAGCGCCATAGTGAGTGGGCATTTGTCGACCTTTGAGTGTCACCAAATTGTATTCGGGGCCGAAACCGCGAACCGTTACCTGGCTTCCCTCACCTCGGGATCGAGAAATCGATACCCCGGTGATTCGCTGCAAGGATTCCGCAAGGTTGGCGTCAGGGAATTTACCCATTTCCTCCGCAGAGATGGCATCAACCACACCATTGGCATTGCGCTTAACATCCATGGACCGTTGAATACTACCGCGAATACCCTTGACGATGACTTCTTCCATCATCGCTTCTCCCGCATTGCTGTCCTCAGCAAGCACGGGTGCAGTCTGGCCAGCAATTGCCAAGGCGATACTGCTAGAAAGTAGTTTGCGTTTGAATACCATTATTGTAACCCCCTAGGTCGATCTGCGAAGTTTGATACGCAGTTGTATTCCGATGGCCCTGTGTAGGGCATCTCTCCACTGAAAATGCTAACGGTTGGCCGCAGGAATCGCATGGTTTTTGAGACTAACAGGACATATATGCGATAACAGGGACGCATCGCCTAGCGAAGAATCAGGATGCAGAGGAGCAGGGCGACCCATGATGATCTCGCGATCAGCGAAAGCAAGATCAACGATACGCCTCAAATGCCCCTGAATTGCCTGATGACAGGTCCCGATGGCCCGAGTCAATTGCAAGAGACAAGAGAAAGGACGTCTATAGCGCCCTCTTAGGTCAACCCATTGAATCTTGGTAAGCCTCAAATAGGCGTCACCCCCGTAACCGAACCCAGATGGGAGGGTGAGCCGCGCTGCAATCGATTGTCGGCGTTGGCATTGGGTAAAAGCAGTGGGGATTGGGCGTGCTGGGCTGGGAGTCAGGTCGACTGGGTGACGGAGTCATCGTGGCTGAGCTATGACGCTGGGGCGCAAGCAATACAGTCGATATCGCGGTCTCAAGGGGTATTAAAGGACACAGATCTTCGGCTTCAGGCACGGTTCGAGATGGCGCCTTGCAGGAGGTGATTCGATTCCTGTTGACAACGCTGTCAATAGAGATTAAAAAGTGCTGACAACGCTGTCATTTAGGCCCTGGCAGGCAAAAGATCCGGGTTAGCAGGGTCGGACAACTCGTTCAAACGGGTGCAGCACAAAAGCAACTTGGTTTGCACCTTCAGGGGTTGTCGCCGGGGATCAGCAACACGAACGCGATCTTCAAACAGTGGTCGATCGGCGCAAGCGTTTGGTGCAATCGGTTGGTTGGTTCAATCGACTAAAGATGTAGTAGCAATGAGGGGCAACAGCGGGACAGGGGTCAAGAACAGGTTGATCGAGAGAGCGTCGAAGTAGGGGTGCGGCGATCTTCATGATCAACACCGCTGCCAAGATGGGTTGCGCAAGAGAGCGGGATTGGGAAATACAGCGGCGGATAATCTAGGAGATTCAGATGGCGAGTAATCAGCTTCTTAGTGTCAATAGCAATATCAGCGAAGTCGAATGTCAAGCAGAGCCTGTTCGGGCAATAGTCGGTTGTAGCAGTCAATCGATTCTGTCGAAATTAAGAAAAATGGTTCGCGCCGAGCCGATGATCTCGGTGATCGCGGCGTGCGCAAACGGGCAGGATTTGCTCGCGGCCTGTGACAAGTTGGTGCCGGAGCTGTTAATTCTGGATGGTCGAATTACCGGTCCTGACGCCTTCACGGTTGCCGCCCTGGTGCAAGCGAAACATCGCGCGAGGGTGGTCTTGATTTCGGAAAACGTTTGTAACGCCAGTCCAGAGGCAGAGCTGATTGCCACAGAGTTTAGGGCTCAACCTTTTCACCAGGAGTGTTTGAACCTAAAAGTAAGACAAACCCTCGAATTGAAATCAACCCAGCGTAATGACCGAGAAACATCAGGGCATTTGGGCAGCAAAGCGACCCGGCACCTGCCAAGAACTCAGGACGCGGAGCTCGCCGCTAATTTGGGGAGTCAGAACGAAAAGCGTCGTAACGGTGCAGAGCAGCGAATGATGCGAAAGTTGCTCGTGCGCGATTCGGGTGTGGTAAAAGTGGTTCCATTCGACGATATAGAGTGGGTAGACGCAGCCGGTGACTATATGTGTGTCCACGCAAAAGGCGAAACGTTGGTCATGCGCAGCACACTAAGAGAACTCATGGAAAAGCTTGACGCGGATATCTTCGCCAGAGTTCATCGATCGACGATTGTCAACGTCGAGAAAATCGTCAGTCTCACGCCGTTACCCAAGGGGGCAGGATTGCTCGAGCTTTCAGTCGGGAAAACGTTGAAGGTTTCGCGCAATTATCGGGATGCGGTTAAAGACCTGTTCCAATAGGCCCTAAGCGACTAGCAGAAACACTGTTTCCACACTAACGGCCGTTAGAAATCTGGCTAAGGCGATGTTGTCGTGAATCGCTAATGGTGCATAAGCCGTCTGCGCCTTTGGGCCAATCACATGACGATCTGTGTGCTGGGCACCGCTTTATGCAAGTCTTGGCTCCCATGCCAATGGGAAAACTTCGTTAAAGTCTGACAGATGCTGACCGTCCCTGGGTGCAAAATCGTAAAGTTTAAGCGGGTCCGGAATCGCTTGGCTACGGCGACGTAGATAGTGCACATCCGGCCCGGCCCAAAGAGAAGCATGAGCCCGCCGAGGATGTGGCAACTCAGCCCCGCCTCGGGCAGAGTGCAAAATATTGCCATGAAAAAGCAGGACATCGCCCGGCGCATAATCCCAGCCTAGAATGTCGAATGATTCGCGGTTTGCTTCGATGTTGGGTAGTGGCGGGAGAGAGGGATCAAGAAAAGAATCGAAATAGGTCCACTGCTCATGGGCCTCGGGACCAATCAGTATTTTTCCCTCTGCAAAGTCGCGCTCGAGTCGAGCAGCGCCTTCAGGATCCTGAGCAGGATCCATACCCACCGGGGGCCGATAAGTGATGTTCCAAAGATGTGAGCCTCGCACGACCTCGATACTGACGTCGCGCGGCGCGGGGTCGGCGCACACCCAAGCGCGAATTACCTGATGTCCTTCGATGTTGTAGTAACTGGTGTCCTGATGCCAGGCACTCGGAAAGATGGGACCTGGGGGTTTATAAAACATCTGGTCCATATAAAACCGAACCGGTGCAGAAAGTACTGTTCCAACAATTTCGGCAATGGGTGAGTCATCGAGTAAATGTTGGAGGTCCGGGGAATGCTTCGCGGGGAATTGATCAATGCGGAGTGGCATGTTAACCCCGGCTGACATGCCGTCGGGATGATCGTGGATAAAGTCTAATCCTTGAGTAAGGATGTTAACCCAATAAGGATCCAAGCAGTTTTTCAGCAATACCGCTCCATCGCGATGAAAAGCTGCAATATCCTGAGGATCGATGGGTTGACAGGATGAGTCTGCTGACATCAGATTGCTCCAATAAGGCGATAAGCGCATAGTAGAACTATCTAAGGGGCAAGGGCAAAGGTCATGAAGCAGCGATTTCAGATGATCGACTATGAAGTCGATAAAGGTCGGGCGCGGATCACGCTCAATCGACCTGAAAAGCGTAATGCGCTCTCGATTGCTTTGGTTGAGGAGCTGCGAGACGCCCTGTGGGAAGCGGATGACGACAAATCGGTACATTGTGTCATTTTAAAAGGTGCCGGTAAGTCGTTTTGTGCGGGGTACGATTTGACGCCCAACCGCGTATCCCCATCTGATGGAATCGACCGTAGGCGGGGTATTGGTATCGATGACGATGCATGGATGATCGAGCGTTTTCAACGGGAGTTACGCACGTTGACCGAGATGCATAAGCCGACCATAGCGCAAATCCATGGGCATTGTTATGCAGGCGGCACTGATCTAGCACTCTACTGCGATATGTTGATCGCAGCAGACTCGGCTCGTTTTGGTTACAGCGCCCTGAGAAATATGGGCGCAGCGCCTAATCAAATGTGGCTCTATCACATTGGTCCGCAGTGGACAAAACGGTTGTTGCTAACCGGTGATACGATCAGTGGCGAAGAAGCGGCTCAAATTGGGCTGGTGCTGAAAGCGGTGCCTTTGGAGCAATTGGATCATGAGGTGGAGGGTCTTGCCGATCGCTTGTCATGGATTGACCCAGAAATGTTGTCTGCCAATAAACGTATCATCAATATTGGGATGGAGCTTATGGGCGCCCAAGTGCTTCAGCGCCTCGCGGCGGAAAATGATGCGCGGGCCCATACCACTCAGGCAGCGCGGAGCGTTTTTAAACAAATTAATGCGGAAGGCTTAGCGGCTGCCCTCGCCGACCGGGATGCCCCTTTTGGCGATAGCCGTGCCAGAGTAGTTGGACCGGAATTGAGAGATTCAGATGGAGCGCTATTGCCCTCTGATCAAAATAGTCAAGGAGAAATGGTGGATGAGTGACCCTTTAGTGGACGTGTATCTTGTGTGTAATGCCAAATATCACGATACCAATTTTGCCCGGCTTGAGTTGCTCAAATTACTTGCCGAACATGAGGATATACACACTCGAGTTGCAGAAAACTTTAGTGATATCAATGCGATAAAGGCCTCGAAATTGCTCATAACCTACACGTGCGATCTGCGGCCGAGTGAAGCGGAACAAACAGGCCTTGCGGAATTTTTAGAAGCAGGTGGGCGCTGGTTTGCACTACATGCGACCAACGCCCTGATTGAATTTGTGGATGGTAAAGCTGACACCCCGGATATTGCTCCCCGCTTTATGTCGTTGTTGGGGAGTCGTTTTGTGGCTCATCCCAGTAACACGAGCTTTATTGTCAAAGTAACCGACATCGATCATCCACTGACACGAAATCTAACGGACTTTGAGGTTGCTGATGAAGAACCTTATTACTGTGAACCGAGAGGCGAGCAACAGGTGTTGTTGGAAGCCAGCTATCGCCAACCGTCTCTGGGTTACGTTGCGACAAACTATGGGACTGACAGAGAGACGCAGCCACAGATGTATCTGCATCCCGTTGGCCAGGGCGAGGTTTTGTATTTGACGCTCGGACATTGCACAGGTAAGCATGATATGAAACCCATGGCGGATATCGTTCCCGTGGTTCGCGGTTCATGGGAGACTGACACGTACTATGAATTATTGCGTCGCGGCATTCGCTGGGGCGTGGGTGCCTTGTCTTAAGGGGTGTTAGTAAAGCTGAAAGTCAACACGGTGGTCACGTCTAGGATTGTCAGCGGGACGCTGGCTTTATAGGCGAAGCTGTGGTTTGGTGTCGTCGGCGGGGCGCCAAGTGAGTGGGCCGCGATGCTCAAGTAAGCTCCAGATCAATTAGGTTGATGAAAAGTGTTCGGCTGGCGACCATTTTTGAGGATGTTGGAGCAAGTTTGTGTTGAGAAACCGCAGCGAAAGGGGACAGTGCTTCGCAACAGTAATGAGGAAAATGGATGACTAATCGAGATCAAATACCCTTCTGGGTCATCACGGGTGCAGCGTCGGGGATTGGAGCTGCGGTAACCCAGCAGGTCGCCGAATCCGGTGCTCGGGTTTTGGCGCTGGATGTTGATAATGAAAAGGGTCGTACCCTAAGTGAAAGCACAGGCGCAGCATTTCTGAGTTTTGACGTATCAGACTACGAGCAATGGCAACAGCTGCAGTCAAAAATCAAGACGGAGTTTGGCGAATGGGGTGCGCCCACGCGATTACATCTGAATGCAGGTATTCAAATTGCACCACCCACTGCTCCGCTTTCCGACTATCAGTTAGAGGCGATGACCCTTGATCGCTATCAAAAAATGATGGGAGTCAATGTGGATGGCGTGGTGTTTGGTCTGAAAGCGATGTTACCGCTGATGGGGGCGGGTTCTGCTATCGTTGTGACTGCCTCGTTGGCCGGCGTCACGCCTTACACGGTCGATCCCCTCTACGCGATGAGTAAACATGCAATGGTGGGGCTCGTCCGCAGTATGGGGCCAATTCTCAAAGCCCGAGGCATCGCGATTCACGCCCTGTGTCCCGGGGGAGTCGATACGAGTCTTGTTCCATTGGCTCAAAAGGGTAATCCCGCAGCGTTCATGACCCCGCAAACCTTGGCAGATGATGTGGTTGCGCTGATGACGGAAGAAGAATCGGGTAAGAGTTGGGTACGGCTACGAACAGACAAGCCAAAATATATCATTCGTGCGCCGGGTGATAAGCAACGATAGAGGAGCAGAAGGTCATGTTGAAGTTGGTCGCGATCAGTGCAAAAAAGTCAGAAGCTTTACCTTCAAATTTGCCGCCTGATTCGCTGCGACTCTCAGCATCCGCTGAAGAAACAGCGCATCTCCCCTTTGCTTCAATGACCATTGGCAGCAATCCGGCCGTTATGCATCATTCCGAACTTGCTGATGTAGGGCTTTATTTGGTTGCGGAACGGGCGATGCTCAATCGGCCACTTTCAGAGCTCTCGGAATCTGAGTTGCCCGGAAGTATTGGTATCTTTCCGATGGTCGCTCACCCAGATTTGGGACCGAGCGCATCCGACCAGCATTGGCAAATGCAACACGGACCACTCGCATTAGAGGTCCACACTTGTATGACGCATTACTACCAACTGCAAGTCTTGCATCGGTTCAGCGGGCCTGAATGGCACGGTTTAGCCTTATGCTGTTTCGCAACCGAAGACGATCTACGGTACCGGTTTTTTAATTCTGCGGCAGGAGAAAAAGCCATTGCGCTTGATGTGCGCCGATTTGCAGACACTCAAAACTCGCCTCGGCGAGTCATAGCATCGGTCGCTTTGAATGCTCAATGATTTAACCGGTGCCGAAGATGGCCTTGAACACATAGAAGAAAATGATGGCCAAAATTGCGCCAGCCGGTAGGGTCACCAGCCATGAAAGGAAGATGGTCCCAACCACTCTAAGATTCAGGGCATGTAAACCTTTCGCTAGGCCAACGCCGAGCACGCCACCCACCAAGGTGTGCGTGGTGCTAATCGGCAAGCTATAAGCGGAGGCCAGAACTACCGTCGTTGCGGCGGCGAGCTCTGCGGCAAAACCGCTACTCGGTGTCAATTCTGTAATCTGGGTGCCGATCGTTCGCATCACACGGTAGCCATACAATGCCAAGCCAGCAACAATGCCTGCTCCACCTAAAAACAATATCCAACTGGGCATTACTGCCTTTTGTACAACGTCACCGCCGGATTCGATGATGCTGTTGACGGCGGCTAAGGGGCCGATGGCATTGGCAACGTCATTTGAACCGTGAGCAAATGCCATCGCGCATGCGGTGAATAGCATCAATACGCCAAAAAGCCGCTCAATACTCTTCACGTCCTGTCCCTCGGCGGCACTGACCCGCTTGATTCGAGTGAGCGCTGCGATGCCAGAGATGCACACAAAGCCAGCAACAAACGTTGAATAGATCAGTGATTGTTGGAAGGTCAAGTCCAAGCCGACATGTTTAAGACCTTTGACCATGGTAACCATCGATATGACGAACCCGACCATAAAGATATAAAAAGGGATCACTCGTTTCGCTGACACAAACGGATCAGCAGTATCAAAAACTAACCGTCGCACACTCATATAAAGAAAGAATGAGACGGTGCCCGCCAATACCGGGGAAACCACCCAACTGGCCGCGATGTTGCCGACTTTTAGCCAATTAACTGCCTCAACGGATATACCAACGGAAGCAAAACCGACAATAGCACCGACAATACTGTGGGTTGTCGATACGGGCCATCCGAAGGTGGTGGCGATTAAGAGCCAAGTGCCGGCGGCCAATAACGCCGCCATCATACCGTACACCAAGAGCTCGGGTTCGCCGGACAAGAGCTCCGGGTCGACGATGCCTTTGCGAATGGTAGAGGTGACTTCTCCGCCGGCAAGATAAGCCCCGGCAAATTCAAAGACCATAGCGATCAGGATCGCTTGCTTGATGGTGATGGCTTTTGCACCAACCGAGGTGCCCATCGCATTGGCCACATCATTGGCGCCGACACCCCAAGCCATAAAAAAACCAAAACAAATTGTCAGAATCAGCAGCGTGCTGCCATAGTCTTCAAGAACGCCCATCTGCCTTCCTAGCTCGCAATTAAGTTCATCATACGATTGCCCACGGTTTGTGCATCGTCGGCAATATCCCCAAGTTTTTCGATAATTTGGTACAAAAACACAGCGTTAACCGGGTTCATATTGGCCTCTTGCTCAAAGAGGGCGCGGCGCAGTCTGACTTGTCGGATATCTGATTCGTGTTCGGCGACATCGAGGGCCTCTAACAGGTTTTCCACTTTATCGATGACTTGGCCGCTAAAACTGGTGGTGACCAAGGTGTTGAGCTCATCAATCACATTTCTGGCGATGGCAACAGTGTCGATGTTGGCTTTATAAAACTCATCGAAGGGTTGACTGACTTCCGCAGGGAAAGCCATCTCTCGGCCCAGCATAAGACCCGCGATATCTTTTGCACCGTTGGCAATTTGATCTTGGACTTGGATGATTTCGAGTAAATGATTCCGTGGGACGGGCAAAAAAAGGCTTCGGGGTAGACTCAATCTAACGGTTCTTTTGAGCTCATCGGCTTCGCCTTCTAGTTCGGCGATGACTTGGTATTGATGTTCAGCGCGTGTCCAGTCTGCGGTCGCGACTGCCTCGAAAAAGGGGGTCAGAGCAAGGACGGTTTTCTCGCAGGTTTCCATGTGTTCGCGAATGGGTGATATGGGCGAAGACCCAAAAAGCTTTGAGAATATTGGCGTACCAGCCATGCGTCCCCTCCATGTCATTACGCCCGAATGTGCCAATAATTCTACGCGAAAGTTAGAGAATAGCGAGCGTTTGCTACAGCATAAACCACCCTTTGAACCGTGCTCAAAGAAGGAGTTTTGTCAAGCATAGCGCCGAGGCGTTGTGCCTTTGCGCCAATAAAATTCATGCCCATCGAATCGCGGGTATGGCCTCGAGAGTAGGAATCAGTTGGGACAGTCCAACGAAAATACGCGTTTTGTGAGGGTCGCTTGACCAGCAAGTTATCGGTATAAATGTGTTGAGTCGATCTTTCTTGAGAGGGTGCTGGGCGGATTCAAGGACGACTGGATCGGGGTTGATGGTGGCAAAGCTAGGTAGGGTTAGCGCTATTCGGCGGCAAGGCTACGGTTTGCCGCGGCAATCGAATGGGTAATCGCTGCCATGACCGAGGCCCCAGTTGTCGATGCCGAAGCCCCATGTCTCGTAATAAAGCCAATGGAACGATACAGCGCTGGCTTTTTAAGCGGGATGAAGCGCAACGATTCAGAGGTCTCTTGGAACGCAAGTTGGGGCAAGGTGGTCACACAACTTCCCGTTTCTAAAAGCGCGAGAATTGAAGTCATATCTGATAGGTAGACTCGACTGTTGTTGAGAAGATGCTCAACGGCGGTGCCTTTGATCAGTCGTGAAGTCCCGTTAGTGATGAGCGTGTGGCGCGATAAATCTTGCCACTGTACTGTGTTTTTCTTCGCTAAAGGATGCTGTTGGTGGCATACAATCCCAATTTGATCTCGCATGAGCGGTCTGAAGTTAAAGTGTTCAACGCCATCCCACAGCGAACTCACGCCAAATTCTACCTGGCCTGATCGGACCATTTCTGCAACAAATTCAGCAGGACCATCGTGTAATCCGATCTCGATATCCGGATATTGCTCAATGAATTGGTTGAGAACACCAGGCATGAAGCGTCGTGCGATAGAGGGTACCGTTGCCACCTCAATCCTCCCCGCGCGCTGCTGAATCACGTCGTCGATTTCTTTGTTTAACCGATCATGTAAGCCAACGAGTTCCTGAAACTTAGGCAGGAAAATCCGACCGAAAGCCGTGAGCTTTCCTTGGCGTTTTTTCTCGAAGATCGGCGCATCAAGCTGCGCCTCTAATTCCCTGATACCGAGCGAAATGGCTGGTTGGGACCGATGGAGTCGGTTTGCAGCAGCTTGGAAGCTGCCCAGTTCATGTACCAGGACGGCGTAACGAAGCTGTTGAATTTTAAGTCCTCTAGGCATAACTAAATAT
>NZGC01000027.1 GCA_002689445.1 Gammaproteobacteria bacterium
GGCGGCGCGGGCCACGGCCAGGATCACGCCGGTTAAGATTGCCGGACTGGCCATTGGCAAGATCACTTTGAAAAGGGTCTCCGCTTGAGTTGCCCCCAAGGCCATACTGCCTTCGCGCAGGTTGCGCGGTATCCGAGTTAAGCCTTCCTCGGTGGATACGATCACCACTGGTACCGTAAGCAACGCCAGGGTCAGTGACGCCCAGATTAGGCCCGGAGTGCCAAAGGTTGGCGAGGGCAGGGCTTCAGTGAAGAAGAGTTGGTCGATGTTGCCGCCCAAGAAGTAGACGAAAAATCCAAGACCAAAAACGCCGTAAACGATTGATGGCACACCGGCTAGGTTGTTTACGGCAATTCTTATTGCTCTTACCAAAGGCCCTTGTTTTGCATATTCCCGCAAGTATACGGCTGCTATCACGCCGAAGGGGGTCACCACGATGGACATGAGTAGAACCATTAGCACCGTGCCGAAAATCGCTGGAAAAACCCCTCCTTCAGTATTCGCTTCGCGGGGATCTTCGGAAAGAAAAAGCCACAGATTTCCGAAGTATTCTAGAATTTTTGCAAAACTGCTCATGGCATTGGGCTGCCAGATGCGCAGAACATCGGCCAATCGCAGATCAATGGCTTGACCCGCCGCATCGGTAATAACGAGTTGGTCTTGATCCAGTTCTTGGTATTGCCGCCGCAATTGCTTTTCTAGGTCGTTATAACGTGCAAGTAATTCTGTCTGCAAAGCCTCAACTTCGGCTAGGGCACTCTGGTCGCTCGCTTGGGTTTGGGTAAGTTGACGCATTCGTAAACGCAGCTTCTCGAGCTCGCGGTTAATGCTGTTCATCTCTCCCTGTTCGAGCTTGTGAATCTCTTCACGAATGAGTTCGCCCCTCTGTAGGCGTTGCTGTAGAACTGACGATAGTTCTGCACCACTGATTAGAGTGCCGTCGGTACTGCCAACGCGCAGCGATGTGGGAACGCCATAGGCATTTCCCCACTCAACCCGCTCTAACACGATGACGTCTTCAGGGTTTTGAATATCGGTGATTTGATTTAGGTAAATCCACCTAAAGTCGGGTGGGTTGACTTTGCGATTGCCGGTTTTTACAAGCCACCGCTGCATAAATGACTCACCGTCTTTGGTCCAACTAGGGTTGCCGCCTGATTCGAGGAATTGTTTAACCGGTAACTCGTCCAGTTCGATCAGTTCACCATATACAGTCTGTGGTTGGCCGTTTTTGTCGTTAAAAGAGATCATTGCGACGTCTGAAGGCCAGAAGTGCGCTAGTCCCTTAACCGCGATGAGTAAGAGTATGCCGATAACAGCCGACACACTTATGCCAACAGCTGCTGCATTCATCCAGATCCAAGGTTCGCCAGAGGCAAACCAGCTTGGAAAGAAGCCTGTATTCTTGGTTTTTGTCATCACAAGCTCCCGTAGCGTTGGCGTAATCTCTGGCGCACCACTTCGGCAACCGTGTTAATAACAAAGGTGAAGAGAAACAGCACCAGTGCTGCCAAAAACAAAATGCGGTAATGGCTGCTGTCTACTTCCGATTCCGGAAGCTCCACCGCAATATTGGCGGCGAACGTTCGCATACCTTCGAAAATATTGAAGTCCATAAGCGGGGTGTTACCGGTGGCCATGAGAACGATCATGGTTTCTCCCACTGCTCGACCCATACCGATCATTACGGCAGAAAAAATACCAGGGCTTGCTGTTAACAGAACTACCTTAACTAAGGTTTGCCAGGGTGTGGCTCCAAGTGCGAGGGATCCCCGCACCAGATGGTCGGGTACCGCGTATACCGCGTCTTCGGCAATCGAAAAGATGGTGGGTATCACTGCCAAGCCCATCACTATGCCGACCACGAGTGCATTACGCTGATCGTAGTTGAGGCCGAGAACCTCGAGGAACCATGCGCGGCTATCGCCATCAAAGAACGCGTTCTCGAAAAACGGACCGTACAAAAATGCCAGATAAACGCTGAATAAAATGAGCGGTGTGACGATTAATCCGTACCATCCTGAGGTGGCGTTGATCCATTTATCTGGTAGTGCAGACCACCCTAGAGCAAATAGGAATAAACCGATCGGTAAAAATACAAATATGCTGAGGACGCTAGATAAATTTGCCTCGATGATTGGTGCCAACCAAAGGCCACCAAGAAAACCTAAAATTACTGTTGGCAATGCGGCCATGATTTCGATGCCTGGTTTTACCAGGGCGCGCATTGCCGGTGCCATAAAGTAGGCGGTATAAACTGCACCCATAAGGGCAATTGGGACCGCAAACAACAGAGCATAGAAAGCAGCTTTGATGGTGCCGAAGGCGAGGGGCGCAAGGGAGAACTTAGGTTCGAAGTCGTTGTCTGCGGAAGAGGACTGCCAACTGTAAATAGGTTCGTCGTAGCCTTCGTACCAGACCTTTGCCCATAGCGCACCCCAGGAAATTTCTGGGTGTTCGTTGTCGAGGCCATAGGTCATGACCCGACCATCGCTCTTGGGCGCTATGAGCAGATTGGATCTCGGTGCGACGGCGATTGGTGTCGCTGCCGTCAAATCGCTCATTCGTTGGTCGAGTAGGCGCCCCGAGGTTGGGTACAGTAAAGACAATTCGCCATTGTCTGCGAGGCTCAAAAAGCCTTTGCGTCTGGGTTCGGTTACCAGTTGAACAACGGGGCTTTCAACATCAAAGGAGCGAATGGCAGCGAATCGGGTTTCATCGGCATTAACCAAGGCGCTCCACTGCACTATCCGACCGCGGTCATCGCCAGTAATCAGAGAGTAGCGGCCGAGTAGTGGGGCGACGGCGGTGATGTTGGCATCGCCAGAAGCCAGAGATCCCTGATAGAGACGGGTGACGCGTTGCAGTGACTTGATACTGAGAACGTCAATATTGCCCGCGTCATCGAGCAGATAAATCCATTGATTACGCGGCCCGAGAAAAACATGTTTCGCAGTTACTGTGCTCATCAAGCTGATCTGTGATGAGCCTGGGAGGGGATAACCTAATTCCGTGTTCTTGTAGCGAGTTAACGCCAGCTGGCCGCCGTTAACTCCTGCAATTACTAGGTCATCATCAGCGAGCTGAACATCGAAATGCTCTATGTCGCCCATGGGGATCGAGCGATTGGAAAAAGGAAAGCTCAACTGCGGTGACAGGCGACGTTGTCCGTCAACAAAATTCACAATGTAGTCTGCTTTGATAAAGAGCAGATTGTTGTCCTTGTCTAGCAGCGCATACGTATCCACCAGAGGTGAAACGCGTTGCGCTCGGGTAATGTCCAGCTTCAGATCATAGGCGGCCAGACCGCGCCCATCCTCAATGGAGAAAAATTCCACCACGCCGTCATTACCAATGCGAAACATGACTTCGCCATTCTCGCTAACGTCCATTAGGGCAGCTTCGCGATCGTTCAACTGATATTCAGTTGGGGCCTCGATGTCTGCCGGCAGGAGTATCGGCGCAACAACCCATAAGAGATAGGCAAAAATAAGGGTAATGGCTCCGATGACCGCTGCGCCACCAACGCCTACGGTGTAACGGGTCAGCACATTAGTCCAATGGCGCCTCGATGAGAGGCGCCCGACATGAAGTTCTTTCTGCATGATTTAGGACAAGACTCGCTTAGAGAATGATCGAATCAGAGCAGCTTTGCGAGTTCACGCTCAGCGACCTCTGGGGATACGGGAATATACCCATCCTTGCGCACAATTTCCTGACCTTCTTTCGATAAAACGAGCTTCAAGAATTCCTGAGCGAGAGGTTGCAGCGGTTGACCAGGTTTTTTGTTCACGTAGACGTACAGATATCGCGATAGAGGATAGTCGCCTTTTAAAGCATTTTCTGGGGTTGCAGCTATGCTTGGTCCGCCATCTATGGAGATATCCAAAGCTTTAACGCCTGATGTGATGTAGCCAATGCCGGAATAGCCGATGCCATTCAGTGATGAAGCGACCGCTTGAACTACCGAAGCTGATCCGGGCTGTTCATTTACGCTGTTTTTAAAGTCGCCCGAACACAGTGCTACTTTTTTGAAATAACCATAGGTTCCCGATACTGAATTTCGTCCATAAAGCTGTATCGGCCGATCGGTCCAGCCGCCAGTTAGTCCTAGACTACCCCAAGCGTCTTTACTCGCAGATCCACCGCAGCGGCGCGTGGTTGAAAACATTGCATCAACATCCGCGATGCTTAGCCCATCAAGAGGATTATCTTTGTGGACATAAACAGCCAGCGCATCAATAGCGACACGAATTGGGGTGGGCTTATATCCGTGTCGGGATTCGAATGCTTCGATTTCTTTGTCTTTCATGGCGCGGCTCATCGGACCGAAATTAGCCGTGCCTTCGGTGAGAGCAGGTGGCGCTGTAGAGGATCCCGCAGCCTGCACCTGAATATTGACGCTGGGGTAGTTACGCTTAAACCCCTCTGTCCAAAGGGTCATTAGATTGGCCAGCGTGTCTGAGCCAATGCTTGAAAGATTGCCAGAGATCCCGGTTACCCGCTCGTAGTCCCTTAAGGTTGCGTTACTCGGCTGCTCTTGGTTCGAGCTGGTTGCTGCGCCAGATTCAGTGGAAAGCACCTCAATTGGGGTTACTGCAGTCGGTGCCTGAGAGGTGGCGGTTATGGTGGTTTGAGCTTGCGAGGAATCGGAGCTTTCGCCGCAGCCAGATAGCGACGAGAGGACTAATATCCCGGCAAAAATCGAGAATAGCGCGCGTCGAGTGCCGAATGTACTCTGGAATCTACTTTTCATGGGCCTTCCTTTTTTCGATGCTCTAGGTTTCAGAGCTGCTGTATTGATTCGTCTCAGCCTGAGACGGGTTGGGGGTGAAATCGCAATAAAAACAACTGCCTTTGCCCAGCTCACTGCTCACATGCAGCTCCGAGTTATGGCGTCGTAATACGTGTTTGACTATGGCTAGCCCAAGGCCGGTACCGCCGCGGGTGGTGGATCCGGCCATATCAACTCGGTAAAAGCGTTCAGTAATACGCTGGAGATGTTCTTGGGGTATGCCAACGCCTTTATCCTCTACCATGAGGCGTGCTTTACCATCGTTGGTTTCCATCCAGGTGACCTTTATGGGCTTGCCGGCAGGGCTGTACCGAATTGCATTAGTCATTAAATTGCTGCATACCGAATGCAGTTCCTGCTCCATGCCCATGACCTGGCAGTCGCTGAGCAACTGCACTTGAATGTCGACATTCCCAGACTGATATTCCTTTAGATCCGCTGCAACGCGCTTTATTACATTTGGCATAGGCACTGGGCTGGGCGCCTGGTGACTGGATCCCGATTCCAATTGCGTAAGCAAAAGCAAATCGTTAATTAGGGATTGCATGCGATCAACCGGCGATTCGAGCTTCTGCGCCAAGCGCAACCGCAGGTCTTGGGGTGTCTCTGGGTCCATTAGGCTCTCTAAATAACCATTAATGACCGTGAGCGGGGTACGCAATTCATGTGAAACGTTTGCTATGAAGTCCTGGCGCATGGTGAGCAGTCGATTTAATGCCGTAATATCGCGAACAAATAAAACTGTGCGCCCTGTACCCGCATCGAAGCGTCGTGCCTCTAAAGTTTGGGCGTTGCGCACTGGTGAGCGGAGTTCTAAGGGTTCGTCGAATTTATCCGAGCGCAGAAAGGTCACGAAGTCAGGGTCTCGAATAACCGCGGCTAAACTCAGCCCGATGTCTTTGTCGCTCAGGTTCAACATGTTCTGGGCGGCAACGTTTAGGCTTTCTACTTCGCCATTAGGGCTTAAGGTAATCACGGCATCGGGAATGACCTCAATCAATCCCAAGATTTCGCGCAATTGACGCACCACGGAATGTGTTCTCTCGCGCTGCCGCATAAGTGATCGGAAGGGGCGATAGGCGACCCCAAACCAGCTATCGAAAGCGTTTGCAGGACGACTCAGAGGGCGCTCACTCCAGCGCTGAATTTTGCGGTACTCGCGCAGCTGTATAACGATCCAGATTAGTGACGCTACGAGCAGCCAAAACGGCAGGGTGCCAGCGACGGCGCTAATCGACCAGGCGCCGATAAGCAGTACCAAAATGAGCGTGAGTTCTTTTGCTGACCCCATGACTGTCGCCGCGCCTCTGCTAATCTCCGCTCTGATTACAAGGTTTTGTATGCACGATCGGTACCCGTGGTAAAGCAGGAGTTCCATTTCGTGTCTCGGTCTATGCCAGGTAATCGCAGTGATGTGTCGTTAATACTTATAACTGATGTCCAGCATTAGGCGGTTGTAGCCGTCCTCAGAACCGGATTCTATCCCGGTCTGGTTAATAAATAACGTACCTTGGAGCTTAACTTTTTTGCTCAACGGGTAGCCGGCTTGGAAAATGTGTCCTGAGCCGTCTGTTCCACCGCCAATAAAGTCAGAGTCGCTTAAGCCGCCGAACACAGCATCCGCTTCAAGTCGCTGATAACTCCAACCTAAATCTAGTCGAGAAGACTTCAATTTAGCACCCAGCACATAGCCAGAATCCGCGTCATTCGCACCTAGATTGCTAACATGGCTGGCGAATAACAGCGCATTGCCACTAATCAGACCCTCCATGGGTCGAGCATACTGGGCAAATATTTCAGCGCTGTTAAAGTCGCTTATGAGTTCATTGTCTGTATTTACGCGATTTCCGGCCGCATCACCAAAAAGCGGCTGTGGTGAACTGATCGTGTAGTAGCCGATACCGAAACGCAGGGATTGATCCGTGCCGATGGCTTGTTGGCTGCCCAACTGGGCGGCATACAGAATTGAATCCTCCGCTGACGATGATTCCCGCAACCAAGAACCCATCGCATTGAAAAACATATTGCTGCCTTTGTAGGTCAGCCCCAATCCCTCTGGCCGGAGATCGCCATCCCATACCAGGCCGCTGCCACCAGCGCGCATGAGCGGATTCGAAAATTTACCTGCGCGAACCTTGAGGCCCTTGATCGGGGTCTGCCACTGGGCATAGGCCAGGTCTAACACAACATTTTTTGAAGAATTCCCATTCCCGAGTGTCTGGTTAGTTGAAACCGGATCGCTACTACCAGAGGCCAGTCCAAAAGTGACATCTATTGTTTCATCGATAGACTTTGTGGTGGCAAAACGCGCGCGGATTCGATGTCTTTGGCGGGTTGGTTTGCTCTCTATCGAAAAAGCTTCATGTCGATAACGCAAGTCCGCTTTGTATTTCGTCGAAGTAGGTTTTGCTACGGGCTTTGGCAGAGCTTTAGGCGTCGCCGCTGACTGTTCTAGAGTATCCAAGCGTTGCTGTAGCAACTGCAGTTGCCGCTTTAGGTCGCTGATTGTAGTGGCGGTTGTTGCAGCAACTGTTTCGGACTCGTATACCGGTTCGTCAAAAGCGAGTGCGCCTCCGGGGTGCATGGCGAAGGCCAAGAAGATTCCAGTAGCTACTATCGATAGAGAAGGTTGCTTTTGCATATTCGTCAACTGCCATGGTTTTCGAGGAAACGCTACTGTGACGATGTTTTATGACACTAATATGACAATGTGA
>NZGC01000028.1 GCA_002689445.1 Gammaproteobacteria bacterium
CGCTATCGGTCAGTCTATGCCCCTCGGACGGGTTGGTTTACCCGAAGAAGTGGCCTCCGCAATTATCCTTGCTATGGATAACAGCTATATGACCGGTGTCATTCTTGATGTTGACGGCGGTGCACTGCTGGCATAAAACCCTTGTTTGGATTCTTACTGCCTTGCTCAGCGGTTTTTCGTAGTCAAAGGGTTTGAGCACGACCCAGCGGCAAATCAGCTTCAAAGCAAGGTGCGACATCACCGGCAGGAACGGCTTTTTGGAAGTAATAGTCCTGGCCAAAATCGCAACGCAGGTCCTAGCGAACCGGTAATCCAGTTGTTTTAGAGCCGTCTCCGCTGGACCTTGGGAAACGATCGCTATGCTGACTGCCCTATCATCCGGAGACACCGAGAAAAGCTCTCAACAAACTGGGCGCTACACTCCAAAACGTTAAGCAGCCAACATTAGGAGCCTAAACAACGACCGATTCAGGATCACCAATGTGCCGATTGACCATCGCCTTAAATGCAACTCGACCCGCACCGAAACGCACCAAATCTGCTTGAGCAAATAAGGCTGCCTTACGACTGATAGGCTTGGGGTTGATCACTTTCATGTGTGCCTCAGCGACTCGCTCCATTTGAATGAAGCTACCAACCGCTTCTGCGACGCTATTGCCGGCGGCCAATAATCCGTGATTTCTTAAGATGACACCGCGGTTTTCTCCCATGCAAGCTGCAATCCTTGATCCTGCCTCCAAGCTTTGAACTTGGACCTCTTCATCATCAAAAAGGGCATGGTCCTCAAAGAAAATGCAAGATTCTTGCGTGATGGGCTCGAAGAGACGACATTCCGAGGAAAATGGCGTACCCCACCCTGTATGGACATGCACTGCACTCACAAGATCAGGCCGGGCCTGTAATATCGGCCAGTGGATATAGTATCCCGCTACATTA
Organism: Gammaproteobacteria bacterium; assembly: GCA_002689445.1. Lineage (GTDB taxonomy): Bacteria > Pseudomonadota > Gammaproteobacteria > Pseudomonadales > Azotimanducaceae > UBA9926. Next base: position 937 of record NZGC01000028.1, read on the forward strand.
ACAATGCCATTGCCTTCTGCAAGACGACCGTCAGGCGCCACCAAAACCAGATCCTCGGTGGTTGCCTCATGATAGCCAACCCCGTATCGAAGCATCCAAAAATGGTCTGTTTGCTCTGGATCCCGAGCACTGATGTGACCATCACCGGCGTCACCCCAACGATTCGCAGCCAATAAACGGTAACCCAAGGCACAATCGCGTTTTCGCCTTGCTCGAATCTCATTGGGTGTTCGATGGGGATGAGAAGGTTTCAAAGGGGTCGTCATTTCGCTTGATCCTCACGATCAGTGAACTTTTTTAGTTCGGTTTGAGTCGCTACGCTGACGATCAGATGATCTAGCCTGAATCCGCGTAGGAGTTTACTCGGTGCAATACCTCATGGGTCATACCTGTTGTCAAGCCATTCTCAGCCCGATTTCGGCTTGGCAGTCGGGAGGGTAGCATCGACCAACTCTAGTACTGCCCAAGCCCTTTAACTGTTGCACAGGCAGCACACATTGGCCGACCTGAGTCGGGATCTTCAGCCGCCGAACTTTTGCTTGGCTTCTCGACGACGAGCATGTAAAACCGGTTCGGTGTAGCCGTTGGGCTGCTCAACCCCGTTAAAGATCAAGTCACACGCAGCTTGGAAAGCCACCGACGCGTCTACATCCGGTGCCATCGCCCGATAATTTCTATCTCCGGCATTTTGAGCGTCGACTACCGCAGCCATTTTCTTCATGATCACTCGCACTTCGGTCTCGCTGCACAATCCATGATGGATCCAGTTGGCAATGTGCTGAGATGATATGCGCAAAGTCGCCCGGTCTTCCATCAATCCGACATTGTGGATATCGGGAACTTTTGAGCAACCAATACCTTGATCCACCCAGCGCACCACATAGCCTAAAATCCCCTGAACATTATTTTCAAGTTCCTGTTGAATCGATTCTGAGGACAAATTTTCACCCTGGAGCAAGGGTAACGTCATCAACTGGGGCAAGGTTGCTCGCGTTGCTGCCGCCAATGTCTGCTGCCGATCAAGCACATTGATCTGATGGTAGTGCATGGCATGAAGCGTTGCCGCCGTCGGCGAAGGAACCCACGCGCAGTTGGCACCTGCCGTCGGATGACTCACTTTAGCCTCTATCATTTGTGCCATCTCATCAGGCATGGCCCACATGCCCTTACCTATTTGCGCCCGTCCACGAAAGCCAGCTGCAAGCCCGGTATCCACGTTCCAATCCTCGTAGGCCAACATCCATGGTTGCTGTTTCATTGCGGTTTTTGGCACTACAGCGCCGGCTTGCATACTGGTATGGATCTCGTCACCAGTTCGATCAAGAAACCCTGTGTTGATAAAAATTACGCGCTCTCTTGCTTCGAAGATACACGCCTTTAAGTTGAGGGTGGTTCGACGCTCTTCGTCCATAATGCCAACTTTTAGGGTGTTCCGTTTTAGCCCCAAACGCACCTCTATGGCATCAAATAACGCGACGGTGAAAGCGACTTCTTCAGGACCATGCATTTTTGGTTTAACGATATAGACACTACCGGTCCGGGAGTTTTGGCAGCTGGATTTACCCAACAAATCGTGCATTGCAATTGCACTGGTGACATACCCGTCGAGAATACCCTCTGGGATCTCCTGAAAAGACTGATCCAAAACAGCATCCGTTGTCATGAGATGTCCGACATTACGAATCAACAACATGCTTCGACCGGGCAACACCAACTGATCACCAGTGGGTTGTTGATAGGTTCGATCCGGATTCAGGGCTCGGGTTAGAGTTTGTCCACCTTTTTCAAAGGCTTCGATTAAGTCACCACGCATCAGCCCCAACCAATTGCGGTACACCAGCGTCTTATCTTCAGCATCAACCGCAGCAACAGAATCTTCACAGTCTTGAATGGTAGACACAGCCGACTCCATTAACACATCTTTAACCCCAGCGCGATGCGTCATACCGACGCTGTCCGTTCGGTCTATCTGAATCTCGAGGTGAAGATTATGGTTGCGCAACAAGATCGAAGAAGGCGCATCTGGAGCGCCATTGTAACCTTTGAACTGCTCTGGATTTTTTAGCCGCGCTTGTCGATCTCCTTGGCAATCGACCACGAGTCCGCCTTCGGCAACTCGATAACCCGTCACCTCGTGGTGAGAACCCGTCGCGAGAGGTGCAATCTGGTCGAGGACATCGCCAGCATAGGCAATCACCTGATCCCCGCGTTTCGGATTGTAGCTCGAGCCCTTTTCCAATCCTTCTGTTTCCGCAATCACATCCGTACCGTACAAGGCGTCGAATAAACTTCCCCAACGGGCGTTGGCTGCATTTAAGGCGAATCGCGCATTCATAATGGGCACCACCAACTGCGGCCCCGCAATGGTTGCGATTTCAGGATCAACATTCTCAGTCAGGATTTCAAAATCGTCTACTTCAGGGAGCAAATAGCCGATCTCCCTCAAAAACGCTTCGTAGACATCAGGATCGATCTTTTGACCAGCCTGGGCTTGATGCCAATCATCGATCTTTCGCTGAAATTCATCCCGAGCTTGCAAAAGTGCTTTGTTGCGCGGCGAAAAATCTTTCAACAGCGTTGCCAGCCCTAGCCAAAAATCTTCAGATGAAAGCGGTAAGTCAGGCAACACATCGTTTTCAATGAACGCATGTAACTCGTTGGCAACATGAATTCCAGCGACTTCAACTCTTTTACCCATGATTTTCTCAACAGTCTGCGCGGCGACCTGCGAGTTTACTATGACTGCTGCACAACATAAAACCCAGAAACCCTAGCGCCACAACGCTACATTTGCTTTAAATCGGCCAGGATCGGTTATAGTCATGGTTCTAACCTGATTGAGATTTCGGTATGGGTCATCGATTACGACGTTGTTTACTGAGCGTGCCCGGTAGTAATGAAAAAATGCTTCTCAAAGCCGCAAGCCTTGATGTGGATGTCGTCATCATCGATCTAGAAGATGGGGTTGCACCTCAGGAGAAGCAACGGGCTCGCGCCCTCACCTCCGAAGTTTTAGCATCGACTGATTTTAAAGCACCGACCGTCTCAGTTCGTATCAACGACCTTGCCTCAAGCCACTGTTACCAAGACGTCCTAGCACTGTTTGACCACTCAGAACCCTCAGTTCGTCAGGCTGACACCATCATCCTACCCAAGACACAATCTGGAGCCGATATTCTCTTTTTGTGCCATTTATTGCATCAAATAGAATCCCGACACGGCACTCAGAGACCGGTCGGTATCGAAGCCCTTATTGAAGATGCCACGGGCATGCTTGCTGTTGAAGCCGTCGCATGCACCCATGAGCGTCTTGAAAGTCTCGTATTCGGAATGGGGGATTTTGCCGCCAGTCAAGGTATCTCAACCACAGCCATCGGACACCAAGGCCATTACACTGCTGATCTTTGGCACTACCCCCGCTACAAACTGATCATGGCCGCCAGAGCTGAAAATCTTGAACCGATTGACGGCCCTTTTGCCAATTTTCGCGACTCCGAAGGATTGAGCGACGATCTTACCGCGGCAAAAACTCTGGGTATGGTGGGGAAATGGGCTATTCATCCGGATCAAATTGCTGCAATCACCGCCGCTTTTACGCCCAGTCAAGAGGCCATTGAGATCGCTCGACGGCAACAAAGCGCTTTCGATGAAGCGATTGCTAATGGACAAGGCGCAGTGAACGTCGATGGCACCATGGTTGATCAGGCCTCCATCAAGTTGTTAGCGCCTCTTCTCAAAAAAGCTGAGCTACTTGGGCTTTGAATCTCGTATTACTCTAAAATCGAAACCACGAGATCACCCGGTGCCCGAAGGACCCGAAATACAACGCGCAGCTGACGCCCTATCGAAAACCATCGTGGGTCAACAATTGACTCGGATTATACTTCGCTACCCGCCTATCCGTCGCTATCAAACCCAATTGCAGAATCAGACCATCAATCTAATTGAGGCCAGAGGTAAGGCCATGGTTACTCATTTTGATCAGGGCCTAACGCTGTACTCGCACAATCAGCTTTATGGTCTTTGGCAGACCGCCACGCCCTCTACGCCCCTTCTGAAAAACCGACAATTACGACTGGAATTGGGGTCGGACGCTGCAAGCATTCGATTGTATAGCGCCACCGACATCGAATTCCTAACGCCATCGCAACTCAAGCAGCACCCTTACCTTGGCAAGCTCGGCCCGGACATCCTTGACCCCAGTTTGGTCAGTCAAGATATCGTTGACCGCTTGGCGAACCCTCGGTTTGCCAAACACAACCTCGGAGCGCTGCTACTGAATCAGGGGTTTCTAGCGGGTATTGGAAACTATTTACGCAGCGAGATTTTGTTCGCGGCAGGTTTGGACGCCAACATTCGTGTTGAAGCTTTAACCCCCAAAAGTCGGTGGCGATTGGGACAGGTAGCCATCAAGATTGCCAATCAAAGTTATCGTCACGATGGCGTTACCCGCCCACAATCCCATTACCGAGCGCTAAGACAACAGGGCGCCGATTATGAGACCGCCAGATTTTGGGTCTTTGACCGGGCGGGAGAACCTTGCTATCGCTGTGATCACGCGATTGCAATGAGAAGCCAAAATCAACGCCGCTTTTACTTCTGCTCTGAGTGCCAACCTTCGCCATGATTTTACGACAACCAGACCCCACCGAACTTTGGTTTTTACCCCTTGGCGGCTGCGGTGAGATTGGAATGAACCTGAATCTCTTCGGCCATAACGGGCAATGGTTGATGGTCGACTGCGGTATTACTTTTGAACGAACAGCGCAGGGCGAGCAGCGCATTGAGATGCCAGCGACTGCCGCTGCTGAACACCTTTTGGACGATTTGTGTGGAATGATCGCAACCCATGCCCATGAAGATCATATTGGTGCCCTCCATCATCTTAAACCGGCCCTAAAGGCACCCATTTACACGACGCCCTTTACGGCCGGCGTTATTCGAGAGAAATTCAGACAGGCGACGGTCCAACCCACGTTACACGAGGTTACTTCTTATACCTCTAAGACCATTGGGCCATTTACCGTCACTTGGTTGCCGATCACCCACTCAACACCAGAGACGCACGCACTTTTGATCGAGACTCCGGCAGGCAACCTACTTCACACGGCTGACTGGAAGATGGATCTGATGCCGGTGGTGGGCAAACCTTTCGATCCCAAATTGTTTACCCACAGTCATTTACCTCAAATCGATGCCGCCATTGTGGACTCGACAAACGCCCTGCAACCAGGCTTTTCAAAGTCTGAAGGCGACGTCAAAAAAGGCTTAGCGGCGGCAATCAAACAGGCTGAGGGCAGAGTGTTTATCGGCTGCTTTGCCAGCAACATTGCTCGAATCAAAATGCTAGGAGACATTGCAAGCAGCAACAACCGCCACCTCGCCTTGGCGGGCCGCTCCCTCTTGCGAATGACTCAAATTGCTCGTCGCTGTGGTTACCTTACCGATGACTTTCCCGAAATTCCGCTCTCGGATCTTGCTTATTTGCCCAATGCTTACAGCACGCTTATCGCGACTGGCAGTCAAGGCGAGGTTGGCTCCGCGCTCTACCGACTCTCTCGAAACCAGCACCCACAGTTGGCCGTTACGCCTGGTGATCGCATCATCCTGAGCGCCAAGACCATTCCAGGCAACGAGACAGCGGTCGCCTCGATGATCAGAGGGTTCATCGCCCAGGGGGCCGAGGTTATCGCTGCCGATCAACACCCTTCACTGGATCTGCACGCCTCTGGTCACCCCAACGCTGGAGAGTTGGAACAGCTCTATCGGTTGATGTGTCCTAGAATCGCGGTGCCGGTACATGGTGAATCGCGCCACATGGCGGCTAACGCCAGCATCGCCAAACAGGCCGGCGTCAACCGATGCCTTAGTGGGAGTAATGGCGATTTATTTGTGTTATCCGAGCCGAGCATGATCAAACGCAACTGGCTGAGCACCGGCCGAGTCGTTGTTGACCAATAAATGTTCAACGTCCTCTATTGAACGGCTCTCTATTGAACCGCTCTCTCGGCTGATGGGCACCTTCCCCCAGAGCGGTCAGCTGAGCCTCTAACGCTTGACATCTTTTGTGCTATGCAACGCGCAGAAGGAATTCCTAAACCTGGGAGGACCCGAGCAACTCGCCAGGAAGATTGCGACCCTGATTCCCACAATTAATCGACTAACCGTATCGGCGGCAGGCGCGGCGTGAAGACCATTGCCTGCCAACAGCCTTTCTCAAGGTGCCTTGTGTCGCTCTAGACGACTTTTTACCCACCCACCTTAATCGCGTGATTGGCGGTCAATTCAGACAAACTGGCTGCCAGTCCCAACTCAGTTAAAATTTCCTCTGAGTGTTCACCAATGGTTGGCGCAAAGCCCGCGGGCTCAAGACCAGCACGCTTGAACACCGGCGCTGGCCGCGCTTCCCGCAGATGTCCAGCAACAGGGTGATGCCGCTCACGCAACAGAGCGTTGGCAACGACCTGCGGATCGTTATGTATTTCTTCGAGAAATTGTACTTTCGAAACCGGCACATGCTCATCACTCAAACGCTGTAGAAAGGTATCGGTATCCAATGCACGAGCAGGGACGAGCGCGACTTTAAGTGCCTCGCTGAACTCATTCCGGTGCTGCTGGCGACGATGCAACGAATTGAACCGGTCATCTACCCGTAAATCTGACAACGACAACGCTCTGCAGAACCCCTCGAATTCTTGATCAGACAAAATCATAAAAGCGGCCCAGCCATCCTTTAGTTCAACCAATTGCCCAGCGGCACTGATCGCTGGCCGATGATCAATTTCCTCGCCTTGTAGGATTACGTCGGCCGCAGCATCCGGCCACAAGAAAGCCACGGCGGTATCCAACATTGACAATTCAATGTGTTCGCCCAATCCGGACCGCTCACGGGAAAATAACGCCGCACAAACGGCTTGGGCTCCTGTGGACGCCGTTAATTTATCCATAATCAATTGATTGACTTGCTCTGGACCCTGACCCCGCCTGAGACCCTGTACTGACGCCATCCCCGAGTAGGTTTGAATGATGGGATCATAAGCTCGTTTGGCCTGTTGTGGCCCCAGGGCACCAAAACCACTGATGGACAAATAAATCAGTCTTGGATGCCATTGGGATACCGTCTCATAACCCAAACCAAGTCGGTCTATGACACCAGGTCTAAAATTTTGAATCAGCACGTCGGATTCCGCGATCAGTTTGCGTAACACTGGCTGGGCGAAAGTCGATTTTAAATCCAGCGCGATACTCCGTTTACCCCGATTGAGCACATGAAACGACCCCGAAAATCCATTTCGCTGACTGCCCACGTTACGTTGAATATCACCCTCGAGCTTTTCGACCTTAATCACCTCCGCACCTAAATCAGCCAATAGAGCGCCAGTCAGAGGACCAGAAACAACGGCTGAAAGATCGAGTACCCGGACTCCTTCGAGTGGTCCTGCCATATCACCTTCTCCTTATAGTCATTCAACATGGCACAACCCGATTACCCGATGCAAGAGCACCGCGACAAGGGTTGCGATGCCCTTTATAGTCATTGCTCAAGTAGGAGATAGACGATGGCCAAGAATCAACTTTGGATGTGGTCAGCAACGGACCTCGCCGGAGGCATTCGACGAGGGGATATTTCAGCAGTCGAGGTTACCCGAGCACATCTCGAGCGAATTGAGGCTGTTAATGATCGCATTAATGCGGTGGTGACACTGGTTCCCGATCAAGCACTCGAACAAGCCCAAGAAGTCGATAACGCTCGAGCGAAAGGTCGGCCCCTCGGACCTCTGGCGGGTATACCCATCGCCCATAAAGATTTAACGCCGACCAAAGGCATACGTACCACTTATGGATCACCGCGGTTTAAAGACTTCGTGCCAAACCAAGATGCCGTAATCATCCAAAGGATCAAGCAAGCGGGCGCCGTCAGTCTTGGAAAGACCAATACCCCAGAGTGGGGTGCCGGCTCACAAACCTTCAACTCGATATTCGGTGTCACGCGAAATCCTTTTGATCTTACTAAGACCTGCGGAGGCAGCTCGGGAGGGGCTGCGGCAGCACTTGCAGCAAGAATGATCCCATTAGCTGATGGTACTGACCTCGGCGGCTCTCTACGCAATCCGGCAAGTTTTTGCAATGTCGTTGGTTTTCGCACGACGCCCGGTTTGGTTCCAATTGTTCCCTCTGACAACCCTCACGATCCTCTGCCCATCGCAGGGCCCATGGCTCGCAATATCGACGACTGCGCACTATTGCTTGGCGTTATGAGTGGAGTACACCCTAAGGCACCTCAATCTGACCGACCCTCAGTCGATTTTTCGCTGCCATTAAATTCTCTCAACAGGCCCGTGACGGTCGGCTTTAATCCTGAAATGGGAGGCCAGCTGCCGATCGATGATGGCGTCATATCAAGCCTCAGGAGCAATCGTCAACACCTGATCGATGCGGGCTGTCAACTTACGGACGCCTGCCCTGATTTGACCGGCGGTGGTGAGGCCTTTCATGTGTTACGCGCAGCAGCCTTTGCTAAACGACACAGCGAAGGTGTTGCTTCCTATCCAGACGCCTATAAATCAACCATCTTATGGAATGTCGAGGCAGGATTGAAGTTGACCGAGCAAGATATTCATCGCGCCGAAGCCACGAAACGATCACTCCTTGCTCGGTTTCTCTCTTTCTTTCAAAAACACGACTTCCTTATCTTACCGGTTGTTCAAGTCTTACCCTTTGATCATCGACTCGAGTATCCGACCCGCATTGGAGACCACGCCATGAATAGCTATATCGATTGGATGCAGTCCTGTTCAATCATTTCGCTTACCGGCTTGCCAGCACTATCATTGCCTTTTGGTTTTTCCCCGACAGGCTTGCCGGTTGGTATCCAAATCATTGGCCAACCCGGTGCCGACCTTGGCGTCTTACAACTGGCTAAGCACATCGAGTCGCAACACCCGGTTTGGCGCGAAGTCCCGAGACTTGAGCAAGGATCACAGCCATGACCCCCAGAAAAAATCCGGCGCCAAATTTCGTTACCCATCTTGAATGCAGCCTCACAGGTGCACATTACCCAGCGAATGCCTTGCACAACTTATCGACCAGTCAAAAGCCGCTGCTCGTGCGTTATGATTTGGAGAAAATCCAGTCCCTGATTTCTCGAGATGCGCTCAAACAACGCCCACCAGATCTTTGGAGATATCGAGAACTTCTGCCCATTACCGAAACCCCGGTAAGTTTAGGCGAATCTGCAACGCCGATCCTGGCTGACGATGGCGCTGCCCGTGCTCTTGATCTCGAGCACGTGTGGATTAAGGACGAGGGCCGTCTGCCCACAGGCAGTTTCAAGGCTCGAGGATTGGCTATGGCCGTGAACCTCGCAAAATCACTCGGGGTAAAGCGCATGGCCATTCCGACCAACGGCAATGCCGGCGCCGCATTGGCTGCATATTGCGCCGCTGCCAAACTCGAAGCGATCTGTTTTTGTCCGGAGGATACTCCCGCTGTCAATCTTCAGGAAATGGCTTTTTACGGGGCAAAAACTTTTCGAGTCAAAGGATTGATCAACGATTGTGGGACGCTGGTTAAGCAAGGCGCAGAGGCTGGTTTGTGGTTTGACACCTCAACGCTTAAAGAGCCCTATCGAATCGAAGGCAAAAAGACCATGGGCCTTGAATTGGCTGAGCAGCTTGACTGGACTTTACCGGACGCAATATTTTATCCCACGGGAGGCGGCACCGGTCTGATTGGGATGTGGAAAGCATTTGATGAGCTGCAAGCGCTGGGCTGGATCGATGATCGTCGGCCAAGAATGTTCGCCATTCAATCTGATACTTGTGCTCCGATTGTGGCGGCCTTTGAAGCGGGACACAAAGAGGCAACGCTCTGGCCAGAGGCATCAACGGTAGCCGCGGGCATCAGAGTGCCTATGGCCATCGGAGATTTTCTCATTCTCCAGGCGATTCGCGATAGCCAGGGCGCTGCGCTTGCTGTCTCTGACGAAGCAATCCTGTCGGCTCAAGCAACCTTCGCAAAAAATCAAGGCATCTTACTTTGCCCGGAAGGTGCTGCTACCGCTGCTGGCCTACAAGAGGCTGCAGCACGCGGCCTACTAGCAGGATGCCGATCAGTGCTGTTGTTTAATTGCGCCACGGGCTTAAAGTATCCAATGCCTGGAGAGGTTATGGACTTCTCTATGAAACAGCCAATTGAGCAAGCTCTTACGCTGTAATCATACTGTTGAGTCACTGTTTTGACCTTCCTCTTTTTGTTCATCGAGCGCTCTGTCTCGCGCTGGATAATGCCTCTGGAACCGGCCGCTGACTCAGCAATGGCTCTTGCTTGAATGACTCCCGGCGCGCGATCTCTGAAGGGCAACCTTCGTTTGGCCTCTGCCTCCCCCGGTCTCAACAGCAGAACCTGGGCCCTTGCCAGGGCACTCTCGTGCCCCAACAAATGTGCCCAACCTCGCCTCCTAAATTGCTTGATTAAAAATCAGAACGCGATATTCTAGCTCCCACCTTAGGGGTGGTCTTCGGACCTGAGATGCAGGCAACTGCGAACCCTGGAACCTGATCCGGATCATACCGGCGTAGGGAAAGGCCTCTAGACGTCTCCTATCGCTTGCTGATTCAACCGCAATGTTTTTCTCGGAGACTCGACATGTTCAAATCCCTTACACTCGCGATGTTTTGTTGCTTGGTTACCTCAAACAGCCTGGGTAACGACCTTGAGGAAATTGTAGTAACTGCGGATTTAAGGGCCCGGTCGGATTTGGAAACTTTGTCCAGTGTCACGGTGATTACCGATGCGGCTCGCGCACAATTTGACAGCACCCACTTCGAAGACCTCCTAAACTGGGTCCCGAATCTGAATTTCGCCGGAGGCACCACCCGCGCGCGTTTTTTTCAAATCCGGGGTATTGGCGAACGCAGTCAATATGGCGCGCCGCTCAATGCATCGGTCGGACTCATGCTCGATGGCATCGACTTCACCGGCATGGGAACCATTGCTGATCTCATGGACCTCGAACAAATTGAGGTATTAAGGGGCCCTCAAGGCACTCGCTTTGGGGCGAATGGATTGGCTGGTCTTATCGCGATTACCTCTAAAGATCCCACTCCCGACCCTAGCGTTGACCTATCGCTCAGCGCAGGTCGGTTCAATCTGCAGCGCGTTAGCGCTGTCATGAACCAGCCTCTTTCTGAATCTACCGGACTTCGACTGGCCATCGCTCGAGAAACCAGCGATGGCTTCTACCAAAATGCGCATCTCCTTCGCAGCGATACGAATGCTATCGACGAAACCCATGTGCGAATAAAACTGATGAACATCGGCGACCGCCATGAGCTTAAAGTCACCTTGTTACACAGCGATGTTGATAACGGTTTTGATGCTTTTTCCCTCGATAATTCTAGGAGCACACTGTCCGACGAACCGGGATATGATCGGCAAACAAGCCATGCTCTAGCAATGCGTCTAGACCTTGAAACTTTGCTGGGCACCTTGTCTCTTTCGGGATCAGTCAATCAATCTGATATTGACTACGGTTATGATGAAGATTGGAGCTATGTCGGCATTCATCCCTTTGGCTACCAATCGACTGACGCCTATCTGAGAACGAGAGATCACCATACCTTCGAGGCTCGCCTCTCATCGAATCTTGCTGGCGTCACTCCTGGATCAAGCTTTGGCTGGACCTTCGGTGTCTACCATACCGATCAAGCAACCGATCTAGCTAGGCTCTACACCTTTGCTGCGGGACCCTACACCAGCCAGTTCGACAATGAAGCCAGCGCGATTTTCGGTGAAATCGACCTGGCGTTCACTGAGCGTTTTCTTGGACAAGTTGGTGCCCGGATAGAACGACGTCAACGCACATTCGACGACTCAAATGCTGTTCAATTCGAGCCGACGGAGACACTCTGGGGGGGGCGACTGGGACTCGACTACCGAATCAAACCAGACCTTAAGCTTTATCTCAGTTTCAGTCGCGGTTTTAAGGCAGGTGGCTTCAATGTTGATGGTACCTTACCTGAGTCATTGCTGGTCTATGATGACGAAACCCTCATCGAATCGGAGTTTGGGCTGAAAGGGCAATGGCCATCCACCCGACTAAAATTTGCCTTCTTTCATGCAGATCGTCGAGATCAACAAGTCAAGAGTTCTCTGGTACTACCTCGAGCAGACGGGAGCACTGAGTTTATTGATTTTTTCGGTAACGCTGCAGCAGGCGTCAATCGAGGCGTCGAATTAGAGCTCGATCACACTCTGTCTCAAGCACTTAGGGTGTCATTGGCCGCAGGTTACCTCGACACTCAATTCACTCGATTCATCAACGCCTTCGGCGAGGACCTTGGCGGGCGAGACCAAGCGCAGGCACCCAGCTATACCGGCAATCTCACGTTCGCTTATCGACACCAGGGATGGCAAGCGAACCTAAGCCTTGATGCCAAAGACAGCTTTTACTTCTCCGATCGGCATGCTGCAAGAAGTCAGGCCTATACTCGGGTGAATTTCAGCGTCGGCCGATCATCAACGCACTGGGAGGTATTGGTTTGGGGGAGGAATTTGACCGACGAGACAGTCCGAACACGAGGCTTTGGCAGCTTCGGCAACGATCCACGAAAGGACTATGTTACTGAGCCCTATTATCAATTCGGCCCACCCCGAAGCTTAGGCATTACCGTGTCATATCACAGCAATGATTAATTTGATCTCTCGGAAAGAAAGCGCTCTGATCGCAGCTATCGACAGCGTGCCTTCTCGTGCGATCTGGGGTGACACCTTTCCTCGCCGCGGCAACCAGAAGGGTCAATTGGGGTACCCTGCAATGATACGGAGCGATCTCGGCAGCAACCTGCAAGCAGATTGTCAATTAGGGGACAAAGCCACTTCTGAGCGGCACTCCTTAGCCCTGCGCTTCTATCCAGTCAGCCAAAAGCCGCGTGGGTTAGAGGCACCCTTTCGGATTACGTTGTAATGGATATCGTACAAGGCGCCCTGGCTGGACTTCGACAGAGCTCCAGCCTTGAACTGATCGCGGTTGCACTTGCGCTTAGCTATTTGGTTCTGGTTGCACGGGAAAACATCGCTTGCTGGTTTGCTGCTGCCGGTTCCACGCTGATTTATCTTGTGCTTTTTTACGATGTTGGCCTCTACGCCGAAAGTGTCCTACAGATTTATTACTTGGGCATGGCAGCTTATGGTTATCAGCAGTGGCGACGCGGTGGGCAGCACCAAATTCTGCCGATTCAACGTTGGTCAATCAGGAAACATGGTTACGCGCTCCTGTTAATGTTCGTCAGCACGATCGTGGTTGCACAACTTTTAATCAAAGCGAACAGCAGTGCACCCTATCTGGATGCTTTCACCACTTGCGCTGCTGTGGTTACGACCTACATGGTGACTCAGAAAATCCTCGAAAACTGGTTCTATTGGTTTGTCATCGATACCGCATCGATCGTGCTTTACTTTCAGCGCGAGCTCTATTTTACCGCCCTGTTGTTTGTGATCTATCTATTGATTATTGTTGTCGGGTATCGCCAATGGCGACTTGAATATCTGCGATTGTCGCAATCCAGCATGACTCGCTGATGCCAATCTTAGCTGGGTCGCATCCTACTTCATTCCCCACTCATCTGAGGTCGCCCTATGCATCTAAATTTCGCGACTACCCGAAGGCGATTTACCTTAAGCCGCTATCGATTTGCAACAACCCTTTTGTTGCTGGTCGTGACCTTCTCTCCAACGAGCAAGGCCGATGAGCTACCGCTGGCGGGCTTCGCCGACTATATAGGCGGCGTCTGGAAACAAGGCGATACCCATCAAACTTTTACTTGGGGACCGGGTCGGTCGAGCGTATTCGCAGAAGCCTATGTGCTGCAGGACGGCAGCAAAATTGTTGTTTCGAAGGGCCTCTGGTACATCGATCCCTCGACTGGACGCATTCAAGGGGTTTTTGTTGCAGAGGGCATGCCATTTGAAGTACTGCACTATGAAAGCGAATTCAAGGCAGGAATTCTCACCAGTCAGATGAACAGCATTGATGCAAATGGCAACACGTTGGGCTACGAAGAGCAGATGCGGCTGATCAGTCCTCAGCGCTATCAGTGGCAATTGTCGTTAGACGGCTCGTCGACGCCAATGACCGGTACCTTCGAGCGCATCCAGACACCCGACTGAACAGATCCGCTAACCAAAAAA
>NZGC01000004.1 GCA_002689445.1 Gammaproteobacteria bacterium
CGTTAACAACCTATCATGAGAGAACTAAGAAGTGACCTGCAAATGAATAACTGGCAAGAGAAACTTAATCATATTCGAAGTCATAAGCTATTTGACGCCTTTATCATTATCGTCATCATCGCTTCTGCCTTGTTGGTCGGGGTTAAGACCTACTCGGTTCCGGATTGGGTCGTTCAGTTGGTGGATGTGCTAGATCTCTTGATTACAGTGATATTTGTCGTTGAGATCTCGGTAAGATTCTTGGGTGAGGGGCGCAAGCGAGATTTCTTTAAGAGTGGTTGGAATTGGTTTGATTCCATTATTGTCATGGTCAGTTTGATTCCGATAGAAGACAGCGACATGGTGCTGGTTGCTCGCTTAATTCGCGTATTTAGGGTGCTGCGGATGATCAGTATCATCCCTGAGCTCCGAATCTTGCTGAACTCCTTGATTCAGGCGTTACCCCGTTTGGGTTATGTCGCAGCGCTCATTTTTATCATTTTTTATATCTATGCCGCGGTTGGCACGTTGCTATTTGAAACGATCAATCCAGAGCTTTGGGGAAATATTGCGGTGGCTATGCTCACCTTATTTCGAGTCATGACCTTTGAAGACTGGACCGACGTCATGTACGAAACCATGGAGGTCTATCCCTTCAGTTGGGCGTTCTATCTCAGCTTCATTTTTCTCACCACTTTTGCGTTTCTGAATATGGTCATTGGTATTGTCGTCAACGTGCTCGAGGAAGAGCAAGCCAAGGCTGATACTGACAACCCTGAGCGTTCATCACTACGCAACTTACACGATGAAATTCAAGAGGTTCGTGCCCTCGTCGAGCGAATCGAATCGAGAATTGCTGAGTCATCCGGGGCAATAAAGGATGACAACAAGAATCGAAAAGTTAACGAAAGCGATTGAGTGCGACGAAGGTGCCGTCGTGCTGTGCACAAAGTTGACGCATCAAGATAGCGAATTTAATACCCGTATCTTGATATTGAGGCGGATTGGCAAATTGCACCGGAAAGCCGACTCCGTGGATGCGCACTAGTCGTTTACCATCTTCACCACGACGATTAATTCGATCAACCGTTTCGACAACTTGTTGAATAGATCGTCCGGTAAATTCGTCGCCAAAGACGTACAGTGAAATTTTCCTACCGGGCCGGTAGAACGTTGAAATGGCTTTAGTGATGCCCTCGACGGGACTCGAGTTGCTGAACACATTCCAGTCGCGCAAGCGATTGACGATCGCTCGCCGCCGCGCAGGCGTATCCTCAATCCATTGGCCAGCATATTGGGCGAACATGTACTGGCCCATGTCATTCATCACCTGGATACCTTTGAGGTTGGGATAGACTTCGAGGGTTTCGGATAATTTTTGCACCACCATGGGCCAAGCGTAACTGAACATACTACCCGAGGTGTCGATGATAAAAATGACATACTCGCTATCGACTGGAATGCCGCCAATGACAGTTTCGTCAAGAGACTTTTGATAACCCTTGAGTAAACTTTGCATCTCCTCGGTCAACCGCTGCTTGGCTTCGGCCAATTGTCTTCGAATCGCCGCCTGAGAGGCTTGGTCCAAGGCGTTGTCCTCAACAAGGGTTTCCAGGGCTGCAAGTTCTTGCTGGATCTCAGACAATTGGGTGACCTTTGAAGATTCTAGGTCTCGCTGCCTGATCAAGGAACGATTGAGGGTGCGGGTCTCACCTTTGAGTTCCACTAAGGTTTGCTCGAGTTGCTGGAGGTAGCCGGCTAAGTCCTCGATTGTTTCATCAAAAATCACGGGATCGAACACTTTGGTTAATACGAGCAAAAGAATCAAGGCGCCGAAGCCGCAGCTGATGACGTCTAAAAAGGATAAGCTCATACCTTCAACTTCTCGTTTCCGACGGGTCATGGCCAATCCTTGGCGGGTGACAAAAAAGCGCCGCCAGTCATTTGTGCCAAGCGCCAAAATGAAGGGCTGGCCAGAGGGTCTCCCTCCATGGGCATTAAAATCACGTTGATGGGAGCCTGCACGCGCAATTGCTGGATTGCACTTTGGAATAATTTTAAGCGGTCCTGAGCTTCAATCAGGTTGCGCCGGGGAGGTTCAATGCCTTGGGTGGGTAATCCGTCGGTAATGAGAAAGACGTTGTCAGGCATTGGTTCCATTTCATTGAGGGCGGCAAAGGCCGAGTGCAAGCTGCTACCCTCGCCGGGTGTAATCTCTTGTAAATTTTTGAGGCTTTGATCTAGGACAGCCTCGTCATTAATGGCAAGCCAGCGATTCGTCGATTCAGGAATGGCGGGCTCGGCGTCAACTGAAAACCCAATAATTTGGAACTTGGCATCAACGGGCATATTCGCGGTGATCCACTCGACAATGCGCAGACTGCGTTGCCATTTTGGGGCCTGCCGTTGACTTGACGCATCAAGGTTTCTGCGGCGAATAATATTCACGATGGTTTCGTCGAGCATGCTGGCTGAGGTATCCAGCAGAACCAGAATATGCCGCCCCCCCATATTCAATCCCGTGAGATATTGCCGATTACCATCACCGGTAATGGCTCTGTTCGCACTGCCTTTGGCAGCGTCGAGACTGGATTTGAGGTCCTCGGTCTCGCTTACAAGGCTCTGTAACTCTGATTTCAGTTGCTCGATGTCGTCTCGTGTTTCATTGTCGTTGGCGGTGAGGGCCTGTTTCTCGTCGGTGAGCGCCTGAATGCGGGCCAAAACTTCGTCGATACTGTCTTGGGTAGTGACAATGCTGGCATCGGTTAACGAGAGCGTGTTTCGCAGTTCAACTTGATTAATTTTTTCCGATTCGATGTTGCGTTCAACCGTTTTCACAGCCGCCATGGTCTCGGGGTCGATTTGCACGCCGTCGGTGACACTACCATGGTTGATGGTAATGTAAATGAGGATGACGGCGCCAAATCCACACGACATGATGTCGAGAAACGACAAACTGAAAATGTTAGTTTCTCGACGTTTAGCCATCAGGGTCAGAGGACTTGGATAAATTCAAAGGTTTGGGCACCCAGCGTGACGCGATCTCCGATGGAGAGGGTTCGCTGCTGAGTCAAAGCTTGCTGATTGAGCGTCAGGGGCTCGCTGCCTGGCTTGAGTATCCAATCCCCGGAGGCAACAAATTCGAGTACGAGGGCTACCGAGGGCATCGCTCGGTAATCGTCTATGGGTATGGCTCTACCATTAAACAGGACGTGGGTAATACTAGGGCTCTCGGTATCGGCGGCAGGTCTATTTGACGGTCGCTGGGTCTTGGGTAGTTGGTAAATCAGTTGGTTAAAGTCTTGCGATTCCAGCAAGGTTGGCAGAGCCTGATCAAAAGCCTCGAACAGTGCGCTATCCGTCAAACGCGTCACTTGAACGCTGGGGATCAATGCCATCGCCTCAAGGAGTCCTGGCAACAGGGCAGCACGGTGACTGACCAGTAGCTCGGCGGTGCTCGCGGTGTTTGTCTGAATACACTTGATGATGTCAGGCACCATATCAACCGTTGCATTACGCAATGCGGCCTCGGTCAAGGTATGCTCGTAACGCCGATCTTCGTGGATCAACTGAATTGTGCTCGATGTTCCCAGATTTTGGCTCTCAAGGTGCTCAAACAGTTGCTCAAACAGTTGTTGCTCGGTTGCAGCGAGGTGTAATGGGTCAAAACGTTCCGTTTGGATCAATTGTTTGGCGATTTGATTCGCGAGCCGATCAATCACAGAGAGCAGGCCTTTGGTGTTCGCGGTGACTGATTGTTGGCGTTGCCACTGCTGGCCGTTGCTGATCACCGTCAGCGACACATCATGCAGGCTCGCATCAAGATAAAGGAGGGCGGGGGCCTCTGAATCAACGCTATTTGCCAAGAGGATCCCGGGGTCGGCAACGGCTTTGATGCGCATCGACGTGGCTGCAGCCAGACCCAACAAAAGGCTCAATTGTGCCCGCTCATAATGTGCGGGCACACTGATCACGTAGGCATCGGCTTTTGCAGCCAGATGGATGTCCTTGAGTTGCAGAAAGGCTAAATCCGCATGATGCCGAACAACACCCGCCGCACCAGCGATGGGGTTGGTATCTAAATGATGCCAGAACTGGTTGTTGATTCGCCGGGGCTGGAGTCTTGCTTCGGACAGTGCGGAACGTCCGATCAAGGGTGGCTCACCGATTAACGCCCAGGCAGGTGTATCAACGATTTCATCGTTGGGTCGCCATCGTAACGCAAGGTCATTGAGGTCAAGAAGTAGGGTGCTCACGAGTTAAACCTGTAGAAAACGAATAAGACGATTATCGCAATACTGCTCAGCTTCTTGAGTGGTGCGTTCTTGGGCTAACTGCAGTTGATGCATCAAAAACATCACAACGATACTGATCAACAAGGCAACAAAGGTCGAATTAAAGGCGACGCCGAGACTCTGGGTGACTCCCGCGATATCGCCTTGGGCGGCTTGATGCGCCTGCCCAAGGGCTTGGCCAATGCCTCGGACCGTGCCCAAAAAGCCGATGGAGGGGATCGCCCAGGCAATGTAACGAATCATGGAAAGTTCCGAGTCTAAGCGTTCGCTCTCATTCTCGCAGGTGGCTCTGATGGTGCTGGCGACGTCTTGGATATTCGCGGTGGCTCGAAATCGATGCAGTGCCGTCAATAGCGCTCGCGGCAGTAACCGTTGCTGAGCATTAGGATCAAGCGCTTCAATAGGGCGAGCGTAGTCGCGCGTGTCCTCAGGTAAAATGCTGTTGGAAAGTTGCGCTGGGAGCAAATCTAGCTCGAAGATTGCGCGTTCTCTTAAGTTGTCACGGGCTTTGGCAAGCATGAGAGCCATGGCCCAGAGCATCAGCACAAAACAGGCTTCTTGCTCAAGGTCACGAACAATGACGAAGAAGTTCCGATCCGGCACGTAGTTGACATCGGCATTAATTTGTTCGGCCTGGGCAGCGAGCACCGCATTGGCATTGGGTCTAATAATCGCGACGTAAATGGCGTGTACCAGCAATATAGCGACGAACAAAGACGATATCTGAAAGATAAAATCGGCGGGAAATTTCTTCATAAAACCACCTTAAATTAAATGTTAACCGGGAAGGCCACGGCGTTGTCAGCACTAATGGCCTCACTGGGCTTAAAGTTCTCGAGTGCGGTACCCAACTTGGGTTGGTTAAGCACAGCGGGATTCGGAGCCGGGTCATCTGTCGTGGGCGCTGTTGCAGGCACTTGCGGTGACGCTCCCTGACGAGGGGTGCTGGCAGTTTGCTCCTCATCCAAGGAGTCAGATCCCAGGGGCTCCGATGCTTTGATGCCGACAATAGGACCCGCAAGCATCAGCCAGATACACAGAAAACCCTTTAAATGTCTTTTCGTCATGGGTAAACACTACCGTTTTCGAATATGTTAGCAGAGACCGAGACGCTAGCCATCAGGGGCGCAGCTCTGGTCTGATATCTCGTGCCAAACGAAAGCCAACGTCTTGGCGACCTTCGCTGCCAGAGTCGCGATGTGCCCAACGTAATTCGCTAAAGCTGCCGGACAAAAAACTCGATCCCCGAATCACGTAAATATTGCCCTGGCTGGGACCTGTCCAGTCCACGGCACGCGCGGGCGACCGGGCGGTCCCGAAGCGATCGTGCATCCATTCTGCGACGTTGCCTGCAAGGTCAAAGATACCCAACGCATTGGCTGGAAAGTGGGCAGCGGGGGAAGGTCCTCGGAAGCCATCGGTATAGCCCGGAACCAAGGTGGGTGCAAATCCCGTGGCGGCTGTGTCTGCAAGATTGACCGAAGCTGTGGGCGGTGACAACAGTTCGCCCCAAGGAAAACGAGTCGTGTCCTCAATACCGGCCGCTTCGTTTGCCGGAAGACTGGCGTATCGCGCTGCTCGGGACCATTCAGCTTCGGTGGGCAAGCGATAGCCGTGATTGCGCGGGATCACCAGTTGGTATTCGTCGCCGTTGCGCTCATAGGCGTTTGGGAGGCCCTCCTGGCTACTAAGCCAGTTGCAGAAGGCGACGGCCTCTGACCAGCTAATGCCAACCACGGGTCGGTTGCGCTCGGTGAGGAGCAATCTCCCGAGTACACCGGGGTTGTGACTGGGATCAAATTGTTGGTAGTGGGCATTGGTGACTTCAGTCATCCCCAAATAGTAAGGTTGAGAGAGTGTCACCCGCCGTCTAATTTCATTACTGCGACCTCCTCGGTCGCGTCGATCGGCGCCGAGTTCAATCGTCGCAGGTAAAACTCGTTGCAATTGATAACCAATCGACGATGAGATGGTCTTGGGAATGGCGGCAATTTTAGCGGCCTCAGTTGTGAGCAAGGCCACGCTTAAAGTTTGTGCCAACAGAGGATCAGGCGTGATGGCGACCCGCTGGCTTTGGTAACCTTCAAGTGAAATGAGGAACGTTTGAGGTTTGGCGGGTAATTTGACCGCATTAAGGCCAGGTGCCAGAGTCTCGCCATTGATCGCTACCTCGGCTGATTCAGGGCTGATGTTGAGTAAAATTTCGCCCAATCGAGCTTTAAGGACAATGTTCTGCGTTGCAATCTCGGCGGGTTTCAAGCGCAGAGAGCGAGTGACTGATTCGTATCCCGCTTTACTGAGGCTGAAGGAGAAGGGTTGGTTAGGAGTGATGCGTTGGTAGAAGGGCGTTGTGCCTAAGTAGTCATCATTACTTGAAACCAGCGCACCTTGAGGGTCAGAGTTGAGCGTCAATTCGGCCATCGCCGGTTTCAGAATAAACGGTTCGAGTTCGAGCGTCTCCCCCCGGGTTACGGTGATCTGGGTGGTTTTTGGCTCATAACCCGGGGCAGTGAACGTGAGCGCTCTCTCACCCTCGACCAGTTCGATGCTCAAAGGGAGCTCCCCCGACGCTTCGCCATCAACCGTCAACAGGGTCCGCTCGGGTTTGCTCGACAATGTGACCACGCCCCAGGCTGGGGTCAAGTCGAGCTTGAGTCGCTGCGTTTCGTTCATGCCCTTAATCTCCACGCTGGCATTTAGGCTGACATAGCGTGGTGCCGATAAGGTAACGAGATGCTCGCCGGCCGATATCGACTCGACCATATAAGGAGTTTTACCGATCACCTGACCATCAATCGTAATGTCTGCCCCGGCAGGTTGGCTCAACACTTCAAGTTGACCTGGTAAGCGCTCGAATTCGAATTCAAAGTTTTGTTCCGCAGCATCCGAGATGGTTAGAGTGCGCTGGATCGGAATATGTCCTTTCGCCGATGCCGATACGGTAAGCGTGCCAGGTCGCACTAGATAACGCTCTCCTAGGACAAAACTGAGCCACCCCGAAACCTGAATATCATCAGCCTGAGGTGTAAAATTGAACGCAATCGCCCTTGCGGTGAACAAATGCCAAGTAAAAATACCCAGGCATAGGGCAATCAAGACGAAGCCAATGGCACTGGGTTTTAGGCGCTTTTTTTGGGAGCGCTGAGGCTCGGTGATCGCCTCAAAGGGCGTGGCCTCGAGTGTTTCTGGCGTGCTTTGATCAGTCATTAGATGGGATCTCTGCAGATAACGGTCACTGTCTGATCGGCTTTACCCGACTGCAAGTGGATTTCTTGTCGGACATCTTGAAAACCTGGTCGACTGCCGGTGAGGACGTATCTGCCGGGATAAAGACTCAGGGTCTGCTTGCGCAACCGACCCAATTGCCCATCGGGTCCCAGTCTTAACACGGTGACCAGAGTTTTTTCGTCGGAATTTATGGTCAAGCCAAGGGGACGGCGAGCATTGGTGATCGCCCGAGTCGCTGCAGGGAGTTGGGTTTTTAAATCACCAAAGGGTGGGGCTAAGCGATTAATGTCGAGAATGAGTTTCTTGGCTGCAGTGAGTTGATCGTCGCTTTGTAATACCGCAGGATCATTTAAAAGCGCCGCCAATTGCTCGGAGAGCGCAAGGCGCCATTGCATTTGCTGAAGGTCATTATCGACGCCAACCAAACCCGGCGCTGTTTCCAAAAGCGCGGTAAAGCCATCAATAGCTTGTTGCCAGTCACCTTGAGCCGCAGCGTCTTGAGCGACTCGCAGTTGTTGTTGCACCTTATTTTGCTGCTTTGCCTCGATCACCTGGGCAAGACCATCTGCTGCGGCTTGATCGTTGGGTCTAAGCATGAGGGCGCGTTCGAAGGCGTTTGCCGCTTGCAGAAAAGCTCGGTTTGAGAGTTGTTTAAAAGCTTCAGACATGGCGCCTTGATACTCGTTTTGTTCGATCGCAGCCCGCAGTCGCTGCTCTGCGATAATCACCGGCGGCCAATCAGGGAAGAGCGCGCTTGCCTCGCCAAGCTGGCGCTCAGCGTCAACGAACTCACCCACGGCTTGGCCCCGAGCCGCTTCTGCGATCAGCGCTGTAATTGTCGGAAGCTGCTGAACGGTTTCCCAGGTCGATTGA
>NZGC01000029.1 GCA_002689445.1 Gammaproteobacteria bacterium
AAAAAAGCCGATACAGGTCTAAGATAATTTTCTGAATGCTCACTGCGTGATGACCGCAGTCATTACCGAGGTAATGACAATCCGCGGGCCCTCCATTCATCTTGCTTGATAACGTAGGCCTAAAAATACCTCGATCGTAATAGCGCCCACCCTCATAGGCGCCAACAACGGCCCCGTCGGGCATCACATAACCTAGCCACTCCGACCATTTGGCGCCGGAGACATCCTTGGTAACATTCACTTCTGTGGGTTCCCCATAGGGGTAAATTCCTGAATCGCCGCCGTACTCGTCTGCAAGATAGTGCCAAGCGTGAGCCCCCTCATGCAGAGCAATGTCCCGCATATCCCATCGGCCTTGATAGTGGGCGCTGTAAATAGGCAGCGGTCCTTCAGCCGGATAGTGCGCAGCCGCGTTATAGCTGTCATCGTTGAGCAGTACCAGCCGCCAATCGGCAACGAAATCAGCCGTCTTCTCGGCCAGATCGAAAGCCTCGTGCACAAGCGCCCAATCCGCGCCACAAACACCGATCGTCCAATCGGTACAGCCATTTTCTCCGCCCAATGCAGTGTCACGATCGATTCCTTGCGCCAAGTCGTCCACGCCTGAATCATTGCTCGCGATGTCGATCCTAAACACATTAAAAAAGGCTCGATATCGCGGGTAGGGTGCGGCCTTGGGGTGTGTGAAAAAGTAATCGAGGGAATCGCGGACCGTGGGCTGATAGCGGGATTCGAGCTCATCCACCTGATAACCGTCTCCTATCATCGCTAAATTGATCCGGTTTGTGGCCGCCGAGAAACGCTCGACGGTGACCACCAAGTCCTCGCTCTGCAATCTTGACCGAGTCTTTGATGGATTCAAGGGGGGCGGTATCGCGAAGGCTCGCCTATCGGATTCAGGATAATGCGCAAGCGCTGGGGGTAACATCAAAAGGCTCAGGGCCACCAAAAGGCTCCAGCAGCACTCACGACCAATTTGTCGACTCAAAGTTGTCACAACCCACCTAGTACTTACGCTATCCACATGTATTGTCGCCGGCTTTCTCAGAGTGACTGCGAACTAAAAGCGTTAAGCTTCTGGCGGCATCTCCCCGTAGGGGCTACTCAATAGCCAGGCGGCGCGACGAACCCACCGTTTAAGGTCTCAACCAAGCTTGCCACCGCCAGTGTCGTCCTATCTGCCCAGGGTGGCCCAATAATCTGCATTCCGATTGGCAAACCTTCTGTCGAGCGCGCAAGGGGAACGGCTGTTGCAGGCAGACCGGGAAGTGTTGCGAGACCCGCCCAAACTAAGTGCATCGCATAGGCTATCTCGTCTTCATCAACGGTTAGCGTGCGCTCGGCAAACGATTGTTCATGGCGATGCGTAAAGGCCGCCGTTGGCGCGATCGGCGCCAAAAGCACATCGAAGTCCTCAAAGAATCGAAGATAATCAGCCACCAACCGGTGACGTGCTTCATCATCCTTCTTCCACTCATTCAGTGTTATCCCTTCACTATTCAACGGCGCCATGGCTGCACCCAGGAGGCGATGGTAAAGCTCGTTTTGCGCTTTAAGTGGTGGGCCAGGCGGCGCGACCTCTTTCACATCAGCATTCGCAGCCGACATCTCTTGGCCGATAGAACGGATGATCTGTTTGGTTTCTCGGTCGGTTGGCGCTGCTGGATCATCGACTAACATAGCAATCCGTAAACCCCTGAGTGAGGATGCCACCGCCGAAGCAGGAGGCAGAGTTGCGCCGGGAATTCCACCAGCGCCGGACGCGGTCAGGACATCAAGGCCAATCGTCAGGTCAGCCACGCTGCGCCCCATTGGCCCGCAGACGACAAGATCAACCGGCGCGTGCATCCACCTGCCTGGCACCGGAATTTCGCCAAATCGATTAACGGCGCCCCATGTCGGTTTGTGACCAAAAACACCGTTGTAATGTGCCGGCACGCGAATCGATCCGCCAATGTCACCGCCCAACTCAAGGAGTGACATCCCCGTCGCCAGCGCCACCGCTGAGCCTCCAGAAGAGCCTCCACAAGTGTGGTCCGTATTCCATGGATTCCGACAAAGTCCATAGACGTCGTTATAGGTTTGATAGTCGGCACCGAACTCCGGCGCATTGGTCTTGCCGAAGACAATCGCGCCAGCCTGCTTTAACGCTGCAACGCCCGCAGCATCTTGCTCCGGAACAAAGTCCTTAAACGCCAGATGTCCGGACGTCGTGACCAACCCTTCGGTCGCATAAAGATCTTTGATGGTTATGGGCAAACCATGCAAAGGACCCAGCAAGTGACCTCGAGCCAATGCTTTGTCGGCTGCCTGGGCGCTCGCCCGAGCCCGTTCAAGGTCTAAAGCAACGACCGCATTCAGCTTGGTGTTGAAGGCCTCAATCCTGACAATCTGGGCTTCCAGTAATTCGACACTCGAGAGGGTTCCAGCGCGTAATGCCGCTAGGGCTTCGGTGGCTGTTGCTGTTGACAGATCTATCATAGTGGGTTTCCCAATCTTTATATCCTCTCAAGTCATCAATACTGCCGGTTTCGAACCGCTTGTAACCACCTAAAAGCGTGTCCCAGCAAGGATTCAATCAACACCCATCATCATCAAGTCACTGTGACTGATGATCCAGGGACTAGACGCAACCAAAGTTTAAGCACCTTTTGATCTGTTAGATCTGCTACCGCCACCCGCGCCCAGCTTTATCAAGATTGGCGCTCCTAACCCAACACAGCATTACGAATGACTGCCCAATAACCTCGAGCAAGCGATCGCTCGTGCGAATCATAGAAACCTCGTGATCGAAGCAAACTGTGAAACGCCGGCAAACGATAGCATGGCACACTGGCTAACAAATGATGCTCGCAGTGAAAATTGACTCGATTCGGACAGATCAATAGACGTTCCAACCCATTTGCCAGTGTGGTTCGAGTATGCTGACGCGGATCCGGGTCATACAGATTTTTGACGTTTCCGTGTTCCGCCAATTGCCGGATCCGTGCAGCCAAAGGATAGATCGTCAGGTAAGCAACTACCCACATGACATACAGCTCCCCGACCCCGGCAACCCAGAGCACGATGGCCAATATCAAATTTGCGACCACACCTTGAATAAGCACACCTTGCTGCTCAGCGCCTCGCGTCATTAAATCACCACCCTCGCCTTTTACTAACGCCAACACATTCCTCAGCCCGGTGCGGCCACTCAGGTCCCGAAAAATTTTTCGCCTAAAACTGCCGGTAGACACGGGATACGCAACATAGTTGGCCAGATCCGGATCTTCCCGACTACCCGCTCGCGCGTGATGTCCACGATGAGAATTCGCGTAACCCTTTAGGCTACTTAGAATAGGGAACGCACAGAACCACTGCCCGAAAAAGCGATTAAGCCCAGGTCTTTGGAATAGCGTCCCGTGCCCGGCTTCATGCATGAGAATCGCAAGCCCTAATTGACGGCCACCTAATAAGAGCACCCCTAAAAACCAGCCCAGTGGGTTGTGCCAGTAGCTCACCACGCAAAAAACGGCTGCAATCGCTACCCAATTGTAGGTCAGTAAAATTAGACCCTGCAGATCGCTGCGTGCAGTCAGACTTGCGACCTCTTCGTCACTGAGCCACTGTTTAACATCGACCACATTTCTCTCCTCTTATCGACGGGCCCACAGGTACTCGGCCCGACTACCATCCTGCCTTAGCAGGGTAACGACTTCAAATAGCGCCTGCTTTTGAAATAGTGCTTGTCTTTGCAGCATGCCGGGCGCTTACCCGAGTGACAAGGTGCTCACGCGCAACTTACGCGAAGGTCACTGACCGAGGACTCGACCTCTGGATGATCATCGGGCAGGCATGAGCCGTATCGTTTACACCAGTGCTGCTAACACCATAGCACTGCGCTATCTAGCAGGACCTATCCTGAGCAAGCCTTTTGGACTAACCTTTCGTCATCGCGTGCCGAGTGCCATCAAGTGAGCATCCTCGAGACTTGTCTTACCGACAAATCCCGCCAAGGGAGCATTACTTTTTCTGGGTCAGCGCAGCCGCTCCGCCGGGTATTTAAACCTTCAGGAAATGGAACCATACTAGGCGAATCAGGCGGCCATGATCACCGGATCACTGCAAGGTGCACAGCACTCTCGGTTTTAACGCCCTATTTCCTTTACGATTGATTCGGCAGACCAAAAAATGACCAGACATACAGACTTTCCGGCACAGTTCTTCCAACGCCAAGATGAATCTGCCGACGAAAATTTTTATCGCGAACCCCGATTTGTTACTCACATTGACGACTCGACCATTAGCAACTTGACGCAATTTTATGGAGAGCAAATCGCGCCAGGGAGTCGAATACTCGACCTTATGTCCTCTTGGATTTCTCATCTTCCTCAAGACGTTGACTACGCGCGGGTTGCGGGTCTTGGCATGAACACTGCCGAACTTGAAGCCAATCCGCAGCTTGATCACTATTGTGTCCAGAATCTAAACGACTCTCAGACTCTGCCTTTTTCCAGCAACGCCTTTGATGCCGTTTTAATTGCGGTTTCCATCCAGTATCTGATTAAACCCATTGAAGTCATGACCGAAATCCACCGGTGCTTGGCTCACGGTGGACAATGCATCGTAGCTATGTCCCACCGGCTCTTTCCGACGAAGGCGATTCAGGCATTCCATGTGTTATCGCCGGAGGATCGATGTCGAATGGTGGCCGCCTACATGGAAAAAAGTGGTATGACGAACATAGAAGCGTTAGACCATTCTCCCCTCTCTGGAGACCCCTTATGGATTGTTCGAGGCTATAAACCAGATGCTTGATCAATTCGCAGCGACTGCGATTCGCAGCGACTGCAATCCGAAAACGGATTACGCCTAGGGGATGTAAGGTTCGCAGGATACTGGCCTAGGCTCGCGCTTTATCTCGCCAAGATCGGTGCACGATGACAAAGTCTCCGAATCGGCGGCATAAAAAACCTGATCCAAAAACGAAATCATGACATCCAGTGCACGCGGGGCATCGGCTTCAAAACTTGAACCCAGCAAAGCATTCGATCCGGAGTCAAGAAACGCGTGGGACGCCCCCTCATACTCCCAATATCGCGTTTCGTGGCCTGCCCTTCGCAGCGCCGCATCATACGCTCTGACTTGAGTAGGCGTTACCAAGGGGTCCTCGGTTCCCACCGTTATCAACTGTGGCGGCAGCACACGCTGGGATCGCTCTGGGATGTTGTGTTTTGGTGACACTCTCTTGTAGAGGCTTTGGTCATCAATGAAGGTAAGCCCATCGCCAAACACCCCCCTACCCATCACACCATTGATCAACCAAAGCGGGTTTGTGACATTTTCAAAGCCTTCCCTAGCCCCTTCATAAAAGTCATAGGGGTAGCTAAGCATGGCAGCCTGCACTCGTAAGCCGTCACGGGCTGCGACAGACTCCGCGGACTCCCCCTTAGGGAGGTAGGACGGGAGGAAACTCAAGGTCTCCGGCGTAAAACCCTGAGAACTGAGCGCGTTCCCTAAATTGACGATCATCGCCGAGAGGTGCCCCCCGGCACTATCACCCGTCACAGCAATCTGCTGAGGGTTTCCGGAATACTGGTCAATATTATCCTTTACCCAGAGCACTGCCCCAAACGCGTCGCCAACGATTGCATCAAGCGTTGTGGTGTTGCCGTTATCGCTCAGCAAGCGGTAGTCAACGTTGCAAACAACATATTCTGAGTTCGTCGCCAAATAGGCCGCGGCTTGATCCATGATTGACTTATCGTTGAGCAAAAACCCCCCACCATGAAACATCACCACAACCGGATAGGACTCCCGGCCTGAAGATGGGGTGTAGATGTCCATCGCTAAGTCAACGTTTTGAGGAGACGCCCACAGAACATTTTGCTCGACCGTGTAGTTGGCTGGGTCATTGTTTTTTTTGAGTTGGGCGACTTCCGAACAGGCGGCCACTACGAGCAGCAATGAAAGGCCGACTACCCGCCTCAGGAACGCAAACTGGTAGCAGCCGCTCATAATGACACCGAGCCCTTACCCCTAGGGTCATCAGTACGGCCTAACAAACCTGTTTCTTGGGGGTGCACCATGGCAACCGCATCGGTTACCGAACTCAGCACAATGACACGCTGAGTAACTCGGGAGTCGGCCGCCTCAACGTTCGGTCCGCTTGCCCTATCACATATTGAATGGAACTCATGACTTTTTGTCCAAGGTTTAGTGGCCCACCGCTTTAGCTTTCAAGCGCCACGGGCTCCAGCTCGGGCGCGGTTCACCTTTCCACCGCCTTTAGCGAACGGATCTAAAGTCGGCAGACACCCTTAGAGCATCGGCCTCCTGTCACACTTTGTAAAGAGGCAGGAAAGCTCGCCTTTACCGTCGCTGCGTAAGGCAAACTCGATGCTGTCGACTTTCACGCGTCACTCTAGCGAGCAGCGCCCTTGATGATCCGTTATTAGTGCTCATTTGTTATTGCTCATTGCTTAGTGCTTGTTCTTGTTCTTGTTCTTGTTCTTGTTCTTGTTCTTGTTCTTGTTCTTGCTCTTCGCTTTTCGCTCTTCGCTTTGACTAACGACTCAAATATTACTAGTCTCGGTGCGACCCCATTCCAATCAGCAGTCAACATGATGGTTTATCATTCCCGCTGGAAAAGGCACATCGGTTGGATACTGTTAGCACTACTTGTTGCGATACTCAGCCTTTTCATCTGGGCCTACCAGAAGCCAGAGCACTTCATCGGCTTTTTACTCAATGCGAGTCCCACAGCCGCCGCTCAAAAACTTTACCTTGGTGAGGATCAACAGGACGGCAAAGCTGTGACCTGGGACAACTGGATGCAGGCGCCGTTCAATCGACTGGCTTTTAGACAAGTCGCTCATTTCTTAAATACTGTTCCTGTTAGCCGGGGCAACAGCCCGACTTCCCCACTTGAACAAGTTTCGCTTAAGGAAATAAAACGGATTGATACTCTAGAACTACCCAACAATCTCTCGCTCGACTCAATCCTTAAAGGAACAGACACCGATGCCTTCATCGCATTAAAAGACGGCAAGGTGCTTGTAGAGCAATATTTCAACGGCCAGCGTCCAGAATCCAAACACATCATGATGTCGGTCACGAAATCTTTCACCGGCATTATTACTGAGATGATGATCCTTGAAGGTCTTTTAGCCGAGACTGAATTGATCGGCGATGTTGTACCCGAGCTTCAAGGCACCGCTTTTGCCGACGCAACCATCAGGAATGCGCTAGACATGGAGGTCAGTATGGTATTCGACGAGACCTACGATGACCCAAACTCTGACATTTCACGGTTTATCTATGCCTCTGGCCTGATGCCTTGGCCTCGCGGCCAAGCCGAATTCGACTCGCTGTACGACTTCCTCGCCTCCCTCAGAAAGCTAGACGCGCACGGCCACGAATTTCAGTATACCACCGCAACGACTGAGGTCCTTGGCTGGGTCATTACAAAGCGTGGTGGTAAACCTTTTCAGCAACAATTTGAAGAACGCTTATTTCGCCGAATCGGAGCCGAATACAATGCCTATTTTGCCGCAGACACCCAAAACGTTGCCGTGGCTGGCGGTGGGTTGAACGTGACACTCCGTGACATGGCGCGCCTAGTGCTTTTGGTCGCAAATGATGGCTTTTGGAACGGTCAACAGATCGTACCAAAAGCCATTATCCAAAAGATCAAGCAAGGTGGTGACCCAAGCCATTTTCCAGACTTCCTTGGAGAGACGGCTTCTTACAAGAGCCAATGGTATGTCGATGCATCCCAAGGGACACTGCGTGCCTTGGGCATTAATGGCCAAGAAGTTTTCATTGATGCTGCGTCGGGCATCGTGATTGTGCAGCAATCGTCGCATCCGGATGCAGTCGGTCTATACTCTCTGCTTTCGTGGGCATTGCAGGATGCCTTTGCCAGCACGTATTCCCAGACGCATTCAAGCGAATGAGATTATGATGGCGCTAACCTGCTCGCGGAGCGCCCCCCTCCATAAAAATCAAGGATAATTGTATGGCCACCGTCAGAAAGCTTGTTAACCGCACGTTTTGGCTGGTTTTCGCGGCATGGGCAATCAACTATTTGTGGGTCGAATCGGCAACCGGAGCCACGATATTAGGACCTGCGCTCGTTGCAACATCGTTGATTTCTTTGGTTATCTCCTTGATCTGGAAAGCCCCAAAAGACAATCCTCACGACATCAGCGACGAAAAATTTAAACGCCTTGAGCTTGAAGAACCCAACTTACAGCGTTGGTCCGCCTCCTTTGATGACCGAGAGATTACGGTTGCTAACTGGTACTCTCTGAAGAGCATGGTGGGCGCCTGCACCCTTTACATTGACGGCGAAGTGGCCGATCAATCCAAAGCCCTGGTTGCTAAGCCTTTGGAGCCAATACTCGAAAGCGGCAAAGAGAGCGACAGCGAGCTACACGTGCAGGTTTTCTTTAATGGCTTGTTTAAAGTCAAAGTTGCAATTGCTGTCAATGGGACTTTCGTCCTAAAAGAGCAACTTTCGTTCTTTGATCGCCTAGCCCGTCGCAACTTTCCTTCGTTACCTGATACCCCTAAAAAGGAACCCTGAACGTGTCACTCGGACTTTGTGCACTGTGCGCAAACCCAATCGTCAAAAGCGTAATATCCCTCCGATAACCCTCGGTTCCTGCAAAGTTTTGGGTTCATCCGCCAATCCAGCTTTTTATCCATATTCCTAGGACCCAAGCTTTAATTCGACGGAGCGGTGGTTCCTGACTGGCTTACCGGCTTTCTTAAATGTTTGATCAAAGCCGTGAGATCCTCTGCACCGAGGCCGTTAGCAACTCCACCCTTGAGTAAATCATTCACCGCATCCACCAAATCGACGTTTTTGCCCTCTCGTCTAAAGCTACTGATGTGGTGCTCAATCGCTGCTTGCCAAACCCCCAGCGCTGCCTCGGTATCGCTGAATGCCTCCCCCTCAATTTTTTCCGTCATTTGCTTAATTGTCAGACCAAAGGGCCCAAAGATGGGCGCAACCATCTCTATATAGGTTTCCGTGGAAACCCCTGTACCCTCTAGGGAATGAATGCCTTGAATCACCGACATCATCAGCGCAAGACTCGGAAAAATCAGCGCAAAATCCAGCGCCGCCGGGCTGGCCACATTATCACCCATGTAATGACTCGACGGGCCCAGCGCTTTGACAACAGCCTCACCACTGGCCCAGGCCGCCTCGCTGCCTGCCATCAACAAGCGACATTCCTGAGTCCCAATACCACTGGGAAAAGCCAAGATAGCCCCATCAAGATACAAACCCTTTTTCTGTTGAATCCAATTTCGCATGTCTCTGGCTTCTTCCCCGCTGGCCGATGTCAATTGGATTATGGTTTTACCCGCTAGGCTCACACATTCATTGAGCACCATCATCGAGTCTTGGTAGTTACCCAGGCAGATTACGATCACTTCAGCGTTGGTAACCCCCTCAGCCACTGATTCAGCCAGTGAAGCGCCCTGCTGAATCAATGGATCAGCTTTCGAAGGCGTTCGATTCCAAACGGAAACAACATAAGCGGCTTCAAGCAGCGTTTTTGCAAGCGCAAAGCCCATATTGCCCAAACCCACGACTAAAACCTTTCTCGACACGCCTTTCCCCTATCTGTATACCTTTAGTTTACCCAGCGTTCTGACAAGCACAGTTCAGAAGCGTCTTCCTCAGAAATCAACCCCTCGGCAAAAGGCCCCATCAACCCGAACCGTGGTGCCATTGACCCAGCTGGCCGCTGGACTCGCAAGAAAGGCCACTACCCTTGCCACTTCTTCTGCCGTCCCCATTCGTTTCATCGGATGCCAGTCGCGATCACGCTCATACAGGGGTGCTGCATTATCTTTAATGTTGTTCCAAGCACCCCCCTCGATGTAAATCGGACCTGGCGCCACCGTGTTCGCTCGAATGCCCTTTTCTCCCCATTGCAAGGCGCGTTGGGCCATATGCCGAATTGATGCGGCTTTCATGGCGCCGTAACTGGGGCTAATGGGCACGTCATGATGTTCTACACCCGTAATTGAGGCAATCTGTACCATTGCTGCCCGCTCCGATTGTTCAAGAAACGGCAGCGCACCCTCGCTCATACCGACCATCCCCAGCACATCCACTTCAAAATTTCGGCGCCAGGAATCAGGTCCGCCATCGGGTTGACCACTGGCGGTCGCATTGTGCACGACGATATCAAGCCCCCCCATCGATTCCGCAGCGCTGTTCATCCAGGCGACCGTCGCGTCAAAATCAGAAATGTCACAGACCTGACCACTTGCCGAACCCAGCTCGCGCAGCTCGGCCACCGCCGCAGCGAGCGTCTGCTCGCTTCGAGCAGCAATTTCTACGACTGCGCCTTCCGTGACCAAGGCTTTGGCCACCGCAAGTCCAATACCCTGACTACCCCCTGAAACCACCGCTTTTGCTCCACTCAGACCTAAATCCATTTCCCATTCCTCTTGAGTCATTGAAAGTCAGGATCTTAACAGGGCTGGTTGGCCAGCGGGAATTTACCCACCAAGTCCTGTAGACCTTCGCGTTTTGGGGAAATGGATCAGTCAAATCCCCCCCATGCACTCACCGTCAGGTTGTCTCCACTGCCAGCA
>NZGC01000001.1 GCA_002689445.1 Gammaproteobacteria bacterium
CATCAATAAACTCCTGCTAGACTCACCTCTAGGTTGACTTTAACTAGCGATTCAACCTCTAACTTTCTTTGTAGCGCTCTTTAAAACTGAGGTTAAAAATCCCACCTGTAGACCATTCAACCGTGACTGACTTGAACAAAACAGAGAATTAGATTTTCCTCTATTCTTCTTCCTTGTATTTCTAATTCACTGTTTTGTTCTACTCGACAGTGACTGATTTTGCTAAGTTTCTTGGCTGATCTACATCCGTACCTCGCATCACCGCCACATGGTAAGACAAAAGCTGCAGGGGTAGCACAAAAGCAATCGGTGCAATGATGGGGTTGAGTGCGGGTAGTACCACTACCTGCGTATCCTTGAGGTCGCCAAATTCTGCCC
This sequence comes from Gammaproteobacteria bacterium, assembly GCA_002689445.1. GTDB lineage: Bacteria > Pseudomonadota > Gammaproteobacteria > Pseudomonadales > Azotimanducaceae > UBA9926. Next base: position 379 of record NZGC01000001.1, read on the forward strand.
GATGGTCAGTGAACACATACAACCTACCGCCCCGAGCTGCCACTTCTTGTAAGTTTGACTTCACCTTCTCTAGCAATTCGTCGGTCGGCGCAACGCAGATCACGGGCATATCTTCATCAACCAACGCCAATGGCCCATGTTTGAGTTCTCCCGCGGGATACCCTTCTGCATGAATATAGGAGATTTCTTTGAGTTTCAGCGCCCCTTCTAGGGCAATAGGGTAATGCACGCCTCGACCTAAAAACAGCGCATGGTCTTTGTCGATCAATTGCTCGGCCATGGCTTTTACCTGAGGTTCGACGTTAAGGGTTTGCTCCAACTGCGCCGGTAGATCATGAAGCGCCTCGACAATTCGAGCCTCTTCCTTCGCTTCAAGGCCATGGTACTTGCCCAGCGCCAAAGCGAACATTAACAAATCTGCCAATTGGGTGGTGAACGCTTTGGTTGATGCCACACCAATTTCTGTTCCCGCTTCCGTCATTAAACTCAAGTCGGATTCCCGAACCAATGAGCTATTGGGCACATTACAAATACACAAACTCCCCAGGTAACCCAAGGATTTCGATTGACGCAGCGCAGCAAGGGTATCCGCTGTTTCCCCCGACTGGGATATGGTTAAAAAGAGGGTATTACTCGAAACCGCAACGGTTCGATAACGCCATTCGCTCGCAATCTCTACTCGACAGGGCAATCCCGCCAAGCCTTCGATCCAGTAGCCTGCGACCAGCGCACTGTAATAGCTGGTGCCGCAAGCAACAATTTGCACGCCTTCGGCTTGCTGAAACAACTTTCCTGCCTCCACACCAAAGGCTTGTTCTAAAACACTCTGTGTGCCCAGTCGTCCCTGCAAAGTATTGCGTATGGCTTTCGGCTGCTCATGAATCTCTTTAATCATGTAATGGCGATAGTTACCTTTGTCTGCCGCATCGTCTCTGGCATCCAAAGTTACGGTGCGACTGGCAATCGCACCGTCTTTACCGCCAAAAATCAAAACCTCATCGCGGCTTACTTGGACCAATTCGCCTTCTTCCAAGTAGATAAAACGGTCCGTCACGGGTCTTAACGCTTGGGGGTCGGAAGCGATGAAGTTTTCACCAATTCCCAGTCCGACCACAAGCGGACTGCCTTGCCGAGCGCCAATCAATTGGTCAGGATAGTCAACGTGTTGCACAGCGATCGCATAAGCGCCTTCAAGCCGGCTCAAAGCAGCGTCAACACCTTCTCTGAAGTTTTGATGGTGAGCGACGAGGTGATCAATCAGATGCGCCATCACCTCAGTATCGGTCTCCGAGGTAAAGACATAACCAAGGCCTTGCAGCTCCTCACGCAATATTTCGTGATTTTCAATGATACCGTTATGAACAAGGGCGACCCGATCCCCCGACAAATGCGGGTGGGCGTTCTGTTCCGTGGGTTTACCATGGGTTGCCCAGCGGGTATGCGCAATCCCAATGAACCCGGACGGCTTGGCGCCCGCGCACTTATTACGCAGACTTTCAACCTTACCGACCTCTCGATAACGATCGAGTTTTGTCTCACCATCCAAAAGGCTTAGCCCCGCCGAATCATAACCCCGATATTCAAGACGTTGTAACCCTTCCAATAAAATACCAACGACATTACGTTCCGCCGCTGCCCCGACGATTCCACACATCTTTAGACTCCTGTCTGCTTGGGAGCGGACTTTTTCACAAGGCCTGGCGCATCACTTGCTTTCTCTGGTCTCGGCCAATCATCAATATTGCGCTGCCGACCTCTAGCAACACCCAAAGCTGCGGGAGCAATGCTGCCTGTAATGGTGGAACCAGCCCCAATCGTTGCGCCCGCTCCCACAGTTACTGGGGCAACCAAAGCGGTGTTGGACCCAACAAAGACCTCGTCTTCTAAGACCGTTTGCCACTTATTAACACCATCATAATTACAGGTGATGGTACCCGCGCCAACATTGACCCGCTCGCCGATGGCAGCATCGCCGAGATAACTTAAGTGACTTGCCTTACTGCCGCTGCCCATCGTCGTCTGTTTAACTTCCACAAAATTTCCGATAGCCACCCCATCGGCAAGGGCCGTACCCGGACGCAGCCGTGCAAAGGGCCCCACCTGACAGTGCTCGCCCAGTTGGGCGCCCTCGAGGTTCGATTGCGCCTTAATCCGCGAGGAATCTCCAACCCGAGACGACTGAATAACAACCCCTGACTCAATGACAACGCCATTACCAAAAGCACAAGGCCCTTCGATCACCACATTCACATCGATAACCACGTCTTGGCCAAACGTCACTGACCCACGAATATCAACCCGGTTAGGGTCTAGAATGCGAACACCTGCTTTCATCAGCTCTTCAGCCTGGCGCCGCTGAAACGCGCGTTCAGCGCTCGCCAACTGAACAAGGTCATTCACGCCACTGACCTCAGCGGCACTCAACGTTTTGACCGTCGCAATGTGTAAGCCGTCAGAGCCTGCTAGTTCCACAATGTCCGTTAAATAGTACTCTTGTTGTTGGTTATCGTTGCTTAACCGGCTGAGCAAACCCGGGAGTTGCCCCTCACCAATTTTAAAAATTCCCGTATTGATCTCTGAAATGGCACGGGTTTCGGCGTCGGCGTCTTTCTCTTCGACAATCCGGAGAACTTGGTTTTCGTCATTTCGCTGAATACGGCCATAACCTGTAGGGTCAACCAGATCAACGGTTAACACGGCCACATCCGCAGGGCTCTCAAGAAGCGGTTGCAAGGTCTCCTGTCTCAGCAAAGGCACATCGGCCAATAAAATCAAAATGGAGGCATCTGGGTCCATGTCAGGGGCGGCTTGCTGGACAGCATGACCGGTTCCAAGCTGTTCTGATTGAACGACCCAGTTGAGATCACCGTTATCCTCGATGGCTGACTTCAGCGCCTCGTGATCCGGCGAAACGACCAGGTGTATTTTGGTTGGGTTGAGGGTTCTTGCCGTGCTGACCACATGCGCGAGCATTGGCGTACCCGCGAGAGGCTGCAATATTTTTGGCGTTGCGGTTTTCATCCGGGTGCCTTTTCCAGCAGCCAGAATACAGATCTCTAAAGAATTTTTCATAGTAAGAGTTTACGGGTTCTTCCACTTAAAACCCAAGGCTTTGCGCTTGGATCAAACCCGATTTTTTTGCTCACGAAGCTTGCGAACAGTACGCAACATTGCAGCCTGTTCCTGCAGGTCAGCGCTAACTCGAGCAAAATCAACGTCCGCTCGGTTATCGTTGAGTTCTGCTTGAGCTTTCTTTTCTGCCTCCGCTGCCGCGGCTTCATCAATATTGTCTGCGCGAATCGCCGTGTCGGCAAGGATCGTCACGGCCGTGGGCTGGACTTCGATATAACCGCCAGAGGCAAAGAATACCTCTTCTTCACCGCCTTCGAGTATCAATCTAACCGGGCCTGGCTTGATACCGCTGAGCAGCGGCGCATGACCCGGTTTAATACCCAATTCGCCCAAGCTACCTGTCGCAACGATCATTTCAATCAACCCAGAGAAGATCTCCTGCTCTGCGCTCACAATGCTGCAATGTACCGTGGTGGCCATGATGATGTCCTTCTGGTCGTGCTAACTGCTTACAGGTTCTTGGCTTTCTCGATCGCTTGCTCAATGCTACCAACCATACTAAATGCCGCCTCTGGGAGGTCATCGTAATCCCCCTCGAGTATGCCCTTAAAACTACGGATCGTATCAGAAAGCGGAACGTAAACACCGGGCGTGCCCGTGAACACTTCAGCGACATGCATCGGTTGAGAGAAAAATTGACTGATTTTTCTCGCTCGATAAACGGTCAGTTTGTCTTCTTCTGAAAGCTCATCCATCCCCAAGATAGCAATGATATCTTTAAGCTCTTTATACTTTTGCAATACGCTTTGCACGCCCTGAGCAACATCGTAGTGCTCTTGACCAACCACAAGAGGGTCGAGCTGACGAGAAGTTGAATCGAGCGGATCAACCGCGGGGTAAATCCCTAACGACGCGATATCACGAGACAAGGTTACCGTTGAATCCAAGTGCGCGAAGGTCGTCGCTGGCGACGGATCGGTCAAGTCATCGGCAGGTACGTAAACCGCCTGAATCGAAGTAATCGAACCTGACTTGGTGGTGGTGATGCGCTCTTGCAGAACGCCCATTTCCTCAGCCAAGGTTGGCTGGTAGCCTACAGCAGATGGCATCCGTCCAAGCAGCGCCGAGACCTCGGTGCCCGCAAGGGTATAGCGATAAATGTTGTCGACGAACAGCAGAACGTCCTTGCCTTCATCACGAAATTTTTCTGCCATGGTAAGGCCTGACAGAGCGACGCGAAGTCGGTTACCAGGCGGCTCGTTCATCTGCCCGAATACCATAGAGATTTTATCGAGTACACCGGCTTCTGCCATTTCATGGTAGAAATCGTTACCTTCTCGAGTGCGCTCACCCACGCCAGCGAATACCGAGAGCCCACTGTGCTCTTTCGCGATGTTGTTGATTAGCTCAAGCATGGTGACGGTCTTACCAACGCCTGCACCACCGAACAGTCCTACCTTACCGCCCTTGGCGAAAGGACAAATGAGATCAATGACCTTGACCCCTGTTTCGAGCAAATCACGTCCCCCGGCTTGCTCTTCATATGAAGGTGGGTCTCGGTGGATAGCCATTCTGGACTTCTCACCAATCGGGCCTTTTTCGTCAATCGGATTACCCAACACGTCCATAATACGGCCTAGGGTTTCTTCGCCGACAGGGACCATAATCGGCTCATTGGTATTACTAACTTCTAAGCCTCGACTGATCCCTTCTGAGCTACCCATGGCGATCGTTCTGACCACGCCATCGCCCAGTTGTTGCTGCACCTCCAGCGTCAAATTACTGCTGGGAACGACCAACGCGTCATAAACGCTTGGCACATCTTCCCTTGGGAATTCTACGTCGATTACCGCACCGATGACCTGAACGATTCGTCCACTACCCATGATTTATCCTCTCTTGTTATCCTGCGACGCCGCCTTATACCGCTGCGGCCCCACCTACGATTTCTGAAATTTCCTGTGTAATCGCCGCTTGCCGAGCGTTGTTCATGATCAATTCGAGCTCATCAATCAATTCGCCGGCGTTTTCTGTTGCGCTTTTCATCGCCACCATTTTCGCAGCCTGTTCACAGGCTACATTCTCAACCACCGCTTGGTACACCTGCGACTCTAAATACCGCGTGATAAGACCTTCGATCAGCTCTTCGGCATCAGGCTCATACAGGTAGTCCCATCGATGCTGTAGCGTTTCATCCTGCATTGGGTCAAGTGGCACCAATTGCGATACGGTAGGCTGTTGCACCATCGTGTTGACGAAGACGTTGTTGGCCAAGAAGATTTTATCGACGTTACCCGCCTCGAAACCATCCAGCATCACCTTGATACTGCCAATAAGGTCCTCAACCGCCGGCGTTTCGCTCAAATGTTGACTCGCTGCCAAAACCCGACCGCCATAAGCCCTGAAAAACTGAACGCCTTTGTTTCCGATCAAACACAGGTCGGCTTCAACGCCTTGATCAGCCCAGGCTTTCATATGCTGCACCGTGGCTTTCAACAAATTGACATTGAGTCCACCACACAAGCCTTTATCCGTGGTAACAATGATGTATCCCACCCGGTTAACGTCCCGTTCCCGCATAAACTGATGCGGATACTCGCTAGAGGCGTTGGCCATGTGGCTGATCACCGCCCGTATCTGATCAGAATAGGGCCGACCACGGCTCATTCTGTCTTGAGCTTTTCGCATCTTACTGGCTGCAACCATTTGCATCGCACTGGTAATCTTCTGCGTATTCTTAATACTACCGATCTGCTTTCTGAGCTCTTTTGCATTCGCCATAACGGATTCTCGCTATCTCTTCGCTCGAAATTAGTAGGTTTGCGTGGTCTTAAACGTTTCGATCGCAGACCGCATGGTATCAATCACTTCATCGGTATAGGCGCCTTCAGAATCGACCTGGTTCATGAAGTCGCTGTGCTCTGCATGCATATAACTCAGCAGTGCAGCCTCGAAATCAAGTACCTTATCGACAGGCACGTCTTCTAAGAATCGTTCGTTAGCGGCAAACAGCACTACACCCATCTCAGAGACGGTCATTGGCGCGTATTGCTTCTGCTTCATCAGCTCGTTAATACGCTCACCATGTTCCAACTGCCGACGGGTTGCTTCGTCCAGGTCCGAAGCAAACTGAGAGAAGGCTGCTAATTCCCGGTATTGAGCCAGTGCTAACTTAATGCCGCCTGAAATCTTCGACATGAATTTAACCTGAGCATCGCCGCCGACACGAGAAACCGATATGCCTGGGTTCATCGCTGGCCGCTCACCCGAATTAAATTTGTCGGATTCTAAAAAGATCTGCCCATCGGTGATCGAAATGACGTTTGTCGGTACGAACGCCGAGACATCACCCGCTTGCGTCTCAATGATCGGTAAAGCGGTCAACGACCCGGTCTGGCCCTTAACGGCACCCTCTGTCATTTGTTCGACGTAGTCTGCATTCACGCGAGCCGCGCGCTCCAATAACCGTGAGTGCAAATAAAACACGTCACCCGGATACGCTTCTCGTCCTGGTGGTCGACGAAGCAGCAAAGAAATTTGACGATAGGCCCAGGCTTGTTTCGTAAGATCGTCATAGATAATCAGCGCGTCTTCGCCAATGTCTCTGAAGTACTCACCCATCGTACAACCTGAGTAAGGTGCAATATATTGCATCGGCGCTGGATCAGATGCGCCAGCAGCGACGATGATGGTGTTTTCCATCGCGCCGTGTTCTTCGAGGGTTCTTACCACGTTCGCAATTGATGAGAACTTCTGACCAATCGCGACGTAGACACACTTAATGCCGGATTTTTGCTGATTGATGATCGCGTCGATCGCAATGGCCGTTTTACCGGTTTGACGGTCGCCAATAATCAATTCGCGCTGTCCCCTGCCCACTGGAATCATCGAGTCAATACACTTAAGGCCGGTTTGAACGGGCTGGTCAACGTGCTGCCGCGCAATTACACCTGGGGCAACCTTTTCTACTGGTGAGGTCTGCTTGGCATTCAGTGGTCCCTTACCGTCGATGGGATTGCCCAACGCATCAACCACTCTTCCGAGGAGCTCTGGCCCTGTAGGCACTTCGAGAATTCGACCAGTACATCGTGCAGTCTGGCCTTCTTTGAGTGCTTTATAGTCACCCAGTACCACAGCACCTACCGAATCGCGTTCTAGGTTCAAGGCAAAGCCGAATAAGTTACCTGGGAATTCGATCATCTCGCCATTTTGAACATCAGCGAGCCCGTGGATCCGCACAATACCGTCCGAAACGCTGACGATTGTCCCTTCGTTTCGGGCTTCAGAGGTCACATCTAGACGCGAAATTCGCTGTTTTATGATGTCGCTAATTTCCGAAGGATTCAGTTGTTGCATAATATGAGCCTCAAAGTTCTAATTTACTGCAAAGTTCCAGCAAGTTTTTCTAACTTACCTCGAACAGAATCGTCGATTACCGTATCTTCTGTTCGGATGACAACGCCACCCAGTAAGTCGCTATCCGTCGCTGTTTCCAACGCTACAGTTCTTTGTAGTTTCCGATGCAGCGCCTCTTTTAGAGTCGCTTGTTCTTGCTCTGACAAGTCGTAAGCGCTCGTTACCGATACTTCAATGGTTTTTTCATGATTGGCTTTCAGCACATCAAACTGAGCAGCAATCACAGGCAGAAGTGACAAGCGATCGTAATCTGCCAAGACTTGCACAAAGTTATTGCCCTCTGCTGACAGGTCATCCCCAAGCAAATCCGTCAAAACCTTTGCTGCGGCTCGACCACTTTGTGCAGGGTCCTCTAAACGAATCTCTACTACGGGACTTTCAACCGCAGCGCTTAACAAGTGCAGCATCCTAGCCCACTCGGCAAGCTGCTCTGCTTCTAGAGCCGTATTGAACGCGGCGCGAGCGTAGGGACGAGCAACGGTAGCTAATTCTGCTTCTGCCATGTTGTCTCCTACAACGACTGCGAGAGTTTGGACAACATCGCTTCGTGGGCCGATCGATCAACCGATTCATTCAAAATCTTTTCAGCCCCTTCGACCGCGAGCTCGCTAACTCTGGCTCGCAGGGTTTCTCGAGCCCGGTTGATCTCTTGATCAATCGAATCTTGAGCCCCGTCGATGATTCGCTGAGCTTCTTCTTTGGCTTGCTCTTTGGCTTCATCAACAATTTGATTGGCTCGACTTCTCGCCTGCGCAATGAGCTCACTGGCTTCTCGTTTCGCCGCTTCGAGTTCGTTGGAAGCCGATTCGTTGGCCTGCAACAGTTGCTGTTCAGCTTTCGACGCGTTCTCAAGGCCGTCTGAAATAGCCTTTTGTCGAGCCCGCATGACTTCAGTCAACGGCGGCCAAACGTAGCGCATACAAAAAAGCACAAACATCACAAAAGCGATGAGCTGGCCTAGCATAGTCAGGTTAATATTCATGCGTCACCTCTTCGATGATCGATTCATCGACGTCAATTAGAGAGCAAAGATCATGTAAAGCGAGATACCAACACCAATAATTGGGACCGCATCTACCAACGCCAACACGATAAACAGTTGCGTCAACAGCATCGGTTGGAGCTCAGGCTGTCTTGCAACACCTTCTAGGTACTTACCACCCAACATGCCAATACCGACGCCACTACCAATGGCAGCTAGCCCCATCAAAATACCACCCGCGACAAAAACTAACGCTTGTGCTTCGTCCATCGTTAACTCCTCGTTTGCTTAACTTATTACGTTTAGTGCTCACCTGTGTCATGAGCCTGCGTCAAATAGACGATGGTCAGGATCATGAAAACAAATGCTTGTAACCCGATAATCAGGATATGAAAAATTGCCCAGGGCAACGATAGCGCCCACTGTGCGTAAAAAGGCAATAGCGCGATCAATATGAAAATCATCTCGCCCGCATACAGGTTGCCGAACAAGCGTAGGCCATGGGACAACGGCTTGGCCAGCATATCCACCGTTTCTAGAATCAAATTGAACCAATACATTGACCAATGGGGGATCGGATGCGTGACCAATCCCGCCCCAAATTTAATGGGCCCTTTGATCTTAAAGTTGTAGTAAAGCACCAAAAAGAAGACGCCCACACTCATCCCAAGCGTCGCGTTTGGATCGGTAGCCGCAACAATCTTGAAGTAGGGGACGCAG
>NZGC01000030.1 GCA_002689445.1 Gammaproteobacteria bacterium
CCCCCGCCATTGCTGGCGAACCCGAAATTTGATAACCGATATCGCCACACAAACACTGTCCTGTATACGAGGTCATTATTACTCCTATGAATGATTTTGATCCATACCGGGCGCAATCTATTACGCCCGTCCTTCTCCTTACCTAATCAAATTTTAACGCATCAGCTTTGCAGCCACTGCAGGCCTTGCTACCGAATTAACGCTACGATTATGGCGATAGCAAGAGCTACAAGCTCGATCCAGTGTAGCTCGAAAAATACTCTGTGCACCACAGGATAAGCGCGGATCTACCTTAATGCCCCTCATCATTAGGGGAAGCGTCGGTGCTATGATGGGATCTTCTTACTTTCTTAAACCCGTCAAGAAAAAAATTATCTGCCTAGGGCTAGGCTGCGGTCCAATCTTGATCATATTGTCGAAGGTCATCCACCCAGTGCATAATCGTCTTGGAGGAGCTCCTATGACAGAAACAAGAAACCCTTTAACACCTGAGGAAGCCTGGGTCATTCTCAACAAAGGCACAGAACGTCCCTTCTCAGGTGAGTATGACGATCACTTTGAGGCTGGCGTCTATCTTTGTCGGCAATGTGATCAACCGCTGTATCGCTCTGAGGATAAATTTCAGGCACATTGCGGTTGGCCTGCTTTTGACGATGAGATCGAGGGGGCGGTCAAAAGAGTCGCGGACGCTGATGGTTTCAGAATTGAAATCTTGTGCAACCATTGTGGCGGGCATTTAGGCCACGTCTTTGAAGGCGAACAGATTACCGCTAAAAATACCCGACACTGCGTCAACTCGTTATCGATGCGTTTTGCGGCAGCATCTGGCTAAACGAAACGCTAAATTTTCGCAAGAGATGCGCTAAAACTTTGATCTTGACCGCAACGAGCGCATAAGGCCCATCTTAGGTCATCCGGCGACTGATCCAAGGTGATATCAACATTAAGGCTGCGCCGATCAACACGGCGAAAATACCCAGCCTTTCAAACACACTGACATACACTTCGAGCGACGCTAATCCAGACTCAGCGTCACGGGTGGTGTCGATAGCCATCAATCCAGCAATCCAGCCACCTACATAAGCTGCCAACGCGCTCGATAAAAACCAAACGCCCATCATCATCGCCGCCACCCTCTGTACCGATAACTTGGTCACCATCGACAATCCCACCGGCGATAGGCAAAGCTCTCCCATCGTATGTAACAGATACATCAACACCAACCAAATCACCGCAACTTGTCCGTCCGAGGTGGCATAAAAAGCACCGAGAACCAGCGCAAAAAATCCAAGCCCTGCCAAGACAATCGCAAGACCAAACTTCATTGGGGTAGAAGGTTCAAAGTTACGCCTTGCGAGCAGCAGCCATGTGCTGGCGAAGACTGGCGCCAACAAAATAATAAACAGGGCATTCAAACTTTGGAACATGCCCGCTGTAAAGAAGTCACCGCGAGCGATATTACGATCGGTAAACAGGGTAATGGACGAGCCGGCCTGCTCAAATAGTGCCCAGAACACCACCGAAAACCCCATCAGCAGTAGCATCGTTAACATCCGGTTGCGTTCTTGAGGCGTGCAAGATCGAATCGAAAACCAAATGACATAACCCGTAACCAAACCCGCAAACAGAGTTAAAGCCAAGCCCATTTCTTGGGTGTTTTGAATGGCCAGCCAGATCACCAGGACAAATATGAGGCTGACCGCGTACAGGCACGACTCGAGGGACAGACCAAAACGCGATTGCGTCAAGGCGCTCACGTCTGGGGGTAGGCCATGCCCTTGCAGGTATTTTGTACCCCACAAAAATGTGAGCAACCCGATCAGCATGCCGATACCGGCCAACCCGAATCCATAGCGCCACCCGAAAGTCTCCCCCAGATACGCGCACAGCAAGGTCGCAACAAAAGCGCCCAAATTGATACCCATATAAAAAATGGTAAACCCACCATCCCGTCTCGGGTCACCCTGCTCATAGAGACTGCCAACGATGGTCGAAATATTAGCCTTTAAAAAACCAACACCGACCACAATGAACGCCAGCGACAGATAAAAAAATTGCTCATGCACAGCTGATCTGGCGACGCCATCAGCCCCTTGGGTTGCAGGCGGGCCTTCAATGGCCATGCCGAGGTGCCCAACAACCAGCAGCACTGCACCAAAAATAATTGCCTTCCTTAACCCCAAATAGCGATCTGCAATCATTCCGCCGAGCACTGGAACCGCATAAACCAGTGCCGCATAGGTGCCGTAAATCATGGCCGCTTCGCCATCGGCGAACAACCAATGCTTGGTCAAGTACAGAATCAACAGGGCCCGCATACCGTAATAACTGAATCGCTCCCACATTTCGGTTGCAAATAGCACATACAAGCCCTTGGGGTGTCCCATCCAGGTCCCTGCACTTGGATTAGCTGTCATATGGTTCTCTCTTATCGCCCTTATTGAAGGATGACATTGACTGATTTCGGGGGACCAGCGTCTACCCTTTGACTTGACTGGCTGACATCAACGCGTTGTTCGTCGACATCGGAAATACCTGATCAGGATCACGTGGTCGAAACCCACGCAATCGCTCAGTAATCACTGTCGTTGCGCCTTTAGGGAAACTTCCCATTCGAGCAGCCCAAGCTCTGGCAGTTGATCCAACGTCTTCGTCCTTGACGATCTCATGCAACAAGCCCAGCTCAAGGAGTGCTTGAGCGCCTATTCTATCACCCAGAAGAGCCAATCTTGCCGTGACCATTTCCGTCGATTTTAAATTCAACCACGCAGCGTTCATCGGGATATCTGCCCCTTGTTGAACCTCCCCAACTTGCAAAAAAGCACTTTCCCCCGCCACCACCAAATCGCTCGCAAAAACCAAAGCCGCACCTGCATTGATCGCGTATTTCTCCAGCACACATACGAGCGGTTTGTTGCAAGCATACAGCGCTAGGTGCAAGGCTCTAATCTCAGCTTGATGCCATTTCCCATCCTGGCTTCCAGGATCTTCGTTAGCCTGTAAGGCTTTCAGATCAATGCCCGAACAAAAGCAGCCGTCCGCGCCTCGTAGCAAAATAGACGAAATGGCGTCAGATCGCTGAGCTTCTTCCAGCGCCTTAATCACTGCAGCCGCCATCGAGGGCACCAGTGCATTACGTCGCTCTGGTCGATTGAGAATGATTTCGATCCAGCTAGCACCGTGTTCCACTTCAACTACAGCCATGTCTCTTTCCTTTACGACCCAGTTTTTCGAGCATGCATCAATCTAGAAAACATTGCCAGCCACCCGGCTAGCACCCATAAAAATCACTGGCTTCCTTGCGGTGCAGAGATCTGAGATGATCGATTCTTTACAGTGAGTCCCTGTCTGTAAAGCTTTACCGCCAGCGGAGACAGAGACGCTCGAAAGGAAGATTACACCATGACGATAGAATCCAACCTCAAAGCACTACGCGCAAAACTAGACCACAACGGGATTGATGCATTGATCATTCCACGTGCGGATGAATACTTAGGCGAATACGTCCCTGCCCACAATGAACGTCTGAAGTTTATCTCTGGATTCACCGGATCAGCGGGAATTTTGGTGGTTACCCAGCAGCAGGCCGCCCTGTTCGTCGACGGTCGCTACACTTTACAGGCCTCTGAGCAGTGCCCTGCACCCTTATTTGAACACCATCACCTAATTGAGGATCCCGTGCTACCTTGGCTAGCTAAGACCTTATTGCCCGGCCAAAAAGTCGCGGTTGATAGTCGAGTGGTCACCTACCGTTTTTTCAAACAAGCAGAGGTTCAACTGGGGACAGCTGACATAATGCTCGAGGGACTGGCCTACAACGTGCTTGACGATCTCTGGGAGAATCGTCCCAAGGCCCCATCGAACCCAGGTATGTTATACGCTGACAGCTATGCTGGAGAATCTAGCGCGTCCAAGCGAGGCCGCATCGCGGACCTCATTAAAGCCGCGGGTGCTGATGCCGTTATTGTCAATCAACTCGACGCGATTGCGTGGCTACTCAATATTCGCGGTACCGATGTACCACATCTGCCAGTAATTCTCAGTCAATCAATATTAGGCAAGGACGGCGCGCTCCAGCTCTTTATCGCCCCAGAGAAGTTACCCGAGGGTTTCGCTGATCATGTAGGAGAAAAGGTCACCGTTTTTCCAGAAACGGGGCTTGCCGCTGCTTTAACAACCTTAGGTGACCGGCAAGCGAAGATACTGTTTGACAGCGACCAAACCAATGCTTTTTCGGCGCTAACTTGCTTGACAGCAGGCTGTGAGCTGATCGAACAGGCTAATCCTGTTGATTTGCCCAAAGCACAAAAAAACGACGTAGAGATAGCCGGTATTCGTGCAGCCCACATCAGAGACGGCGCTGCCCTCTGTCAATTTTTGTGTTGGCTTGATGGTGAGGTTGCTGCTGGTCGATATCTCGACGAGGCTCAGCTCTCAGATCAACTGGAGGCATTCAGACGAGCTTTACCAGAGCTACAAGATCTTTCCTTTGGAACCATCTCTGCGGCTGGAAATAACGCAGCCATGGCACATTATTCACACACCAACGGCACACCTGCCAAGCTCACCCCCAACAGTCTTTATCTGGTGGACTCGGGAGGCCAGTACTTCGATGGCACGACAGATGTGACCAGGACGATCGCTATTGACGACCCAAGACCCGATCATAAAACCATGTTTACTCGCGTCCTCAAGGGCCACATTGCCCTCGCCTGCGCAAATTTTCCCAATGGTATACAAGGTCAGCAGATCGATGCGCTGGCGAGACAATTTCTGTGGGAAATCGGTAAAGACTTTGATCACGGGACAGGGCATGGGGTCGGCTGCTATCTTAGTGTCCACGAGGGGCCACAACGGATCGGCAAAGCTGCTGGCCCGACTGCGCCCTTGTTACCTGGCATGGTGCTCTCCAATGAGCCCGGATACTACGAGCCAGAGGATTACGGAATACGTTGCGAAAATTTAATGACCGTTATCTCTGAATCTAATGGCATGCTGGGTTTTGAAACACTCACCTTCGCGCCCTTTGACCGCCGGCTCATCGAGACCGAGCTGTTAACCTCGCAGGAGTTGAACTGGCTGAACGACTACCATGCGGAGGTATTCGATAAAATCGGGCCTCTGCTTGATCAGCCGACCCATACCTGGCTATCGGCCGCCACAGCGCCGATTGGAACACATTGACAGCCCCTCACAATTGAAGGTGCGACAACGGTAGATCGCATAAGGAACCACCATGGCCATGACACGAAGCGAAGCCCTCGCCCATCTCACCGCAAATGGGATGCCCTACGCCCTAGAAGAGGGACTCATTCATGACAACTTGTGTCGTTTCTTTACCCATGCACCGAAAACGCTCGGGGCGTTATTTCGGGACAATTGCAGCGACGCCACTTTTCTTGTCTTCCAGCAAGAACGCCTGACCTTTAATGAGGTCTACGAGCAGGCTTCGGCATTGGCCAACGCCCTGCATTCGGACTTTGGCATCATTCGCGGTGATCGGGTTGCGATCTCGATGCGCAACTACCCTGAGTGGGTCATCGCCTTTATGGCAGTCACTTCCATGGGTGCTGTCGCAGTGGCCATGAATGCCTTATGGCAAAGCGATGAAATTTCCTATGGCCTCAAACACAGCGGCAGCAAAGTCCTGATAGCCGATGGCGAGCGTTTGGAGCGGGTGGCGCCGATTCTTGATGAACTCAATCTCACAGTCATTGGGACGCGTTATCAACCTGCTCAAGGAGGGTTTGTTGATCGATCTTTTGATCAACTGATCCAACAACATCGCGGCACTGCTCCTCAGTGGCATGAACCAGACCCAGAGGATGACGCCACGATTTTTTACACCTCCGGTTCTACAGGACATCCTAAGGGTGCGGTCAGTTGTCATCGCAACATCATCAGCGCGTTATTTTCTTGGGAACTCGACCTTGCTGCTCGGCAGCTTGAGCACGATTTAATCGCACCGCCGCAAACGGATCAACCCGCGACCCTCCTAGCTGTGCCTTTGTTTCATGCGACCGGGTCGCATGCGGTCTTCCTGCAATCTTACAGAGCACAACGGAAAATGGTGTGCATGTATCGCTGGGATCCAGACGCTGCGGTTAAGTTGATTGAAAATGAGCGCATCAGTTCCTTCGTCGCACCAGCTGCTATGACAGGAGATTTACTTGAAGCTGGCAAGCGAGCGGGGGCCAGTTTAGAGACCTTGCTGTCAGTCGGTGGTG
This sequence comes from Gammaproteobacteria bacterium, assembly GCA_002689445.1. Classification (GTDB taxonomy): domain Bacteria; phylum Pseudomonadota; class Gammaproteobacteria; order Pseudomonadales; family Azotimanducaceae; genus UBA9926. The sequence continues at coordinate 6,228 of NZGC01000030.1, forward strand.
GCGGAGCGCCAAGAGCCGCAGCGCAAGTCGCCAAGATTGCCAAAACCTTCGCTCAAGCCCTCCCTAGTACTGGCTGGGGAATGACCGAGACCAATGCAATCGGTACGGGCATTGGTGGCGCTGAGTATCTCACGCGACCGACCAGTTCGGGGCGCTGCTCAGCTGTTCTGGATATCGATATCGTCGACGAAAATGGGCACTCTCTGCCCTCGGGTGAGCGTGGGGAATTACGGATTCGAGGTGCCTCAGTCATTAAGGGATATTGGGACCGACCTGAGGCTAACGCAGAGGCATTTGATGGGCCTTGGTTAAAAACCGGTGACGTTGCCTACCTCGATGATGAGGGGTATCTGTTTATCGTCGATCGCATCAAAGACCTCGTGATCAGAGGCGGTGAAAATATTGGTTGTGCTGAAGTTGAAGGTGCTCTGCTTGAGTTACCAGAGATCATTGAAGCCAGTGTTTATGCCGTTCCGGACGAGCGCCTTGGAGAGGAGGTCGGCGCGACTTTGTATGCTGCCAGCAACCTTGACCCCGACACCATCAAAGCCGTCCTTGCCGAAAAGATCGCCAAATTCAAGATTCCTCGGTATCTCCAAATCCAGCAATCACCCTTGCCAAGAATAGCTTCAGGGAAAATCAATAAGCGCGCATTAAGAGCTTCTGCCGTGGACAGGCTTGGGAAAACACAAGCCGGTACGTGACGCAGCCAGAGAGAAAACTGGTAAACTGCGCTCCGTTAAAAAAAGGATACCGTGATGATGACCCCAAGTTCAGTTATCGCTTTGCTTACGGATGCGGCCTATATTGGAACCACTGTCACTGTACAGGGTTGGATACGGTCCAAACGCGATTCTAAAGCGGGATTTTCGTTCCTCTCCATACACGACGGCTCGAGCTTCGATCCTATCCAAGCAGTGGCTGCGACAGAGCTACCCAATTATCAACAAGACATCCTAACACTCTCCACCGGCTGCTCGGTTACCGTGTCCGGCGTGCTCACGCCGTCGGAGGGCAAAGGCCAAGCCGTAGAGATTCAGGCAAGCTCAGTCACCGTGCATGGCTGGATCGATGACCCAGAGACCTATCCGATCGCTAAAAAGCGACATACCTTTGAATATCTCAGGACTGTTGCGCATTTAAGGCCCAGGACCAACACCTTTGGTGCGATAACTCGGGTTCGCACAGTTCTGGCCAATGCCATTCACAATTACTTTTTTGATCAAGGCTTCCATTGGATTAATACGCCTCTGATCACTGCCAGCGATTGCGAAGGCGCAGGAGAATTGTTTCGGGTGAGTACGCTGGATTGGGTAAATCAGCCGGAGGCCGATTTTTCCAAAGACTTTTTTGGTCGAGAGGCCTTCCTCACAGTCTCTGGTCAACTCAATGTCGAGGCATACTGCCTTGCTATGAGCAAGGTTTACACCTTTGGCCCTACCTTCCGTGCTGAAAACTCGAACACGTCACGCCACTTGGCTGAATTTTGGATGGTAGAACCGGAAATTGCCTTCGCCGACCTGTCCGACAATGCTCACCTCGCAGAACAGCTTCTTAAGCACTGTCTCAAGGTTGTTCTCGAGAAATGCCAAGAAGATCTGGCTTTTTTTAACGCTAGGATCGACAGCACCGTCATGCAGCGCCTTGAAACCATGGTTAATGAACCCTTTGAGAGAATGGAATACACCGACGCCATTAAAATACTCGAAGTATCGGGCCAGTCTTTTGAGTTTCCCGTTGCCTGGGGGCGCGATTTACAAAGTGAGCATGAACGGTATTTGACCGAGCAGCATGTTGGCAGACCGATTGTGTTGATGAACTACCCTAAAGACATAAAAGCTTTTTATATGCGACTCAATGATGACGACAAAACGGTGGCCGCCATGGATGTCCTGGCACCTGGGATTGGAGAGATTGTGGGTGGTAGCCAACGAGAGGAGAGACTCGACGTTCTCGACGCCAGAATACCTGACGACCACATGCGCAATAGTCTCTGGTGGTATCGAGACCTCCGGCGCTATGGCACCGTTCCTCATGCAGGATTTGGTCTGGGTTTCGAGCGGCTCTTAAATTACGTGACCGGTATGGACAATATTCGCGATGCGATACCTTTTCCCAGAACCCCCGGGCATGCTGATTTTTAAGATCTTAGCCCCCCATCATCATTTTCCAGGTCTCAGGGTCCTTGATTTTTAAATAGGTATTAGTGCGCTTGGTTTCTCCCAGCGTTGCATGCGGCACCGCACTGTAATTATGTCCGGGCAGCAATAGCGTGTCATCGGGTAGGCTTGCTAAGCGCTGCAAACTACGAAACATGTCTTCCGTATCAGAGCCTGGTAAGTCAACCCGGCCGCAGCCGTCGATGAACAAGGTATCACCTGAAACCAACGTATTTTTGACTCGGAAACATTGCGAGCCCGGCGTGTGACCCGGTGTATGCAAGAACTCAATATCAATATCACCCACCATCAGTTTATCGCCTGACGTGACTTTTTTGATATCTTGCTCGGATATACCCGTCACTCGACGCACCCCATCAGCTTCGAGTTCATGCGCGTACACAGGCAAACTGACATGCTCTAAAAGCCGACTGACCCCTTCGACAGTATTTTGACCAAAACTGCCGCCACAATGGTCTGGGTGATAATGCGTCACTAAAGCACCCGTTAATTGGTAGTCGCGCTCGGCGATCAATTTCAGTAGACCATCGATATCCCAGGCGGGGTCGATAACCACCACTTCTCGAGTGATGCGATCACCAATGATATAAGCAAAGTTTTGCATCGGCCCAATTTGAATTTGCTCTACGATTAATTGTTCTTCTACTTGCATCTTCTGATTCCTTGCCCGACTAAACTGCTGCGGTGACCGCGACTTCTACTTTTAACGCGGGCACCACGAGCTTCGATTCTACACAGACTCGAGTGGGAGCCGCATCTTTTGCCACCCAAACATCCCATACCGCGTTGAATTCTGCAAAATCTTCGATATCTGATAACCAAATTTGCGCGGTCAATAATCGAGATTTATCCGTTCCCGCCTTGGCCAATAGTTCTTCTAGGGTTTGCAAAATTTCTGTGGCCTGCGCCCTCACCGTATCACCCCTTGTGGTATGCGCGACTTGACCCGCGGTTGATACCAAACCGCCATGAACCACCGCTTGGCTCATCCTTGCTCCACTGTCTATTCTGATTATATCCATCATACGGTTCCTTACGTCGTTGCCACCCACCCTTGGGTTTGATCGCCATTTTCTACTCAATGACCCAATTCTTTGCTGGCGAGGGTCTTCATCTCTTTTGCAGCAGGGTTTTACAGGGTTCAAAACTCTTCCTATGATGCCGAGTCAAACCCAGAACCCCAAGCGCTGCTTTGTGCTGCGGGGTTGGATAACCCTTATGCCCAGCCAATCCGTAACCCGGGAAACGCGCATCCAACGCGATCATTTCATTGTCTCTGGCCACCTTGGCTATAATCGCCCCCGCCTGAATGGCCGCCACCCGGCTATCCCCTTTAATGATCCATTTTGCTGGCATGGAGACCTCAGGTAAACGATTGCCATCAATCAGCGCGAGGTCCGCTCGAATCGCAAGGGCTGAAACGGCACGAGACATCGCTAATAAACTCGCGTTCAATATGTTGAGCTGGTCGATTTCATCTACTTCGGCGCGCCCTAGCGCCCACGCCAGAGCTTCATCTCTAATCTGCTGGTCAAGGGCATCACGTTTGATCGCGGACAAGGCCTTTGAATCTCTCAGGCCAGCGATGGGTTTTTTAGGGTTTAGCACCACCGCACCGGCCACCACCGGCCCCGCAATCGGTCCTCGCCCAACTTCATCAACGCCCGCAATGATCAGTCCCATCATCGCAGGGAGCGCCCTTCAGCCAGAGCAATAATCGGTAAAGCCGCGTCTTCACCTAAATCCCCTATTAACATCTGATGAATCTGATCGTAACGATGCATCAGACTTTCATGATGTTTGCCTAACAGCAAGCGGTTCACGCCCATCGCCAAATTTTCGCCGGACGCACGCGCTTGAAGATATTCATCGACGATGGCTTCGCCCGCTAGAATGTTCGGCAAGGCAAAGTGTTCAAGCGTTACCAGACGCGAGACCACCGCATAGGTCAACGGCCCTAAGCGATAGGCCATCAACATGGGTTTTCGGAGCAGTAGCGCTTCCAGCGTTGCGGTGCCTGCGTTGACCAACACCACGTTACTGGCCGCCATAACCCCCATGGCATCGCCAATCTCCACCGTTACCTCATCCGACAAGCCCGCTTGATCGACGTATCGCTCGATTTCTCGACCACGCCGCTCATTGGCGGCGGCAACCCGATATTTCAAATCCGGGGCCGTGTGTTGCAATTGGCGAACCGCGTCTAAATAGATCGGCATCATAGAAGCAACTTCTGCGTTTCGACTGCCGGGCAGCAAAGCAATCATGCGGTCAGCCTCTCCTAAACCGCGTCGCGCTCTGGATTCCTGCTCGTAACGTGCCAATTCATCAACATTGATCGCTGCAGCCCTTGGATGCCCGACAAATCTCACCGGGATACCATGTTGCTCATAGATCGCTGTTTCAAATGGGTATAGGGTCAACATCAAATCAATCCGGCGTTGGATGGTTTTGATACGACCTTGCCGCCAAGCCCATACCGAAGGCGATACATAATGTACGGTTGGCGTCCCATTCTTTTTTATCAAGCCGGCGAGCAGCAAATTGAAAAAATTAAAATCAATGCCGATAAAAGCCGCAGGCGACAGCGATCGACATCGCGAGCGAACCTGCAAAAGCACCTTAATCAAAAACGGTAACTTCATGAGCGGGGCCACAAAACCGTTAACCGACAGTTCATCAATGTGGAACCAAGCCGACAGCCCTTCTGAGATCATCTTTTGGCCGCCGACACCCGAGAACTCGGCATGAGGTTGCTTGGTTTTTAGTGCTTTGATGAGGTCCGCGCCCAACACGTCACCTGAAGGCTCGCCTGCGACTAGGACGTAATGCGGCGCTCTGACCATGGAGCCGAGTGCCCTAGTCGACTTTCTGCTCGGCACACGTCAACCGAGTGCTACAAACCAGACGATCATCAACGAATGCGCGACCCTCAGCTTTCATCCAGTGACTCCTTAGATTGACGATTTCGACCTCCAATCTCAACTGATCACCGGGTACTACCGACTGCTTAAACTTGGTTTTATCGGTACCCGCTAGATAATAGATATAACCATCATCCAAGGTGCGCCCTCTCGATGCAAACGCCAAAATTCCCGCTGCCTGTGCCAATGCTTCAACGATCATCACGCCGGGAAAAACAGGGGTGTCTGGAAAGTGACCGGTAAAAATGGGCTCATTGATGGAAACGTTTTTAAGACAAACAATACGCTTATCGGCGTCAATCTCGACAACTCTGTCAACCAACAAAAAAGGATAGCGGTGTGGCAACAGGCGCCAAATTTCGGTTACGTCCATCTCATTCTCCTATCGCATCTTGTAGAAGGCTCATGCCTTCCTACTCAACCGCTCTCGAGACTAGTCACTGTCCCGGGTTGGGTTGCTCTCCAGCCGACGTAGTCGTCGATAAACGTCCTCTAGCCGCTTAAACACCGCGACATTGCGCCGCCATTGCTTCCCTGGCATCAATCCCGTGCCGGAACTATACCGCCCCGGTGTTTCAATCGATTGGGTCACTAAACTCATCGCTGAGATTTCTACCTGGTCACAGATGGTCAGCTGATCGACAATCCCTACGGCGCCACCAATCAAGCAATAAGCCCCGATACGGGTACTGCCAGCGATCGCGGTCGCACCGGAAATCGCTGTGTGAGGTCCTATTTTTACCCCGTGACCAATCTGTACTTGGTTGTCGATTTTGACACCTTGACCAATCTCGGTATGCGTTAAGGCCCCTCGATCGATGGTCGTGCCTGCACCGATATCAACATCATCGGCAATCCATACGCTATACACTTGGGGGATCCGTTGCAGACTGGCGCTCTTGGCATCAAACTCATAGCCAAAGCCATCAGCGCCGACTATGGCACCTGCATGAACGATACACCGCGCTCCCAATTGCACCTCGTGATAGAGCACCACATTCGCATGCAGCTGACTGTGTGCACCCACTCGCGCCCCTTCTCCGACCACCGTTCCTGGCCCTAAGGAAGCCCCTTCACCAACGACCGCGCCGGCTCGAACAACTGCATGGGGCCCCACGGTTACGTCTGCACCCACTTCTGCCGCAGGATCAATCACTGCGGTTGGGTGGATTCCATGCCAACGTTCGCTCTTGTCGAACAAGGCCGCTATTTCTGCCCAGGTCAGTCTTGGCTGATTGGAGACAAGGCCTGGCCCCTGCAAGAGACTGACGTGTTCCGGGGCAACCACCACCGCGCCCGCTTTCGATTCCGCCAGTGTCTTTCGGTACTTTGAATTGAAAAGGAAGCTAAGATGGTGGGGCTTTGCTTCGTCCAGGGCAGCAATACCCTGGATAAGCGTGCTCCCATCGCCAATCACCTTCAGCTCAAACTGTTTGCCAAGTTCTGCTAGGGTAATTTCCAATGGGAGCCTGGTTACAACGTTATTGCGATGAATTCATTTCGTTGAGTTTTTCGGTCACTTTCCGCGTGACGTCGTACAAATCGCCGACATAGAGCGCCGCCCCTCGGGGTAGAATCATGTCGTAATCATTTTCAAGGACCAGTTCCTCGATCGCCTTGCGAACCTTGTCCTCGGTACCCGCGAATAACTCGCTCTGTCTTGCTGCAACTTCTTTCTGCAGCTTCTGCCGCTGATAAACGAAGTCATTGTTCAATGATTCGATTTCCTGTTGCATTCGACGCTTTTCACTGTCACTCATCACCTCGTTATCTTTCTGCATTTTTTGCAAAAGTTCAGCGGCTTCAGTCTGAATTTTCTTAATGGTGTCTTCGTCTGTTCGAAACTCCTCTTGAAGCTGTCGCAGTAGCTTTTGGGCGTCCTCAGAACCCGCAATGGCCCGATCAACATCCACTACCGCCAACTTCATCTCCGCTGCCACGTTTACCGAGAAAACACTCGTGACTATGATTAAACCGGCGCTCAACACTTTTATCCAACGCACAACGCTTCTCCTTGCTACAACCATTAATACATTACTGTTCAGTTTTATTGCTCGCTCTACGCTTCAAATTGACTCGCAAGCTCGCTCCATGGGATCTCCCCCAAACGGGCGGTGATTAAATTTTTTGCTTACCTGATTTTTTAGATCCCAGTCTAGAATTTCATCCTCGACTCTGGCCTCAAGTATAACACCGGTCCCTGCGGCGGCAGATCTTGTCATAACCTGCCACCAGATTCAAATCATTAGACTGCAAGGGTCTTAGAAAGTTCGACCAAGCTCAAACTGAAAAACCTCGCTCTCATCGCCATCTCGACGATTAAAAGGATAAGCAATGGCAAAACTGATTGGCGCGAAACCGGTTATCCAGGTGACTGACAGTCCCGCGGAGTACCTCAGTTCACCTTCTGATAGATCAAGACAATAAACGGAAATATCCGGACAATTGGTGTTGAAGACGTTACCCGCATCGACAAACATTGCAGCCTTTAACGATCGTTGGTCTTCGACAAAGGGCAAAGGAAAGAGAATTTCAGCACTGCCTTCTATCAGCACATTCCCTCCGACAGGATCTGGCTCACCAAACTGGTCATTCGGGGAACGCGTAGTTCTTGGGCCTAAGGTGTTCGATTCATAACCTCTGACAGAGCCCATGCCGCCCGAATAAAAGTGTTTATAAAAAGGGTAGGTTTCGGTGCTGCCATAGGTCCCGCCATAACCTAAATCTGTTCGCAGCCGCAATGTTAACTGCCGAGTCAAGGGGAAGAAGATTTGTCCTGAATAATTAATTCTAAAGAACTCTAATTGACTACCCGGTACTGTGGCTTCTACCGAAAGACTCTGGGAGCGGCCAGCCGTTGGCAGCAGTCCCCGATTGAGGGCAGACATTGAATAAGCCGCCTGAACTGTCATCAATGAAAACTCATTGCCTTCCTTGGCCAGAAAGCGGGAAATTTCTTGAGCAGGGAAAATCCCTTCTTTGATTTCCGTGTTTTCTGCACCGATGGAGAAGTTGATTCGCGACACTTCATTAATCGGGTAACCAAAATTGATCGAAGCACCCAGCGAATCGGTTGAAAACCTCGCAATATTGCGCTCGTCAAAGGAGGTGCTGCGATAGAAAATCGAATAACCTCGGCTCACTCCATCAACGGTAAAGTAGGGATCAAAAAACGATAGATTATAGGAAGTTTGATAGGAACTTCGATTGACCGATAGATTAAAGGAATTACCCGATCCAAATACATTGGACTCTTGATAGCTCAATCCAATAATTGCGCCATAATCTTGGGCGTAGCCAAAGGTTGCAGAGACTGCTCCTGAGGGTTGCTCCTCGACCGTATATTCCACATCAATCTGATCTTCCACTCCAGGCACCGAGGGCGTTTCAACCGAGACTTCCTTAAAATACCCCAAGCGCTCTAATCTCAGTTTGGAGGCCTCGATATAAGCATTGGAGGCCCATCCTCCCTCCATTTGGCGCATTTCCCGACGGAGGACTTCATCTTGGGTTAGGGTATTGCCTCGGAAGGAGATCCGCCGAACATAAGCTCGACTCCCTGCATCAACAAAAAACCGCACTGTCACGGTTTCGCCATCCTCAGCCAGGGCGGGGTTACCCGTCGCACTTGCAAACGTGTAGCCCGCGTTCCCCAAAATCGTTTCGATGCGCTCCTCTGAGGCGGTCATCAGTTCTCTTGAGTAAATTTGACCTTCTCGCGACAAGATCAACGACCGAATGGTCGCTTCTGGGATATCTCTGAGTTCACCCGAAATCTCAACCGCGCCAACCTTAAATTGCTCGCCTTCGGAAACATTGATGGTGATATACACGTCTTCCATGTTCGGTGCGATCGCCACTTGCGTGGAATCGACCCGAAAATTCAGATAGCCCCGGTCTAAATAATAAGATTCAAGGTTTTCTAAATCACCTTTGAGTTTTTCCCTGGAATACTGCCCGTCCTTGGTATACCAAGACAACAGACCCGGCAATCTAAGTTCAAAGAGATCCCTCAGGGTCGCATCGTCATACACTGTGTTTCCCACGATGTTGATATGCCTGATCCCCGAGACACTGCCTTCATCTACCTCAACCTTAATCCCCACGCGATTACGCGGTAAGCTCTCTACGTCAGTCGCGATTTTCGCATCATACCGGCCTTGAATCACGTATTGCCGCTCAAGTTCTGCACCCATTTGGTCAAGAGTGACTTTCTTGAAAATCTCGCCTTCAGCCAACCCGGCACCACTGAGACCTTCGAGCAACGCTTCCGTTTTGATCGCCTTATTGCCTTCAATTTCAATGGTATCGATCGTGGGTCGCTCACTGACAATGATCAGTAATACGTTGCCGTCTCGGCCGACTTTGACATCATCAAAATTTTCCGTTCGAAACAGCGCTCGAATAATCTGCCGAAGACCTTCCTCATTGACCTCATCCCCAACATTAAAGGGAATCGCACCAAAAACAGCGCCGGCGCCAATACGCTGCAAGCCTTCCACCCGCACGTCCGAGATGACAAAGGCTTGCGCCCCACTCGCTGCACTGAGGCAAAGGAGTAATGCAGCGAAGCGAAGAATCTTTTTGAAGTCTGAGGCGATCACGAACATCCTGTTAGAGGCGTAAAAGATCATTATAGAAGGCTAGCATCATGATTCCTACTAATAAGACCATACCCACTTGTAGGCCCCACAGTTGAACCCGTTCCGGAACGGGCCGTCGCGTGACTGCCTCGATGAAAAAATAGAACAAATGACCCCCGTCGAGCATCGGAATTGGAAGGAGGTTGAGTACGCCAAGGCTGATACTCACTAATGCAATAAATGTTACGAAACTTTCTAAACTGGTTTGGGCGGTTTGATTGGCAATCTTGGCGATGGTAATCGGACCGCTGAGATTGCTGGTCGATATCAACCCTTGAACCATTTTCACCAAACTGTTCACGGTAAAGCCGATCATATCGGCGGTTTTTTCCAGCGCTGGGAGCCAGGCCCAATACAGTGGTTCACTGACGACCCTTTGCAGTTCTTCTGGCCATGCTGTCGAACCAATCCCGACTCCGATTCGCCCTATTGTTGCGCCCTCGATAACCACCGCCTCAGGACGAACATTTAAGTAGACGACTTGGCCATCTCGATCCACTTCAAGCGCCAGCCGCTGCCCTGGATTGGCTTGGATCATCTCCACAAACCCTTGCCAGCCCGACACAATCTGACCCTCTATCTTGAGTACTTGATCGCCTGAACGAAGGCCCGCAGTTTCTGCCGCTCCACCGGGCAGGATATCACCTAACACCGCTGGGATGGGTGGCCGGCTTAACAGCAACCCCAGGGCAAGCGCCGGGTTGGGTTCCTCCTCCTGGATCAAAAAGGCATCGATCGGAATCGATAAGGATTGTGTCTTACCCGCCGCGAAGGGTTTGACCTCGATTAGGATGGCACCGCTTTCACCCAACCGATCGAACAAAGCAAGATTGACCTGCCGCCAAGTTCGCGTTTGTTGCCCATCAACGGTTAAAATTTCGCTCCCCTTACCCAGCTTCAACTCGGCGGCCGGTGATCCAGCCGGTGGGGTATCAATCACTGGCGCAACCCCTGAGACGCCAGCGGTGAACAACAGCCAATATAAGACAAATGCCAACAAGAAATTTGCCGCTGGACCTGCCGCTACAATCGCTGTACGAGCCAACAAGGATTGGCGATTGAAAGCGTAATCCCTGAGATGCTCTGGGACATAACCCTCGCGTTCATCAAGCATCTTGACGTAGCCGCCTAGGGGAATCATGGCAATACAATATTCGGTCTCTGGTAGCGGCTCTTGGTTGTCTCCCGGATATTGCTGCGCAACCACCGATTGCTCCACTGATGGGGCACTGGAACCTCTTTTAAACACGACCAACGGCCGCCCGAAGCCAACACTGAAACGCTCTACCAAAACGCCGCAACGGCGAGCCACATAAAAGTGGCCAAATTCATGGACAGTAACCAAAATTGCGATCGTGACAATCAAGGCCAGTATACTTTGCAGGATTTCAATCATCGGTTGATAGCAGCTCTGTGGTTAGTGATCTGGCCTCATGATCATAATCCAAGACATCATCAATGCAGAGAAGTTCCTTCCGCGGGATCAGGCTCACTACTTGTTCAATCGTTGTCGCAATTTCACGGTAGGGTAACCCCGCATCTAAAAACGCGGCGACCGCCATCTCATTGGCGGCATTCAATGCGACGGCTTGACACAACGGTTCACTCGCGACCCGACGTGCCAGTCCAAGCAAGGGAAACCGCTGGTAATCAGGCGTTTCAAAAGACAGGTCGGCAAGCGCAGCAAAATCAAGGCCCGATACCCCTGAGACTTGGCGGTCCGGATAAGCCAACACGTGAGCAATCGGTGTACGCATGTCCGGTTGGCCCATCTGAGCAACAACCGAACCATCGATGAACTCTACCATGGAGTGCACAATGCTTTGCGGGTGAATGAGAAATTCAATTTTATCCGCTGGAACGCCAAACAACCAAGCTGCTTCGATGAGTTCCAGCCCTTTGTTCATCATGGTCGCAGAGTCCACTGAAATTTTTCTCCCCATATCCCAGTTGGGGTGCCGACAGGCATCCTCTGGCGTCACATCTGCGAGTGAATCAATCGGGGTACGCAGAAAAGGACCTCCGGACCCGGTTAACAAGATTCGATTAACCGATGGGCCAACGGTGGTGCTCTGACCTAAACATTGAAAAATAGCATTGTGTTCGCTGTCGACCGGCAGCAGCTTGGCATTTGAACGCTCAACGGCGGTCATGAAGATTGAACCGGCCATCACCAACGCTTCTTTATTGGCCAATAACACGGTTTTACCGGCTTGCACTGCAGCAAAGGTTGGCGGAAGACCCACGCCTCCCACGATCGCGGCCATGACATGAGTCACTTCTGGTGCACTGGCAACGCGTTTTAGAGCCTCTGCCCCGACCAACACCTCCGTGCGCGAACCTTGTGCCCGCAGGCTTGTTGCGATTTGCTGACCTGCTGCTTCCGCGCCGAGCACTGCAAAGCGAGGCTTGTAGCGCAAACACAATTCGAGCAGCTCTTCCGCACTTTGATGGGCAGTCAGGGCATAAATGTCGAAATCCCGGGATGCCTCAAGCACAGCGAGCGTGCTCGCACCGATCGAACCGGTTGCCCCTAAGATTGTGATCGATTTACGGCTCACCCAATCAACCCGAAGATTACAAGCCACCCACAAAACAAAGGCGCCGCTGAGAAAAGACTGTCAAGGCGATCAAGGAACCCTCCATGCCCTGGTAAAAGCCGACTTGAATCCTTGATTCCGCGGTTACGTTTGAACATTGACAGGGTTAAATCACCGACCACCGAGATTAAGGCAACCGATGCCGCTACCGCCAACCAAAACTGCCAATCAGTTTGTAACGAAACCGCGGGTAAGTACGCGACGAGCGAGCCGCCGACCATCATTGCCATCACCAGGCCCCCTATTAACCCAGCAACACTCTTCCCGGGACTCACCTCTGGGAGTAATTTTTTTCTACCCCAGCGTCGACCGATAAAATAGGCTCCAATGTCTGCCGACCAGATCAGCACCAACAGCACTAAAATCCACTGATTCCCTAATGCATGTGCCTTTAGCGCAATCAGACTCGAGCCAGCAGGCAGCAGTACGAGAATACCCACCCCCGCGAGCACCCATGAGGATTGCCAGACCTTAGATTGACGCGGATAACGAAGTATCACCCCTATCGCTACCGACCAAGCAATCGCCGCAAGCGCCAACCAGACCAGCAAATAATCACCAAAGGCTAGGAAGCATCCGGCAATGATGACCCCATAAACAACCCTAGGAATAGGCTCGAAACGACAAAAGTTGGCCCACTCCCAACCGCAAACCGCGAGTATCGCCATAATCAACCCGCTGAATTCTCTGGGGGGCAACCCAAATAGCCCCATCAAGGCCAAGGGAGCGATGATTAGAGCCGTCAGAATACGTGCTTTGAGCATGGCTGGGCTTGATGGCTTAGAGCGCCATCAAATCTTGCTCTTTAGTCGCCAATGTCTTGTCGATCTGCTTGACCATATCGTCGGTCAGTTTTTGGATTTGATCCTCTCCTCGTCGCGCCTCGTCCTCGCTGATTTCCTTTTCTTTCAGGAAATCCTTGATATCGTTATTGGCATCCCGACGGATATTTCTGATCGAGATTCGCGCATTTTCCGCTTCTGACCTTGCAATTTTCGCTAGATCCCGACGATTTTCCTCCGTCAAAGGGGGCATTGAGATTCGAATACTTTCACCGCTACTGGCAGGATTCACGCCCAAATCCGATTTCAGGATCGCTTTTTCAATCACGGGGATCATCGCGCGCTCCCAAGGAACGATTACCAACGAGCGACCTTCTTCGACGTTCACGTTAGCCATTTGCCTAAGGGGTGTGATGTTCCCGTAGTAATCGACGCTTACAGAATCCAAGAAGCTGGGATGGGCTCGACCGGTTCGAATCTTGGCAAGCGCAACATCCAACGCTCCCAGACTCTTCCCCATCCGGTCTTGCGCGTCTTCTTTTATTTCTTCGATCATAGAGTCTCCTAATCTGAAGGTTCAGCGATGACCAACGTACCCTCGTCGTCGCCGACAACTGCATTGAGTAAGGCATCTTGCTTATCAAGTTGGAACACTCTTAGGGGCATGCCGTGGTCTCTGGCCAAGCAGATCGCTGTCAGATCCATGACCCCCAATTGTTGATCTAAAATTTCATCATATGTGATTGAAGCGAAGCGTTCTGCCTTCGGATCTTCGACGGGGTCAGCGGTATAGACACCATCGACCTTGGTTGCTTTAAGGACAATATCCGCGTCGATTTCAATACCGCGCAGACAAGCTGCTGAATCCGTGGTGAAAAACGGGTTTCCCGTACCCGACGAAAAGATAACAACATCACCTTCTTCCAAATGGCGAATCGCTAGCCGTCGATCATAATGCTCGACAACCCCACTCATTGGGATGGCTGACATCACTACCGTTTGGATATTGGCCCGTTCCAACGAATCTCGCATGGCCAAGGCATTCATTACCGTTGCCAACATCCCCATGTGATCACCCGTGACACGGTCGAGACCCGCAGCGCTTAATTCAGCACCACGAAACAGATTGCCACCACCGATAACTAAACCAACCTGAATTCCAATCCCCACCAGTTGCCCAATCTCCAGCGCGGTTCTATCGAGCACTTTAGGGTCGATACCAACGCCGGCTTTACCTAAAGCCTCCCCGCTTAATTTCAGCAGTATTCGCTCATATTTTGGCGTTGGTTTTTTTGATGGCATAGTGTTTCTCAGGACAGTTGTTGGGCGACCTCAGCGGCAAAATCGACTTCTTCTTTTTCGATACCTTCACCCACTTCGTAACGAACGAAATTGACCACTTTAGCATCGTGCTTTTTCAGTAAAGCACCGACTTTGACATCACCATCTTTAACAAATGGCTGCTCGGTCAGACTGATTTCCGCCAAAAACTTCTTGACTCGGCCCTCTACCATTTTTGCCACGATATCCGCGGGTTTACCGCTTTCAGCAGCTTGAGCGGTGTAGATTTCTCGCTCTTTCTCCAAAACATCTTGCTCGGCGTCCTCCGGGGAGACGACTTGGGGGTTGGTAGCAGCGATATGCATCGCAAGATCACGTCCCAAGTCTGCGTCGCCGCCTTCGAGCTGCACTAACACCCCGATTTTACCATTCGTATGCAGATAACTCGCTACTTGGCCTTGGTATCGATCCGATCGACGCACGCTACAATTTTCACCGATCTTCTGTACCAGTGCCTCTCGAGTTGCCTCGAATCCGCTGGCCATCAAACCTTCGACATCGGCTGCGGCATCGTTAAACAGTGCCTCGGTGACTTCATCGGCAAACTTCAAAAAGTTTTCATCTTTAGCCGCAAAGTCTGTTTCGCAGTTGACTTCGACCATGACACCGGCATCACCTTCGATCTTAATGCGAATCAAGCCATCGGCAGCAATCCTGCCTGCTTTCTTCGCCGCCTTCATCCCACTTGATTTACGTAGGCTGTCGATCGCCAGCGCCATATCCCCATCGTTCTCAACCAGCGCTTTTTTGCAATCCATCATGCCGAGGCCTGTCCGCTCTCTAAGCTCTTTGACCATTGCTGCTGTCCCTGCCGCCATCGTTTTTCCTCTTTTCGTCATCCATTCGCGCTACCAAAACCTGAGTAGCGCGGTTATTTTAGCTCGCCTTCAGCTCAATCCTGCTCTGCACTCGTGTCCGCTTCCGAGGGCGTTGCCGCCTCTTCAGCACTGGGAGCCTCAGTCGCTGCTGCTTCCTCACTGACACTAGCGTCCGCCTCAGCACCCTCAGCCGATGGCTCGCTTACCGCCTCTGGCTCTGCCTCTGCCTCTTCTGCAACTTCAACAAAATCGCTCTCAACCACATTGTTCTGGCCTTTCGCCTCCAATATCGCGTCAGCGAAACTGCTCAAGAACAGGCGTACGGAGCGAATCGCATCATCATTTCCGGGAATCAAATAATCCACATTATCTGGATTACTGTTGGTATCGACGATTGCAACCACGGGAATTCCTAAGGTCTTTGCCTCAGTCACCGCGATTTTTTCGTGGTCTACGTCGACGATTAAAATTACGTCCGGCAAGCCTCCCATATCCTTGATGCCGCCAAGGCTACTCTCGAGTTTTTCCAACAGCCGTTGACGCGTCAGTGCTTCATGCTTGGTTAATTTAGCAAAAGTACCATCGGTGCTCTGTTCTTCTAAGTCGCGCAAGCGTCGGATCGATTGACGAATGGTTTTGTAATTGGTCAACATCCCGCCCAACCAGCGCTTATCGACATAAGGCATCCCAGCCCTAGACGCTTCTTCTTTGACGATCTTACTCGCGCTGCGCTTAGTACCTACGAACAATACCTTGTTCTTTTTCTGAGCTACGGACGCAACGAAATCTAACGCTTCATTGAGCGCTGGTACCGTTTTTTCAAGATTGATGATGTGAATGTCGTTTCTGGCGCCAAAAATGAACTCGCTCATTTTTGGATTCCAATAACGTTTTTGATGTCCGAAATGGACCCCTGCCTCTAGCAGGTCACGCATGCTAACTCGAGCCATGATATCTCCAATGTTTGGGTTAGGCTTCCACACATCCCAACCCGCAACCCGAAGGCACCCGCGACTTGTGACGATGTGTGTGCTGATTTCAGTCCCGACCTTATGGCCGAAACCCTGATTCCGCTTCCGCGGCGCGCTTTATAGCATAATTACGGCGACAAACCAACGATTTGGCCCCAAACCGGTAGCGAGACTGTTATACTGCGTCGTCCAAAAGGAGGTCCCGTGGTCAACATAAAAACCGCTTCTGAAATTGAACGCATGAGAGCCGTTGGGGCTTTGGCTGCCGAGCAATTAGAAATGATTGCCGATCATATCAAACCGGGCATCAGTACCGGAGAGCTGGACCGGATCTGTCATCGCTACACCATCGATGTCCAAGATGCGACCCCAGCCCCTCTGAACTATCGCGGCTTTCCAAAATCAATCTGTACTTCTGTTAACCATGTGGTCTGTCACGGAATACCATCAGACGACAAAGTTTTGAAAGATGGCGACATTATCAATATCGACGTAACCCTGATTAAAGATGGATTTCACGGCGATACCAGCAAAACCTTTATTGTCGGCAAAGGCAGTGTAAGGGCCGAACGCTTGGTGGAAACCAGCAGACATTGTTTAAACCTGGGGATAGCCGCGGTCCGCCCTGGCGCAACCCTTGGAGATATTGGCTACGCCATTCAACGTCATGCAGAAAAACAACGATTCTCAATCGTCCGCGAGTACTGCGGTCACGGCATCGGCCGAGTGTTTCATGACGAGCCCCAGGTACTGCATTACGGTCGACCTAATACTGGCTTAACGTTAGCGCCAGGCATGACTTTTACCATTGAGCCGATGATCAATGCTGGCAAAGCCGCTGTTAAGTTGCTGCCCGATCAATGGACCGTCGTCACCAAAGACCACCAACTCACGGCTCAATGGGAACACACCATCTTAGTGACGGAAACTGGCTACGAGATTTTGACGCATCGCAGTGACGATGAGCTACCAAGGTTAGGTTAAGTTGGATTTACCTGCACTCAGTGTTGCGGTTCGAGATACAAAGAAGCCGATCCCTCTGCTTAAACAAGCCTTGACCGATTTTCGGGAGACCCAAGAGCAAGCCTTTGCGAGCGGCACCTCAGCCAGTCGCCTTGTGCAACAGCGGGCCGCTTTCATTGACCATATTCTCGTGCTCTGCTGGCGACGATTCTCTTGGGATGAAAACCTGTCAAGCCTTCGCAAAAGCAGGATTTCTTTGATCGCTGTCGGAGGCTACGGCCGAAATGAGCTGCTGCCTAATTCCGATATTGATCTACTCATTTTGACTGAGCGCAGTAACGCTCGACAGCATACCTCCAATATCCAATCCTTCCTTACCTTACTTTGGGATATCGGCCTTGAGGTCGGACACAGCGTCCGTAGTGTCAAAGAGTCTCTCCAACAAGCGCGCCTCGATGTCACGGTGATGACCGCCTTGTTAGACGCTCGAACCGTATTTGGAACCCCAAAACTGCTGCACCAACTCAGCACAAAGTTGCGAAGCAAGGCCGGCTGGAGATCAACCACCTTCTTTCGTGCAAAAGTCGACGAGCAAAATGATCGACACGCTAAGTCAAACCATACTGAATACAGCTTAGAGCCCAACTTAAAGACAGCGCCTGGAGGACTTAGAGATATTCAAACCATTCTTTGGGTCGCTAAATTTCACTATCAAACCGATCATCTTGAGCAATTGGTTGATGCAGGTTTTGTTGAAAGCCACGAATCAATCCTTTTGACAGAAGCCCAACAATTCTTATGGAAGATCCGATTTGTGTTACATAGCCTGTACGGTCGTGACGAAAACCGGCTGCTGTTTGAACACCAAAGAGCGCTTGCAGATCAATTGGGCTATGAAGACGCAGCTCAGCTCGCTGTCGAGCGCTTCATGCAAGACTATTACCGTTTTGCAAAGTCGGTGAGTACGATTAACGAAATCGTGTTACAACATTTTGAAGAGGCGGTCTTTAGACCGAGATTCCCCAAAAAGCCGGTAGTCATTAACAGTCGTTTTCGAAGTAACCAGCAGCACTTGGAAATTGCTCATGATCAAGTTTTTAGTGATCATCCTGAAGCCCTTCTAGAAATGTTTATTATCCTGGGCGAGGACCCAGAGCTTAAGGGCATACGCGCAGGTACCATCCGGCAAGCACAAGCCGCGGCGGCAGAGATTGATGATCGATTCAGGGAAAACCCTGTTGTCACGTCGATGTTTCTTGCTTTGCTCCGGGTCGAATTTCACTTGTTCTCACAACTTAGGCGGATGAATCGCTACGGCATTCTTGGGGCCTATCTTCCAGAGTTCGAGCGGGTTGTTGGCCAAATGCAGTTTGATTTGTTCCATATTTACACGGTAGATGCCCATACCTTGCAGGTGGTGCGTAACATGCGCCGTTTTCGTTATAAGAATCAAGAACAGCGTTTTCCGATCGCTGCTCACATCCATCATCGACTTCCGAAAATAGAGCTCTTGTATCTCGCTGGCTTTTTCCACGACTTGGCTAAGGGCAAGGGTGGCGACCACTCGGAACTGGGCATTGATATCGCTCGTCAGTTTTGTCTTCGTCACCAGCTCGGCGTTTGGGACACCAACTTGGTTTGTTGGCTGGTACAAAACCATCTGTTGATGTCGACCACTGCACAACGGAAAGACATCTTCGACCCAGATGTTGTGAGAACCTTTGCCGAGCAAATCGGTGATCGGGTGCGCCTGGACTACTTGTATGCACTGACGGTTGCTGATATCAACGCCACCAACCCCGATCTATGGAACAGCTGGCGGGCTTCCCTGATGACCCAGCTGTATCTTGAGACAAAACGAGTGCTGCGCATGGGTGTTGAGAACATGGTTGACCGCGAAGACTATCTCAGTCAGGTCCAAACGCGAGTGACCACCAAACTCGCCGAGAAGGGGTTAACGTCCCCTCGCATCAAACAGTTATGGTCGGGATTAGACGACGACTACTTTCTACGCGAATCTGAGCACAATATTATTTGGCACACCGAATCGCTCGACGGCTATAACCCAGATGATGGACCCCTCATCTTAATTGACGCCGGTCATTCGAGGCTTGAGCAGGAAAGCAACGCCATCCACGTATTTATTCATGCTCAGTCCGCTCTGCCGTTGTTTTATGCGATCGTCGCCGCCTTCGAAGATTTACATCTGAACATCGTTGACGCTCGGATACCTGGCAACACGAGCGGCAGAACCGACTACACTTTTGATGTCCTTGAGACCCAACCCGGCGTCGAACCGAATTTAAGCAAACGCGCGGAGGTCATCCGCAAAACCCTGACCGCGGCCATTGTCGCAGGCGACGGGTTTAAAGTTCGCCCCCGAAGAACGCCAAGAATACTGCGAGAATTTAAACTCAAAACCATCGCCTCCTTTCATCAAGACCCCGCCGCCGAATTCACAGTGCTAGAAGTGCTTGCTGCTGACCGACCAGGGTTGTTGGCAAAACTCGCTCAACTTTTTGAGGCTCACGGCGTTCAGATTTTGGCCGCAAAAATTACCACCCTCGGCGAGCGTGTCGAGGACGTATTCCATATTGTCAGTGAAGAAGGGTCACCAATGTTAGAAACCCATCGTATTGAACAATTGTGCGAGGCTATTTGTTCAGAACTTGACCAACACATACATCGGTTGACTGCATGAACCCAAACCTGACCGCTCTGCAGCCCTACCCCTTTGATCAGCTCAATCGCTTGCTCGATTCGGTCGAGCCCGCGAAAAAACCGTTTATCTCACTGGCGCTGGGTGAGCCAAAACATCAACCGCCTGGTTTTATCCTTGAGGCGCTGAACGATCGAGATCTCCTCACCCGTGGCCTGGCAACCTATCCACCAACTAGAGGATTGCCCGAATTACGATCGGCTATCAGTCAATTTATTCATCGTCGTTTTGATCCGGCCGATGCTGACCCGGAACATCATGTCTTGCCCGTTAACGGGACGCGCGAGGCCTTATTTGCAGTCGCCCAAGCCCTCGCTTCACCCAGCGAGCGACCGTTGACCCTGCTCCCAAATCCGTTTTACCAAATCTATGAAGGTGCCGCCTTATTGGCAGGCACCCAACCACGGTACATGCCCTGCCTCGTCGAAAACGATTTCAAACCCGACATCAAAAACATCAGTGATGACATCTGGCAGCAAGTGGGACTGGTCTATTTGTGCAATCCCGGCAACCCCCATGGCGCCCTCTTATCCATCGACGAGTTGCAACAATGGATTGGCAAAGTGTTGGAGCATGACGCTATTTTGATTGTTGACGAATGTTACTCTGAGATTTTCAGAGACGAAGCGAACCCGCCGGCGGGTTTACTCGAGGCAGCAGCGCTCATGGGCAATACAAGCTTTAAACACTGCCTCACATTTAACAGTTTATCGAAGCGGTCCAACCTGCCGGGTTTACGCTCCGGCTATGTGGCTGGCGACGCCGATTTACTTCGACAGTTTTTACTGTATCGAACCTATCATGGCAGTGCGATGCCGGTGCACAGTCAAATCATTAGCTCGCTAGCATGGTCGGATGAACAACATGTCATCGACAATCGAGCAGTCTACGTCAAGAAGACCAATGATTTTATTGCCCGACTCAAACCTGTGTGGCCAATTGAACCACCCAAAGCGAGCTTTTACTTATGGCCAGAGACCCCGATCAATGATCTCGACTTTACTCGGGCTTTGATGCGTCAATGCAATATCAAAACCTTGCCAGGTCAATACCTTTCAAGAGTCGCTGATGGCATCAACCCCGGGGAAAATCGGGTAAGGCTGGCCTTAGTTGCCGATGAGGCTGCTTGCCAACAGGCGGCAGACAGAATTGTAGAAAACTTTCACGCCTTGAGCTGAATCTTGCCGTCAAACCAGTCATAATTGCTCCGTTTTCTGCCAGCGAGCATCACTCTAGGAGGTTTCATGTTTTGTATCGGTATCGGAGTTGGCTCTCAAAATACGGCGGGAGCTTGGTTAGAGGTGGCCTTTCCAAAGTCGCTATTGGGTCCATCTGCCACGCTCATCAAGGAAATTGAGACCCTAGTACCCTTAGAGGGCGAATCCGGTAACGTTCCACTCGATCAGGATCTCTGTGCTCGCCTCGCGGCGCAAATTTCTGACATAGCACAAAAGCAGTTACTTCAAGCATTGGCTAAGAGCCAGAAACCCTGCGTTCTAACCTGGCTCAAAGAAGACACTGCGATTGCCTCTACCCCAGCCGCCTACCTCAAGCTTCATTTACTGTCTTCGGGACAGTGCCGACCTAACAGTCTTAATCTTGACGGCATCTTCGCGTCTTTGCCCAATGTTGCGTGGACGAGCCAAGGCGCGATCGCTACTGAAGAGTTGGAAGAGGCCTTGTTGCAGGCCCGCATCCAAGGTCAGCACCTTGAGGTCACCAGCATTGATAAATTTCCGAAACTGACTAACTATCTAGCACCTAATGGCGCCCGCATTGCAGATTCTGCCAGGGTTCGACTCGGTGCCTATCTTGGACCCGGCACGACCGTCATGCACGAGGGCTTTATCAATTTCAACGCTGGGGCAGAGGGCCCTAACATGGTAGAGGGGCGTATTTCGCAAGGCGTCTTCGTGCAAAAAGGAAGCGATTTAGGCGGTAGCGCTTCGACCGCAGGCACGCTATCTGGTGGCGGCAACCAAGTGATTAGTATCGGTGAGGATTGTTTGATCAGCGCTAACGCGGGCACTGGTATCTCCCTCGGCCACCGCTGCACCATTGAAGCCGGACTTTATATTACCCCTGGCACTCTGGTTACCCTTATCGACGTTGACGGCGCGCCTGTAAAAACTGTGAAAGCTCGGATACTCAATGGACAAGACGACCTCTTGTTTATTCGGCACTCGCAAACCGGGGAGGTTCAATGCCGAACCAATCAGCATGCGATCAAGCTCAATGACTTGCTCCACGCGCACAATTAAACTAAACGCCTATGCCTCCCTCAACCCAAATTGATTCGGATCGGTTACTTGATCTCACCAAAAAGCTGATCGAACGCCCTTCGATTTCGCCCGCTGATGAGGGCTGCCAAACCCTGCTGGCCGAGCAGCTGACGGCGCTGGGTTTTGAAATCACATCTATGCCCTTCGAGGACGTGACCAATCTGTGGGCCGTACTCGACAGTCACCGGCCCGGACCTACCTTTTTATTCGCAGGCCATACCGACGTGGTACCACCTGGCCCACTCGATAGCTGGACTTACCCGCCCTTTGAACCGACCTGCCAAGACGGCTGGCTTTACGGACGCGGCAGTGCTGACATGAAATCCGCGCTTGCAGCTATGGTCTTTGCCTGTGAACAATTTATTGGGCAAGGCCAACCCTTCAACGGAAAAATTGCTTTCCTGATCACCAGTGATGAAGAGGCCGAGGCTCGACATGGCACCCGAGCTGTCATGGAAGCCTTATCCCAAACAGCTATCAACATTGATTATTGTCTCGTAGGCGAGCCTTCAAGCGCGAATGCCCTGGGCGATATGATCCGAGTCGGCCGGCGCGGCTCCCTGAATGCTCGTTTGACCATTCAAGGGAAATCCGGGCATGTCGCTTACCCACATACTGTGATTAACCCCATTCATCTCGCCATGCCGGCGCTTAGCCGATTGGCTGATACCGAATGGGATCAAGGTAATGCTTTTTTTCCGGCTACCAGCTTTCAGATTTCAAATCTGAATGCCGGCGTTGGCGTTCAAAATGTGGTGCCCCAAGAGATCGTCGCAGCTTTTAATTTTCGTTATAGCACCGCTTCAACCGAGGCCAGTCTCAAAACGCGCACCGAGGCGATTCTTGCAGATTTCGGCCTGCCTTTTGATATTGAATGGTCCCTTTCTGGTGAACCCTTCCTCAGCCAAGAAGGCGCCCTCATCGACGCTGCTATTCTAGGCATCCAAGGAGAAACCGGACTTACGCCTGAATTATCCACTGGAGGCGGTACCTCTGACGGTCGGTTTATTGCGCCCTTCGTCCCGGAAATCATTGAGCTGGGTTTGCTCAATACCCACATCCATAAGATTGATGAGCGGGTACCTATCGACGATATCGCAGCGCTCGGGCGGATTTATACAACGATCCTTGATCGTCTCCTGAGAGACCATGTCTGAACCCCCTTTTCCAGACCTTGAGATCTACATCAAAAGCTCAGACTTGGAGGCGATATCGCATGCCATCGGCCAGGTCTTGCCGATAGGTCAGTGGCAGGATGCCGGCACTGCTCGTGTGACCGAAATTGTCACAGAGGTAGGCCGAGCTGAACTGGTCATCCAACCAAAAGCTTATCGAACCTATACCAGCGTTTGGCTAAAATCGAACCTCAGTAACTTTGCTTGTGATGCTGACTTTGCAGCGGCCGTGAGCCAACATCTCCCTGATCTTATTCGATGTAGCCAAGGTTCCTGGAGCGATGAATCAGAGGACGATGACTTACCTTGGTTTTGGTTTGAAAAGGGTGATCGTGGGGAGTCCCGGTGGGACTAAAGTCCGGATTGTTGCTCTTCGTTCTCGCGAGCTTGACCCTTGTCATCAGTATCGCTTGGTTTATTCCCGCAAGTGTCGTTTGGAAGCAGCTTGCATCAGAATTGACCTACCCCAATGAGCTCGCAATCAGCACGCCTCGCGGCTCTCTCAGAAAAGGAACAACCGCGGTACGCTTTCGTAGCTTCCCCACCTCAACCCTCAGCTGGCAAGCTCAGTGGCCAACGCTGCACCAGGGCGATATCACTTTCCGCTACCTCGCTTCACTGCAAGGCGCCAATCATGAATTGAATGCCCAGCTCGCCGTGTCACTCAGTACCCCTCGAATCGAGATCAGCGAGCTGAACGGCTATGTTGACAGCAAAGACATCAATCAGCTCGCAGTGGCTTACGGGCACCAGCTGGAAGGTAAACTTACCCTCAGCCAAGGCGCCATGGAAATCACTGACCGTTGTCTAACCTTTATGACTGGTGACCTTCACTGGGACGGGGGCAGGATTGTTTTCAGCACCCCCAACAGGGTTGAACGCTATGATCTTCCCGATTTGTCTGGATTGCTCAAGAGCCAGGCCTGCGGTATTGAGATCAACGTCAGACGCAATCAGAATGACTTAGCGCGTCTCGCACTTAAGCCAGACGGTTGGTTTTTGGCCGAGCTCCAACCCGCGTTACTGAGCATGGCGAAGATTACAGGTGCTGACCACCTCAAGGCCCCTCTGCTGTTCGAAGAGAAAATCCTGTAACCTTTAGTGAAACTGAATTAGCTGCTCTTATGATCGAACAATTGCTGAATAGGTTCCAACAACCGCTGTCCATCGGCATCGTCGCAATCTGCACCGGTTGGGCGATCTATCTGATCGTCCAAAACGTCTTTTTTTATCTGGACGCACAAGTTGCCGTTGAACT
This sequence comes from Gammaproteobacteria bacterium, assembly GCA_002689445.1. Lineage (GTDB taxonomy): Bacteria > Pseudomonadota > Gammaproteobacteria > Pseudomonadales > Azotimanducaceae > UBA9926. The sequence continues at coordinate 30,884 of NZGC01000030.1, forward strand.
CGATCAAGTTGCCCAAGCACCAGCGACGAGTCGCAACCCCGCCAGATCAACAAGCATTCAGGATACTACCCTGAGCCTCTTTGGCCGCACCAACGATACCCCGAAAGCAGTGGTGGTCGAAGCGCCTCAAACTCGTCTTAATCTTGAACTTGAGGGTGTCTTCCTAAGCGCTGCTAATGAGGTTTCCAGTGCAATTGTTGCTGAACGCGGCCGCGATGGAAAACTCTACCGCGTAGGCGACAAACTCCCCGGGAATAGTGTTTTGCACTCTGTCGCTGCCGATCACATTTTACTTAAACGCAGTGGCCGACTTGAAAAATTAATGTTCGTAACCAAGCGCTTAGGCATTGAAACCGCAAGCGGTAACCGCCGAGGGTCATCGTCAGCTGTGAAGCCGCAACGAACCCTCGCGAGCGCACGACCGACGAATCCCAGGGCGACTTCAAGTACTACATCACAACGCTCATCTGGCGACGCAATTGCAGACTTTCGTAACCGACTGGCAACCAATCCAAAGTCCGTCCTTGATGAATATGGATTAAAGGCTGTGGCACCAGGGACCAGCCAGGGTTATAAGGTCGAATCGGCTCACCCAGCGCTGCGTAACTCAGGCTTGCAGCCCGGGGATCGAGTGGTTTCTGTCAACGGCGCCCCGCTGGGCGTTGCAATGAATGATGCCAGACTGGTTGATCAAGCGCGTTCTGCCGGACGCGTTAGAGTAGAAGTCGAACGCGGTGGTCGACGCTTTTTCCTCACGATTCCCATACCCTAAGCGCTGTTCATCCAGTACACTTACCTCGAGCCAGAACCTTCGTCGCTTATGAGCCTAATCCAAAAAATATTGATCGCTTGCTGCCTTCTCACGGCATTAACCGTGAGCGCCGAGGAAACTTGGAAGATCAATCTCAAAAATGCCGATATTCGTGAATTTGTCACCCAGGTTTCGGCCATCACCGGTAAGAGTTTCATCATTGATCCAAGGGTCAAGGGTGATGTCACCATCGTGTCCAATGTCACCCTTGATGAAGATTCCGTTTACCAACTTTTTCTTAGCGTGCTGCAAGTTCACGGTTTCGCCGCCGTGCCAACAGGGTCAGCGATTAAAATTGTACAGACGGTGCTGGCCAAGCAATCGGGAAATCCCAATGATTTTGTCGATGACTTGATCTCTCAGGAACTGGTTACCCGGGTGATACCGATATCCTACGCGACATCCGAAGACATGGTTAAAGTCCTTCGACCTTTGATTCCTCAATACGGCCACATCGCAGCGCTCAGTAACCCTAATGTGCTGATCATCAGTGATCATGCAGCCAACATCACTCGCTTGGTAGAGATTATCAATCGAGTCGATATCGCAGATACCCTAGAAGTCGCCATCGTTGATCTGGAAGAAGCCTGGGTCGAAGATATCGTTCGATTACTCGAAGAACTCGCGCCAGATCAAATCGGCAAGAGCGCCAAAGGTCCGAACAAAGTCAGCATCGTCGCCAGTGAGCGCACTAATAGCCTTGTGATCAAAGGCGAACGCTACACCCTAGCTCGCGTCAAAGCCCTGGTCGATCAACTGGACGTTCCCGCGAATCGATCAGGCACGATCAAAGTCATTCGACTCGCTCATTCTGACGCTGCCAAAATGGCTGAAATCTTAAGCAACGTCGTCAGCAGTAAGAGCGGCAGCAGTGAAGACAAGATGGTTGAGGTGAGCATCCAAGCAGATGAAGCCATCAATGCCCTGGTGATTAGAGCGGATCCCGCCAACATGATCGACCTCATGGACATTATCGATAGCCTCGACGTCAGGCGCCTTCAAGTACTCATTGAAGCGGCAATTGTTGAGGTCACCAGCGACTTCAGTCGACAGCTGGGTAGTGAATTGGCGGTCGGCGACAGCACCAGCGGCACCACGCCCTTGGGTTTGACCGCACCGAGTGGCACCCTCGCTCAAATCCTTCAAGGACTGGCCGTTCCGGGTGGCGCTGGATCAGTGCCCACCCAGCTGGGGGAATCACCCCTGATTGCCGGGGGTCGAGTTTCGGAGAATGGGACCAGTTTTGGCTTTATCGTACGGGCACTCGCTGCCAACAGCGACGTCAACTTATTGTCAACGCCCAGCATTACCACCATGGATAATGAAGAGGCCAAAATCGTGGTTGGCCAAAATGTTCCTTTCCGCACAGGCTCAACGGTTACCGGCAGCCAAGGCACCACCAATCCTTTTACGACCATTCAACGTGAGGACGTAGGGCTCACCCTTGAGGTAACGCCCCACATCAACAGCGACAGTTTGGTGAGGTTGCTGATTCATCAAGAAGTCTCTGAGGTGGATGCCTCAAGCCTGACTGTGATTGGGTCTGAAGCCGCTGCAGATTTAATCACCAATAAGCGAACCATCGACACCACAATTTTGGTTGAAAATGAGGAAGTCATTATTTTAGGCGGGCTCATTCGAGACAAAGAAACCCAAGGCGAATCGCGAGTACCGTTGCTGGGAAGCATCCCAGGATTGGGTGCCCTATTTAGGAGCCGAACCAAAAACATCGAGAAACAGAATCTGTTGGTATTCCTGCGACCGACCGTACTGACCTCGAGTGCTGATATTGCAGAGACATCAGCAAGAAAGTTTAACCGCGTATTTGAATTAGAAATTGAAGGTACCGGCCAAGATACGGCCGAACGGTTGTCAGACCTTCTCGATGCCAGACGGTAAGTTGGCTCTGGCATCCAGGTAACAACATGCAAACCCTGCTAGCCAAACTACTCACCTTTTGGCTTAAACCCACTTTCATTAACCATCGCCCCCTGGATCTTAACCTTGGGTCCGATATCTCAGCAGACCAGGTTCGCTACGTTCTCGATTGTGACTCCTTCGCGGATCGTGTGCTCATTACGTTAGGTTGTCGTCTTGGAGGCCTACCGACTCCCGTCACGATACACTCCGATCCCATCGCCTTTTGGTGTCTCCATCATCGGGAAGGATTCTTCGGCCGAAGATCACCACGATCAAGCCACAATTTATCCCTCATGAATAACCTCACAACAGATCCTGCCAAAGCACCGCTTCTCATTCCTGTGTCAATTTATTGGGGACATCAACCCGATCGAAAACTCTCCGCCTGGAAAGCTTTATTGTCGGATCAATGGGGTCCTAGCTCTCGTTTTCGAAAATTACTTTGTATTCTGCTCACCCGTTCCCACATTTTGGTCCAATTTGGTCCTATCCTCGCTCAGCATCAGGTCCTTGACGGCAACGTGCTCAATAAAAGACGCGCGCACCGCCTCCTGCGCGCGCACTTCAAGCGTCAGCGGCAATCAATCATCGGGCCCGATTTATCGCATCGAAGAACCTTAATTGATGAACTTTTGACCGCCGACAGTGTTCAAGTCGCGATCGACACCGCCGCAGAGCTACAGGAGCTGCCCAGACATCAGGCTGCTGCGAGCGCCTACCGTTACGCTCAAGAAATTGCGTCAGATCAATCCTATCGCGTCGTTCGATTCTTCAATATTTTACTGACGTGGCTTTGGAACAAACTTTACGATGGTATCGAAGTCAGTCATCTAGAGCGGGTTCGAGCGGCCTCAGAACATGCTGAAATCATTTATGTCCCTTGTCATCGGAGTCATATCGATTACTTACTGCTTTCCTACGTGCTCTACAACAATGGCCTTGCGCTACCCCATATCGCTGCAGGCATCAATCTGGACCTGCCGATCGTAGGCCCCCTATTACGACGGGCCGGGGCTTTTTTCATGCGGAGGAGTTTTCGCGACAACTTACTCTATAAGGCCGTTTTCGACGAATACCTACACCTATTACTCTCTCGGGGCTACAGTGTTGAGTACTTTGTTGAAGGCGGCAGAAGTCGCAATGGAAGCATGCGTTCGCCCAGAGCCGGCATGATCAACATGACCTTGAAGGCATTTTATCGAGATCACACTCGCGATGTGCAATTCGTGCCTGTGTACTTTTCTTATGACCGCGTCCTCGAGATCAGCACCTATCAAAAAGAGCTCAAAGGCCACGATAAACAGACTGAATCACTTTTTGATCTCGTCCGCGTCACCCAACTCTTTAAGTTGGTCTTCGGTCAGGTCAATGTCAATTTCGGGGAGCCGCTCTCCTTACAAACCTATCTCGCGAATCAAATTGAGGGCCCCTATCACGAAGTCGCCACCGATACGCATCGTGCCATTTGCGAAGACTTGGGCCTTAACATTGTTAAGCGCATCAACGCGACTCTTGCCGTCACGCCTATCCAGTTGTTCGCCATTATCATCGCTCAAACGCCTGAAGGAAAAATCTCGAAGGTTGACGCAGTAGAGAAATTAAGGTCCCTGCAAAGGCTGGCGGAAGCCGATTACACAAGTTGCCAGTTCCAGCAATCAGACGCAGACCTCATTGATTACGTTTGCGCAGCCTCTGGCGTCTCTGTGACTTCGATCACAACTGGGGACCTTATTCACGCGGATCAGCATTGCCGAGCTAACCTCAAATACTACGAACAATCTGTATTACACTTGTTGGCGCTACCCAGCCTCATCGCCAACCACCTCATGACCCTCGATGCCGCTAGGGGTGTGGACTCTCTCGAACGCCTCGCCAGTACTATTGAACCCTTGATTTCGATTCTGGATGACAGCTTGCTTTACCGCAGTGACAAAAGCCCGGAACGATTAGCGCATCAGGTTACAGCGTTGCGGGAAACGCAACTCGAGATGACTCCCATTCTTGATATCGGTTCATCAGAATCTTCATCTTTCGTCAACTTTATTGCCGCCATCATCTGGCCAATACTCTGCCAAATTAAACTCACCACAGACTTAGTAGAAGCAAAGTTGTCTCTCGAAAACATAGGCCAAGCTCTCGATACCGCCTTCATCGAATGGCCTTCTGATTTATTTTTGCCGACGGCGACACAGGATAGTCCGCAAAATAAAACCGTATCACTGGGTCTCGACAAGGAAACCCTTGATCGCATGGTTCAAAGTCTTACCAAGAGCAATCCTGAACAGGGCGTTAATGCTCAGCTTCGGAGAATTCAAGATGCTGTCAATGAGCTGTTGCCGCTGCCCTTGCAAGCCTCCTTAAACCCACTTTCAAGAAACCTGATTAAAAAACACATCCCAACGATGGCTACGACCCATTAACTGATAGACCGGACGTTGACCGCCTGCTAACTGGTATTGCGCCACTCTAGGCCGCTTGATCAGCGTTCTCGGGATGCCTCTGGCTCGGGCCGCATCGAAAAAAGGCTGGAGCTCAGCACCGCTGCCTAAAAACGCTTGTAACATCTGCATAGATCCGACGGGTAACGCCGATTTTTTCTTGGCGTCAAACATTGGGTCGATCACCGCAACATCAAATTTTTGTTCTTGCCACGCTTGTTGGGTACTGTCCCCTAGCAGCAACTGCATGCGGCTGACCGTCGGGATCAATTCTTCAACTAAGGCCGCTCTTTTCAGAGCATCTTTGACCAATAAGTAAACCACTTTAGATCGCTCGATCATGACAACTTGGTGGCCGTAGGAAGCCAAGATAAACGCGTCGAACCCCAGCCCCGCCGTCATATCCAATACGGTTGCACCGGGTTTTTGGTTAACCGCCTTGATCAACTGCTCGTGCTTGGGTGTGAGATGTCTTCGTCGTTGATTGAAACTCTTACTGGTATAGTCGATTCGCAGCGGAGGTTTTTGGCCATACCGATCAACCAAAATCAAGCCCTGCTCGGATGATGTCAGCGCGTACCGCATTATTTTTCTTGAGGCCTTGCCACCATTTCACGCACATACAATGGTCCTGCTTCAAGGGCCGATACAGCATGACCCGCGTTAAGCAGAGCTTCTGCCATCTGCAGCAAAACTTGCATATCTGTTTCTTCGCTGACGACTGTCTGGTGAAACTGATAGCCCTCCGCCCCCTTCTCAAACAAATAAGCGCCATCACCGACCAGAAACCATTTCCCCTCTGTGATCGCAGGCAAGTTTTTTGCAGTGTAGACACCGGGCCCTTCAACGAGGTTAGGCAGACGCTTTTGAGCGTCTCGGTAAAAAGCACCATAGACTTCATCCTCCCTCGCGAAAACGGCCACAAATACATCATCGACACCGGCTCGGGAGCCTCCCACGGAGGCCAACACAGACATCGTAGGCACCGGTATGACCGGCAAGTTCAGCCCATAGGCCAAACCTTGAACCACTCCGAGCCCAATTCTTAGTCCGGTAAACGAGCCCGGTCCCTGACTGAAAGCTAGGGCCGATAAATCCTCGAGAGATTTCTGATGCTCTTTGAGCAACGCTAAAATTTCCGGCAAGATATGCTGCGCGTGCTTCGGTTGATCGCTCACTTCTCGAAGCTTGATAGAATTGTCGAGCGCTAAGCCAAGTTTTAATTTTTTCCCTGTTGTATCGATCCCTAAAATCATGCGTCTGCTCTCAAAAATTTGTCAGCGGCTTCCTTATCCGTCGTCCAAGAAAATTCCGGTAGCGCTTGCTGCAAGAAGCCAGCATAACTCGAGTCCCAGAACCGCTGATCTCCCATTATAAATAAACCTTGAGCATCTTCACTTCGGATAAGCCGACCAAAGCCTTGACGTAAGCGCAGAGCACAATCTGGTAACAAGAATTCCGCAAAAATTTGATCTCCTGGGGCGCTTTCACCGGACCCTGCTACCAACAGACGATCATCTAGCGATCTGAAAGGTAATTTATCAATCAATAGGCACTGTACGCCCGAACCCTTAATATCAATACCTTGCCAGAAACCGCGGGTGCCCATCAGAATCCCAGCATCCTCCCGGGAGAATGCTTTGATCAAATCTTGAGCGCTCGCATCTCCCTGCAAGTACAGACTGGTGCGCTTTTTATCCACCAAGTAGCGGTGCGCTTCTGCTAAAGCCCGATGGGATGTAAACAGCATCAGGGTTTTCTTGGGAAGGACGTTAAAAACCTGCCTCAACAATGCAGTGGTATAGTGATCTTCTTCGGGGCTGAGCACCATCTGAGGTCGATACCCAAGCACTTGACTGCGATAGTTAAAACTACCTGCAATCGAGACTCCCCGAATTTCCTGTCGACTAATCCGCCTGCAAAAAAAATCAAAACTCCCTCCGAGGGATAAGGTGGCGGATACGAAGATCTTGGGTGTCGCATCTAGCTCAACAAAGCGAGGCAATTCCTTGTCCGCAGAGGGTGCCCCATAGACCACCAAACCATCAAATTCTTGCTGACCCCAAACCGCTTGATCGCCGTTTTCAATATCACCGGCCAATATCTGCAATTGCGCAGCCCGTTCAGCGCACGCTTTCAACAATTGACTCATTAATCGACTCTGCTGACGGCGTGGATTAAGTGTTCGAGCGAATTCAGACAACATGGCTTCGCTACGATCCAGCAAATCCACCATTTTGCTGTTCAACTCGAATGAGGTCGCGTTCGATACAAAGACCCCATCAAACGATCGAGCCACGCCCTGTTCATGTTGCCTCGCTTGTTGCAGCAAGCGTTTTAGCAGCGGATCTTCAGAGCCTATTTCAGAAACCAGTGTTGCCAAATCGCGAACAATATCTTTTAGCCAAATAAAATCAAACAGCCGGAACTGGGCATTTTGTAACAGCTCCGGCAGGTGCTCAGCTTCATCCAGCAGTTGAACATCCCGCGACTCGACCACAGCCCTCAGATCGGAATCGAAAAGGTAACTCGCAACCAACAACTGATGGTTCACAACCAGCACATCGGATGACAATGCTCGCTCTCTTGCCCTATAAAATGGGCATTGATTGAAGCTTTCACACGCCCTCCCGAGGCACTCCTCAGCCGATAGAGTGATGCTCGATCTAACCCTCGTCCGCAAGGTGCCGAGCTCATTTAAATCACCTGTCTTCGTCCGATACGACCAAGCTTGAACCTGAGCAAACTCTGATACTTCGTTAGGCGCTGCAAACGCATCGGATTGAGTTCGCTTCAACTTTTCTGGACAAAGGTAATTGGCTCGTCCTTTTAATACAGCGACCCGCTTATCAGGTGCCACCCAGTGACGAAGCCGATTGACATCATCGTGATAGATCTGATCTTGCAGCGCTTTGGTGAAACTCGAAATCAGCACCTTTTTGTTCGAGAGCAAAATCGGCAACAAATAACCCAGAGTTTTACCCACACCGGTTTCGGCCTCTACCATCAGGGTATCGCCTGCGTTCAGGGCCTCGGCAATATGCGTGGCAAAATCTTGTTGCGGTTGCCGAAATTGAAAATTGGTGAGGGTATGGGCTAGCTCACCTTCACTTGAAAAATAGCTTTCCAATTGTCGCGTCATATTCTGCATACTGAACCGTCGCCTTTTGGCTCTCCTAAGTTTATCCTAAGTCCCAAATTCGGGTGCAGTTATGACAACAAACGATTTCACCGCGGTTATTTTAGCAGGCGGCGCAGGAAGGAGATTGGGAGGTAAGGATAAAGGTCTCGTTCCATATCAGGGACGCTGCCTCATCGAATACAGCCTGGCGCTCACAGCGGATTGTTGCTGCGCGACTCTAATCAGCGCTAATCGGAATCTAGCCACCTACGCGACCTACGGCCACCCTGTCATTCCAGATCTTGTCTCTTCAACGACGGGGCCACTGAGTGGACTGCAGGCCTGTGCTACTTCAATCTCCACTGACAAGGTCCTGGTCGTCGCCTGCGACATGCCAAGCTTAACGACCAACTTGGTGGTTAGATTACAGCGACTGCTGTCAGAGGATGGTTGTGATGCTGCGGTCTATCAACAGGCTGATACATTGCAGTGTTCGTTATTTGCAATTCGCCAAACGTGTTTATCAACCTTAACGCCCTACCTCGAGGGTGGTCAACGCTCTATCAAAGGCTGGCTTCAGCAACAGCAACTCACCATTATTCCAGCAACCAATGCTCTCGCTTTCCAAAACTGTAACACCCCGGCTGACCTGATCTCCAATCTCTGAGCCCGTTAAAGTCCGTGATCGAATTAGGACTGCTCATCGCCCTAACATGAACTCTCACGCTTAAGGTTGTTAACCCCTGTTTGCTCCGGACAAGCTTTGCTCGAGTAAATTGAATCGCCAATAAAAAAGCCCTTTTCAGGGCTTTTTTATTGACTGCTATCGCTAGAGGTTTTACTTCTTTTTCTTAGCGGCAGGCTTTTTCTTTGCAGCGGGCTTCTTCTTAGGAGCAGCCTTCTTCGCAACAGGCTTCTTCTTAGCAGCAGCCTTCTTCGCAGCAGGCTTCTTCTTAGCAGCAGGCTTCTTCTTAGCAGCAGCCTTCTTCACCGCAGG
>NZGC01000031.1 GCA_002689445.1 Gammaproteobacteria bacterium
ACCGCGCCAACAGGCCGGACACATGACCGCTCTCCGTAACGATCAACATCAGTCGAAAAAAACCTTGCATAAACGGAGCCATCCACACATGACAGCACCCCGGAGAGAAGTAATCTAGATTTCAACCAGTTGTGACAACACCGCCGTCAACAACCAAAGCCTGTCCTGTCATCATTCGACTTGCATCAGATGCCAAAAACAGGACTGCTCCTACAATATCACACGGCTTGAGGTGTTCTTTGAGACATTGACGATCTAGATGCGCCGCAAGGTTTTCTGGGTTTGCCCATTTTTCAAGCTGTTTCTCAGTTAAAACCCAGCCGGGCACTAGGGCGTTCACTCTAATTTTGTCAGGCCCAAATTCTCGTGCAAGGCTTCTTACCATTCCATTTAAGCCAGCATTTGAAGTTGCATAAACCGGATAACCAGCATGGCCCATCATATAGCTAATTGATGTTAACTGTACAATCGTCCCACCGCCAAAATTCCTCATGCCAGGAATAACTGCCTTCGCTGCAAAAAACTGTGCCTTTAGGTTAATTGAAGTTGACCAATCCCAGAAAGCCTCATCTGTGCTCAGGGTCTTATGGCGAGTATCATTGGCGGCATTATTTACTAAAATCCTTATAGGTCCATGCCGGTTCTCTGCAGTTCTTATGGCTGTATTTAATTCTGATATGTTTGAAATATCACCTTGTAAAAATAATGGAGTATTCCCTGTTTTTATCTCAATTTCATTAACAAACGCAGAAGCATCACCACGCCCAATAAAAGCCACTTTAGCGCCTTGGCGCAAAAAACCTTCTGTTATTGCAGCTCCAATTCCAGAGCCACCACCAGTTATAAAAACCGATAGGTTCTCAAGGTCACTGTATACTGATTGCATTAATGGCTCTCCCTAGTAACCGCACGGGTATCTTTGCCGACTAAAAAATTGAGATCTGCTCCTTGATGTGCTTGTTGTACATTATCAATATAAAGTTTTGCGTAACCTCGCTCATAGGGCAGTGGATCCGGTTCCCAAAAAGCGCGCCGCCTCTCCAACTCATCCGCTGGTAAAACAAGTTCCAATATCCCCTCCGACACACTTATTTTTATTCGATCTCCTGTGCGAACAAACGCTAAAGGTCCTCCGGCCTGTGCCTCGGGGGAAACATGCAATATGACGGTTCCGAACGCCGTGCCCGACATTCGTGCATCTGAGATGCGGACCATATCGCGCACACCTTCTTTTACTAGCCGAGCAGGAATAGGCATATTGCCGACTTCTGGCATTCCAGGATAACCTTTCGGTCCACACCCCTTTAAGACCAAGATAGTATCTTTTGTAACCGCAAGATCCTCGCGATCAATATTGGCTTTCATATCTTCTATATTTTCGAAAACATGAGCAATACCTTCGTGCTCTAACAAATGAGCGGTTGCCGCTGACGGCTTAATAATTGCTCCGTTTGGAGCAAGGTTGCCACGCAATACACGTAGTCCTGCGCGCGTTTTTACGGGAGTATTGAATGAGTGAATGACCTCTGGATTAAAGCATTCAGCACCCTCGGCATAATCAGATATATCATTACCTAAAACTGTTTTGGCCTTATCCAAATGACCTTGCCCCGCAAGCTCTTTCAGGACGACTGGCATTCCACCGGCATAAGCAAAGTCTTCCATCAAAAATTTTCCAGAGGGCATACAATTCACCAAAAGAGGGATGTCACTGCCCTTTTCAAAATCAGCAAGTGCTAGATCGATACCCACGCGCCCGGCAATTGCAAGTAAATGCACAACGGCGTTTGTTGAACCGCCGACTGCTGCATTTGCACGTATTGCGTTTTCGAATGCTTTTTTAGTGAGAATATCAGAAGGCTTAAGGTCCTCATCAACCATCTCTACAATACGTCTTCCAGTCAAATGTGCTAGCGCAGCGCGACGAGCATCAACAGCTGGCAGCGCACCATTGGTTGGCAAACTCATGCCCATTGCTTCCACTAAAGATGACATCGTGGAAGCTGTACCCATTGTCATGCAAACGCCAACTGTTCGCGACATACTAGACTCGGCTGCCATGAAGTCCTGTAGCGTCATTTCGCCTGCACGCACAGCTTCTGAAAATTTCCAAACGTCCGTGCCGGAACCAATGTCCTTTCCCCGCCACTTTCCGTTAAGCATTGGTCCGGAAGAAACAACAATCGTTGGCAAATCAACAGATGCCGCACCCATTAATTGGCCAGGGGTGGTTTTGTCACAACCACCCAAGAGCACTACTCCATCGATGCCATACGCACGTATCGACTCTTCTACGTCCATTGACAGAAGGTTACGAAATAACATTGCCGTTGGTTTCATCTGCGTCTCGCCAAGTGACATAACAGGAAACTCTACTGGGAATCCTCCAGCTTCCCAAACTCCTCGTTTTACAGCCTCAGCAAGTCCACGGAGCCCTGCATTGCATGGGGTCAATTCTGACCAAGTATTACAAATACCAATGACGGGGCGACCGTCAAAAGCATGATCAGGAAATCCTTGATTTTTCATCCAGGACCTGTGAATAAATCCATCTTTATCAGCCTTGCCATACCAAGACGATGAGCGGCGTTTTTTCGTCATGAGAAATTTCCTTTAACTTTTGCAAGTATTGAACTCACTAATTTTGGCCTTAAATTGTGAAAATTTTTAAAATTTTCATATAGATTTATCCTGCCAATCATGGGTAATCAGTACACTTCAAAGTCATCCATTACTGTTTGAATTTGGGTGCCTAGCCCATCAATCCCAAGCTCAACACGATCTCCGGGCCGCAGGAAGCGTTGGCAAGGTTGCCCCATCCCCACCCCTGGGGGTGTACCGGTTGAAATAACATCTCCCGGATGCAGTGTCATAAAGCGGCTGATGTAACTAACCAAATGCGCAACACCGAATACCATCGTTTTAGTCGAGCCATTTTGCATAGTTTTGCCATTGAGCTTCAACCATAACCCAAGGTTTTGTGGGTCTTGAATTTCATCCCGAGTGACAAGCCATGGACCTAGCTGACCAAAGTTGTCGCAACTTTTGCCCTTCGTCCATTGTCCAAACCGTTCAAGTTGAAAATCTCGCTCCGAGACATCATTTGTAACAGCGTACCCAGCAACATAATTTAAAGCATCCTGTTCTCGAACGTATTTAGCGCGTTTTCCAATTATGACGGCCAGTTCTACTTCCCAGTCAGTTTTTTGAGACATCTTGGGTATAATTATAGGATCGTTTGGGCCACAAATTGCGCTTGTAGCTTTCATGAATATGATTGGTTCGTCTGGGAGCGCCATACCTGCTTCCTCTGCATGGTCCGAATAATTGAGACCAACGCAGATAAATTTTCCAACCCCAGAAATACATTGCCCAAGCCGCACGGAGTCTGGGACTTTTGGCAATGTCTCAACGTCAATACCCCTAAGGGATGCCAACCCTTCGTCTGAAAGGAATTTCCCACTTATATCTGGGATACAGCTTGAAAGATCGCGCAGTTGACCGCTTGCATCTACAGTCGCGGGTTTTTCTATTCCCACTTCACCAAAACGAGCCAGTTTCATGCTATTTTCCTCTATATATTTGACCATCCACCGTCGATTACATGCGCCACCCCAGTGGTGTAGGCGCTTTCGTCTGAGGCAAGGTAGACTGCAAGTGAGGCAACTTCCTCGGCTTTGCCGATACGGCCAATCGGCTGTCGAGAAATAAAAGCTTTTCGCGCAGCCAAATAATCTCCTGTAGCTCTAAGCCGATCCTCAAGTGAAGGTGAATCTACAGTTCCTGGACAAATCGCATTGCACCGGATTCCATGATTTATAAAGTCTGCAGCGACCGCCTTGGTCAGGCCAATTACAGCAGCTTTTGTTGCTCCATATACAAACCTGTCTGGAGCTGCGAGCGCTGATGAAACAACTGAAGACATGTTAATTATTGAACCACCTTTATTTTTGATCATCCCAGGCAGAAAAGCTCTAGTAACGCGATATGTGGCTTTCACATTAATGTTAAAAGAAAAATCCCAATCTTCTTCACTACACTCGAGAATCGATCCATGCGCAACAAAGCCAGCACAATTGAAAAGGCAATCAATTTCTGAAAACTCAGCGCTGATCTCATCAACGGCACGTTTATCCAAAACATCAAGGCGACGTGTTTCTACACCTTCAAGACTAGACAATAGATCTTTGTTTATGTCTGTCGCGATTACTCTCGCACCTTCAGAAGCAAAAGCTAAAGCAGTTGACCGGCCTATACCCTGACCAGCCGCCGTAACAAGACAGGTTTTCCCAATCAGTCTTCCCATACTCTGTTCCTTCAAAAGCATAATTTTGTCCTGCTAAATGAAGTCCAACGCTTTACTCCATAGACTTCAGATCATTTCGCGAATAATTTCTTTAGCTCTATCAATTGCTTTTTCCATGCTGCCCTTTGCAAAAAGGGATATCCTAACCGGGTAAGTATCACGGTCAAAATCTTCCTGTCTTGGCAAGTAATTTAGAAAACCATTACAAATATTGAGAACTAAAATGTTATGGTTTAAGAACTCATCACTGAGTGATTTTTGTACATCTGAATAAAATTCAACCGGGGCGCCAATTATAAAAACTTGACCCAATTTCCAAACATAAATAGGCAGATCAAAAAATGGGCCATCACCCAACTTTCTCCGGAGGGCAAAACGTCTTTGTGCGCGTTCTTTTTTGAATCCACTCGGAGCATTTTCAAAATCTGCACAACATTGATCCAAAGATGGGATGTCTCCAATCTTGAGCGATACGTAATCTAGTTTATGGGCAATACTTTTGTCAGGGGAAAAGTTTTCAAACTTCCAAAGCCCCAGGGTTGCACCAGACTCTAACTTCCGATCAAAAACCATTCGTTTTCCGGCAGGAAATAGGCCGGCAAGTGTTGAAAGGGCCGCATAGCCTAACTCTTTGCCATTTTGATCTGCTGCATCTACACAGTCTTCAAAACTGCGCCGCGGTGTTAAATCACCATCAGCGCCATGCAAAAAAATACATATAGCACCTTCTGTTTCTCGCTCCACCAACTCTCGCATTGCTCCAATATAGTCAGGTGATATCAGGCGATTTCCACCACCAACAGACGTTGGATGTGCTGCATAATGCACTAAAGTTGCATATGTTTTTCCTTGAGCGTCAGACACGCGCGCAACGACCAAAGTATCAGTGACAACCACAGTTGGGTTCACGCCACAAATAATTTCACCAGTTTCAGGCAGAGGCAAATCACGATCATATGCAAGACCGCATTTCCCAACACCCCAGCTTAATATTGACGGCACCATATTTTCACGTGCTGACATGCAAACATTTATGCATGCTTGAAAAACTTCCTCTCTATATTGCGATATCAAGTTTGAACCAGAGGAGTTTTTTATAGTTGGATCTGTGAATGGCGCTCCATGGCTGTGGGAAAGTTGCACAATCAACCTGCCCGATTTAATTCCAAGCGCCTTTTCAAGTGGTTTCCCAATCAAGGCTTCGTCTTCGCAAGACAACCAAACCATCAAATCAAGAGAAATAAAGTATAATGGGGCGCCACCATCTATAGGCTCTATCGCAATACATGACGCTCTCAGAGGGCGATGAATACCTTCTGCAATATCATGTTGTGAACTTCCCCAAGTACGAGCGTACATTTCTGCTGGGGGATTAATTTCTGCTTTTGCAACACCGATGTTTGCAGCTAATTCCTCCTGGGTCAGCGCGGGAATAAGAGTTGTTTTCGACATGATGTTCCTTTCAAACGAAAAGTGCCCGCCGGATTAGCTTCAATATTTGTCTTTAACCCAACAAATCGTCTGCTTTTGCAAAATGAAGGTCGCGTAAAAACTCAATTAGTTCATCGTATTTCATTGAGCTAGATGGACAGTCTAGAACAAGCTGGCCACGATCCAATACTATTAATCTGTCACAAACAGAGTGAACATGATGGATATTGTGTTCAATATAGATGCAGGACTTCCCATTTTCTTTTATCGACCGGATAAAGTTTAGCACCTTTTCAACTTCTGACAGTGCCAGTGCGACTGTGGGTTCATCAAGAACAATAAGATCGCTGTCAAAATGCATAGCACGACCGATGGAAACACCTTGCCTTTCTCCCCCTGATAATCGCCCAACCGGTGTATCTACATCAATTCCTTCACTCCTAAACCCTATAGTATTGCGCATAATGTCACGCGATATCCTTTTTTGTTCACGCACCTTAATAAAACCCAAAGCATTGGTCATCGGGCGGCCAACAAAAAAATTACGCCATAAAGGCTGTTTTGTACCCAGAGATAAAGATTGATATACAGTTTCTATCCTCAGTTCATGAGCACGTTTAACCGAGTAATTGCCGAAATCAATGCGTTCGCCTCGGATATAAACCTCACCTATTGTTGGGGTTTCTACACCTGTCATGATCTTAATCAAGGTAGATTTTCCAGCGCCGTTATCCCCGATCAAGCCAACTATTTCATTACTGCCAACCTCCAAAGATACTTCGCGAAGGCTTACCACTGGGCCGTATGATTTTCCAACACTCTCAAGCTTAACTATGGGTGCATCAGTCATTCAAAACTCTTTTCATAATTTAAATATCGGCTTGGAGGGCGGAGCCGTAAACTCCGCCCATTTTGTTTAACGTAGACCCTGTGATACAAGTGTTTTTATCATGGCGACATTACCTTTTGTCACGACGCCACCACCGGTATTCAAGAACAGTCCCCCAAGACCATACTTCTTCTGAAGAACTGCTGCTACAACTGGCATAAAGCCTTGTAGGTACGGTTGTTGATCCAGCACCAAAGTCAGATAGCCACGCTCGACTTCATCAATTGCCGCCGGCGAAATGTCGAAGCCGGCGGTCACAACTTCACCTGCAGACTTACCAGAATCTCTCAAAACTTTGCCCAGAAATGCTGTTATTCCACCATGACCGGGAACAATAATCGCTTTAGTGTCAGGATTGCTTTCCATATAGCTGACTAGAACTGGAACAGCCAAAGATGGATCCTGCACTGCTTCATTCGACCATTGCAGCTTATCATAGCTTACGTTTGCTGCCTCTAGGGATTTTATTGAGCCAAATGCAACATCTGCACCTGGTGCACCTTCGATGAATGCTCCGTAGACAACCACCTTGTCACCTTCACCAAGGCCGCCTTCTTTGACAGTCAATCGCGCGAGATTCTCTCCAGCGCTAAAGTTGTCTAAGCCAAAATAACTTAGTCCAGAACCCGCCAGATTATTGTTGCCGACAACAACTGTTACACCATCTCGTTCAGCGCGATTGAGAAATGCTTGTGTGGCTTCAGTTCCAGGGTGACCCATTAGAATTATT
This sequence comes from Gammaproteobacteria bacterium, assembly GCA_002689445.1. Classification (GTDB taxonomy): domain Bacteria; phylum Pseudomonadota; class Gammaproteobacteria; order Pseudomonadales; family Azotimanducaceae; genus UBA9926. Next base: position 7,357 of record NZGC01000031.1, read on the forward strand.
GCATCCGGCGCGCCTGCGAGGGCTTCGTTTGCCTGTTGCAACATACGCTGGGGGTTCCATTGTGAGTGCTGCTCGATTAGGTTGACATTTAATACACGTGCTGCATCGCGGGCTCCTAATTCACGCGCCAGTGTTGCAGGGCCACCTGAGTTACCGCCCATTTGCATGTATATTGTCATATTTCCATCAACAGGCTCTCTATCATCTGCATGGAGAACAGTATTTCCCATCGCTACTGCAGCTGCTAAAGTTATAGCCTTAAAAATTATATTTTTTATCATA
>NZGC01000032.1 GCA_002689445.1 Gammaproteobacteria bacterium
AGGTTTGATAGGCACAAAATTTTCTGTTTGAGAGGTTAATAACGCTCTAGGATGGCAGCGTCGTCAAGAGAGTCGCGTTAAGAGTATCTTGAAGTGAGCCGCATGAAGCGAGCCACATTAAAGGAGTCGCGTGAAAGGGATTAGATGGCTCGGGAAATCAGAGGCTTAGGGTCGAAGGGGGATGCATGAGGTTAGTTCGCATGTCGATTCGTTGAGCAATGCGGTGCAACGGCGTAAGCGGTTCAAAGCGTACCAAGGTCATGTGTTTGGGTCGCGGATTTCGGAAAGCTTGGGTTATAGCGGCGCAAAAGCAGGATAGAAAACCCCCAACCAGGACAGTGATGACAAACGGCAGGTAACCATTACAAAGTGATCAAAAAGGACAACAGTCAAGACCTAGGGGAAACCTCCGAAACGTCACAGGCTGAACAAAGCCCAGTGATTTTCGAGCACTTGCTGCCTGACGCCTCCTTTTTGTTGTTTGGGACTTTCTCCCAATCGGGATTCGATCTTGTCATTACCAATCCCGATGGACTCATCGTCCGTGTGCCCGACTACTTCAGTTTTCCCACACCACCCAATTTGGTTATCGCCAATGGCGCCGGGTTGACGCCCAGTATGGTGCAAAGCCTTTTCCCAAGGGCTTTCGGTGCAGACATTCAATTTGCAGGGCAGGCGCCCTCAGGTGCCACGCTGATAGAAATCGGCACGGTCACTTTGTTGGTTGGCCAGGTCACGGTTCGTCACGCTGATGGCAGTACAGAAGCGTTGACCAAAGGAGCCGTTTTGTACCAGGGCGACGTGCTCATTACCGGGGCTGGCAGTTTCATTAAAGCGGAAATGCGAGACGGCACTAAATTTCAGTTAGGTCAAAATGGTGAAGCGGCGTTAGATAAATTTGAGTTTGACGAAGTCCAAGACATTGGTCGATTCGAAACCACCATCCGGGTGGGTGGCTTTTACTATAAAAGTGGCAAGATTGGCGAGTTACCCAGCGCCTCATCCCAAGCCCACACTCAACTTGTTACCCCAACATCAATTATCGGGGTTCGCGGTAGTGAACTTGAGGGCGCGGTTGATGTGAGCGGGGAAACGGTGGTCGTTCATCGTTCAGGTGTTCTAGAGATCACTGATATTAATGGACAAAACAGTGTTGTATTGGACACACCAGGGAATACTGCGGTCGTGGTGCTTAATGGCTCGCCGGCTTTCACTGCCGAGCCAACGGCCCAGGCGCAACAAGCCTTACAAGCCTCTTTACCCCCTGCTGATGGCAGCAGTGAAGAGGAAGAAGCGATTGAAGCGGAAGAAGCCGCAGAAGAGGAAGTTGCCGAGGAGGTAGCTGCTGAGGCAGAGGAAGCTGCAGAAGAGGAAGGGGCCGAAGAAGCAACAGAAGAGGCAGAATCGGAAGAAGGAGAGGAAGGCGAAGAAAACTCAGAAGGAGATTCAGAAGAAGAATCAGAAGAAGACTCAGAAGAAGATTCAGAAGAAGATTCTGGGGAAGGCTCAGAAGAAGGCTCAGAAGAGGATCCTGGGGAGGAGTCCGAGCAAGTGGACGAGGCAGAAGATGCCGCTGAGACGGAGGATGCTGCTGATTCAGAAGATGCCGCTGAGACGGAGGATGCTGCTGATTCAGAGGATGCCGCTGAGACGGAGGATACAGCTGGATCGAAGGATGCCGCCGAGACTGAGGATGCTGTTGAAGTGGAAGAGATCGTTGGGTCAGATGATGTCGGAGAGGGCAGTGAAGAAGTTGAGGTAGAACGGGCAACTGAAAGTGAACAAGTCGATTCAGACGATGCTGTTGAAGCTGAGGATGCAGGAGACATAAATGAATCAGTTGGGGTCAATGAAGTAGCTGAGGTAGGACCGGCACCCGAAAGCGAACAGGTCGAAACAGTTGGCAGTGAAGCTGAGGCAAGTTCGGAGGATTTGACTAGCTCGAATACGTCAGAAGCCCCGATAGAAGTATCGACTGACCAGGCTGATACTAGGCTCGAAACCGTTCAGAATTTGGAGAGTAGCTTTGAGGCGCAGCAAGATGATGGGCCGCAAACTTTAGTTTCTGAGACGGCTGCCACAGTAGAGGTGTTAGATTCTCAGGAAACCCAAGAAGAGGTGGTGAGCGAGACTTTACCACCAGACAATCCGCCCAAACTTGAAGGAGATGAGGTTGTCATATCAGACGCCTCGCCCATAAATGTAACGGCCAATTTATTGGCGAACGACACCGACCCAGATGAAGGCCAGACTTTAACGATTGTTGATGCTAGTAGTGAGCGTCCAAATGCCGTCTCAGTAACTGACGGACAGTTAACCTTTCAGCCCGATCAGGAAATTTTATTAGCTTTGGGTGAAGGACAGACTACGACTGAAACTATTATTTACACAGTACAATCCGGATCCTTAACCGCGACTGCGGAGGCGGGTTTCATTTTTCAAGGTAGCCAGGACCCGCCCTCCGCTATAGCAGACAATCTAGTAACGAATGAAGATACTCCTCTAACTGTTCAAGTTTTAAATAACGACAATGATCCAGATGTGGACGATTCACTTTCTGTTATTGCTGTTGCCACCGTGTCTGCAACTGGGCAAATAACTATTTCCGAGGACGGGCAGCAGCTCATTTATCAACCCTCTCAACAGCTGAGTGTAGGTACTTTTGAGGATATTTTTACTTACACCATTAGTGACGGCAATGCGACCTCTACGGCTACAGTAACCATACTCGTAGAAGGCGTCAACGATGGTCCAGTGGCAACAGGGAACGTCGACAGTGTTATCGAGAATGGCGAAATCGGCTTGGTTCCGGATAAGAGCTTGCTGTCGGATGATACCGACGTAGAAGGTGACAGTTTGTCGGTTTCGGGGATCCGCACGGGAGCTGTTACGGAGGAGGGTACGACTGGAGTAGTGGGTGAGGGTCTTGTCGGCACCTATGGGACCTTGACCTTAAATGCTGATGGCAGCTACAGCTACGCTGCGAATGCTGCAGCGGTCGAGGCGTTGCCGGCTGGAACGGAAGTCATCGACACTTTTACCTATACGGTATCCGACGGAACCTTGACGTCGTCGGCAGAATTACAAATCACGGTAACGGGCGTCAATGACCCAGCTAACTTGATAGTGTCAATCCCTGATGCTGCGGTCACCCGCGATGCAATCTTTGACTCGGTGGCAGGCGGGCAAATTCTGCTCAGTGATGCCGATCTCGGTGAAGCCTCGATTGCGGATGTCCAAGTCACGGGCAGTCTCTATGGTGTGGTGACCGTTGCCGAAGACGGTACTTGGGTCTACACCTTAGACAATGCCAATGCGACGGTAACCGCGTTGTTGGAACCCACGACCTTGCAGGACTCAGTGACCTTTACCAGCGCTGATGGCAGCGCGCAAACTGTTTCGCTGACGATTTTTACTGAAAACCTACCGGCAACTCTAACCGTGACGTTGGGGCAGCCAGGATCGCTAAACTTAACTGCTGGGGATACAGGCAACGCGATTATCGTGGGGCAGGTTTCGCTTGCAGACAACGAGGGCGCGGCGCTTGAGCCGATTACGGCGAGTTATGGCACGGTGACCAATGAGGATGGCAACTGGACGTACACCTTGGCCAATGATGCGGTTTCTATCAAGGGACTGGATGATGGTGAGACTCTCTTTGAAAATATCGTGTTTTCGTCAGACGATGCTCGCGACCTCAATAGTGACGGTAAAATTTTAGATACCGCTGATGGCAGCGAGGGCCGACAAGTGATTGAGGTCGTCATCAGTGGGGTTAATGATGCGCCGGTATTTGATCTCATTTCAGTGGATATTGATCAGTTTGATGAGACTCTGACACAAGGCAGCGCCCAGGGAGTTCTGACGTTTGTAACCGATCCTGACAATGAAGATGGAGTTGTCAGCGATACGATTACCCTTATCAGTATTAGAACTGGGACCCTTGTCGAAGCCGGCACTAGCGGCACGCTGGGCACATCTTTGGTAGGGAGTTACGGGTCGCTCACATTGAATATTGATGGAAGCTACACCTATGTGGCGGACAGCGCTGCTCAGGACGCAGCCCTGGAGAATGCCGGCTCAGTCCAGGATGTGTTCGTGGTTGAGGTCAGCGATGGCAGCACCTCGGTAAGTCAAGAGCTGAGATTCGTGATTGACAACGTCGCGCCGGTAAGCCTTGTTGGCGACCTCACGCAAGAGATCGTCACAACGAACTTTCCAGGGGTTATATTAGCCTACTCTGATTTCGATCAACTGAATGTTTCAATTCAGCAATTAGACCCATTGCCCTCGAGTTTCTCGATTTCCACGGCGGCAACCAGTGACGGACAGCAACTCTCACTAAATGGTGGGGCGTTAGATTCGGTCGTCAGCTTTTCTTCTGAATTTACGCCGGTCTTGACCAGCTCCGTTGGAGATTACTTGTTGGAAGCGGTGGTAACCGATGGCGATCAGGCCGAAGGCCCGTTGCTGGACCGATTTGTGATCAGCGTCCGGAGCGATCCGGTCTTATCTTTTACCGATGCTGTTTATGTCTTTCAATCAGGCGAGGCGGACTATGGTGCCGTTTATTTAGATCCTACGACCAATCCTGAGGGCACCTTGTTTATCAACGCCTGGGCTCCCTCTGAAGCGAGTGATCGATTGGCAGTATTTAGTAACGTGGCAACGTTGGTTTACTCAACCTCAGGTGCGAGATTAACGGTCGAAGGTGGAGCACTTTTGGATTTAAACGGCAGCCCTGGCGCCGACGTTATTACCTTGAGGGGAAGCGCCTCGAGTTTGAATTTTGCTGGCTTTAGTGCCGAAGATATCTTAATCAACCAAACTGAGATTTTGGCGGGTCCAGGAGTTAACGTCTTCCAGTTTCAAAACGAGGGGGTCGTTAAGCTCACCTCGAGCGGTCAAGGCTCTCGTGATGCTTTTGATATCGCAAGTGATGGTATCGTTGGTGTAACGAGAGCGGCGCCTGCGGCAGCTGGCGCCTTAAGTCAAAGCCAAATAGGCCAAATTATTTTGGCTCCGGACGATGATCCTGCAGCCCCTTATATGGTTGCGACTTCCTTGAGCAATAGCGGACTTATCTCAATCACCGGCTATAGTGGAGGAGCGATTGCCCAGCCTTCTTTGCTTGAGATCAGTTCTGCGGGCATTGCCACCTCGCTGGCTCAGTCTGCGACAGGCAGCATCATGCTCGAGACCGGCGGAAAACTGAGTGCCGGTGCGTTGACGAATGCCGGTGTAATCACTTTGGTGAATAACAGTTATGAAGGCACGGTACTTTCTGGTGCCGGGCCTGCTGGACACTTGTACGTTGAGGGAGCCTACACCGAGCAGGGGCAGTTGGTTTCCGAGCATAAAGGCGGCGACCTAAATCGGCTCGATATCAATGAAGTGAATGTAGGTTCGATGGTGCTTTCGGGACAAATACGACTTGAGACCGACCTGATCTTTAATAATCCATCCCAGGTCCTCGATTTTCGAACTGGTACCGTCATGATTAGTCCGATGGCGGAACTGCTCATTGGCGGCGGCGAGATCATTTTGGGCGAGTCTTCTTCTCTCACCGGCTATGGCAATGTGGCCCTTGGAACGACGCTGTCAGGGAATGGCGCAGACACGTTGGTCTCAATAGACGGAGCCGTATCGACCGCTCAGTTTCAAGGCGGATTCGAATTTCGCGGAGCGACGGTCGTGATCGGTGGCATCAGCGGCGGCTCGCCGGACAGCCTAACGATTGCCGCTCAAGATGCCCTGCTGCTCGATAACGACAGTATCAATATTGATTTGCAAGTAGACGGTTTAATCTCATTCAGTGGGGGTAACGGTACGCTCGGTGGTTCGACTAACCTTACAAGCACCGGTAGCTTACTCCTGGTGGCAGACCCATTTACCGGTGAAGCCACCAATCTTCAGCTGTCAGCACCGATGACCAACAGTGGTGTGATCAGCATTGCTGTAGATCCTAAGCCTGCTGTGAACGCATTCGTGTCCTCGCCTTCAATTATTGCGATCACTTGGGATGCAGGCTTACTGACGATTGACACAAATGGTCCGCATGGTTTGAACAGTGGCGATACGATTACCTTGTCGGGTGTGAAACCCGACTTTTCCTCGCTCTATGGTGCTGTCACGGTGATTGATTCGGACAGCTTTACAATGGAGCTTGCCGCTGATCCCGGAACACCCAGCGGGTCAGTGGTTTACGACGAGTTTGATTTTGGTCTCACAGCGACGGCCGGTCTCGTCAACAATGGCCTAATCACCGTCGGGGGTTCAAGCCTGGTGGCCGCTGGAGATAACGGCTTTTCCTATGAAAGTGTGTTCTTAGGGGGAAGCCTGGTTAACGAATCCAGTGGGGCGCTGCTTTTTCGGGACGGCTATGTGTCACTCGACGGTGGCTTGACCAATCGTGGTCTATTGGTTGTCGATTCACCCAACGGCGACTCAAATTTCAGCGATAATATCAATGATGCCACCAGCGGTGCGTTTGTCTCTCTGCATGGTAACCTTGTGCTGGCTGCAAGCAGCCAATTACAGCTTGAAGTGGACTTAATCTCTGGATCGATCCAAACCTACGGCTTGTCGGTTAGCCAAGGAGTGCTTACAGGAGAAGGCAGCGCATTATCGAATCTAGGCAGCTTGGTGCTTGAGTTTAATGATTCCAACTTGTCATCCGTGTTGGCAAACAACTCAGCCGATGCGGTGACCCTGGGGTTAACCTCTTTGCCGGCTGCAGCAGGCAGCCAATTTACCAGCGTGGTCACCGATCTGGCGGCGGGCTATGAGGTATCGCTCCAAGCGAGGGTAGATGAATCCGATACGGCGGTGCAGACCATCGAAGTTGTGATATCGGATGACATGGAGTTTGAAAGTTCGACTGACTTTGGGGCGTCATTCTCGGCTAGTCTCACAGGTCTAAAGCAGATTGCCGAAGTCAGCAGCTTCAGCTGGAGCGATGGTGTGGTAACCCTAGTGACCGTAGCGCCACATGGCTTGAACCTAAACGATGAAGTGAGTGTGACAGGCAGTGGCTCGAGCGGCTTTGAGTACACTGGCTTGTTGACCATTGTTGATGAACGTACCGTGACTTATAACGTTGCCTCTGATCCAGGGCTCGGACCGGAGGATTTGACTATCGCGGTCTCAGCAGCCGCCAATAATACGTTATTGGTCGAATCGGCTAGCTGGAATCCGAATACAGTTACGGCAACGGTTGTGGCTGAATCCGCGCATGGCTTGAGTACAGGGCAATTGGTAAACCTAACTGCTGCCTCGCCCAGTACGGAGACGTTTAACGGTACGGTAACGGTTATCGACGCAACTACCTTTAGTTTTACCAGTTCTGATGACCCAACGTCTTGGTTGGAAGGGGCTGCCTTCACAACGCCCGAGGCGGGTAGCTTGGACGATGTTCGCATTGTGCATAACGTAACCATTGGATCGGGTGAAGCGGTTGTCATCAACTCAGTATCAATAGAGTCAGCGGCCGGCAGTTCTACCACCACTGTCGGCACGCTGACGGTGGGCGGCTTTTCGGAGTCTAGCACCTCGAATACCACCAGCTTAACGCTGCAGGACCGATCAAGCGTAGCGGCAGGCAGTCGCTTGCAGATAGGGCAATACTCCAGTAGTTCGAGCGGGACCACGACATCCCATCAGTTGGTGTTGGGTAACCAGCTGACGATCCATGGTGATCTTGACCTTTATGGCTCGGCGTCGTTGAGCGCGATCGAAGGCAGTGCGGGCAGAATTTTGGTCAGTGAATCGGGTCGGGTCTATATCCAGGATGGCGCAGTCATCGATTTGCCCTTCGAGATCGTGCGAGGTGGATCTTTCTCGTGGCTTGGTTCCTACTCTTCCTTCGTTTCCGAAAGTGAGTCGAGTAGTGCCTCTATAGGCCTGTTAACGGGCACCGGTCAAATAGACAACCAAGGGTCTATCGAGATCAACTGGACCGATAGTGATTTGACGCTAGACGTTGACGTGACCAATTCAGGCGAGATGGACCTGCGTTACGTTGACTTTGGCTCGAGCACAACCACGACAACCAGCCTCATTGTGCCAACGAATGCCGACGTGACGATTGCTTCCGATGGTAAATTAGTAGCTTCGATTTTTGGCAACACGCAGATCGCGCTAAACAACAATACTCTAGACGCGCGGCAGGGCGAACTTTCGCTTTTTGTAGATCCGGGCACCGGCGCCAATGGTTATGGATTAACCTTGGTAGGAGGCGTATCAGCGGTGGCGCCCGCCTTGATTCAATTGGAAGATACTGATTTTAGCGTCTCGGCGCGAACGGTCGCTTTGTCAGCAACAGGGTCAGGCAGCACCTATACTTTGACGGTAACGGTCAGTGAAGTGACTAGCAGTCAGCCTTTTCTTTCTATTGCCGGTGGCAGTGCAGGAAGCCTCGGTAACGGCACGATCAATCCTAATGGGTCCGTTACGTATAGCACCACTCTTACCAGAGATGAAGGTAACACCGGAAATATTACCGTAACCGTCGCAGACGATAGTTTTGGCGCTAGGTATGGAGGGGTTTTAACGATTAATGGTGAAGACAACGCGACGTTTGTCACCAACACCCTAGGGTCAGGGACCTTAAGCCTTACAGGTCACACCAATATCGAACTCACGGGATTTATTGATTTCGTTGATGCGGACGATCAATCGACACTGATCCTCGATGCCAGTAACGCCGGAAGTATTAAGCTTTCAGCAGGCACTGTGGACACGGCGGGCTGGGTGAATTCTGGAACCCTTCTGCTCAACAACCTCACCGTTGATACAGGCGTGATTCTTGCCAACGCGCCTGATCCCAATTCGACAACTGGCCAATCTCCCAACCTCACGATCTCTGGCACCAGTGTCATCAATGGCGATCTCTACAATTTAAATGACCCCTACAATCTCAACAGTTTTGGCCGCATTTATCTGACAGACGACGTTGCCTTGAACGGTCTGGTGTTGCAGGAAGCCGGCACTGAGCTGGTGATTGGATTGAACGCAGGTTTTGAGGAACGAGCGACCACGGTGACCTTCGCCAACGATTTTACCAATGAAGGCAAGGTAATGGTTGGCGATTCTAGCGCCGAAAACCACAGTATCACTGTCGGATCGGCCGCAGCCGCGGGCAGATTTATCAATGAGGGTGAGGTGGTCCTAGGCAGTATATCGGTGGCAGGCGTGGTGACATTAGATGGCAGGCTTGATAACGAGGGACAACTCTCGGTCGGTGGTGGGCTGGTGTTGGATGCAACCCAAGCGAATGTCACGCACCAATCAAGTGGCATAATTAACTTTGAGGGCGCTGCGCCGACTCTCACGTTAGGTGCCTCCGATACCCTGCAAATCTCTTCAAGCGGTTACCTGGGTGGCAATGGGTTTTTAGATAACGCGGTTTTAGTTGATGCAACGGCGACCGGTGCGCTGCTTGAGATTAGCGGATATCTTGCAATTGGCGATCAGCTTGAGGGCTTAGGGGATGACGTCATTATCACGACCGGCATTGGCGATTTTGAAGTGCAGACCAGTGCTGAATTGGTGATCAATTCCAGCGCTACCGTCGCAATCGAGGCTACCTTTGGAGCGTCTTCTGCCACATCAGATAGCCTGAGGGTGACGACCCCATCCGATAGCACCGTTGGTGGAATTCTGCGGCTCAACGGCGGCCGGTTGGCATTAACGGGCTTGTTTTCCGCGGCCGGGAGCGTCGCCACTATTGCCTCTGCAGCCAATATCGTAGGATCGTTTGGCGCCATTGATGGGCTTATTTTGGGTGCCGTGGGCACTCGAACAGTCGCCGATGTTGATCAGACCCAAACGCTGCTCACTCTCACGCCGTTGGCAGATACGAATCAGTTGCAGGAAGGCAGCGCCAGCGGCGAAGTGTTTGATTTCTCGCAAAATACCGGGATCACCCATTATTTGGCGGCTGACGGTGACGATTTGGTGACTAACATTGGCTTTGGTGACACCGCCTATGGTGAGAAAGGCGATGACGTCTTTGTCCTCGATGCGCTCACCCTGCGTCGAATTGACGGTGGTGAGGGTATCGATCAGGTTATCTTGCCTGACGACCCAAGTAACTTAACGTTCGATTTAAGGGCGAGTGCCGGTTGGTTGGGTCATTCGATGGATCGAATAGAAGTATTGAATATGGACGATTCGCTCAATCAAACCCTGAGGCTCGATGAACAAGGGTTACGCGGAATCGTCGATGAAGCCAGCCAACTCTTGGATGGTCTTTTGGGGCTGGTTGTTGAGGGAAATGCCGGTGATGTCATTGAGTTGACTGGCAGTTTTGAATTCGCCGAGGATCGCTACTTATTAATGAGCGAGGTGACGGCCTCGGATAGTCTGACAACGACGAGCTATCAACCTGAATTATTCACCGGGTTAACCGATGGCGAAGTTTCCCTTTATTTTGATCAAGATCTGGCAGTGATCGTCAGCCACGAAAATGGTGGGGTGAGCCGTTATGGTAATGCCGGAGATAACACCTTAACCGGCACGGGTAATAGCGGCGAAACAATATCGGGAAGAGCGGGCGATGATATCCTCGATGGCGGAGCAGGATCGGATATCCAGCTGGGCGGGGCGGGCAATGATCGACTGATCTTTGATGCAGCGGACGTAACGGTCGACGGTGGTAATGGCGTAGATACCCTAAGCCTCTCAGGAAGCGTTGACTTTACCGGATTAGACAACCTCTCGAATATTGAACAGTTAGATATGTCGGGAAATGGTACGGCAGATGAGCTGACGGTAACCTTCGAGGATCTATTCGATCTGATTGGGGATAACAGTCTAGAGGCTTATGTGCAATCGAACGAGCACAAGGTCATCGTAATCAATGGAGACTCTGAGGATAGTCTGATCTTAGAAGGGCAGGATGTCCGCTTGCAAACGCCGACGCAAACGGGGATCGATTTGTATGGAGATGGCACGACCTATGCGCTGTTTCAGGATACGACCCTCGGCTTGGATGTCTATGTGCTCTCCAGTCTGTTGGCATCGAATGATCAATCCAGCGCGGTTAGCGAGGAAGCAGCACCCGTTGCAATCGGCGTGACGTCTTTAGATCAGCATGTGCATCAGCCAAGCCTGGATGCATTTGGGGGGTTGTAGGTAAATTACAGTATTTTCGGTGAGTCAGTGGCTTGCTAGCGAAGAGCATCGGCCATCAGCCGAAGGGTGAAGCGTGAAGGGTCATAGCATCTAGTACAGGCTAGGCCTCTTTTCAAACGCTCCGCTGCTTGTTGTAGTCGGCTCATCAACGAGGCCTCAGCTCTGTGCAATTTGTGCCTGTAACCAATCAGATTTTGCGCGCCAACGTCGATCCAGCCAGTTTGCAACATCCGTTACCTCAGAGGCTTGAAAGACGTCGACTTTAATGCGGACCGAAGGTGTGCCCCCGTGTAGACATCGCCAAAAGTTGGCTGAGCCGGCGGCGTAAGACAGGGTAAGGTCGATGATGGGTGTGTCTGGGGGCGCTTGTTTCACAATGGCAGAAAAGCCACTGATTTTCGGTCGTAATAGTCCTAGGTAGGGCGAGGCCTGGGTTGCGGATTTCGCTGGGGTAAATCGGGTCCCTTCAGCAAAAATAAAAAGTGCACCGGGTCGCCTTTCCAGCTCGTTGGCAGCGTGGTTAATCGCGGCAAGATCATAGGCCCGTGCATCCGCCGAGCCTGATCGTTTTAACCTTGGAAAGTTGAGTACCAAGCATATCCAACCGATAATCGGGACCCAAACTAACTCTCTCTTGATGAGGAATTGCAGTATCGGTCCACGAGCGCTGATGACATCTTGAACCAGCGGAATGTCGAACCAACTCTGATGATTACTGATGACAATTGGGTTGTGGTGCGAAGGTACCTTGCCCTCAACCATCAATTCGATTCCCACCACTTGGCGCATCCAAAAGGAGTTAATTCTGACCGCTAGCCGATAGAGGGTGTGCGCCAAGGGTGTGATGACGTGACGCTGAAAGCCTGAAAACGGTACTGCCTTAAAAGGGGTGATTGCAATCAGTAAGACCAGCCAAAAGCCTAAATTGCTGAAAAACCACAGGCTCGAAGCGATGCTAAGGCCATGTCTTAGGATAGGTTGGTGCCATTTCATGACGTTAACTCGATGATCTTTAGTTGCTCTGGCAGGCTGCTGCGCCGCTGATAAACGCGCTGCACAGCATTGTGCCAAATACTCGGCGTCGTGACGATGGTTAATTGCTGTCGTGCACGTGTCACCGCGGTATACACCAGTTCTCGAGATTGCAAGGTGTTACTTGTACCCTCAAGGGTTTCGGGCAAGATAAAAAATACGTGATCAAACTCAGAGCCCTGAGACTTATGCACGGTCATCGCAAAGCAAGTCTCGTGTCGGGGTAATGCGGTAATGGGCAGTGATCGTGTGCTGTCGCCCTCGGGCTGACTGAAATAGACCCGCAGCCCGCCTGTCTGAGTGAGGGGTAGCGTTTCAGATGGTTCGATTTGGGCTGGGTCTAAGCAAATTCCTACGTCTCCATTAAATAAGCCGAGGTGATAATGATTGTCGACAATCAGCACGGGACGCCCATGGTAAAAGTCAGGTCTAGTGCGGGTGATCAACCCGGATCGTGTCAGCAGGGCTTCGACGCGGTGATTGACGTCGTGAACACCTAGAGCGCCGAGGTACTGGGGTGCGAGAATTCGCGATTGGTTGAAAGCGTGCAACAAAGCTTTGGGCGTCGCCTTCGCTGAAAGTGCTGAAAGATAGGGCCTAAACAGATCCTCAAAGTCTGCTTCAGAGAGGGTCTCCGGTTGAATCGTTCGGATTGCTGCGCCATCGCTAGTCTCGAAGGGCATCGAAGTCGGTAAGTCACTAGCGAAGACGTCGATACCGGTGCCTTCCCCAAACCGAAAGTTCTCCGTTAAGGTCACTCGCGAACCTTTAAGGAAGGTCTCGGGAAGGGGGTCACCCTCTGTTTCCGATGGTAGGATGCTGAGATCCGCCAGTAAACGTCCGAGGTTAACTGAGGGTAATTGGGCAGGATCACCAACCAAGATGAGTCGACAGTGTGCTGGAAGCGCTGCCAATAAGGCATCCGCTAGCGCAAGATCAACCATACTGGTTTCGTCGACGACAACCAGATCGATATCCAATGGATGATCCCGATGGTAGCGAGGGGTGCCACGATGACCAAAGCCCAGCAATCGATGGATGGTCTTTAGCTCGAGACCAGCCCTTTTGTCGGTAAACTGAGTTTCGAGACGGGCTGTTGCCTTCCCGGTGGGGGCTGTAATAGCGATCCGAATCGATGGCTCTACTGCGATTGCTTGGTCTACGATCTGCTTAATTATCCGGGTTTTACCTGTTCCAGGACCACCGGTGATAATAGCCAGTTGTCGGGTCAGGGAAAGGCTAACCGCCTTGGCCTGCGAGGCCGATAATGACGCAGGAGTCATGCTTTTGGCAGTCAGAGCGGAATTGGCCGCTGGGTTAGTCCTTGGCAAGGGTTGATTGCGTTGCTGCAGTGCCAAGGCAACTCTTGTTTCAAGGTTCAACAAGCGGCGGAAGTACATCCGATTGTTTTGTAGCACTAAGGGGGTGTCGGCCTTTGCTCCGCCTACTAAAGTCGCTAGCGAGGGGCTGGTAATCATAGCAAGCTGTGCGTCGTCGAGAACAATGTGACTATGGTTGGCTTGCCAGGCATCGATAAGGCTTGCAATAACCTCGTTTAATGCATTGCCTGGTGACGGTGAAAGTCGATTTACCAACGCCGATAATTGTTGTTTGATGGCACTGAATTGCGCATAACCTTCGTTCATGGGTTTAACGCCAACTCGATGGCTTCTATCGCTTTGACATCAACCCGATCAAAAAAGACGCCTTGGTTATGGTTGCCGATCATACCGCGCAAGAATAAGTAGATTACGCCGCCAAACAAGTCCTCGAAGGACTCAGAGGGTGAGGCGATGGCGAGCATTTTCTTCAGGGCGACGGTGTAGATCAGATATTGCAGATCGTAGTGATGATGCGCGATTGCTTGCTTAAGTCCTGCAGGGGAATAATCCTCCAATTGGTCGCCGAGATGGTTGGTTTTGTAGTCGATGACATAATATTTACCTTGCCACCGGCAGAGTAAATCAATGCTACCGGTCATCATGCCCTCTAAATGGACGATTGACGCCTGGGTCTTAGGGAGATAGCCGTGGGCTTGTGCGGTTTTCAGTACTTGGCTCTGTCCTCCCAGCGGAAAGTGAAATTCGATTTCATCAGCTCTAGCCGCTTGATCCAGTCCGTTGAGGCAGAGCCCGGTATCGGTCAGCGGACGTTGTAAAATTGCATTGACCCAATCGTAGAAAAGGCCTCGAGCAGGTTGGATCAGTTCTAATCGGTCACTGATCAGGCCCACAATCGGTTGTTCTGCCAGGGGTTGTTGAAAATTCAGTTGTTCGAATAGTGTATGCATCTGCAAGCCGACGATGGGTCCTCTTGGAAAGGCATGGAAAACAAAGCGCTCGAGGTTTGCGGCTTGTTGCGGGGCATGATCGTTACCGGGCTCTGGGTCGTCATCATCGAACCCAGGAATGCTCGACGGCTGAGCATAATCTGCTGCCTCACCTTGAGGGGCGGTAGTAGACAAGTTCTGCTGCAACCGGCTGTAACTGTGGATCCGCCAATCGGTCTGTGTTGTCGGTTTTTCGATCATCGGAAGAAGAATGGTTGCCCCCCCTTGGGCGCTGGATGAAGATTGGTTCTCGGTTGGGTTGATAGTATGGGTGATTCGATAAAGATCGGCGGCTAACGTTGACAATCGCTCGGTTGGCGAGGTGACGTGGTAACCCAATAGCCGTGCTGTCACTGATTGATGGAACCCTTTGGTGGTACCGAGGCCCAGGACGGTATGATATTTTGCCCGCGTCATCGCGACATACAGCAGTCGCATGTTTTCCTCTCGGTCGGATTGCTCAGTCAGTGCGTTAAGGGTCGGGTCCTGATTGAGATTAACGAAGGATTCGTATTCGCCCTGTTCATTTGCTTGGATGGCCAGTGAAGCGGTCGAGCCGGAGGCCCGTTTGTTGTGACCAAAGTGCGCAAAGGGTAGGCATACAACGTCGAACTCCAGACCCTTAGCGCCGTGAAAGGTCATTAGAGTGATTAAGTTATCATCCGTTTCTAGACGTAATTGTTGCGCGTCATCAAGATTGCTCCGATCAGCGGTAGCGTAATCTTGGATCAGCCAACGGATTAATTGGCCTCGATCAGGCATCAGCAGTGATTGTTGCTGGAGCAGTTCGGCTAGATGTCTGAGATCGGTCAGTACTCTGGCACCCTCTATATCGCTAAGCCATCGCTGGCTCAGGTCATAGGTCGTCATCAGGCGGACAATGGCTGCGGCGACGCCTTGACGACGCCAGACACCATCGAGATCTCCGAAGATAGTCTGTGCGGCCTCAAGAACCTCCTCCGAATCCTGAAGGGCTTGCAATTCTTCAAGTTTAAGCCGCATCAAGGGCGTGGCCAGTGCCGACAACACAGCCGGGGCATCGTTGGGGGTCAGTACTCCCTGTAGGATGGTCGCAAGTTCCTGGCTGATTGGCTGATCGAGCACCCGATCTTGCGATAACAAGACGCTGTCTATCCCATGAGCTTGAAAAACCGTTTTGATCAACGCGGCCTCGTTTCGGTCTCGAGTTAAGACCGCAATTTGAGCGGCTTGCACCGGCTTGTGATTGATTTGAAGGCCATTGTCCTGCTTGAGCCAGTGCTGTACCTGCAGGGCAAGCAAGGTGGCGAGTCGATGTTGATCTTGATCTTTGTTCAGCACGGTGAATTCAGGATCTGGGACTAAAAAGCTTATTGGCGGTAGTACCTCACTCGCCAGACTAAGGCCTTCAGGGTTCGGTTCACTTTGCGATTCAGAGGGCAAAAAGCGAATACTATCGTTCTGGGTGAAGAGGTGGTTTTGGTCAAAGAGTCGATTGGTTGCGTCAATCAATTCGGAAGACGAGCGCCAATTCTTGGTGAGCGAGTGATGATGCTGGCTTTCACCTCTGGCATTGAGATAGGCGTGGATGTCGGCACCTCGAAAGCGGTAAATGGCTTGCTTAGGATCACCAATCAACACCAACAAATGCCCAGAAGATTGGGCCGCCGTATGCACAGACCGGAAAATGGCGTACTGGGTTCGATCAGTATCTTGAAACTCATCGATCATCATGACGGGAAAGTGTTTGCCGAGAGACTGGGCCGCCACCGCCTGATCGCGCACGGCGTGATGAACGACCTGTAACAGATTGTCCATCGTAAGCTTGCCCAGGGCTTGGTTGGCCTCAAGATGTAGGCGAAGTTGTCGAAGGGTGTCTTGCCACAGCAGGCTGTTGACCTCCTCAAAGATGCCTAATCGATCACTGATCGTCTGCAACAAATCGAAAAGTGGGTGTTCGGGTGGCGAGGCATCCTTTTTGATTGCTTGCGGCAACGCTGAGGATGTCCAAAGCTGCCATAAGATATTGTCCGGTTCAAAGGTAGAACCCTGACAAAACTGAGTCATCGCTTCGATTCGGTGCCAGGCTTTGACATTCCTTTTAAGCGCACTTGCCTTGAGTAATTGATCGATCTCTTCCTCAATCCAACGTCTTTTTGCGGTCAGCATGTCGTCAATGAGAGCGGGATCAAAGGCCGCGATTGTCCCGGTTGGATGAAAATGTAGGTCGAGCATCGACAGCAAGGGAGAGAAAGCCTGAAGCAGCGCCTTAGGTGTTGGCCACTGCTTTAGAGCCATTTCAGTCTCGAGAGGTGGTCGAGATTGATGTAATCGGCGAAACACGTCCTCAGCGGCTTCGAGCAGCATGGCGTTTTCCTGGGTATCGACGGATTGATCAAGTAGCAGGCCAGCATCGAAACTACGGTCTTGGATTACTCGGGTGCAAAAGCCGTGGATCGTATAGATACTGGCTTCATCAAACCACAGTAGGGCGCGCCGTAAGTATTTGGCATCAATCGCCAAATCCTCGCTGTCGGAAATCAGACCATTAATCTCCGAATCATCGCTACTGCCTACGCAAAAATCCGTGTAAGCACGCTGTAAACGCTTTCTGATCCGATCTTTCAATGCTTGAGTTGCCGCAATCGTAAAGGTGACAACCAGTATCTCCTGGGGTCGAAAACGTCGAGCCTCATAGGTCCCTCGGCCCAAGACAAGTCTCAAATAGAGGGTTGTAAGCAGGTGCGTCTTACCGGTGCCAGCACTCGCTTCAATCAGATGTTGCCCAGTTAACGCAATGTTGTGGTCGAAACTCATCGCGCTTCCCAGTGGTCGAGTATGGGCTGAACGAGATGTTGTGCCTCTTTATGCAAGGTCTCGATGATCTGTGAGGGTGCTGGGATCAGACGCTGCCAATAAGGATCCATTGCCTCCCTCCACCGCTCGGGTTTTGACCACTTTTGATCAAGCGCATGGCTCAAGTCGCGAATATCGCTCATTTTTTCTTGTAAAGTCAGCAGCTCCACAGCGGTGTCGAAGGGTAAGACAAGCAGAGTCGAGGTGCCGCTGAGATAGCCATCGATATAGCGCTGAAGCAGTGCTTTCGCCTCTTGCTGAGGCAATGGGGAGAATTTGCCTGTGACTTGCTGCGATTGATGGAGGCCAAAGCCTAGAGTTTCGATGGACTCACCTCGGGCCGCAAGCAACAAATGATCCAACCAAGGTTTGACAAGGTGTTTGGGCGTTAGATTGCCCGCACGAAATATTAGGTTGTGGTGGTCGCTGAGCTGGGAAAACGAGGTCTGCAGTGCAAAGTGATCCAGCTTGATCTGTCTAGACCGCCGGCTGCGATCGTGCTGATAGTAAGGTGCGATCGCGGTGAACAAGGTTTGAGCGTCATCGTAGATCGTTGAAATTTGTCGTTGCCAATTGATGCTCTTCGGAGCCAATCCCATGCTGTTGATTCGTTTCAGCCAGTCATTTTGCTCCATGCCTGAAGCGACGGCTTTGATGGCATCGTCAACCACTTGATACCGAGTTAGCGGATCAAGGGCGAAAGGTTCAGCGTCCTCCAATGGATTGGCGACTTGATCAAAAGTGATGCCCAAACGACCCTCGTAGAAATAACGTGCGGTATGACCATAAAAGCGGGAGAGCTCAAGGGTTGCGCAAGACTCTGGCGGGGGTAAGGCCGCTTGAACTTGACCTAAGGGAGATTGCCAGAGTTTGTGATGGGATGTGGGTGGTCGCCACTGAGTTTGGAAGCTGTGGAATCGTGTTTCGGTAAAATAACGCTTTGAAAATGGTTGCAAAGGATGATCGAAAATGGGCAATTCACCCGTCGTAGCTTGGCAGTAATCAAGCACCTCACTCACTAAGACGCTCGGAGGCTTAACTTCGTTGTCTCGTATTCCTCTTCCGCAATAGGAGATAAACAGCTGCTCCCTAGCAGATAACAGAGCCTCTAGAAACAAGTAACGATCGTCGTCTCGCTGAGACCGGTCACCGAGACGTTGCGGCAGCTCGGTCATGAGGTTGAAGGGGTGTTTGGGTTCTTGCCGAGGAAATTCGCCATCATTCATCCCGATGAGGCAAATCATCTTAAAGGGAATGCTGCGCATCGGCGTTAGGGTGCTAAAGGTGATGCCGCCGCTGATAAAACGCATTGCGGGGTTGGGACGATTGAGCTGGTCAGAGAACCAGCTTAGAACAAAATCAATATCAACGGCCCGTGTTAATCCGGCCTCTTCTGATTGGCTGGCGAATGTTTCAATCAGGCTGAATAACTGATCGAGGGCCAAATGCTCTTGTCCAAATGCCTCGAAGAATCGTTTGACAACGATGTTGAGCGCCTCAGACCAAGCTCCAGGTGTTTTGGCTGTATCTAAGGTGTCTCGGGTTTCAACAATTGCAGTACTTAAGGCCAAAAACGATTCAAGCGTATCCAAATCCTCCAGCCCGATCGGATAAGGCAGTATGTCCTTAAAGACAGTATCCGCATCGGTCATGAGGCCCATCAGTAACTTGTCGATGCCAAATTGCCAGGTGGAGGAATGCTCTGCCGGCAGATTCCATCGAGCGTGCTTGGCCTCTCCATCTTGTTCCCAGCGAATACCCAACGCTTGTATCCATTGCTTGATTCTATCGCTGGCTTCTTGATCGAGGGAAAACCGTCTTGCAATAGCGCCAATATCAAGATACTGAGAGAGTTCAGAGGCGGTAAGCCGGCTGGTCGTGAGAGACAAGAGTGCGATGAAACTCCTGAGAATTTCCGAGTTTTGCTGTTGATTTTGGTCAGCGATGCCAAAGGGTAGCTCGTGCGTAAATACCGCTTGGATGACGGGCACATAAGTTTGGATATCCGGTGCCATCACCAAAACATCTGAGGGGTCGAGTTGCCGATGACGCATTGCCCAATAGATTCGGTCAAGCAGCACCTCCATTTCTCGGAGCCTTGAATGGCAGCTGTGGAATTCTAGGCTCGAGTCTTGAGTCAGTTCTGGAAGGTCAGCGGAAGGGGATTCGTCCGCGGCATAGGCGCAGATGATATCGTCCTGCAAGACACTGAGGCGATTGCCCCGGTGCCGCGGAAGGAAAACTTCTTCCGATACAAGATTGTGGGAAGCGGTAAGCAGTTCGTGAAACTCTTGTCCCTGGCGTCCGAACGAGGCAAGCAGCGGATTACCTAAAAAATATAGGTCGTCAAGTTCAGGATTACCCAAGTCAGGCGATGTCAGACGTTGAGATAAAGCGTAGCGTTCTGTCACAAGGTCCCCCCAATAGGCCTCGCTAGGGTTCATAAAATACAAATCGACTTGGCAGTGTTCGCTGAGACTGCGGAAAGTCTCCAAGTGCATCGGTGCTAGGCTTGGCAATCCAAAGAGACTGATTCGGTTGGGGCTGTGTTTGCTCAAACCCTGTGCATCGAGGTGATTGAGGAGTCGTTGGTGTAAATAGGCGCGGTGGCGAGTCCTCAACAACGGGTCGGCTTCAATAAGGCGCTGCCACAAACGTTGCTGCCAGTCGCCATGTCGGATTTGTGCCAAAGGATTCTTGCCTGTCTCGAAGGCGGTGATCCAGTCTGGGCGATACAGTAAGTATCGTTCGAACACCTGGCTAATTCGGCTGGCAAGTTGGTAACACCGCAAATCCTGTTGTTGTCCCAAAGCGAGATAGTGCTGAATCACGGGATGGTCGAATCTTGGAAGCAGCTCCATCAGTCGAAATAGCAACGTGTTGGCTTCGATCGGTGTTTGATGTGCGAGTTGGAGCTCAGATTGATAAAGCTGCCATATGAATTGGGCCGGGAGCTGGCAATTCATGTTGGCGGAAATACCCAAAATCTCGGCGGTCTTAAGTTTGAGCCATTGCCCGGTTCCGACCGATTGTATGATGACCACGTCTGCTTGCAGGACGTCTCGAACCTCGGCAAAGGCAGTTTCAGCGTACCGGTTTGCCAGAGTGTTGAGGTCGTTGGATTGGATTAAGCGCAACATGGTCGGTTATCAGAGAGTTTGGTATATCCTAACTGACGGTTTGGAAGGCGCAACTAGGCTTCAATGAACAAAGGGCGCAATGATGCATAGCTTCGGTTAAGAAACTGGACTGATCACGCGAGTATGAATCCGGCTAATCCCAAACACTTGGCTAAACGCTAGATGTTTGCTCTGATCGGCCACCTCGAATCCATCAGGTCATATGGGATTTAACAGACTCAGAGTCCCGTGTTAAGTTGACGTCAGTAAGGCAGGGCGTAAAGGTAAAACTCAAGCTCAGGCGCGTGGAGTATCCTGCGAGGATTCAGAGGGAAGTGGCGCGTTCAAGACAGGACTCCAAAAGGCCGCGTCGGAACCCACTTTGCTAAGACTGTTAAGGAGGTTTGAATGACCAAGGGTTTTCATCATGTGGCTTTTGCCTGCCGTGATCCTGAGCAGACTCGACATTTCTACGAGGACTTGCTGGGCTTTCCGCTAATCCATACCGAGTCTGCAACCGATGAACGCGGTGAGATGAAGCATTTGTTCTTCGATTTGGGAGATGGCAGTTCGATGGCTTTTTTCTATCTTAAAGGGATGGGGGTGCCAGCCGAGTACCCAACCGAAATCTCCACAGGTTTGGGGTTGCCTGTTTGGGTGAATCACGTCGCCTTTAAGGCCGATGCATCTCGTAAACAGGCCGTCAAACAGGTGATGATCGAAGCACAGATTGAGCCGCTCATGGAGGTTGACCATGACTGGTGCCACAGCCTTTATTATCTCGACCCTAACGGCATCATGGTTGAGTTTTGTGAGGATACACCCGGCATTACGCCCAATCGTGCAGCTGCCCTGGCTTTGCTTGCCAAGGAGTAGAGACTCGACCTTGAGTCGACGTGAGTCTCTGGCCTGCCAAAGTAGCCTTGGATTGATGAGGTGTCTTTGAGGATTTCTTAGGCTGCTATCGGTTAAAGGTCCCGTGCGATTAGTCAGTTTGGACTCGGGGTTGAATCTTCTAGCCAACGTGCCGCTTGATACCCAGTTTGGAGAGTTTCTGCCAAGCAATTGGTAGCCTACTCATTGGTCTTTAGCGTTATGGTGATGACAGGTGACACCCACCCCGCTGTCTTTTGTGGCTGATTATTGGTGGCTACTCGATACCAAGGAGGTTGAAGGGTCAGCAGTTGCTACCGATGCTAAGCGAAATTGAACACTCAGGAATCCTTGTGAGTTCTCCAAGCGGACGATTCAGGTACGCAAACGCTATCGCCGTTAAGTTGCCCGTAGAAGGAGGCGGTAAAGCCATCTTTGATCGAGGCTAAGGAAACATCAAGGCTGGCCTCAGGGCAGTGTATTTGGCTTGACTTGTCAACGCTGCAACCAGTCTCTGCGCTGACCTATTTGAACGATCGGGTGATCATTTCATGAGAAGCGACAAGGCCGAAAAATTTGGTTGACCGAAGATGTATTTATCCTATAGTGGAAGAAGTGGAAGATAGTCCTATAAAAATAAGAATGGGGATACAGTATGATGAACCGGATCAGTAGATCTCGAATAAGCATTGTGGTGAGCATGGTGCTCGCTGGATTAGCAGGCGCTCAGGTTGTTGCCGAAGAGCGACGACAGATCGAAGAGGTTATCGTCACTGCTGAAAAAGTGGAGGCAACGGTGTCGGATACGTCGATATCGATTACTGCTTTTTCTGAGGAAGCAATCGAGGATTTTGGTATACAAGGCGCCGATGAATTGGTGAACTATATCCCCGCGACGACGCGAGATGCTTTCGATATCCGTATCCGCGGGGTGGGGCGCAACTTTAGAGCGCTCGGGGGCGATCCCGGCGTTGCGACTTACTACAACGGCATTTATTCTCCAGATTTTGGCATCGCCGCGTCGGAAAACGGTCTTTATGACCTAGCCCGGGTCGAGGTGCTGCGTGGTCCCCAGGGAACGCTGTATGGGCGAAACTCGATAGGCGGCGCATTAAACTACGTCACCAATCCAGCGACCTATGAGAGCGAAGGCGAGGTTAGAGTGCAATGGGGTGCTTACGATACTCGAGAAATCTATGGCATGGTGAATGGGACTTTGATTGAGGATCGGGTTGCTGGTCGAATTACCGCAACCAAGCGGGATAGAGACGGTCACCAAAAGGGGCTAGATGGCAGCCCAGACATTGACTCGACGGATGATGAAAATATTGCACTGTCGCTGACGATCGACCTGACACCAGATATTTCGATCAAGATGCGGGGCAACGACCGGCTTTCGGATCGAGCTATCGGTCA
>NZGC01000033.1 GCA_002689445.1 Gammaproteobacteria bacterium
ACTTGATGATGACCCCGCTCGCCGACAGCTGCTGCAAAAAAAGTCGTTCGATGTTTGGACGATTGTCCGTCGAGGCAGAAGCCGGCGCATCAGATGCCGTTTGTTCGCCTGAAATACCCTGGTCACACCCGATTAGAGACAGGAGACTGATGTACATCAAGAGCTTCTTCATAACTCGGCATCCTCTGGCATTCGGTTATTGCGCTAAACGCCTCTGAATACTAGAGAGATTAAGCCATTATGTAAAAGCCTCTTGGGTCTTACAGTTTGCTGGTCCTAACATGTTGTCTTTGATTGGAGACATTAGACTCGAGCGCGGCGCCTACCATGTTTAGTCGTTTGAGTTGCTTGACCGTGTGCCAGCGTTGCGAGGGCATCAACGAATTGGTGATTTCATCTGCGCAAGCAAAATATAGGTAGCACTGAATTTTTCCATTTAATATGGGAAGGCGCCTATATCCTAGAATCGCCTCTTTCTGGCATGGGACTCTTTGACTTCATTCGTAAGAAGACTTTGGCAGATCAAACCGATCAAGAACCTTTGGCCCGCGAAAAAAGGCCTCAACAAACCAACTTGATAGGGCGTTTCGTTGTCTCCCTGAGCTCCGATCGCAAATCACCGGCTGTTAACGACTCGACCCACTCCGCCTTGTCTGTACGAACAAGGCAAACACCGAGAGCCTGCACCCTGCCTAGCTCTCACAAATACAGTCGGCAACAATACCATCAACCTTTCTCGGCCTTTGCTCGCTGGGCATTCAAAAACTGAATTAGTGTTAGCGCTTCTGCTGGATCCATACGTCCAATCGGTGAGTTACTGTAGGCCGACATCATGACCTTTCCACTTTTGGTGATCACAAATTCGCTCGGTTGAATATGATCACGACGCTCGTCCCACCATGAACCCAACGCATCTCCATCAGCGCGGGTCATGCCATAAGCGACCGGGAAGCCTAAATCTCGAGCTACTTCAGCTGTCTGTTCCTGGGAATCCACAGTACCCGCAATGATACTGACACCTTCTGCTAAGAACGCGGCACGGCGTTCTTCATAGCCAGCCAAGAGCCGGCGACAATACGGTCACCAATGTCCTCGATAGAACAAAGCGATGGTCATGGGCGTTTCAAGATCAGCTGGAAACGAGAAGGTGCCACCATCTGCCAAGCTGAGCGACACTGACGGGAATACGTCACCCGAGTTTAGAAAGTTAGGCATACAAGGTTTCCTCCTTTGCGAATCCCTCACGAACTCGCGTTTACCATAGCAAATGTTGACCGCGCAGTGGTGAAAATCTGCCTACTGCTCGCTGAGCTTTAGCAAGCTTTGGGCACCAAAGTCGAACAATCGTTGTTTTATGTGCGATATCCGGTTTTTGTAACTAGGGAAGTCAGTTGCGAATCTATTATGGCAGAGGCAGGAAAGGGTTGGTTTGTTCTGGGGTTTATGATCCTTTTGCTGGTGATCTATCTGGCGTCTATTTTTCTACCTAGACAGCGATGCCCGCACTGCAAATTTCGTTTTTCGTTGCCTAAGCAGGTAGACCAAAAAGGTGACCGTGAGCGTGTGCAATGTCGTTGGTGCGATCAGGTGTGGGAGCGTTTCTCATACCGAGGCGGTGTGGGCTCCTCCCTTGGTGGAGGCGATGGAGGGGCTAGCGGTGGGCCGTGATAATCGCAAAGCCCATGCGATCTGGTCTTGGGGCATCGCGGTTGAGCTTTTCTTCAGACATTTTTAAATTTTTGGTCGTAGGGGATGATTACTCTCACCTGAGGTAATACTAAGATTTCCAAGATTGACTTTTAACGCAGGTCATCACAAATCGTTGCAACCAACGGCGAATTGCTGTGAAAGCGACTTAGGCAAGCTTGAACAATTTATTCGCTCGCGCCTATCTTGTTTCTAATTGGGACAGCCGGATTAATGAGGATGGAGTCGCACCGGTACTTCTCTGATACCCCGAATAAAATTATTGGGTAATCGTTGGACATCACCAACAATTTCTACTCGATCAAAACGCTTCATGATCTCTTCCCACAGTATGCGCAGCTGAAGTTCAGCCAGCCGGTTACCCATACAACGGTGGACGCCAAAACCAAAAGCCACATGAGCCCGTGCGTTGGGCCGATCGATCACAAATTGTTCGGGGTCTTCGAAAACAGCTTCATCACGGTTGCCAGAAAGGTACCACATGATGACCTTATCTCCCTCTCTAATCTGCTTACCGCCAAGCTCGAAGTCGGTGAGCGCTGTTCTGCGCATATGGATTACCGGCGTCTGCCAGCGCACCATTTCAGCCACCATGTTAGGTATGAGTCCAGGATCCTCACGGAGCTTCTGGTATTGATCCGGGTACTTATTCAGAGCTAAAACTCCCCCGCTGATGCTGTTTCGTGTCGTATCGTTGCCTCCGACAATCAGCAGCAGCAAATTCCCCAGGAAAAGCTCTGGATCTTCATTCATTCGGGCGGTTGCCTCGTTATGCTGCAGCATCGAAATAAGATCGAAGGAAGGTGGCTGGCCCAGCTTTGCCATCCACAATTGATAAAATGCGGCGGCGGCACCCATTAACTCGTCGTAACGTTCCTTCATATTGATACTGTCGTCACCGGTGACTTCTGGTACGTTCGTCGCCAAATCGGACCAACGCACCAACTTGAGTCGGTCTTCGTAGGGAAAATCAAATAGCGTGGCCAGCATTCCCGCGGTCAGCTCGATCGAAACCCGGTCGACCCAATTAAAGGTCTCGCCCACTGGAAGGTGATCGAGGATCTCGCAGGCCCGCGCTCTGATCATTGGCTCAAAGCCCGACAGGTTCTTGGGAGCTACGGTGGGGGCAACCGCCATACGCTGTTTGATATGTTCTGCGCCGTCCATTGCAATGAAATTCTTACCTTGCATCTGACCTTCTTCGGCCACGTAGGGATCGACAATCGCGATGCCTTTTGCTTCGGATGAGAATATTTCGTTGTTGGTATCAACCGCCTTTATCATGTCATGACTACTCACCGACCAGAAGGGACCGTTGACGCTGTCGGCGAGGTAGTGCACGGGTGCCTCCTTGCGAAGACGCTCGAACCAAGGTTGCCAGCTATCATTGAGAAAGATCTCTGGCCGACTAACATCAATCTCATCCAATGGAACGTCGGCAACCTCTATGTTTTCCTTGATGCTCATCGCTATGCCCTTTTTAGGTACCGACATTAACTTAGAGGACGAATTCATAAGTAGTCAAGTGTTTACTTTCTTTGAAGATCCATCTAACGTTCGGCGCTTATGCAAGATCAAATGTTTAATCA
Organism: Gammaproteobacteria bacterium; assembly: GCA_002689445.1. Lineage (GTDB taxonomy): Bacteria > Pseudomonadota > Gammaproteobacteria > Pseudomonadales > Azotimanducaceae > UBA9926. The sequence continues at coordinate 3,297 of NZGC01000033.1, forward strand.
ATCGTGGCACCCTCTCGACCCAAGAGTTGCTCGCACTGAGCATGCAATTCGTAAGGCTTTGTTAACGGCCCTGAACTCGGGCAAAGACCTTGCTTCGCTGACAGTGTCAGAGATTGCCAGGCAAGCTGGCGTCACTCGGAAAACTTTTTATGTGCGTGTAGGCTCATTAGAGCAGTTGGTTGAGAGCTTGGTTTATGATTTGTTTCAGGACATTGCACTCGAGATTGACGACGAGCGCTTGAAGATGCCGATCGCAAGAAATTCACTCTCGATGTCGGTGTTGCATTATTGCCAGGCGCATCAGAGCGTTCTTGGGCCGCTTGTTCGTCAGTGCTCAGCCAGCCTTTTTATGAAGCCGCTCACTAAGGTACTAACTCAAATGCTTGGACGGGTTAGACAGGTTAATCAAACTCCGACTTTGGGAGCCTTTGAACAGGCCTATTTGATCGCCGCGATCGCGAGTGTGGTCCATGGGGTGCTGAGGGTATGGGTTGAGCGTGGTTTTGGCGATGCGCCCGATCAAATTGCCAATTTTACGGATACACTTTTGATTGGAGGGATTCAAAACATTTTGCTGGCAGATGGAGGTGCATAGCAATGCGCGATAACCAGTTTTGAGGTTTCAGGCTTTAACTTTACCGATACAGCAGCTAAAAATCAGAAACGACCCGCAATCGAGACATTACAATCGTGGGAATGAAGACCGGCTTTCGACATTTCATTCTTCACCATTGCTTTTCGCGCAAGCTCGGGAGTTGGTAGCTACGGGTGGACTTGAACCACCGACCCCAGCATTATGAATGCTGTGCTCTAACCAGCTGAGCTACGTAGCCACATTTGAAGCGGCGAAGATTGTCGGCGCTGGATGATTTTTTGTCAAGCAACGTGCTTCTCTAAGGAATCAGCGCAGGCGCAATGAATATCACAAATGCGATCAATACGGGCATTGCCACCCAGTAATGGCAGCGCAGAATTGCATTCAACCTTGCTTGTTCAGCATCGGTATTTCCATCCTTTAGTACTCGGCACATCATGACGTCAAAGCCGATTAAAATCAGGAAAATCGGGACCATAGCTGGCAATACACCATTAAAAAATAAGTCCCAGGTTGCGGTGTAATCCGGCGCACCGCCAAAAGGAAGGAGTAGTCCTCCTGAAAGCGCAACGATGTGCAGCGCTTGTCGAAGCAAGCCAATCGATCGCCAGGTGCTCAGTATATTCATCAGACATTAAACCTAAAATGCATCACGTCGCCGTCTTGGACGACATACTCTTTACCTTCCAATCGCCATTTGCCGGCTTCCTTGGCGCCCGCCTCACCACCCCCGGCGACAAAATCTCCATACGCTGTGACTTCCGCTCGTATAAACCCTTTTTCAAAATCAGTGTGTATTACCGCTGCTGCTTTTGGGGCCGTGGCTCCTTGCCGAACGGTCCACGCCCGAACCTCTTTGGGACCTGCAGTAAAATAAGTTTGTAAACCGAGTAATTTATAACCCGCGCGAATCACCCGGTCTAATCCTGGCTCATCCATTCCAAGATCTGCTAAGAACTCAAGGCGTTCATCGTCATCTAGTTCTGCGATCTCTGCCTCCAACTTATTACAGATCACGACGATCTCTGCGGCCTCACGCTCAGCAATCGCACTAACGGCATCCAGCAAAGGGTTATTTTCAAAGCCGGTTTCATCGACGTTAGCAATATAGAGGACTTTCTTGCTGGTCAAGAGGTGTAATTGCCTGACCAGCTCTTGCTGTTCTTTTGCAATCTCAAAACTTCGAGCAGGGTAACCTTCGTTAATATGCCCGAGCAACGCTTCAAACAATTGCATCTCGACAATGGCTTCTTTGTTGCCGCTCTTTGCAACTCGCTGAACTCTCGCTATCGCTTTTTCAACCGTATCCAAATCAGCAAGCTGCAATTCCGTATTAATAATTTCGATATCTCTTGCGGGATCGATCGAGTCCGAGACATGAGTGACGTTCTCATCCACGAAACACCGGACCACATGCGCTATCGCATCGGTTTCGCGAATGTTCGCGAGGAATTGGTTGCCCAAACCTTCTCCCTTGGAGGCACCCGCCACCAATCCCGCAATATCCACAAACTCCATTGAAGTAGGAATGACTTTTTCCGGCTGAACGAGACTGGCGATGGTATCCAAACGGGGGTCTGGCATCGGCACAACACCTGAGTTGGGCTCTATCGTGCAGAAAGGAAAGTTTTCAGCAGCAATACCCGCTTTGGTCAAGGCATTAAACAAGGTTGATTTACCCACATTCGGTAAACCCACAATCCCACATTTGAAACCCATCCGTACCTCCTAACGCTCTGCTTAGCCTTCAGGTCGGTCTAAGCGTGTGTGCAGGGCCAACATTGCCGGCTCCCAAGCTTGTTGCATCATCTGCGGGAATACGACCAATGCGCGCGCAATCGCCTCATCGATTGATGCTCGGTCCTCCTGGCTGGGGGGCTTTAGCACGTAGTTTGTTACCTTGCTCGCAGCCCCAGGATGGCCCACGCCTATTCTCAATCGATGAAAATCTCGCGCACCAGCTAAGGATCGACTGATATCCTTTAGACCATTGTGTCCCGCTAAGCCGCCCCCGTTTTTTAACCGCACGACGCCTGGCGGCAAATCCAGCTCATCATGAGCAATCAAAATCTGCGAGGGATCGATCCGATAAAAATTCGCAATTGCACCGACAGCTCGACCGCTCTCGTTCATGTACGTATTGGGCACGAGCAGGCGCAACGCCTGCCCGTCGAGTTGCGTTGTCGCGATGGAGCCAAAAAATTTTTTTTCTAGCTTAAGCTCACAGCCGAGGGCCTGTGCAAGCGCATCAATAAACCATACTCCTGCGTTGTGCCGAGTCTGGGTATATTGTGCGCCTGGATTGCCTAAACCAATAATCAGTTGGACCGACATCAGGCTTGGGTCCTACTCTTTGGGTTATTCCTCTGCAGCAGGCGTATCCTCACCTTCTTCTGCTGCTTCTTCAGCGGCTTTCTCAGCTTCAGCACGCTTATTGATATTCACCGACACAACAACCTGATCATAGTCAGCGCCTTGCGCCAATGCAGGAATCGTTACGCCCTCTGGCAAATTTACTTGACTCATGTGTAGAGCCTCTCCGATGTCTACGTCAGCGAGATCGACCTCAATATACTCTGGCAGATCGCCTGGTAAGCAACTGATCGTAATCTGGCTCATGTTGTGGGAAATCTGTCCACCACCGGTTTTCACGCCAACGCAGCTCTCTTCGTTCAAGAAGTGGAACGGAACCTCAACCGTGATCGCCTGATCCAATAAAATTCTCTGAAAGTCTGCATGCAAAATTCGACTCTTCGATGGATGCCGCTGTAAATCCTTGATGATGGCATTCTGCTTATCACCCGCGACATTAATCGTCAAAATATGCGAGAAGAATGCCTCATTTTCGGTGGCTTTAATCAAATCTTTGTGTGCGATTGACAATGATTGCGGATCCTGTCCGGCGCCATAGATAATGGCGGGTACCAGATCAGCTTGCAGACGTAGGCGGCGGCTCGCACCTTTCCCTAAATCGGCTCTTACTTCGGCTTGTAGCTCGAATTCAGCTGCCATGTTGTTCTCCTTAAAATCCCTATCCGCGCTGCGACCACGCAGAATAGGCTCGTTATCCCTATTTTACTAGGGGGTTAAAAAAGCGCCGGTTGAATGCGTTTAGCAAACAGGGCACTCAGTGATTCTTCATTACTGATTCTGCGTATTGATTCTGCCAGTTCTTCAGCGATCGTGAGTTGCCTAATCTTATCAAGGCTTTGAGCAGCTTCACCCAAAGGAATTGTATCGGTGACTACCAGTTCATCGAGTTCAGACTGAGCAATATTTTCAATGGCTTTGCCAGACAACACCGCGTGGGTGCAGTAGGCAACGACCTTGACTGCCCCTTCCGACTTCAATGCCGAGGCCGCTGCACAAAGTGTTCCGGCGGTGTCGACCATGTCATCCACCAAGATGCAGGTCCTGCCTTCCACATCGCCAATGATGTGCATCACTTCTGATTCGTTGGCTTTCGGTCGGCGCTTATCAATAATGGCAAGATCAGCGTCATTGAGCTGCTTTGCGATCGCCCGAGCACGAACCACTCCTCCGACATCCGGCGACACAATCATCACGTCACCGTAGGATCCTTGCTGAACCTTGCGCTCAATATCGACCAGCAATACCGGGGTGGCGTAAATATTGTCGACGGGGACATTAAAAAAACCTTGAATTTGATCTGCATGCAAATCCATGGTCAGTACCCGGCTCACTCCAGCGCTACTCAACATGTCCGCAACAACCTTGGCGGTAATAGGGACTCGGGCAGAGCGTACTCGACGATCTTGCCTGGCATATCCGAAATACGGGATCACTGCAGTGATTCGTGCCGCCGAAGCCCGATGCAAGCAATCGATCATGACAATCAGCTCCATGAGATTGTCGTTACAAGGTGTGCAGGTCGGTTGAATGACAAAAACGTCTTTACCTCGAACGTTTTCTATAATCTCAACGCTAACCTCACCATCGCTAAATCGGCCTACTTGGGCATCCCCCAAATCGATCCGCAGACGATCAGCGACTCGGTCCCCAAGTAAAGGATGAGCATTACCTGCAAATATTTTTAATTCAGCCACGATTCTTTTCGCCTTCGGCTCAGAAAATGGCTGGGGTGGAGGGACTCGAACCCCCGAATGCAAGGATCAAAACCTTGTGCCTTACCAACTTGGCGACACCCCAATCCGGAACTTTGACAATAGTCTGGTTTTCGCAACCAACCCTATTTTACTGTATTTTCTTGTTTCTTGTTTCTTGTTTCTTGTTTCTTGTTGCCGACTAACTTGGCATCAGTGCCTGAATTGCTCACTTGCCCCTGCTATTCACTGATTCGAAGGCCTTGCAGCTTACAGTGCCCCTTGCCTTACTAACCAAATTACTACCTGAATCGATCCCCAAAATTCTGTCGACCAGCGCTATTTTACCTTGACCGACTTTTACGACCCCGAGGGTCTATTTCTCTTAACAATTTCAAACAATTTGAGTCGAGCTCAGCGCTTCTCTCAGCTGGTCCTGCAAACTCGGAACCCTCCCAGCCTGTACTACGAACCCCTTCCATTGCCGAGGCAACCCTTCGAGCAATTCGCGCCCTTGTGCTTCGTTCGCAAGCTGCAAAAACACCGTACTCCCTGAACCGGACATTTTAGCAGCGCCTTCTCGGCTTAACCACTTCTTTACCGCGTTCACTTCTGGATAGAGCCTTCTTGCCACCGGTTCTAAGTCGTTGTGCCAAAAATCACTGCTAGGCTCTGCCAGAAAGCGCGCTATTGTGCTCGGCTGGCTGTCGCGTGTCAAATCGGGATCAGAAAAAATCCGCTGAGTTGGAATGCTGATGCAAGGGTAGACCAAAAGGTACCAATGCTCTTCGAGCCCACACGGCGTCAATTCATCACCAACTCCGGTAACCCATGCGTCTCCCCCTTCGACGAAAAACGGGACATCCGCTCCCAATCCGCTGCCCACCTCGCGTAGTTCATTGGAAGACATGCCCAGTTGCCACACATGGTTCAGTCCAACCAAGGTTGCTGCTGCATCGCTGCTGCCGCCGCCTAAACCAGCTCCTACAGGTATGGATTTCAACAGATCAATGTCCACACCAACAGGCCTATTGGCTCGCGCTTGCATCGCCCTGGCTGCCCGATAAACCAAGTTTTGATCAATCGGGCCGAGGTCCTCGTTACATTCAAGCTTAATGTCATGATCTTTTACACGAGTCCTCATCTGAATTTCATCGAACAAATTGATCGCCCTGAACACCGATTGCAAATCGTGGTAGCCATCCATTCGTTGCCCCGTGACATGCAAAAATACATTGATTTTTGCTGGTGCTCGTAATAACAGCTCTTGAGTTATCTCCATGATCGTATGCCCAACACGATTGTAAGTGCATCTTTGGTCACAACGATACGGGTTGGGGGCGCCTCAATTGCTGGCCTTATTACCTGCAACCGCCAGCCTAACTGGATGAAGCCATCTGCAAGTTCATTGAAAGGCGCGCCATGGTAGGGCCTAGCAGTCAACCAATAAGGCAGTACCGACAATGGCAGTTGCAGGCCCGTCAGCTCGGTGAGGGCCTGCTGCAGCTCACCAGCATCAAGCGCAACACCATCTTTCTCGCCAAAGAACGTGCCGTCATCTGAAAAAAACATGGTGAAACGCCCAATCCCAAAAGCCCCAGATAGCGACAACTGCTGACTGCCTCCGGCCAGCTGCTTAAATCGAAAAGAAGGATTAACGGTGATGCCGCTAACCGACAGACGTCCTGTGACTAACTCTGGCATTGGGACGACCGGTGCTCTTGGGAGGGTTTGGCATCCGATCAATGTCAGCACGATCGCTACTCCAACTGCGCGAAAAACCGCTTTAAGAATCAAGAAAGCGCTCGAGCACAGACCGGATATACACACTATCTGGGTAATCTTTTAGCGCTTCTCGCCAGATCTTCTTGGCCTGTCGTTTTTGTCCGGATGCCCACAGTACTTCACCGAGGTGTGCAGCGACCTCATCATTGGGGAATAAAGCGAGGGCACGCTCTAGGTAGGGTAATGCCTCTTCTAATCGATTGAGGCGATAAAGCACCCACCCCATACTGTCGATAAATGCTGGCTCATCCGGTTTTATCGCTAGCGCCTGAGAAATGAGATCAAGGGCCTCGTCGAAGCGATCGGTTTGATCGGCCAAGGTATAACCTAACGCGTTCATCGCATCGGCGTTGTCAGGATCGAGCCGGATCACCTCTTTCAGGTCTCTTTCGAGGATGACTAGGTCGCCAAAACGCTGACCGCTCATCGCTCTGAAATACAGGAGCGGAATGTCTTCGGGGTGCGCACCAATGGCGTCATCCAAATGAGCAAACAAACTGTCCTTGAGCCCAAGTCGCGACAACATCTGCCCCTCAAGCAACTCGAACTGCGCCGCCAAACTCGGCAAGCGCTGTCGTTGTTGCGCAAGATGCTGCCTGGCCGCTTCCAGACCTTGGCTTTCTTGCATTAAGTCAGCGACCCGTCCCTGAGCCGAAATGAACTCATAGCCGCCAGCGACCTTATTGTATTCCCGTAAGGCTAACGCAGTATCCTCAGTTTTTTCGGCGACCCTACCGAGATAATATTGCGCCTGATTAACTCTCTGTTCGGTACGTACCAATCGGAGCAAATGACGCCGTGCCTGGTCATATTGGCCATCCTCGATACTGAGCACAGCCAAGGCGAACAACACCTCTCCATCTTCTGGCAACACTTGATGCAGACGCTCATACTCTTGCCTAGCCTCAGCCAAATTTCGCCTCTCAAAAAGGCCGCGCGCGAGCAACATGCGCAAACTATGACGATCAGGATTGCTGTTCAATTGCGCCCGCAGGAGCGCAATTGCGTCCTCCGATTGCTTTAATGCTGTCAGTAAGTTGGCTTTTAAGATCACAAAATTGAGTTCTTCAGGCGCCAAAACCAATAACCGGTCAGCGATCCCCAAGGCTTCATCCAGTTGATCCAAGGATTGCAATATCGCCCCCATTGAAAACAAGACTTCAACCGCATCTGGATCTTCGAGCAACATTTGCTTGAGGCCACTTAAGATTTGCGCCCGTTCTGCCTTTGAAATACTCCCGACTCGATAGGCAAAAAAATCGTATTGGGGCTTGCCATTCAAGGCTTCGATGGCTTGCATCACCTGAAATGCTTCGTAGAAAGCACCTCGCTTAACCAATTGATCGGCCAAAAATTGGTGTGCCTCTAACGACGTTGGATCAGCAGCCGTCCAAATCTCAGCCGCCTCAAAGAGGGCTTGCTCAGCTTTCATGTACGCTGCTAACCGTGTCACCCTGGCCGCAACCCCAGGGTCTCCCGTTTTTCGCGCTTCTGCCAAATAGGTCTCTAGGGCAGACTGATAATCGCCCCGATAACCCGCAATTTCTGCCGACAACAATGCCAGCAACGTCCCCTCTGGAAAAGGTCTAACCGCAAAGCGCTTATCTTCTTTGGCCTCTGGCGTTGAAGCCTTTTCCACCACTAATACTTCTGACGTTGTTGCGACAGGATTGGCAACACATCCCATCAACCCCAGCACCGCCCAGATCCCAAACACCAACGTTTGGAATGATTTGCTTGATAGCAGGTTATCGCTGATGCCCTGCATACTCATCTTGTGCCTTCGTTCATTCTGCGATCACTGCTCATTTCACGTTTCGTCTACAATCGCTTTTGTAAACGGATTCTACTCGGGTCAATCATCTACTTTTCTACCCTTCTACCCCAACTCTTTTGCCCTCGGATACGCTGCCAGACCGTCAACGGCTCAATAAGACGGCGTTATTGTCAAGGCAACGCCTTTCCGGAACTGTCTTTGGCCTGAAGGGCATTTTACTGCGTTCCAGCAACCTCAATCGTATCACGGACAACCTTTGTCTGACCGGCTGTCATAGACACTCTAATTCATCCTAACGCCCAGCCCTTTTCGCCTCTCGGCCACTGAATTTTGGAATCGTCCCACAGTGACTGATTTTCTGGACTAACACACGTACAATACCTCCAGTGAGTTATATGCGATCGCCTCGCAAACATTCTATTTTTACGAGAGTACAAAGTCATCCGTTTTACGGTGGGCTCAAATGATATGAATCTATTACTCGTTGGTATTAATCACCAAACCGCCCCGGTCGCTATTCGCGAACGCGTTGCCTTCGCGGCGGGTGACATCGGGTCGGCACTGACAGCGCTGCACAAAGCTGTTGAGCTGGATCAAGCGGTGATCTTGTCAACTTGTAACCGTACTGAAATCATCGCTTGCGGAGCGACGCTGCAGCACCAGTCGCTGACGTCCTGGCTGGCTGGCTTCCACCGTTTAGCGCCTGAAGAAATTGCCAGTTACCTCTATGTCTTCGAGGGGGATGCAGCTGTTCGCCAGGTGATGCGAGTCACGAGCGGTCTCGATTCAATGGTTCTGGGCGAACCTCAGATCACGGGTCAAGTTAAAGCTGCCTTCGCAGAGGCTCAAGCTGTAGGAATGGTCGGCAGCCAACTTCACCGCCTATTCCAACAAACCTTTCAGGTAGCAAAGGCAGTAAGATCCGATACCGACATTGGCAGCCATTTAATTTCTATGCCTTCTGCCGCTTTGAAGCTGGCAAGAATGCTTTTCACCGATTTAACCCAGTGTCGTGCCTTATTGATCGGCGTGGGCGACATGATCGAACTGGCCGCCAAGCAATTTCGTGATGCCGGTGTTAACAACATAACCCTTGCTAATCGCACGATCCGCAACGCCGAGCCCCTGGCTAGAAGTGTCCAAGCCGATATCGTCAGCCTAGAACAGCTCCAAGAGGTCTTACCATCGTTTGATATTGTTGTGACTGCCACCGCATCGAGCTTGCCGATTATCGGCAAGGGCATGATTGAGCGAGCCCTGCAAAAACGCAAAAACGCACCGATGTTTCTTGTTGACCTCGCGGTACCTCGAGATATCGAGCCAGAGGTTGCTACTCTCAGAGACATCTATGCCTACAGCCTGGACGATCTATCACAAATTGTCAGCGAAAATATGGCCCTACGACAGGCTGCTGCCGAGGACGCTGAAGCCATCATTGAGACTGGTGTGCTTGCCTTTGCGAACACCGAAAAAACTCGAATTCACCAAGATCTGGTGGTGACCTATCGCCGCCAACTCGAAACGATCAAGCAAACGGAACTGAGCAAGGCCCTCGCTCGGATTCAGCAAGGGACCTCTCCCGAGACGGTCATCGAGACATTGGCCAACCAGCTGGTGCAAAAAGTTGCCCATCCGCCTAGCGCTGCACTCAGGACCTTTATGGCAGAAGACAATGCCTCAGCCCTCGACATCGCTCAACAACTACTCGGCATTCAACACTCAGAAGAGGACTCATGAAAGCGTCGATAGAACAAAAGCTCAATCAAATTCAAGAGCGTTACGAGGAACTCGGAGCCCTGCTCAGCGATGCCGATGTTATTGCTGATCAGACACAGTTCCGCAGTTACTCTCAAGAATACTCAGACATTGAGCCTGTCGTTCTACAGTTTAAAAAATTTCGCAATACGATCGAAGAATTGGCCGCCACCGAACAAATGATGAGTGAAAGTGACGAAGAAATTAAAGCCATGGCTCAGGAAGAACTCGTCGCTTTGCAAGCCAACCTTGAGGGGCTAGAAGGCGAGTTACAGTTACTGTTGTTACCCAAAGATCCCAATGACGCCAACAATGTGTTCATGGAAATTCGCGCCGGGACTGGAGGCGATGAGGCCGCTATTTTTGCTGGAGATCTTCTTAAAATGTACCTGCGATTCGCCGAATCGAAACGCTGGAAAACAGAAATTGTCAGCCAAAGAGAGGGCGAACATGGCGGCTTTAAAGAGGTCATAGCAAGAATTGAAGGCAACCAGGTATTCGGTCAGCTCAAATTTGAGTCGGGAGCCCATCGAGTCCAGCGGGTGCCGCAAACTGAATCCCAGGGACGGATTCACACCTCTGCCTGTACCGTTGCAGTACTGCCTGAAATTGAAGCCATCGATGGCATCGATATCGATAAAAGCGATTTGAGAGTTGATACCTATCGTGCGAGTGGCGCCGGCGGTCAACATGTGAATAAAACCGATTCAGCGGTGCGCCTCACCCACATCCCCACTGGCATTGTCGTTGAGTGCCAAGATGAACGTTCGCAACACAAAAATCGGGCCCGAGCAATGAGTTTATTGCAGGCTAAACTTCTGGATAAAGCACAAAGCGAACAAAACCAAGAGCAAGCTGAGCAGCGCAAAAGCCTTGTGGGCAGTGGCGATCGCTCCGAGAAAATTCGAACTTACAACTTTCCTGATGGCCGAGTCACCGATCATCGCATCAATTTGACCCTGCATCGCTTAGCTCAAATTATGGCCGGAGAACTCGATGCTGTGATCGATCCGCTGCGCAACGAACATCAGGCAGATCTGCTCGGCGCGCTGGGATTGGATCAAGATGGTAGCGATTAACACCATCGGCGCCATGCAGCATGCAGCAAAAGCTCGGTTAGCGGGCTCCGATGCGGCATCCCTTGACGTCGATTTATTACTGGGTCATGCGCTGCAATTAACCCGTGCCGAGTTATGGGCACGAACCGATCAACCGCTCGATCAAGGACAGCAACGTTCGATTGAGCGGCTGATTGAGCAGCGAGCGGCAGGCACTCCGATTGCCTATCTGATTGGACGCCAATCGTTTTGGGAACACGAATTTTGGGTCACTCCCGAAACGCTCATACCAAGACCTGATACAGAACTTTTGATCGAGACCATTCTTGCTCAATCCGGCGAGCAAGCCCACCGAGTGATTGACCTTGGTACAGGCTCCGGTGCCATTGCTATCAGCCTTGCCAAAGCGCGACCTAATTGGTTTGTCTATGCAACGGATCGGTCCGCCGCTGCGATCGCCGTTGCCAGAAAAAATGCCCAAGGCATGAGCAATATCACTTTTGCTGTTGCCGATTGGTTGAGTGCATTTGCAAGCGGCACCTTTGACATTGTTGTCGCCAATCCGCCCTATATCGCTGCAGGCGACCCTCATCTCGAAGCACTTCGTTTTGAGCCCGAATCAGCCCTAGTCGCAAAAAAAGCAGGCCTTGCAGATCTACAAGACATTATCAGCGGTACGAAACGAGTGCTGAGGCCAAACGGTTACCTCTTGGTTGAGCATGGTTACAATCAGCAAGCTCAAGTGGTCCAGGCAGTGCAGACTGCGACATTGCAGCCGATACGCCTCAACGACCTCGCAGGCCGTCCGCGCGCGGTACTCGCAAAACGGGAGCCTTTGTAATGAATGACGAAGCGTTGTTGCGTTATAGCCGTCACATCCTGTTGCCTGAAATCGATATCGAAGGGCAACAGCGACTGCTTGATAGCCACATCGGTATCATTGGGCTTGGAGGCCTCGGCAGTCCCGTTGCTTTGTATCTTGCCAGCTCCGGCATTGGCACCCTGACCCTAGTTGACTTTGATCATGTCGACTTGGGTAACTTACAAAGGCAAATTGCGCACACCGAAGACCGAATTGGCGAACCGAAGGTAGCCTCTGCTACGCAAGCGATCAATGCCATCAATCACACCACCTCGATTAAGACCCACAACTTGCGATTGACTGACCAGGATCTGCTAAGTCTTGCTGACCAAGTCGATATCCTTGTCGATTGCTCAGACAACTTTGAGACTCGGCTATCGGTCAACCGTGCTTGCGTATCAACCCGAACCCCACTGGTATCTGGGGCAGCAATCCGCTTCGAGGGTCAGCTGCTGATTTACGACCCAACCATTGATAACAGTCCTTGCTATCAATGTTTATACGGGAATCAACTTGTTACCGAAACAGACTGCGCGACAACCGGCGTGGTGGCTCCTCTCGTTGGCATATTTGGCAGTTTAATGGCCCTCGAAGCCCTAAAGCTTGCACTCGGTAATGCCAAAGATCACACGGGTAGATTGACCACCTTTGATGGGCTGACGAATCGCTGGCAATCTTTTAACTTCCAACGCAACGCCAATTGTCCTACCTGTGCTCCGTGAGGTGTGCCTTTGCCTGCTGATCGGCTTGGTACGAGGATCTCACCAAAGGTCCACTCGCCACTTGCGAAAACCCCATTTTTTTCGCCGTTTCAGCCAACGCATCGAATTCATCCGGATGAACATAACGGTCAACCGCTAAATGATCACGACTCGGTTGCAAATACTGGCCAAGGGTAAGCATATCGACATTATGGTCCCTAAGATCCTTCATCACTTCCTCAACCTCAGCTAGCGTCTCGCCCAATCCCAGCATCAATCCCGACTTAGTGATGACCGATGGCTGAATTGACTTATAGCGCTGTAGCAATGACAACGACCATTGGTAATCAGCACCAGGGCGCGCCTTCTTATAAAGCCGCGGTACCGTTTCTAAATTGTGGTTAAACACATCTGGCGGGGACTCGCTCAAAATACCCAAAGCGATATCCATCCGTCCTCTGAAGTCAGGCACCAAAACCTCCAGCCGAGTTGAGGGATTCGCCCGTCGCACCGCTGCAATGCAAGCAGCGAAATGTCCTGCACCACTGTCTTTAAGATCATCTCTATCCACCGAAGTCACGACGACATAGGACAGCCCCATTTCAGCAACCGCCTCGGCCAGCGATTCAGGCTCGTTAGGGTCAAGTGGATTGGGCTTGCCGTGGGCAACATCGCAAAATGGACACCGCCGGGTACAGATCTCACCCATGATCATAAAAGTGGCTGTGCCATGAGAGAAGCATTCCGAAAGGTTAGGGCAACTCGCCTCCTCACACACTGACGCTAGCTTTCTGCGCCTTAATACTTGTTTGATGCGGTCCACTTCTGCGCTTGGCGTTAGACGAATCCTAATCCAATCAGGCTTTCTCAGGAGCGTCTCACTGGGGACCACCTTAACGGGAATTCGTCGTACCTTGTCGAAACCCCGAAGCTTTTCGCCCTGCACCAATCGTTGTCTTTTATCGGTCACTGCTGCCTCTCAATCACACCTGCTTGTTTGTTTTCACTTGTCCAAGATCCAACGTCATCGAATTCCCATTTTACCCTATTCTTGCTTGGGGCAGTCTTGATCAATACTCTCGAACAACTTGGATAGGTTTCATTCAACGGGTTTACCTACCAAGCTTCTCACTTCTTACTTCTTACTTCTTACTTTTCGCTTCTCTCTTCTATTTTTAGGCTGCTCACTGCGCTTGCGACTTCGGACCTGTCCCCATCCTACGAGGCTCGGATCTCTGCGGATGTTAGTCGGTATTGCAAATGCTTGAGTAAAGCCTGCTCGATGGTGTCTTGAGGCACCTCAACACCCTGACAGAACATATCCGTTACTTCTAGACCAGCATAACCACAGGGGTTGATCTGCGAGAACGGCAACAAATCCATTTTCACGTTTAGGCTCAGACCGTGGTAGCTATAACCTCTCGAGATGCGTAGTCCCAACGCAGCTATTTTTTGCGATCCAACATAAACCCCTGGGGCACCCGGGCGAAGCTCTGCTTGAACGCCGAATTCAGACAAACAATCAAGTATCGCCAATTCCAGTGAGCTCACCAGCGCTCTGACACCCAAACCGCGCTGCTTCACATTCAGCAGCGTGTATATCACGATTTGACCTGGCCCATGGTAGGTGACTTGACCGCCTCGATCTGACTGCTGAAGCGGAATATTCCCAAGATTGAGAACATGTTCGATTTTACCGGACTGTCCCAACGTAAAAACAGGGGGGTGAGAAACCACCCAAAGCTCATCTTGCTCCTTCCCGGTTCTGCCTTGAGTAAACTGCTGTTGCTCCGCCAGCACTTCAGCGTAGCCTCGTTGGCCGAGATACTTGACCTTAAATGATGACTGGGACTGCCTCACTCATAACACCATCTTTAAATCAGGTAGCGTCTTGAGCTCAGCAAACAGCTTTACCAGCATGCTTTCGCTGGTGGCCGTCAAAGTCACTTTGATTGACTCATAGTTACCCTTTGCGCTCGGCTGGACGGCAATGGCTTGATCTGATAGCCGCTCATCAAATGACTTTAGAATACGAACGACCGACTGCCGAAATTCGGTTGATGCAATGCCAATCACTTTGATGGGGTATTCGCATGGAAACTCAATGGTCGGTGGCTGCTGCATGCTCAGATCTCTAAAGGATCCCCTGAGAACGTTTCAAGGAAAAACAAATGGACCGCATCGATCATCGAGGACATCCATCCTGCGGCTTGAACGCCATTGAGCGCGACCACCGGTCGCACTAACACTTCGTCATCGCCAAGACGCACAGACAATTCTCCTAATACTTGGCCCTGTTCAATGGGCGCATTGATCACCGGCTGAAGAATGATTTCTGCTTGAAGATCTCCCCTGCTTCCCCTTGGGATGGTCAAACGAGCGGTTGACTCAATGCCAACATCTAACGAGGTGTGCATACCACCCCAGACTTTAACTCGACGAAGTCCCTCGAGGGCCTCATAAAGCTTTACCGATTCAAAGTATCGAAAACCATAATTCAGTAATTTCTGCGATTCAGTTGCTCTCGACCTTTCTGACGTTGCACCCATCACGACAGATATCAATCGCATATCTTTGCGCTGGGCTGAGGCCACCAGACAGTATCCTGCAGCATCAGTGTGCCCTGTTTTTATCCCGTCTACAGAATCATCAGCCCAAAGCAAACGATTGCGATTGGGCTGACGGATATCGTTGTACGAAAAATACTTTTCTTGGTAAATCTGATAATGACTAGGGTAATCTCGAATCAAAGCCCTCGCCAGAATCGACATATCTTTCGCGGTTGTGTAATGCGCTTCATCAGGCAATCCCGTCGCATTTCTAAACTGGGATCTCGTCATACCCAATTGCTGGGCGACTTGATTCATAATGTCAGCGAAGGTCGCTTCATCCCCGGCTATGTACTCCGCCATTGCAACGCTCGCGTCATTCCCGCTCTGGATCACAATTCCCCGGATTAAATCCTCGACAGAAACCGTCGTGCCCTCTCGAATGAACATCCGAGAGCCCTCTGTTTTCCACGCTTTGATACTGACAGGCACTTGATCGTCCATCGCAATCCTGCCTGCTTCAACTTCAGCTGCAATGACATAACTGGTCATGATTTTCGTTAAACTCGCGGGCGCCAAACGCATATCGGCATTCTCTTCGACCAAGACAGTGCCCGTCACCGCGTCCAGTAAAATATGCCCCTCTGTTGCCAACTGCGGGGCCGCTGGAATCATGACGGGAGCAGCCGTTGCAGACGCAAGACAACATCCAAGAATTAAACTAATCAAACATCGCATGATCAAAGGTCTTCCTGTTGGCAGTAATTCGGTTACTCGATGGGCTCCATTTTAGCGTGGCTTTCCGCGTCGTGCTAATTTGCCACCACCTTGACGGGTTTACTCAATCCCATTTGAATCAGAATCTTCGTTACAGCCTCATCAGTCTTGATCTGTTTGATCGGACCGATCCAAACTTTATGCAACACTTTGTCGACTTCAAATTCACTTTCAAGAACTCGTACTTCGGCTTTGAGCCGCTGTAGCATCAAATTTGCCTCTATGTCTCTTTTCAGGTTACGAGCACTGGTTGCCGACTGAAATGCCCCTGCCTGAATGTATACATTAGGTGCAGACGCTGCGTTTGCTGGGGTATCCTCTGGAAAGTTTTTTGAATCCACCGCTTCGACAACCACAGGTGCAGTACCCTGATCAGAAAAACCAAGAGCCTCCGCTGCTGCAAAAGACAAATCAATAATCCGGTCATCATGAAAAGGGCCACGATCATTAATTCTCACATCTATTTTGCTGCCGTTATCGAGGTTGGTCACTCGTACGATGGTGGGAATAGGAAGTCCTTTATGGGCGGCAGATAAACCGTACATATCAAAGACTTCACCGTTGGATGTCTTGCGGCCTTGAAACTTAGGGCCGTACCAAGAGGCAATACCAACTTCGACGTAGCCTCGGCTGCTTTGCTTAACCTCGTAACGATCACCAAACACTTCGTACGGACTATTCCAAGGTTCTCGTACCCCCGAGGGCTCGGTCAGCCTTACATCCTCAGGGCGAACATGGCGGCTTTCCTGTCCAAGTGCGGTGCCCGCTGGTAGTTCTGAGCCTTGTTGAATCGCGTCGATTTTTTCAGATTCTTCGGCGCGTGCTAGGCCCGACGCCTCCTCGCTTGGCAACGCTTGCTCAGGGTTGTCAGATATTTCCTCTGATTCACGCTTGCCAAGCAACGTCTCTGCCGTCTGGGCAATCTGGGCGAGCGTCCCTGAGGCGATGCTTCGGGACTCGCTTTGACAGCCTGTTAACAAGGCTATGCCAGCAAGCAGACAACTCAATCGACAATAAGCGAGCCTCGGGTTGGGCATCAAGCGCTCCCTTCTCTTAACTGCTGGCTTAATTGAAAGACCGCCATGGCATAGAGGCGACTGCGATTATACCGGGTGATCACGTAGAAATTTTGAAAACCCAACCAATACTCGTTCCCTCGCTTTCCCTCATACTTGAGCGGAAGTACTTGAGCCGTGGCAGCGACCCCTGCCATGGAAACACCATAATCCATCAAAGATTGTAGCGTGACTGTAGGTTTTAACCCCTGATTGAACACGTCTTCGGGCGCAGCTTTGAGCTTGGGCACTGCCGATAGAACAGGGCCCCCACTTTGCCACTTGTGCACAGCCAAATAATTGGCAACGCTGGCAATCGCATCTGCTGGCTCATCCCATATATCGATAAAAGTATCACTGTTAAAGTCAACCGCATAATGTCGATAACTACTGGGAATAAATTGCCCAAAACCCATCGCGCCAGCATAAGATCCGACAAACGACGCTACCGGTCTTTTCTGTTCTCGGGCCAATAGAAACAACTGGCGGAGTTCTTGACGAAAAAATTTAGCACGGGGAGGATAGTCGAAGGCCAGTGTGGACAGCGCGTCGATGACTCTAAATCGACCTTTATTTCGACCATAGGAGGTTTCAACGCCAAGGATCGCTAAAATGATCCAACGGTCTACCCCCCACTTGGCCTCAACCGCATCAAAAGTCGCACGATGCTTTTGTTCGAAAGCGATACCCTGGCGAACACGAGTTTCCGTCAAAAATATGTCTTGGTAACTTGCCCAGTTAAGGACCCGTTCAGCCGGGCGAGAGATGGCATCAATGATCGATTGCTTGTAGACCGCACCCTCAAAGACTCGCTTCAATTCTACTGGGTCAAAGGCGTCGTTTGCCGCCAATTCACCGATAAACGCTTGAACCTCGTCTCGCTCGCCATATTCAGCCGTCGCGTGCAACGCAATTATGCCCAGTAACAATAACCCGAATTGCTTTGTAGCGTGCTTCATTCGTCGATGCCCCTTCATACCGCTCCCTGTTGGCTCGTTGGTTGATCGTTTTTTTTAAACATTGATGCGCCGGTGGCTGTGGATCGACATCAAAATACCAAACCCAGCAAACAGGGTCAGTATAGAAGAACCACCATAACTGACCAATGGCAGGGGAATCCCAACCACTGGGAGAATACCCGAGACCATGCCTATATTCACAAAGACGTAAACAACAAAAGTGAAGGTTATGCTGCCAGCTAACAATCTGCCATAAGTGTCTTGGGCCTGAAGCGAAATCAAGAGGCCTCGAAACATCAATAGACCATAGAGCGAAAGCAGTGAGACCACGCCGACAAACCCCAACTCTTCGGCGAGCACCGCAACAATAAAATCCGTTTGTGTTTCTGGCAAAAAATCTAGGTGGGACTGAGTCCCGTTAAACAAGCCTTTCCCCGTGAGGCCTCCTGAACCAATCGCGATTTTACTTTGAATAATGTTCCAGCCTGCACCCAAGGGGTCACTTTCAGGATCGAATAACGTCAGGATCCGTTGCCGCTGATAGTCCCTAATCAAGAACCAAATGGCCGGTGCGGCCGCCACTACTAAGAGCAGTAATCGAAAAAGGAATCTCCAAGAGAGTCCCGCCAGGAGCAAGACCAAAGCCCCTGAGGAAGCCACCAATAACGCGGTACCCAAGTCAGGTTGTAGTAAAATGAGGCTAAACGGAAGCAACATCAACCCCAACCCAATCGTCAAAGGCTTCGCGGCTGGTGGCAAATGACGCTCGTTCAAATACCAAGCCATGACCATTGGGAGAAAGACTTTCATCAATTCTGAAGGCTGAAGGTTGATCAAGCCAGGTATTCGTAACCAGCGTTTAGAGCCGTTAACTTCATAACCAAAAGGGTAAGTCAGAATCAACAAAATCAGTCCGAACAAATACAAGACAGGCGTTATCCGGGCTAGCACGTAGGGTGGAATCTGAGCAATAACCAGCATCAACCCAAATCCGGCCATAAGCCGTACCCCTTGGGCTCGAATAACGGCCTCCGACGCATCTGCAGCACTGTAGAGTACGAGCAAGCCAAAGCCCGCTATTGCCAGCAAAATACACAACAGCATGGGATCAAGGTTGAACCAATTGAAGACCCGTTGCCGGTAACCTATGCCATCCCCAGCCATCGGCATCTGACGGATAAAATCTCGACTCATCGACGTTCACCCAATCGATATTTTTCAGGCTCATTTCTTTGATTGAGCAGGTAGTAATCTAAAATTTCACGAGCGACTGGTGCTGCCTGTTCACTACCACCGCCGCCATTCTCGATTAACACTGCAACTGCAATTTTAGGTTCATCAATCGGCGCAAAGGCAACAAACCAAGCATGCTTACGTTGCCGCTCTGCAATCGTTGATTCATCGTAAACCTCACCCTGTCGAATTTCGACCACCTGGGCGGTTCCTGACTTACCTGCCATACGGTAATCCAAATTTCGGCCAATGTAAGCCCACGCTGTGCCGTTTTCTCCAAAGCCCTGATTTCCTCGATGAACCACCATTTCCATAGCATCGATAATCGGTTCGAAAGCATCGCGAGGAATTGAGGCCGCCTTGAACGGCGTCAAATCAGCCGTCAAGTTGATGGGTCGATTTTTGACCATTCTCGGGGGAACGAATTCGCCTCGATTGGCCAGGGTTGCAACCGCAGTTGCCATTTGCAGCGGCGTGACCAGAATATCGCCGTGACCAATGCCAAGGTTCACCGTATCGCCGGGATACCAAGGCAAGCGCTTTACTCTCCGCTTCCACTCGCGACTCGGCAGCAGACCCGAGCCCGCTTCAGGTAAGTCATAAGCGGTGGCCGTGCCAAAACCGAAAGTCGCCAAACCCGAAGAAAGCTTGTCGATCCCGAGCCGTACCGCCAGATCGTAAAAATACACATTGCAAGATCGATAAATGGCTTTCTGCAAATTGACTTTGCCATGACCTCCGTCGTCGGTCTTAGTCCAATTCCAGTCTCGATAGAGTCGATCATTGCCCGGTAGCTGATACCAACCTGGATCATCCATGGTCTCGAAGGCAGTAATGGTCCCTCCTCCCAGCGCTATCAAGCCGATAAAGGGTTTGAGCGTTGACCCCGGCTGATATTGACCTTGAATCGCTCGGTTAAACAAAGGCGCATCAATCGAACTGCGCAACAGGTTGTAGGCTCTATGGGATATGCCTTGGACAAACGCGTTTGGGTCATAAGAGGGTCGGCTGAGCAAAGCCAAAACGCCTCCGGTTTCGGGCTCTATCGCCACAATTGCGCCTCGACGATTTCCCAAGGCGCGATCTGCGGCTGCCTGTAAACCAACATTGAGATAAAGATGCAAGTCGGCACCGTTGATGGGTTTTGTCGAGGCCAGAGTCCGCATTTTCCGACCCAAAGCATTAACTTCGATGCGATCGTAACCCACTTGACCCAGCAACGCGTCTTCGTAAAAACGTTCGACGCCCAACTTACCCACGTGATCCATACCCGCATAATCGGAGGCATCTAGCGTCTTTGCATCGATATCGTTAATCCGTCGTACCGAACCCACCGCGTGCGCGACCAAATCCCCTTGTGGATAGTTACGGACCAACTTGCCACTGACGAAAAGTCCCGGGAATTGAAAACGATTCGCCTCGAATTGCGCAACTCGGTCATCAGAGAGGTCGAACAACACCGGTAACGCTTCGAATCGGCGGTACCCCCTTTCGGCAAGCTTCTTAAACCGCTGAATCTCGTCAGGGGTCATTGCCAATAGTCTCGATAAGTTATCTAGCGTCCGGGTTGAGTCAGTGATTTGCTCTGGAATCAGTCGAAGATCTCGCGATGGACGATTGTCTGCCAGCAACCGACCATCAGTATCGTAAACCAGTCCCCGAACCGGTGGCCTTGCAACCACCTGTATCCGGTTTTGATCCGATTGCGATACAGCATCGCGATATTCATAGACCTGGAGATAGCCGATTCGTGCCAGTAACAACCCAAATAACAAAGCGACAAACACTGCGCCGATCGCAGCTCGCTCAATGTATATCTGATTCTCTTGATGCCGGTCTTTGAGTGCGAGCGCTTCAGCCATAACTATTTGTGATAAGGATGGTTCTTAAGCACGGACCAGGCTCGGTAAATTTGCTCCGCAATCAATATTCGGACCAAAAAATGAGGAAAAGTAAAGGTAGACAAGCTCATAATCCAATTCGCTCGTCTTAACACAGCAGAAGACAATCCATCGGGACCACCGATCATAATTTGTACTAAGGGATACTCCATCATCCATTTTTCCAACCGCATTGACAAAGCTTCAGTCTCAATTTGGGTGCCCGATTTATCGAGAGCAATCACATAAGCGCTAGGTTTTAACAAACGAGTGAATTGCTCTGCCTCCGCATTTCGATAATCTTCTGCACGCGCACCTTTTTTTCGTTTCGCGATGGGGCATTCGGTCAGCAATAGCCGGCATTCTGGCGGTAAGCGTTTTTGGTAGACCTCAAAGCCAGTGGACACCCAATCTGGAGCGCCCGTACCCGATCCAAGGACCTCAATTTTCACGAACTTACCGTTGAATCGCTGGGGGTCAAACTCCAGAGA
Organism: Gammaproteobacteria bacterium; assembly: GCA_002689445.1. Taxonomy (GTDB): domain Bacteria; phylum Pseudomonadota; class Gammaproteobacteria; order Pseudomonadales; family Azotimanducaceae; genus UBA9926. Next base: position 24,838 of record NZGC01000033.1, read on the forward strand.
CTTTCAAGGTCATATAGGTCACGTACCTCTTCGAGCATGACGTGCACCAATACATCTCCCAGGTCGACCAGTACCCAAGCCCCTTCGTCTTCTCCCTCAACACTTAAAGGGGGTACGTCCGCTTGTTTGGCCTGCTCTGTCACATTCGCTGCCAACGCCTTAACCTGGCGCGCCGATTGGCCTGTAGCAACAATCATCACATCCGCAATATCAGTCTGCCCTCGAACATCCAAGGTCACGAGATTTTGACCCTTAATATCCTCTAAGGCATCGATCGCCAGTTGCGTTAATTCATCTACATTCATCATATGCTCATGCTCTCGTCTTGTTTCAAGTACAGACGCTGTTCTCTTATAAATTGATACACCTTGGGATCTAGATCATCCTGGAGGCTTTGGTCCAATTGAAGTTTACGCCGAATTGCTGTCGAAGATACGTCGTATTCAGGCTGCTGGAAACAAAAAATTCCGCCCCTGGGTGCTTGCTTTAAGGCAGACACAGAGGAAATCATTCGTTGTGCCTCGAGATCCGAGAGCGCCTTGGAAAGAGCAGCCTTATGCCGCCGCCGACAGACAATCAAATGCACAAAATCTAATAGGTCCCGCCAAGCTTTCCAACTGGGAAGACTGCGATAAGCGTCTTCTCCTAGGACAAAATACAGTCTCGCCTCTTCGCCTACCCTAGACCGGAAGTCAGCAACCGTGTCAATCGTATAAGAAGGTTCGTCTCGGTGAAGCTCTAGCTCATCGATCTGAAACCTAGGCTGACCACTGAGCGCAAGATTTAGCATCGCTAATCGGTCTGTCGACGAGGTTAACAAACGATCCTTATGAGGCGGTCGGTGGGCCGGCACAAAGCAGACATCTGTGTCCAAATGGTCTGAAACCGCTCTGGCAATGGCCAGGTGTCCTCTATGGACGGGATCAAAAGTCCCGCCATAGATCGCAAGGTCCGCCGATCGGACGGTCATTCCCTAATCTGTCCTGCTCCAAACACCACATACTTCTCACTGGTCAACCCCTCTAATCCGACGGGACCTCGAGCGTGTAACTTGTCAGTAGAAATGCCAATCTCTGCACCTAGGCCGTACTCAAAGCCATCAGCGAATCGCGTCGACGCGTTGACCATGACCGAACTGGAATCGACTTCGCGTATAAATTTCTGAGAGGCCTCGATACTTCGGGTCACAATACTGTCCGTGTGTTGTGAGCCAAAGCCATTAATATGCTCTATCGCTGCCTCAAGCTGAGCACAGGTTTTGATTGACAAGATTGGCCCTAAGTATTCTGTCACCCAATCTTCATCAACCGCTAATGTAACGTCAGTCGAGGGCTTTAGGCGAGCATGAGTCTCCTCGCAGACCCTCACCTCAACTCCTGCAGCGATCAATTGGGTCACCACATCTTGCACGAACGACTCTGGGAGGTTTTGGTGTAGGAGCAGCGTTTCCATGGCGTTACACACTGCATAACGATGAGTTTTTGCATTCATGATCAAGGCTTCTGCCATCCTCAAATCCGCATCATCGTGGACGTAAATATGACAAATGCCATCCAGATGCTTCAATACGGGAATAGTTGATTCCGTCGCCACTCGCTCGATCAAACTCTTGCCACCTCGTGGGATGATTAAATCGACATACTCATCGAGTTTCAATAATTGCCCGACCGCTGCTCGATCTGTTGTTTTAACCAGCTGCACCCAACTTGGATCAACCTCAGCCGCCATCAGGCCGCGTTGAATGCATTCACTGAGGATGCGATTGGTTTCGATACACTCAGAACCACCCCGCAGAATCACGGCATTTCCCGATTTAAGACAAAGCCCTGCTGCATCCACCGTGACATTCGGCCTGGATTCATAAACCATGCCTATTACCCCTAATGGCGTGCGCATCTTACCGATGCTTAACCCGTTCGGTCGAATCGTTGTGTCTTTGATCTGTCCAACAGGATCTTGCAACGCAATAATTTGCTCTAATCCGGCCACCATCGAGGCAATACCCTTGGCATCTATCCTGAGTCGATCCTGACTCGGCGCATCTAACCCTTGTGCTTGAGCTTCCTTAAGGTCTACCGCATTCGCCCGTATAATTTCCGGGGTAGCTTCAGTAATGGCCTCCGCAATCTTTGTCAGGGCGCGGTTTTTTTCCTCAGTGCTTGCGCGACGGGCTACCAAAGCAGCCTGTTTTGCCTGCTGCCCCATTTGCTTCATTTCCTGGTCAATCTTCATAGTCCGCTTTTTTATCCCTGGCTCATCGCTGACGGTGCAACTCCTGGCAACATTTCGTCTGCGCTAGATTTTGATCCGTTCATGGCCTTAGGGCGCTTCTGCCTCTCGTTGGAGTTGATCTAAAATTTTTTCAAGATGGTTCAATCGCACCACCGGATCATTAATCTCTAGCATCCGTTGACGCACCGCATTTTTCAGCGGTAACAATTCGGCTAAACGTCCTCCTAAGTTGGCGAGATGCTGATAGCTAATCTGATGTCTCGGGATTTTTACTGCGGGATGCGCCAGCAAATGTTCCAAAACATCGATGAGTGATTCATCTTCTGGCCCTGTCTCAATGACCACTTCTGGCTTGATCAATTGAACTTGAGCAAACATTGCTCTTTGCTTGTCTTCAAAGGTATCAAGAATCTTGAACTTCTGCTCAGCCCGGATCTCGACAATTAACTCCCCTTGATCGTTCTGATCGAAATCCTGAACGTGGCAGTAACTGCCAACTCTCGCAACATGGGGCGCGCTCTTGTGGGTAATGCCAGCATCCGACTCGCCGTCTTCTGCCAACACAACACCCAATTTATGATCCGATTTCAATACCTCTACGATAACGTCCAGATGCCTCGCTTCACGAATGGGAAGCGTAGTGATACCCCCAGGAAACAACACGCTACGTATCGGGAACAAAGCCAATTCACAGGAATTCATCGTAACCGCTCCTTCTATTCGCGCCCTGCCTTTTATGCGCCTCTGTGTCGCACTCTCCAGATCCTCGCGACCCGCGACAGTTATCTGCCCGTCGGCGAAGGGCACGGGCTACAGCAGCATTAAAAGGGGATATCGTCATCAAAATCATCTGAAGGCGGCGGTCCGAAGTCGTCTTGCTGTCGGCCTGATTGGCCACCTGAACCTCCAAAATTACCTCCGCCGCCACCTTCCATGCCGCCGCGTGAATCCAACATCTGCATCTCATTGGCAACAATTTCAGTGGTATAGTGCTTTTGACCTTCTCGTTCCCACTCTCGTGTTCGCAGCTCACCTTCCAAGTAAATTTTGGATCCGCGCTTTAAATACTCGCTAGCGATTTCTGCTAACCGATTGAAGAAAACAACGCGATGCCATTCTGTCCGATCTTTTTGCTCACCCGATTCACGATCCCGCCAACTTTTAGACGTAGCAACAGAAACATTGGTAACGGCGCCACCAGACGGTAAATAGCGTGTTTCTGGATCCCGACCTAAATTACCCACGATAATGACTTTGTTTATTCCTCTTGCCATGTCTGCTCCTGTTCATCCATGTATTTTCGAGTTTTCTTAAGGTTACCACTGCCCGCATCAAAGCGACCGCTCACGACCTAAGGTTGCCCCTCCAAACAGCTAAATCATAACCCCTGAAGGCGCTGAAGGGCAGCGTCAGTTGTTACGATCCTTGCGCCCTCGTGTCTTGGAGCACTGGCACTCGACTCAAACCGACCAGCATCACCATCCATATGACAGCGATCAGCGCATTAATCAGCAGTAGGGCCGATAGACTCCATTCATCCAGCAACCACCCTCCGAGACTGCCACCTACAAATATTCCTAAGAATTGACTGGTTGAGTAAACACCCATCGCCCGCCCTCGCGCCGATTCGGGGGCAACCTTTGACACGAGCGCTGGCAAACTCGCCTCTAAATAGTTAAAACCCGCAAAAAAGACCAACAGGCCAGTAACGCCTTGCCAAGCCGAAACGCTTAATGCCAACAACAGCATCCCGAGAGCCATGACCAAGATCCCGGGGATCACGCGCAGCACCACTGAGCCACTCTTGCCCCAGCGAATCATTGCCGGCAGCATCAGCCCGAAAGATCCTAAGAGGACACCGAAGTAAACCCAACCATGCTCAGCAACCGGAATATCCCACCCCAGCAACAACTTAGGGATGACCAGAAAACTCGACATCAGCAAAAAATGGTTCAGAAAAATACTTAAGTTCAACCCCTGTAAAGCGCCATTTCGCCATAACGGCGAATCCAGCACTGGCACCGAAGGCCGATTTTCGCTGGGGCCACCGCTGGATGGGAGGAACCCTACGAGCACCCAGGCAAAGCACCCGGTTACCGCTGCCAAATAGAAGACCGCCGAAAGGCCGCCTACCGCGTAGATAAACGGACCCACGATTAAAGACAGTCCGAAGGCAGCGGCGATACTCGCTCCGATCATGGCCATGACTGCAGATCTAAATTCGAAGCGAACCTCGTCGGCAACCACGGCCAACAAAACACCCGCAATAGCCCCTGCCCCCTGTAATGCTCGTCCTATTGCGACGCCTTGTATAGACTCCGCTGTTGCCGCCAACAGGCTGCCTGCGACAAACAGCATCAGACCAAGCATGAGCACGGGCCTACGACCGAATCGATCCGATAAAATCCCAAAAGGGATTTGTAGCGCTGCCTGACACAAGCCATAAATACCGAGGGTGATGCCAACGACTAACGCACTGGCTTGAAAGGCGTCAGTCGCGGCAAGGGTAAGAATGGGTAAAACACTAAAAAGCCCTAACATGCGTACAAAGTACAGTACGCTAACCAAGGCGCCGGTCGTTCGCTCAGACTTATTCATCGACTATGCTCTTTCAGTACTTGCGCTTTGCGAAACCTGTGTCAAACCCTTAGTATCGCTTCCTAATCTTTTTAGGACGAGACCGTTTTGATGGTTGGTTGGGTGATAGCTCCGGCAGGCCAACCGTCAGCCGTCGGACGGCGCGGGCAGCGATGATATCAGGGTTTCGGGGAGCCCGCACGATCTTGCAGCCGCAACGTGCAAATATTACAGAATTTACAGTCATCATCATGTGTGAATCGATCACTTAGGACCACCAGGCTATGCCCACAAAAACTATTTCGATTCAGGGCGCTCGAACCCACAATCTCCAGAATGTTGATTTGGAGATCCCGAGGGATAGCCTTACTGTGATTACGGGTTTATCTGGTTCCGGTAAGTCGTCCCTGGCTTTCGACACGCTATACGCCGAGGGTCAAAGGCGTTATGTTGAAAGTTTGTCGACTTACGCTCGACAGTTTCTAGCAATTATGGAAAAGCCTGATGTTGACCTGATAGAGGGCTTGTCCCCAGCTATTTCGATAGAGCAAAAGACCACATCACACAACCCACGGTCAACCGTCGGAACCATCACCGAAATCGCGGACTATTTACGCCTCCTGTTCGCCCGAGTCGGAGAGCCCCACTGTCCTGATCACCATCTCCCCTTAAAAGCTCAAACCATAGCTCAAATGGTCGATCAAGTACTCGATATGGACCAGGATCGACGCTTAATGTTGTTAGCACCCGTCGTGCAAGCAAAAAAAGGGGAGCATACACAAATACTCAAACAGCTTGCGAGCCAGGGCTTTGTGAGAGTCCGAGTTGACAACGAATTGGCCGCACTCGACGAACTCTTGCCATTGGAAAAAACTAAACACCATACCATTGAGGTGGTGGTCGACCGGTTCAAGGTGCGTCCAGATCTTAGCATCCGACTTGCCGACTCTTTCGAGACAGCCATCAAAGCCTCTGGGGGCACCGCCATCATCGCCGACTTAGATGGTTCAGCCGAGGACCTTTTGTTTTCTGCGAATTTCGCCTGTCCCACCTGCGGGTATTCGATCGCTGCCCTTGAACCTCGCCTGTTTTCATTCAACAACCCAAATGGCGCTTGTCGAACTTGTGATGGCCTGGGTACTCATAAAATATTTGACTCGACCGCGATCGTGAGAGACCCCGAACTTTCCATTTCAGAGGGCGCAATTTCCGGATGGGATCGACAGCACGTCTATTATTTTCAGTTACTGGAGCAACTTGCCGCTCATTACGATTTTTCAATTGAGGCTCCCTTTAAGACCCTCAGCAGCGATCACCAATCTGTAATTCTGCACGGCAGTGGTGAGACCTCTGTACCCTTTTTCTATGCAGACCAAAGCGGGCAGCGCGTCCTGAGGGAGCATCGCTTTGAGGGCATTATTCCTAACCTTGAACGGCGTTATGAAGAGACCAGTTCACAAACGGTAAAGGACCAGCTGAGTACTTGGCTACGCGAACAGACTTGTCAGGACTGTGGCGGCCAGCGGCTCAATCCTGGTGCTTTGGCGGTAACCATTGCAGGCAAAAATTACTCAGAGCTCTCCAACGTTAGCATTCAAAGTGCGTTTGAAACCCTAAGAAACCTTGAGCTTAAGCCTCAACAAAGGCAGGTCGCTAACCGAATCATCAGCGAGATTGAAGCTCGCTTGAGCTTCTTGATTGATGTCGGTTTGAACTACCTTTCGCTATCAAGACCGGCCAGCACCTTGTCGGGTGGAGAATCTCAACGCATTCGATTGGCAAGTCAAATTGGTGCAGGGCTGGTGGGCGTTATGTATATCCTCGATGAACCCTCAATTGGATTACACCAACGGGACAACCAGCGTCTTCTTGGGACTTTGCGAAGGCTTCGAGACATTGGTAACACGGTGATCGTGGTAGAGCATGATGAAGAAGCCATTCTCGCAGCAGACTTTGTGGTGGATATCGGACCAGGCGCTGGAGAGTTGGGAGGCGAAATCATCGCCTGTGGACCCATCTCAACGATTCTTGAATGCCCCGATTCAATCACCGGTCAGTTCCTTACAGGGCATCGCAAAATTGCCCTGCCGAGCCATCGACACCCGCCTTCTGCGGCCGGTTGGCTAGAATTAAACGGGGCCTCGGGTAATAACCTTAAAGGTATTGACCTTAAGGTACCCTTGGGTTTACTGACCTGTATTACTGGGGTATCAGGTTCTGGGAAATCTACCCTCATTAATCGCACTTTATATCCCTTAGCGGCAACCGCGCTCAATGGTGCAACCACCCTGGTTGCCGCACCCCACGAAAACATTACGGGTCTCGATCACCTTGATAAGGTCGTGGATATCAGTCAAAGCCCCATCGGTAGAACGCCTCGATCCAATCCTGCAACCTACACCAACATCTTTACCGCCATTCGAGACCTTTTTGCTTCAACCAGTGAAGCTCGTTCTCGAGGTTATAAGTCGGGAAGATTCAGTTTCAATGTTAAAGGTGGTCGCTGTGAGGCTTGCCAGGGCGATGGGTTGATCAAGGTCGAGATGCACTTTTTGGCAGACATTTATGTCCAATGCGATGAGTGCGAGGGCAAACGCTACAACCGGGAAACGCTTGAAATCCTGTATAAGGGTCGGAATATCAACGACGTGTTAAATATGACGGTTGATGAGGCAGCGCTTTTCTTGGAGGCCGTGCCCGTCATCAAACGACGGCTGGAAACCTTAAAGGAGGTCGGCTTGGGCTATATCCGGTTAGGGCAGAGCGCGACAACCCTATCTGGCGGCGAGGCCCAACGCGTCAAATTGGCTCGCGAGCTTGCTAAAATCGACACTGGAAAAACGCTCTATATTTTAGATGAACCCACCACGGGGCTACACTTTCACGACATCGATCAGTTGCTCAAAGTGATTCACCAACTGCGCGATCGCGGTAACACGGTCATTGTTATCGAGCATAACCTTGACGTTGTTAAAACGGCAGACTGGGTCATAGATCTCGGCCCAGAGGGCGGGGAAGGCGGTGGCGACATACTGTGTCAAGGAACGCCTGAAACCATCGCCATGAGCACGACGTCTTCAACGGGTCAGTATTTGAAAACCCTAATCCTCGATCAACCCTCGGCGCCTTACGCTCCGTAAACAGACTGCATGGCTTCGATTGCTACGCCGCGCTCAATCGGTGCTTGGCAATTTGATAAAACAGCCTCTAAGGCCGAAAGACACAGCAGGACATTCTCTGGCCTACTGGCATAGCCCATTAACCCAATACGCCAAACTTTGCCTGCTAGCGACCCAAGACCAGCCCCGATCTCAAGGTTATAGTCTGCAAGCAATTGCCGTCGAATCGAGCCTTCATCAACCCCTTCGGGAATCGTGACCAAATTCAGTTGCGGCAGCCGTTCAGATTCTGGAACAAAAAACGAGAGCCCCATCGCCTCCAAACCGGCTTTCAAAGCCTCATGATTACGCTCGTGCCTGGCCCAAGCGGGAGCCAAACCCTCTTCTACCGCGATGAGCAGCGCTTCATGCAAGCCATATAAGGCATTCACTGGCGCAGTATGATGATAGGCCCGAGTCTGACCTTGGCCCCAATAACCCATGACTAGGTTCATATCGAGAAACCAAGACTGGACCGGGGTTTTCCGGGTCTGTACCACTTCAGCAGCCCGATCAGACAACGTAAAAGGGGAAAGGCCTGGCGCGCAGGATAAACACTTTTGAGTACCGCTATAAACAGCATCCGCTCCCCATCCATCGACATCAACCTCACAGCCGACCAGCGACGTTACGCAATCTACAATGGTTAAGCATCCTGCCGCTTTAGCGATGGCACACAAGGCTTGAGCATCCGATTTGACCCCGGTCGACGTCTCTGCATGAACAAAAGCCACGACCTTTGTATCGGGATGGGCTGCCAACGCCGATTCAAGCTGCATGGGATCAATAGCACGACCCCAATCGGTTTCTTCAAGAACCAAAACGCCACCGAGACGTTCGACATTCTCCGCCATCCGGCCACCGAAAACGCCATTCTTGAGCACGATCACCTTGTCACCCGGCTCAATTAAATTTACAAAACTTGCCTCCATACCTGCACTACCAGGCGCGGATAGAGGCAGCGTCAACGGGTTTTGTGTTTGGAATACCTGTTGCAGCAACCCTTTGATCTCGTCCATCAGTCGGATGAATTCTGGATCCAGATGACCGACAGTGGGCCTGGCCATGGCCGTTAAAATACGGGGGTTAACGTCGGAGGGTCCCGGGCCCATCAAAGTTCTGGGAGTTGGCATAAAACTATTCATGGTGCACTGTCCTACTGTGGTCTGGGATTGTATCCATCTTTCTTGTGACTAAAACGCAAAAGGGCCGGATAAACCGGCCCTGGAACAACGATTAAGCGTGGCTTACGCCTGTTCGTTCTCATCAACTTCTTCAAACTCTTCCTCTTCGGGGAGGGTTCGGTCAACAAGTTCGACATAAGCCATCGGCGCGGCATCTCCAGCTCTGAAGCCAGCTTTGAGAATGCGAGTATACCCGCCTGGTCGATCTTGAAATCTCGGGCCTAAATCAGAGAACAGTTTCCCGACCACGGCCTTGTTTCCTGTTCTTGCAAAAGCCAGCCGGCGATTCGCAACTGAATCTTGCTTTGCTAGGGTGATCAACGGCTCAGCGAAGCGACGAAGCTCTTTCGCTTTCGGTACCGTCGTTTTGATCACTTCATGTTCAACCAAGGAGCAGGCCATATTCTTGAACATCGCCTTTCGATGCGACGCATTCCGATTGAGCTGTTTTCCACTTTTTCTATGACGCATGGTAGGTATTTCCTAATCTTACAATCTTGTCTTTAGTGCTTAACCATTAACCCAATAAGCGGTCGTCGCCACGCAAACTAACCGGTGGCCAGTTCTCTAGACGCATGCCAAGCGATAACCCTCTAGAAGCCAACACGTCTTTGATTTCCGTCAAAGACTTTTTGCCCAAATTGGGAGTCTTAAGCAATTCGACCTCGGTCCTTCTGATAAGGTCGCCAATGTAATAAATGTTTTCCGCCTTGAGACAATTTGCTGATCTTACCGTGAGCTCAAGGTCATCAACCGGGCGAAGCAAAATAGGATCGATCTCTTCCTCAACCTGCTTTTCTTCCGGAAAATCACTGCTCTCCAAGTCAACAAAGACAGCTACCTGCTGTTGCAAAATGGTAGCGGCCCGTCTGATTGCTTCTTCTGGATCAATCGTGCCGTTCGTTTCTAGGTCAATAATCAGCTTATCTAGGTCGGTGCGCTGCTCGACTCGAGCGTTATCAACTTTATACGCTACTCGGCGAACCGGGCTATAAGACGCATCGAGCAACAAACTGCCTATCACTCGTCCAGAGTCCTCTTCACTCACCACCGCATCAGCAGGCTGGTACCCACGTCCTCGACCGACCCGAGCCCTTAAATTCAATTTGCCTGCGCCATTCAAGGTTGCAATGACATGATCAGGGTTGGCAATCTCCACATCATGATCGAGCACAAAATCCCCCGCTGTTACCACCCCAGGACCTTCTTTCGATAACGACAACTCAGCTTCATCGGCAGTATTAAGCTTGACTGCAACGCCTTTTAAGTTGAGGAGAATTTCAATAACGTCTTCTTCTACGCCTTCGATTGCACTGTACTCGTGCAACACACCGTCGATCTCGACTTCTGTTACGGCACAGCCGGGCATGCTCGACAACAGGATGCGGCGCAGGGCATTACCTAATGTGTGCCCAAACCCTCGCTCGAGCGGCTCTAATACGACTTGCGCTCGGGTATTACTGACCTGGTCTACTTGGATATGCTTGGGCGTTAAAAACTCTAATGACGAATGAGGCATACCTTATCCTTCCTTAATCTTAAATGAATTCAATCGCTTACTTAGAGTAAAGCTCAACAATCAAGTTTTCGTTGATTTCTGAGGGTAACTCGTCCCGCTCTGGGTAGGCCTTGAAGACCCCTTCGAGCCGATCTACGTTGACTTCTACCCAATCAACTGAAGACCGCTGCGCCGCAAGGTTCAGTGCACCTTGTATTCGCAACTGATTCCTTGATCGCTCTCTGATGGTAATGGTGTCGCCCATTTCAACTTGATAAGACGGAATATTAACTACCCGCCCATTCACCAAAATCGACTTGTGTGACACCAATTGCCGAGATTCTGCGCGAGTACTGCCGAACCCCATTCGATAGACAACGTTATCTAATCGTCTCTCTAAAATGCGGAGCAGGTTTTCTCCCGTCGCACCTTTTTGACGATCGGCTTTCTTATAATAGTTACGGAATTGCTTTTCCAAAACGCCATAAATACGACGAACCTTCTGCTTTTCGCGTAACTGCACACCATAATCGGTAGCGCGAGCCCGTCGATGCCCATGCATACCGGGTGCTGTTTCCATCCGACATTTGGACTCGATCGGCCGTACGCCGCTCTTCAAGAAAAGGTCTGTACCTTCTCTTCTAGACAACTTCAATTTTGGGCCGAGATATCTGGCCATTGGCAATCTCCTCTTTTACACCCGACGCTTTTTGGGGGGCCGACAACCGTTGTGCGGAATCGGAGTAACATCAGTAATATTGGTTATGCGGTAACCGACGGCATTAAGCGCGCGAACAGCAGCTTCTCGACCTGGACCCGGACCTTTAACAAAAACTTCTAAATTTTGCAGCCCATACTCTAACGCCGCGTTGCCTGCTCTCTCTGCCGCAACCTGCGCCGCAAAAGGGGTACTTTTTCGAGCACCTCGGAAGCCTGAACCACCCGCTGTCGCCCAGGCCAGTGCCCCACCTTGACGATCTGTGATCGTAATAATCGTGTTATTAAACGATGCGTGGACATGGGCTAGACCATCAGCAATTTGACGCTTTCCCTTTTTTCGAACAACCGTCGATTGTTGCGATTCTGTATCAGACATAATGTCTACCTACTTCCTGTAATGTGTGTAAATCAATATCAACTAAAACGTTATTTTCTAACGGGGCGTTTGGGCCCTTTACGCGTTCGGGCGTTGGTTTTGGTCCGTTGCCCTCTTACCGGCAAACTCCGGCGATGGCGGATCCCTCGATTACACCCAAGATCTAACAATCTCTTAATGTTCAATTGCACTTCTCGTCGCAGATCACCCTCTACACTGAGCTTGGCGATTTCTCCTCGAAGGTCATCCAACTCGCCTTCTGTCAACTCACCCACTTTGGTGGTCCCTGCGATGCCGGTTTTATCGCACAAAGCCTTGGCTGTGGTGCGACCGATGCCATAGATGTAAGTCAGAGAAATCTCTGCGTGTTTATCGTCAGGAATGTTAATTCCAGCTAAACGAGCCATGCGTTGCTCCTGTCTACCTTTTTGTCAGCTTAACCCTGACGTTGTTTATGTTTAGGTTCCGAGCAAATCACTCGAACTGAACCGTTTCGCCGAATAATTCGACAATTTCGGCACATTTTTTTCACCGAAGCTCTTACTTTCATTGGTTTGACTCCTAGCGCCGTCCAAAATTCTGCAGGTTTGATTTCTTCATCAGGGACTCATACTGATGGGACATCAAATGAGTCTGTACCTGGGCCATAAAATCCATAATCACCACGACTACAATCAGCAAAGCAGTGCCACCCAGTTGGAACGTAATATTGAACTGAATTACCAAAAACTGCGGTAATAGGCACACGAGGGTCATGTACAACGAACCAAACAACGTTAAGCGAGTGATAATGGTGTCGATGTAACGTGCGGTTTGATCGCCAGGACGATAGCCTGGGATAAAGGCCCCGGATCGCTTTAAGTTGTCAGCCACCTCTTTTGGGTTGAACATGATTGAGGTGTACCAAAAACAAAAGAAAATAATCCCAATCGAAAACAGAATGATGTTTAGCGGCTGTCCCGGCGCAATCCAAAGGCTGACATCCTGAATCCACTCCATCCCTTCTGATTGACCGAACCACTGACCCAAGGAAGCGGGAAACAGTAATAGACTGCTGGCAAAAATAGCTGGAATAACCCCTGCCATGTTGACTTTCAACGGCAAGTGCGAACTTTGCCCTTGATACATCTTTCGCCCCTGCTGCCGCCGCGCGTAATTGATCGTAATCCGCCGCTGTCCACGCTCGACATACACCACGCCCGCGACAATCACGATGGCCAACACGGCAATACCCAGCAAGGCTAAAATCTGGATTTCGCCTTGCCGCGCTTGCTCAAAAGATTGCCCTATTGCTCCAGGAAATCCTGACACGATACCCGTAAAGATAATGATCGAGATTCCGTTTCCAATCCCCCGCTCAGTGACCTGTTCTCCCAGCCACATGATAAACATGGCACCCGTGACTAGGGTTGCAACCGCCACGAAGTGGAACATGAAGCTGCCGGTATAAGACAGACCTTGAGACACCAAACCACTGCTCATTGCCATGCCCTGGACTAACGCCAGGCCTAATGTGCCGTATCTCGTATACTGCGCGATTTTCTTGCGGCCCGCCTCTCCTTCTTTGCGAAGCTGCTGCAACGAAGGGGTTGTTGCGACCAACAACTGCGTGATAATACTTGCAGAGATGTAGGGCATGATGCCCAGCGCGAAAATACTCATTCGCTCAAGGGCGCCGCCACCAAACATGTTAACCAAATCCAATATGCCGCCCTGATTCTGATTAAACAGCAGAGCCAAACGCTCTGGGTCTATTCCGGGTACAGGGATATGACTGCCGATCCGATAGACGACAATTGCGAGCAGCACAAACAGCAGACGACTGCGCAGTTCTGATAAACCGCCTCCCGTCGCCATTGCTCTACCTTGTGCCAGTGCGCTTGTCATTAAACTGTCCTTAGGTTCTCTTGTTGTTAGTCTTCGATCTTGCCGCCAGCTGCTTCAATAGCAGCCCGAGCGCCTTTGGTGACACCCAACCCTTGGACGGTCACCGCTCGATCGATTTTGCCTGACAGAATAACTTTGACTCTTTTGGTCTTATCGTTGATCAGATCCGCCGCCTTTAATACATCGAGTGTCACAAGGTCAGCATTCGCTGCCGCCAGCTCAGACAACGTGATCTCTCCTGTCGTGCGGCTCTTCTCTGTTGTAAAACCGAATTTCGGCAGTCGCATCTGTAAAGGCTGTTGACCACCCTCGAATCCAGGTCGTACTTTACCGCCAGAGCGCGATTTTTGACCCTTGTGTCCACGACCGGCGGTTTTTCCAAGGCCGCTACCAATGCCCCGGCCAACGCGTTTTTTGGCTTGCCGACTGCCAGGTGCGCCTGATATTGAATTTAATCGCATGGGCTGTGTCTCCTTAAGCCTTCAATTCTTCGACTGACACCATATAAGACACCTTATTGATCATGCCTCGAACCGAGGGCGTGTCTTCAACCAAAGCCGATTGTCTGATTTTGCGTAACCCAAGTCCGGCAACACAGGCTTTATGGTTTTTAAGTCGTCCGTTGACACTCTTCGTCAGCGTCACTTTTAACGTTTTTTCTGCCATCGTCATTTATCCCAGAATTTGTTCGACCGAGAGACCACGCTTGTCTGCGATAGAATCCGGAGACCGCATGTCTTGCAGCCCTTTAAAAGTTGCCCTGATGACATTCACCGGGTTCGTTGACCCATAACACTTCGCGAGGACATTCCGTACCCCCGCGACTTCAAGTACCGCACGCATGGTCTTCCCGGCGATAATCCCGGTACCCTCCGAAGCAGGCTTCATGAAAATCTTTGAAGCGCCATGTCTTGCATTAACCTCGTATTGCAAGGTAGAACCGTCAAGGTCGACATCAATCATGTTGCGCCGAGCCGCTTCCATGGCTTTTTGGATCGCCTGGGGAACTTCGCGAGCCTTGCCTCTGCCATAACCCACTTTACCGTTACCATCCCCAACCACGGTGAGGGCAGTAAAGCCAAAGATTCGCCCTCCTTTAACCACCTTCGCAACTCGGTTCACTTGAACCAGTTTCTCTTGGATCCCTTCTTCGTTGGCGTCTCGATCGTTGTAAGCCATGCGTATTCCTTAATTCGTTCTTAATCTTCGAGGCTTAAAATGCTAAGCCGGCTTCCCGCGCGGCGTCGGCTAAGGCTTTGACTCGACCATGGTACTTATAGCCCGATCGATCAAAAGCCACCTGCTCAAACCCAGCGGCTTTCGCTCGCTCGGCTATCAAGGCTCCTACCTTAGCTGCACCCTCGATATTTCCCGTGGGTCCTTCCCTCAGCGCTGCCTCTAAGGTTGAAGCAGCGACTTTAACCTCAGCGCCGTCTTCAGAAATAATCTGGGCATAGGTATGCTTTGGCGACCGGTAAACACAAAGCCTGGGCATCAACAACTCTTTCATTTTTGCCCGACCTCTTCTCGCCCTCTTTAAACGAGCATCCCGCTTACTTTTCATCTCTTTCGTCTCCTAACAAGACCGATTATTTCGTTGTCTTAACCGGATGGTTTCGATTTACTTCTTCTTAGCTTCTTTACGCTTGACGTACTCATCGGCATAACGGACACCCTTACCTTTATAAGGCTCAGGAGGTCTGAAGGCGCGAATCTCAGCCGAAACCTGACCCACCCGCTGTTTATCAATACCCTTTACCACTATTTGCGTCTGCGATGGGGTTTCTATGTCTATTCCTTCGGGAACTTCGTAGACCACGGGGTGAGAAAAACCCAGCGTAAGGTTGAGCTTTTTCCCTTGGGCTTGAGCACGATAACCGACACCTTGCAGCTCTAGCTGTTTTTGGAACCCATCAGTGACGCCGACGACCATGTTGTTAATCAAGGAACGGAAGGTCCCTGCTAAGGCTACAGCTTGTTGGGTTTGCTTTGCCGCTTTTAGCAACAACTGTCCGTCTTCGTGGGCAACCGAAACCGCCTGGTGCATGGCTAACGTCAACGAGCCTTTGCTACCTTTAACGCTGATTTCCGACTCATTGATCGTGACATCGACGCCTTGTGGCACCGGCACTGGACTATTTGCAATTCTAGACATGAGATAAACCTTTTATAACGATCAAATCAAAATACTGAGCACAAGAGCTCGCCACCGACGCCGGCGGCGCGTGCAGCGCGATCTGTCATCACACCTTTATTTGTCGACAAAATGATCACACCCAAACCGCCCTGAACGCTCGGGATTTCCTGCTTGTTTTTGTAAACACGTAGCCCGGGCCGACTCATGCGCTTCAACGTCTCGATGACCGGCTTGCCGTTAAAGTATTTGAGCTTCACGGTAAGACTTGGCTTGCCGGCATCGTCAACACCATGGCTGTAATCTTCGATGTAGCCTTCTTCTTTGAGCACCCGAGCAATCTCTGTCTTTGTTCCAGATGCGGGAATGGATACAGACTCGTGCTTTGCCGCTTGTGCGTTCCGCACTCGAGTTAACATGTCCGCTAATGGGTCTTGCATTGTCATCGTTTTTATCTCCTGCTTACCAGCTTGACTTCACGAGCCCGGGAATATCTCCCCGCATAGCTGCTTCGCGTAATTTTGTTCTTGCAAGCCCGAAGCGACGGTAGACCGCATGAGGCCGTCCGGTTAACACACAACGCCGCACTTGTCGGCTAGGACTGGCATTTCTTGGCAATTTTTGCAATTTCACTTGCGCTTCCCAGCGCTCTTCATCAGAGATCGTCAGGTCTTTAATCTGAGCCTTTAATGCCGCCCGCTTGGCCGCAAATTTTTGCACGGTCTTTTCGCGTTTCTTCTCGCGATTGATCATTGATCTTTTTGCCATGGTGTCCTCGGTTTATTCGATCTTTTATCTATTGATGGATACGGCGCTTAGGCTTCCCGGAGAGGGAAATTAAATGCGCGAAGTAAAGCCCTTCCCTGATCGTCATTAGCCGCGGTGGTTGTGATGTTTACATCCAAGCCGCGGATCCGATCAATTTTGTCGTAGTCGATTTCTGCAAATACAATCTGCTCAGAAAAACCCATTGAAAAATTGCCACGTCCATCGAATGACTTTGGGCTAATCCCTCTGAAGTCTCGCTGCCTGGGCAGGGCTATGTTGATGAGCCGATCTAAAAACTCATACATTCTTGAACGCCGCAGAGTCACCTTGCAGCCGATAGGATACCCATCACGGATCTTGAACCCAGCAATAGACCGCCTAGCATTCGTGATAATGGGCTTCTGACCGGCAATCGCTTGCATGTCCGCTACCGCCGCTTCGAGTTGCTTCCGATCATTAAGCGCCTCTCCAACACCCATGTTCAATGTGATCTGGGTAATCCGAGGCACTTGCATTACGTTCGAAAGGCCTAGGTCTTCTTTCAACTTAGGCTTAATTTGTTCTTCGTATACTTTCTTGAGGTCTGTCATAGTCTTCTTAGTCGTCTATCTGTTCGCCGGTGGACTTATATATCCGCACCTGCTTGCCATCTTCCAACTGCTTAAAACCAACACGGTCAGCTTTGCTCGTATCGCGATTAAAGATCGCAACATTCGATATTTGGATCGGTGCCTCTTTTTCGATGATGCCACCGGGCTGCCCTGCTTGAGGATTGCCTTTAGTATGGCGTTTGACCATATTGACTCCTGAAACATAAAGTCGTTGGTCGTTTAATAACCGAGTGATTTCACCGGTTTTGCCTTTGTCTTTGCCAGTCAGCACGACCACGAGGTCATTTTTCTTCAACTTCTTCATCTGTCCGATCTCTTATAATACTTCGGGTGCTAAGGACACGATTCTCATGAACTTTTCGTTTCTGAGTTCTCGAGTCACCGGCCCAAAAATACGCGTTCCGATAGGCTGCTTACTTGCGTTGAGCAATACCGCTGCATTTCCATCAAATCGAATCAGGCTTCCGTCCGGGCGACGCACCCCTTTCTTGGTGCGTACAACAACCGCATCAAGTACCTGTCCTTTCTTAACGCGTCCCCTTGGAATCGCTTCTTTCACGGTGACCTTAATTACGTCTCCGATGTGTGCATATCGGCGTTTTGAGCCGCCCAGAACCTTGATACACATCACTCGCCGAGCACCACTGTTATCAGCGATATCCAGATACGTTTGCACTTGAATCATGCTTTTACTCCCATACCACGAGCCCTTGGGCTTCGTCTTATCGCTTTAAATCTCAACCGCTCGCTTGTCGACTGACGTGAGCGTCCAGGTTTTATTCTTAGAAATTGGCTTCGATTCTTGGATCGTTACCATGTCCCCTTGGTGGCACTGATTTTCAGGGTCATGAGCCATGATCTTTTTCGACCGCTTAATATACTTTCCGTAAATCGGATGCTTGATTCTTCGTTCCACCAACACGGTAATACTTTTGTCCATTTTGTTGCTGACAACGGTACCTGTTAAGTTTCTCGCTAAGTTCTGTTCACCACTCATGACTATCAGTCCTATTTTCGCTGGCTGTTCGGTGGCCCTTCAATCACGATTTATGATTGGCCGGCGCCTCTTGCCTCACCTTATGCTTTGCTTTGCTTGCCCTGCCTTAGGCTTCTTATCTCAATTTTTATTAAGCGCTTTTCTGCTGACTGATCAGCGTCTTGACTCGCGCGATATCTCGCCTGACCTGCTTGAGCAAATGCGTCTGAGTCAATTGCCCGATGGACATCTGCATACGCAAACCAAACTGCTCTTTCGCGAGCCCCACCAGTGTCTCTTGTAATTCTGCGGGCGTCTTAGACCGCAATTCGTCTATATCAACCATAACTTTCTCCGAATCACATGATCACGCGTTTAACAAATGTTGTTGGGAAGGGCAGCTTCGCAGCAGCGAGTTTGAACGCATCGCGAGCGACCTCCTCTGGAACACCCTCCATCTCATAAAGGACCTTGCC
Source organism: Gammaproteobacteria bacterium (assembly GCA_002689445.1). GTDB lineage: Bacteria > Pseudomonadota > Gammaproteobacteria > Pseudomonadales > Azotimanducaceae > UBA9926. The sequence goes on from NZGC01000033.1 coordinate 43,435, forward strand.
CGGCTTGATCTGAGCGATCCAATACTCGACGTTCCCTTTACCCTTACCTTGCCGAACTTCAAGCGGCTTTTGGGTTATCGGCTTATCCGGAAACACTCGAATCCAAATTTGTCCGCCTCGACGAACCCGACGAGTCATAGCACGTCGCGCCGCTTCGATTTGGCGCGCGGTCATTCGCCCTCGCCCCGTGGCCTTGAGCGCATACTCACCAAAACTCACAGTGCTCCCACGTTGCGCGAGACCGCGGTTTCTACCTTTGTGTTGTTTCCGAAATTTTGTTCTTTTAGGCTGTAACATGTTTCATTAACCAAAATTTTGAGCTGTATTTGGGGTTGTGGCGTCTTCACGCTCACCCAGTATTTCACCCTTAAAGATCCAGACCTTAACGCCCAGTATCCCGTAAGTTGTCAACGCTTCCGCCGTTGCGTAGTCAATATCCGCCCGCAATGTATGCAGCGGGACTCGGCCTTCGCGATAGCTTTCTGAACGAGCAATTTCAGCACCGCCGAGGCGACCTGATACTTGCACCTTTATACCCTCAGCACCCAACCGCATCGCGTTTTGCATCACGCGCTTCATCGCTCGCCTAAACTGTACTCTACGCTCGAGCTGCTGACAGACATTCTGAGCCACTAAGTGCGCATCGATTTCTGGCTTCCGAATCTCTTCAATGTTGATGTGAACAGGAACCTTCATCATCTTGCCAATTTCTCGTCGCAGAACTTCGACATCCTCGCCCTTCTTGCCAATCACGATGCCAGGTCTTGCGGTGTGAATTGTGATCCGAGCGGTCTGAGCCGGGCGGTGAATATCAATTCGACTGACGGAGGCTTGCGCTAATTTCTTGCGAATGAAGTCTCGAACCTCGAGATCAACCTGTAAATTCTTCGCATAAGCGGGCCCTTGGGCGTACCACACCGAAGTGTGCTCTTTTACAATGCCCAACCGCATTCCAGTAGGATGTACTTTTTGACCCATTCCGGTCTCCTGATCTCTTGCGCTATTCGATTTTTAGCTGTCTGCGACAGCCAAGGTAATATGACAACTTCTTTTAAAGATTCTGTCCGCTCGTCCTTTTGCTCGAGGCTTGATCCGCTTCATGGTCATGCCTTCATCCACAAAAATCTTTGAGACGGTCAATTCGTCCACGTCCGCACCCTCATTGTGCTCCGCGTTAGCGATCGCTGACTCCAGTAACTTTTTAACCAAATGAGCGCCTTTCTTTGTGCTGAAACTCAAAGTATCCAACGCGCTGCCCACGGCCTGCCCTCGGATCTGGTCAGCGACCAACCGCGCTTTCTGAGCGGATATTCTTGCGCCTTTTAATTTTGCAGAAACTTCCATGACCTCTTCCCCAACCTGCTCTATCACCTGCTCGTTCTAACTTTGTCCAAACCCCTCTGGCTCATAGGGTGGTTTAGACCGTGACGACGACGTGCTATTAACGCCGCTTCGCTTTCTTGTCTGCCGCGTGCCCACGATAAGTTCGCGTCAAGGCAAACTCACCCAGCTTGTGACCCACCATATCTTCTGTAACAAACACTGGGACATGCTGACGACCGTTATGCACCTGAATAGTTAACCCAACAAAATCAGGAGCGATCATCGACCGACGCGACCAGGTTTTGATGGGTCGCTTATCATTGCTATCGACGGCTTTTTGCACCTTGTCCATGAGGTGCAAATCAATAAAGGGACCTTTTCTTAAACTTCTTGGCACAAACTATCTCCTATCGAGTGGCGCGACGACGACGAAGTATCATCTTATCGGTACGCTTATTCTTTCTTGTCTTGTAACCCTTGGTTGGCATACCCCAAGGGCTGACAGGATGACGACCACCCGATGTTTTTCCTTCACCACCGCCATGAGGGTGATCTACCGGGTTCATCACGACGCCTCGGACTGTAGGTCGCACACCACGCCACCTCTTAGCGCCCGCTTTACCTAACGATCGCAAATTGTGTTCGCCGTTACTCACCTCGCCCAACGTCGCTCGACAATCGGCCAAGGCTCGGCGCATTTCACCCGATCGAAGTCGAAGGGTGACATATCGGCCATCTTTTGCGACCAACTGCACTGAAGTACCAGCACTTCGTGCGATCTGCGCACCTTTACCCGGCTTTAACTCAACGCAATGGATCACACTACCCATTGGAATATTCCGCATAGGCATGCAGTTACCTGCTCGAATTGGCGCGCCTTCACCGGACTGAATTTCGTCTCCAGCAGCTAGACCTTTCGGCGCAATCACGTAACGACGCTCACCGTCGGCATATTTCAATAAAGCAATGTTGGCTGTCCGATTGGGGTCATACTCCAAACGCTCAACAATCGCCTTAATTCCATCCTTGCCGTTACGTTTAAAATCGATGACCCGATATTTTTGCTTGTGGCCGCCACCAATATGACGCGTGGTGATACGTCCTTTGTTATTTCTTCCACCCGTCTTTGACTTGATTTCCACCAAGGCTTTGTGAGGCGCACCCTTGTGCAAATCTGGATGTACCACCTTGACGACAAATCGTCTTCCTGGTGATGTGGGTTTAGCTTTAACAACTGGCATGATTACTCTCGCGTATCTATATCGTTAAATGATTACTTTGCTTCAGCGGTAAAGTCGATTTCTTGGCCGTCAGCAACTCGAACGTAGGCCTTTTTCCAGCTTGGCTTACGACTTAGGCCACGCATGGTTCTTTTGACTTTGCCTTTTACGTTCGCAACCGTGACGCCGGCAACCTCTACGCCATAGATTTTTTCGACGGCAGCCTTGATTTCAGGACGGGTCGCATCCTTTTTGACCTTAAAAACGAACTGGTTCGCATTATCAGCAACAATTGTTGCCTTCTCTGAGATGTGCGCGCCCAAGATAACGTTGTAAATAGCGTCTGAACTCATCCCAACATCTCCTCTGCCTTCTTCAAGGCACCCACGGTGAACAACACCTTTTCATAACCAAGCAGATTCACTGGGTTCACGCCTTGCACATCGATCACGTCGACCTGGCGAAGATTACGCGCCCCGAGATAAAGGTTCTCATCGACCTCTTCTACTACCACTAGCACCTGATTGAGATTTAAATCTGTCAACCGCTGCAGTACCTCTTTAGTCTTGGGGGCCTCAACTGAAAAATCTTCAGTGACGACCAAACGCTCCTGACGAACCAATTCAGACAAGATCGACTGCATGGCTCCTCGATACATTTTTTTGTTGACCTTGGCGGAATAGTCTCGAGTTTTCGCAGCGAACGTCACACCACCGCCACGCCAAATTGGGCTTCTGATGGTCCCCGCTCGCGCCCTGCCAGTGCCTTTTTGACGGAATGGCTTTTTACCACCACCACGAACTTCGGAACGCGTCTTTTGAGCGCTGGTGCCCTGTCGGGCGCCAGCCATATAGGACACAACCACTTGATGCACTAAGGCTTCGTTGTACTGACGCCCGAACAATGTCTCAGAAAGCTCAACTGCTTTATCTGTGACACCAACGCCAGGCTCTGATATGTTTACGTTCAAGATTCAGCCTCCGTTTGACTTCGAGCTTTAACCGAAGGTTTTACGACCACATGCCCACCTTTCGACCCCGGAACTGCACCTTTAATCAAGAGCAGATTATTTTCGACGTCGATCTGAATAATTTCTAAGGACTGGGTTGTTACCTGTTCTGCACCCATATGTCCGGCCATTTTCTTGCCCTTCCAAACACGACCCGGGGTTTGGCATTGACCAATAGAACCCGGCGCTCTATGCGACAAGGAGTTGCCGTGGGTCGCGTCTTGCATGCTAAAGTTGTGACGCTTAATCACCCCTTGAAAGCCCTTACCCTTACTTTGGCCCGTTACATCGACTTTTTGGCCTACCTCAAACGCATCGACTGACAACTCGCTACCTACCTCAGCGTCATCATCGGTGAGCGTGAATTCGATCAGTTTTCGTCCCGCCTCGACCTGCGCCTTCTTAAAGTGGCCTGCTGCTGGTCGATTGACCCGAGATGCCTTCACCGCACCAAAGGTCACTTGAACAGCTGAGTATCCGTCTTGTTCAACTTGCTTTACCTGAGTCACGCGATTAGGCGTGGCTTCGACCACTGTAACCGGCACTGATCTGCCATCTTCGGTAAAGACCCGAGTCATTCCTTGTTTTGTACCTACAATGCCTATAGCCATTGTCACTCTCCGAATTAATTACGCGATCAAGCGAGGTTGATCTGAACCTCTACACCAGCGGCTAAATCTAGCTTGGTTAACGCATCGACTGTTTTTTCCGTCGGCTCCAAAATATCCAACATGCGCTTGTGCGTCCGAATTTCGTACTGATCCCGGGCATCCTTGTCGACATGAGGCGATATCAACACCGTAAACTTTTCTTTCCGAGTGGGCAGAGGGATAGGTCCTCGAATCTGAGCCCCAGTGCGCTTCGCTGTATTCACAATCTCCTGCGTCGATACATCAATCAGGCGATGATCGAAGGCTTTGAGTCGAATTCTAATTCTTTGATTTTGCATGACGCATTATTCTCTCTGTTTTGTGACCCGATCTGGCATCCCCAAGACCCGGTGCATTTGCAAACCCTCAACTGTCTTTCGGCCCCTTAGCACCCAAATTCAGTTGCAAAAATACCCTCCTTTTGACAAGGAAGGCACACATTCGTGTCACTGCTCTCTCGAGCGTCCCATGGTTCCTGATTGGAACCTTGTTCCCGGGTCATCACACCCGTGACCTCGGGTTTAGCTGCTTATAGACAGCTTTACCGGCATTCTCGTCGCGTCTCTGTCTTTTCGAGACGCTCCTCGCCCTCTTCGTGCCAGCGCAAAGAGGGCGAATACTACCTGCCTTATCGGTAAAATACCAGTGATTTACGCTTTAATTTTAGCGACTACACCAGCACCTACCGTTCTACCACCCTCTCGGATCGCAAAACGTTGGCCTTCTTCCATCGCAATCGGCGCAATCAACTCAACATCCATCAATACATTGTCTCCAGGCATCACCATCTCGGTGCCTTCTGGCAATACAACGCTTCCGGTCACATCCGTCGTCTCAAAGAAGAATTGAGGCTTGTACCCCTTGAAAAATGGCGTATGACGGCCACCTTCATCCTTCGATAACACGTAAACCTCACCTTCAAAATTCGTGTGCGGGGTGATCGAACCAGGCTTGCTCAATACCTGACCACGCTCAACTTCTTCTCGCTTCGTACCCCGAAGCAATACACCCACATTCTCACCAGCTCGACCTTCGTCTAGCAACTTGCGGAACATCTCAACACCCGTACAGGTCGTCTTCTGAGTCTCGCGTATACCCACAATCTCAACTTCGTCTTGAACCCGGACAATACCTCGAGCGACTCGACCCGTGACAACCGTGCCCCGACCTGAAATCGAGAACACATCCTCAATCGGCATCAAAAACGGCTGATCAACAGCCCGGACAGGCTCAGGAATGTAGCTGTCTAAGGTCTCAACCAGCTTAACAATTGACGGCGCACCAATATCTGAAGCGTCTCCTTCCAGAGCCTTCAATGCACTACCAACAATAATCGGCGTGTCGTCACCGGGGAATTCGTACTGGTCCAGAAGCTCACGAACTTCCATATCAACCAGCTCTAACAATTCCTCATCATCAACCATGTCAGCTTTGTTCAAAAATACGACAATATAAGGAACGCCAACCTGCTTCGACAGCAAAATGTGCTCACGCGTCTGAGGCATGGGGCCATCCGCCGCCGATACCACCAAAATCGCTCCATCCATCTGAGCTGCACCCGTGATCATGTTCTTCACATAATCCGCGTGTCCAGGGCAATCAACATGAGCGTAATGACGATCAGGCGAATCATACTCAACGTGAGAAGTCGAAATGGTGATACCGCGAGCTCGCTCTTCCGGCGCATTATCAATCGCATCAAACGCCTTGAACTCACCGCCATAGGTCTCTGCACATACCCGAGTGATCGCCGCCGTTAGCGTCGTCTTACCATGGTCAACGTGGCCTATCGTCCCTACATTTAAGTGGGGTTTCGTACGCTCAAACTTCTCTTTGGACATCTTTCACCTCGATGGCTGATTTATTTTAAGATTTATCTCGACTTGCTGATGATAGCTTCGGCAACGTTACTGGGGACTTCTTTATAGGTTTCAAACTCCATAGAAAACGTCGCTCGCCCTTGTGTCGCCGAGCGCATATCAGTGGCATAACCAAACATTTCGGACAGCGGGACTTCTGCCCGCACAGATTTACCCGCAGGTACATCTTCCATCCCTAGCACGACGCCCCGCCGGCGATTGAGGTCACCAATGATATCGCCGTAATGCTCTTCTGGCGTGACCACCTCGACTTTCATAACCGGCTCTAGCAGCACGGGATTTGCATCCAAAGCCCCAGCTTTTAGCGCCATTGATGCAGCAACTTTAAAGGCGACTTCACTTGAATCCACATCATGATAGGAGCCGTCGTACAACGTCGCTTTAACACCTTGAAGGGGGTAACCGGCTAGCACACCATTGGCCATCTGCTCCTCAGCACCTTTGGCGACCGCCGCGATATATTCCCTCGGCACAACGCCTCCGACAATGGCATCAACAAACTCGAAATCATTATCACTGATCGGCTCTAGCTTTAACCAAACATGCCCATACTGGCCTCGACCACCGGATTGGCGAACGAATTTCCCTTCCGCCTCGACCGTATTTCGAATGGTTTCTCGGTAGGCGACCTGCGGCTTTCCTATATTCGCTTCAACACTGAACTCGCGGCGCATTCGATCGACAATGATGTCTAAATGCAACTCCCCCATCCCGCCGATAATGGTCTGACCTGAGTCCTCATCGGTGCGCACCCTAAAAGACGGATCTTCCGCCGCCAACTTGCTCAGCGCGACGCCCATTTTCTCCTGATCCGCCTGCGAGCGAGGCTCAACAGCAACATGAATCACAGGCTCGGGAAAATCCATTCTCTCTAAAATGATACTCTGCTTTTCAGCACACAAGGTGTCGCCCGTGGTGGCCAATTTTAGGCCTATCGCAGCAGCGATATCGCCTGCCCTGACCTCTTTGATCTCCTGGCGATCATTGGAATGCATCTGAACCATTCTGCCGACGCGTTCACGCTTGCCTTTTACTGAGTTATATACTGTGTCTCCAGAGCTCAAGACGCCGGAGTAGACTCTAAAAAAAGTCAAGGCGCCAACAAATGGGTCGGTCGCGATTTTAAAGGCCAAGGCAGCAAACGGTTCATCGTCATCAGCATGGCGTTGAGCTTCCGTTTCCTCTTTATCATCCAGAAAGCCTCTGATTGCTTTGACTTCATCGGGCGCTGGTAGGTAATCAATGACCGCATCGAGCATGGTCTGAACACCCTTATTCTTAAAGGCGGAGCCACACAATGCGAGAACAATCTCGTTACCTAGCGTGCGTTGACGAAGCCCTGATTTAATTTGTGATTCAGACAACTCTCCAGAATCGAGATAGGCCTCCATCAGCTCGTCGTCGGCTTCGGCTGCGGCCTCGATCATTTGCTCTCGATAACGTTCTGCTTCAGCGAGACAATCCGCGGGAATTTCAGCTTCGCGAAGCGTTAAGCCTTGATCTGCTTCGTTCCAATAAACCGCTTTCATTTTAACGAGGTCAATTACGCCCTCAAATTGCTCTTCGGCACCAATAGCCAGTTGAACAGGCACACAAGTCGATCCGAGACGAGTTTCGATCTGATCCACTACACGCAGAAAATCAGCACCTGCTCGATCCATTTTATTGACGAAAACGAGGCGCGGAACTTCGTACTTGTTGGCTTGCCTCCAGACCGTTTCGGACTGGGGCTCAACCCCTGAGGTGCCACAAAACACGACAACCGCCCCGTCTAACACCCGCAGGCTTCTTTCGACTTCAATGGTGAAATCGACGTGGCCCGGCGTATCGATGATGTTTATTCGATGCTGATCAAACTGTTGGGATGTCCCTGTCCAGAAAGTCGTGGTCGCCGCCGAGGTAATGGTGATTCCTCGCTCTTGCTCCTGCTCCATCCAATCCATGGTGGCGGCGCCGTCATGGACTTCCCCGATTTTATGGGAGATACCGGTGTAATAGAGCACCCTCTCGGTCGTTGTCGTTTTACCAGCATCGACATGGGCGACAATACCTATGTTGCGGTAACGCCGTATCGGAGTAGAACGTGGCACTTAGGTACCCTCTCGCGGATCGTCGCGGCGTTAGTAACGATAATGTGCGAAGGCGCGGTTGGCTTCGGCCATCCGGTGAGTGTCTTCTCGCTTTCTCACTGCTGAGCCACGACCTTCAGAGGCATCCTGCAATTCACCTGCAAGCCGCATTGCCATGGATTTTTCGCTACGTTTCCTGGCGGAATCGACCAACCATCGCATCGCTAGGGCTGTTCTCCGCGAGGGCCGAACTTCAACTGGAACTTGATAGGTGGCGCCACCGACCCGGCGGGACTTAACTTCTACGGTAGGAGCAACCGCTTCTAAGGCGGACTCGAACACCTCAAGCGGGTCTTTTCCGCTTCGGCTCTGAATACGATCGAGAGCACCGTAAACTATTTTCTCAGCAACCGACTTTTTGCCGCTGGTCATCACGTGGTTCATGAATTTCGCGAGTGTTTGGTTCGCAAATTTAGGATCAGGAATAATAACGCGTTTTTCGGGGACTCTTCTTCTAGGCATAACTGCTTCTCTTCAGGTTTCATCAAGCACACTTTGGCTTGACCTTACTCTCGCGACCGGCGAGTACGGTAACTTATTTTAACTGCGACCTATTAGGCCTTGGGTCGCTTGGTACCATATTTTGAGCGACCTTGCGTCCTGTTGCTGACCCCTGAGGTATCGAGCGCTCCACGGACTGTGTGATATCGAACCCCGGGTAAATCCTTAACCCGACCGCCTCGAATTAATACGACGGAGTGTTCTTGCAGATTGTGCCCTTCTCCACCGATATAACTAGAGACCTCCATACCATTGGTCAATCGCACACGGCAGACCTTACGCAAAGCTGAGTTCGGCTTCTTGGGCGTCGTCGTGTAAACGCGGGTGCAGACGCCACGACGCTGCGGACAAGCCTGGAGCGCGGGTACGTCGCTCTTCGCAACTTTACGCTTACGCGGCTTTCTGACTAGTTGGTTAATCCTTGCCATTTTTTAAAACACTCCTATTCGACGCTCTCGATGCACCTCTCCTGCGAGGGGCGCATTCTAAAGAGCGACTTGTGATGAGTCAACCGCCTCTTGACGGCGACAATTTATAAATCTCCTTGGCTCAAGGCATCAGACAATGCCTGTTCCACCTCGCTCGCGCTGACCGTTGGCATTTCTTGCCCGCCGCGCTCGCGTCGTTGCTTACGCTCATTGTGATAGGTCAAACCTGTACCCGCTGGGATCAAGCGTCCAACGATCACATTCTCTTTGAGTCCACGCAGATAGTCGCGCTTCCCTGTGACCGCCGCTTCGGTTAACACTCGCGTGGTTTCTTGGAACGATGCGGCCGAAATAAACGACTCAGTTGCCAGCGATGCTTTGGTAATCCCCAACAACATTCTCTCGCCTCTGACCGGCTCTGAGCTTAGTTCTTCCAGTCGATCATTCTCTTCAAGGAATTGTGTCAGCTCTACCTGTTCACCTTTCACAAACCCTGATTCACCTGGATCTACAACCTCCACTTTGCGCAACATCTGACACACAATCACTTCAATGTGCTTATCATTGATCTTGACGCCTTGCAGACGATAGACATCCTGAATCTCTTTGGTAATGTAGTTCGCTAGCGCTTCTACCCCTTTGAGCCTCAAAATATCGTGCGGATTTTCAGGGCCATCTGATACCACTTCACCCTTTTCTACCTGCTCACCCTCAAATACCGTCATATGACGCCATTTTGGAATCAAGACCTCGTAATGATCGGAACCATCCGGCAGAGTTGACCCGTCTGTAGGCGTAATCACCAACCGTCGCTTGCCTTTCGTTTCTTTACCGAAGGAGACCGTACCGCTAATTTCAGCCAAGACGGCGGCTTCTTTAGGCTTCCGGGCTTCAAACAAATCCGCAACTCGAGGCAAACCACCTGTGATATCACTGGTTTTTGAACCTTCCTGCGGGATACGGGCAATCACGTCACCCGCCGCAACATTATCGCCGTTCTCAAGCCCAAGGATCGCATTCGCTTCTAAGAAGTAGTGCGCTGGGACATCCGTACCCGACAACATCAAGGCTTTACCTTTGGCGTCGACGAGTGACACTGCTGGTCGCATATCTTTACCTGCACTCGGACGGTCTTTCGGATCAATAATCGAAATATTGGTTAAACCCGTTAACTCGTCTGTTTGACGTCGGACAGTGATGCCTTCTTCCATATTCTCAAAGACGACCTTACCCGCCACTTCAGTCACAATCGGATGGGTGTGTGGATCCCAAGTGGCGACGATATCGCCTGATTCCACCGTGGCACCCGGAGCTGCTTTGATCAGCGCTCCATAAGGGACCTTGTACCGCTCTCGCTCTTTTCCTGACTCTTGGTCAGCAATCGCAACTTCACCCGAGCGCGAGACGGCAACCAATTCACCGCTGGGCTTTTCGATGGTTTTGAGGTTATGCAAACGGAAAGTACCGGTGTGCTTCACTTGAACATTGTCTACGGCAGTCGCTCTTGAAGCGGCACCACCGATGTGGAACGTTCTCATGGTTAACTGAGTTCCCGGCTCGCCAATCGATTGCGCAGCAATGACACCCACTGCCTCACCAATATTTACCAAATGCCCTCGACCCAGATCACGACCATAGCAATTGCTGCAAATCCCGTAGCGAGTTTCACAAGTAATTGCACTTCTCACTTTAATCTCGTCAACGCCCATGGCCTCGACCCGATCCGACCATTTTTCATCGATCAGGGTACCCCGAGGAATCAGAACTTCGTCACCCGCAGCGTTATATACATCTTCCGCCACGACGCGACCCAGGACCCTTGAACCCAGACCTGCGATGACATCACCACCCTCGATCACAGCGTTCATAATCATGCCGTCCTCGGTGCCGCAATCGTACTCGGTCACGACCAGATCCTGAGCAACGTCGACCAATCGACGCGTCAAGTATCCGGAGTTAGCTGTCTTAAGTGCCGTATCCGCCAGGCCTTTTCGAGCCCCGTGGGTAGAGATGAAGTATTGCATCACTGATAACCCTTCACGGAAATTCGCCGTGATTGGCGTTTCAATGATAGAGCCATCGGGCTTGGCCATCATGCCTCGCATACCCGAGAGCTGGCGGATCTGAGCGGGTGAGCCTCGAGCGCCAGAATCTGAATACATCCAAACACTATTGAAGGAACTTTGAGTTTCTTCCTCGCCATCTTTGTTAATGACCGCCTCGGTGCTCAGTGTGTCCATCATCGCGTTACTGACTTGATCACTTGCTCGGGTCCAAATATCGATCACTTTGTTGTATTTTTCCCCTTGGGTCACCAAGCCCGACGCGAACTGACCTTCAATTTCACGGATTTCATCTTCAGACCGTGCAATGATTTCTGCCTTTTCGTTCGGGATCACAAAGTCTTCGACACCAATTGACGCCCCGGATCGGGTTGAGTACTCATAGCCCATATACATCAGCTGGTCAGCAAAGATCACCGTCTCTTTCAAACCTACCGACCGGTAACACAGGTTAATGAGTCTCGACATGTCCTTGTTGACCATCGTTTTATTGATTTCGGCGTAGGGAATACCGTCTGGGACTATTTCATAGACCAGCGCTCGCCCTACGGTCGTTTCATGTAATGCCGAAGAATTTTGCCACTGCCCTTCTTCGTCCTTTGACTTCTCAGTCACGCGAACCTTGATCTTAGCTTGTAGTCCAACCTGACGGTTCGCATAAGCACGCGCGACCTCTTCTATATCTGAGAAGCTCATGCCTTCACCGAGATCATTCACTCGATCTCGAGTCATCCAGTAGATGCCTAGAACGACATCCTGCGACGGCACAATGATCGGCTCGCCATCCGCTGGTAACAAGACATTGTTCGTTGACATCATGAGGGCGCGGGCTTCTAACTGCGCCTCTAGGGTGAGCGGCACATGCACTGCCATCTGGTCACCATCGAAGTCGGCGTTGTAAGCGGTACAGACCAGAGGATGCAGCTGGATGGCTTTACCCTCGATCAGGACCGGCTCGAAAGCTTGAATACCCAGTCTGTGCAAGGTAGGCGCCCGATTGAGCAGCACAGGATGTTCTCGAATGACCTCAGCCAAGATATCCCAGACTTCCGCGGTTTCCTTTTCGACCATCTTTTTCGCTGCTTTGATGGTAGTCGCCAAGCCTCTTGCTTCTAACTTGCCAAAGATAAAGGGCTTAAACAGCTCCAGAGCCATCTTTTTCGGCAATCCGCATTGATGCAACCGGAGCGTCGGCCCGACCACAATGACCGATCGGCCCGAGTAATCGACTCGCTTGCCAAGGAGGTTCTGCCTGAACCGCCCTTGTTTGCCTTTGATCATGTCCGCCAGAGATTTGAGCGGTCGCTTGTTGGTACCCGTAATCGCTCGCCCGCGACGCCCGTTGTCCAAGAGCGCATCGACGGCTTCCTGAAGCATACGCTTTTCATTACGCACGATGATATCGGGTGCAGCAAGATCGAGTAATCGCTTCAGGCGGTTATTTCGGTTAATCACGCGTCGGTACAAATCATTTAGGTCTGACGTCGCGAACCGCCCCCCTTCCAAAGGCACCAAGGGGCGCAAATCTGGCGGCAATACTGGCAGAACGTTAAAGACCATCCACTCGGGCTCGTTGCCTGACGACAGGAAGGCTTCGATTAACTTCAGACGCTTGGTCAATTTCTTGATCTTGGTCTCAGAGTTGGTCTGCGGCAATTCTTCCCGTAACCGCGCCACTTCATCTCGCAAATCCATCTGACGCATGAGGTCTTGGATAGCCTCGGCTCCCATCTTTGCCTCAAAGTCATCGCCATATTCTTCGAGCGCTTCGTAATACTGATCGTCCGAAAGCAACTGCCCTTTCTCTAGTGCGGTCAAACCCGGATCGATAACCACGAAACTCTCGAAATAGAGAATTCGCTCAATATCTCTCAAGGTCATATCCATGAGCAGACCGATACGTGACGGCAATGATTTTAGAAACCAGATATGCGCTACTGGAGCCGCTAACTCAATGTGGCCCATCCGCTCGCGTCGGACCTTAGCAAGGGCAACTTCAACCCCGCATTTTTCACAAATAACCCCTCGGTGCTTCAGTCGCTTGTACTTTCCACACAGGCACTCGTAATCCTTATTTGGCCCAAATATTTTGGCGCAAAATAGGCCGTCTCGTTCTGGCTTGAACGTTCGATAATTGATGGTTTCTGGCTTTTTCACCTCGCCAAAAGACCAAGAGCGGATCATTTCTGGCGATGCCAATCCGATCCTTAACGAATCAAATTCCTCTGACTGACCCTGAGCCCGCAGCATATTCAGTAAGTCTTTCACAGTGTTCCTCCAAGTTGGGCGCTTCGCCCCGATCGATGATTAATGTGTGCGTTCAATAATGCGCTCGGCTAATCGTGCTCAAGCTCGATATCGATCCCTAAAGACCGTATCTCTTTGACCAACACATTAAACGACTCCGGCATACCCGGCTCCATACGATGGTCACCATCAACAATGTTTTTATACATTCTGGTTCGACCGTGGACGTCATCGGATTTCACAGTCAACATCTCCTGCAAGGTGTAGGCCGCACCATAAGCCTCCAACGCCCAAACCTCCATTTCGCCAAAGCGTTGACCACCAAATTGCGCTTTACCGCCCAATGGCTGCTGGGTCACCAAGCTGTATGAGCCTGTCGATCGAGCATGCATCTTGTCATCAACCAGATGATTGAGCTTGAGCATATACATGATGCCAACGGTTACCGGCCGATCGAACTGCTCCCCGGTGCAACCATCGAATAGTTCAGTCTGGCCGTCTTGAGGCAACCCAGCCAGCGACAACATCTGTTTGATCTCTTCTTCATTGGCGCCATCAAAAACCCCTGTTGCCATAGGCACGCCTCCACGAAGGTTACCGGCAAGGTGAATGATTTCTGCATCTGTAAGCGAATCGAGATCCTCTTTGCGACCGCTCTTATTGTAGATCTTATCCAAAAACTTCCGCATTTCAGCGACTTCGCGCTTGGTATCTAGCATTTCGCCGATCTTGATACCCAAACCTTCAGCTGCCCAACCTAAATGCGTCTCCAAAATCTGACCCACATTCATTCGCTTCGGGACACCCAGAGGGTTCAACACGATATCGATCGGGTTGCCGTTGGCATCAAAAGGCATATCTTCTTCTGGCTTGATCACAGAGATCACGCCTTTGTTACCATGACGTCCGGCCATCTTATCCCCTGGCTGAATACGCCGCTTGATGGCTAGATAAACCTTCACAATTTTCAGCACGCCTGGGGCTAAGTCATCACCACTTTGCAGCTTACCCTTGCTCTCTTCGAACTTTTCATCCAGTTCAACGCGTCGGGCTTTCAACCGATCTTCGGCGTCCTGCAGCTGGGCGTTAAGTTCTTCTTTCTCCATTCTGAGCTTGAACCAGTCCGCAGGGTCTAACTCTTTCAAATAGGCCGCCGTGACCTTATCGCCTTTCTTGAGCTTAGGTCCTGCAATCGCTGCTTTCCCTGAGAGCGCTGCTGCCAGCCGCTCGTAGGTGGCGTTCTGAATAATCGAAAACTCTTCCTCAACGTTTTTCCGGATGCGCTTAAGCTCTTGTTCGTCAATGTCCTTGGCGCGCTGATCCTTTTCTATGCCATCTCGAGTAAAGACCCGAACATCAATGACGGTTCCGTTGTAGCTACTGGGCACCCGTAGGCTGGTGTCTTTTACGTCAGAAGCTTTTTCCCCAAATATGGCTCTTAGCAGCTTTTCTTCAGGTGTGAGTTGCGTCTCACCCTTGGGGGTTACCTTGCCGACCAGAATGTCCCCGGCGGCAACTTCTGCTCCGATATAAACGATGCCGGATTCATCTAATTTTCCTAGCGCACCTTCGCCCACGTTGGGAATATCACAGGTAATTTCCTCAGAACCCAACTTGGTGTCCCGTGCGATACAGGTCAATTCTTGGATGTGGATCGTCGTAAATCGATCTTCCTTAACCACTTTTTCGGAGATCAAAATCGAATCTTCGAAGTTGTAGCCATTCCAAGTCATGAATGCGATCCGCATATTCTGACCTAATGCCAACTCTCCGGTATCTACCGAGGGTCCGTCGGCCAGAATGTCACTCTTTGCAACGACGTCACCTTCTTTCACTAAAGGTTTCTGGTTGATGCAGGTGTTCTGATTCGAACGGGTATATTTGATCAAATCGTAGATATCAACGCCCGCTTCGCCGCTTTCGGTTTCCGCGTTATTGACCCTGATTACGATTCTTGCCGCATCTACGGTCTCTACCACGCCTCCGCGTTGAGCCACTACACACACGCCTGAATCTCTCGCGACGGATCGCTCTAACCCTGTACCAACTAGCGGTTTTTCCGCAACCAATGTGGGCACCGCTTGACGCTGCATGTTTGATCCCATAAGGGCTCTGTTAGCATCATCATGCTCAAGAAACGGAATCAGTGCTGCTGCGACCGATACAACCTGCTTGGGGGAAACGTCCATAAAATTAACGTTTTCACGGGCCATTTTGGTGAATTCACCTTGATGTCGCACGTCCACCAAATCGTCGATCAGGCGACCTTGTCCATCGAGCTGAGCGCTCGCTTGCGCGATCACGTAATCGGCTTCGACAATCGCTGAAAGATACTCAATCTCGTCGGTTACTTTTCCATTCGCCACTCGACGATAAGGACTTTCTAAAAAGCCATAGTTATTGGTTCGAGCATAGGTTGCCAGCGAGTTAATCAAACCAATATTAGGACCTTCCGGGGTTTCAATTGGGCATACCCGACCGTAGTGAGTAGCGTGCACATCGCGCACCTCGAATCCCGCTCGCTCACGTGTTAAGCCGCCAGGCCCAAGAGCAGACACTCGTCGCTTGTGGGTGACTTCTGATAACGGATTATTCTGATCCATAAACTGCGACAGCTGAGCAGAGCCAAAAAACTCTTTCACGGCTGCGGCAACCGGTTTGGCATTGATTAAATCTTGAGGCATCAGGCCTTCCGACTCAGCCAGACTCAATCGCTCTTTCACCGCGCGTTCAACTCTGATCAGACCCAACCGAAACGCGTTCTCAGCCATTTCACCGACCGAACGCACTCGCCGGTTACCTAAGTGGTCAATATCATCGACCACATCAAAACCGTTGCGAATATTGATCAAACACTTGAGCACTGCCAACACATCTTCATTATCTAACGTGCCTGCTCCTTTTTCCTCTTCTCGACCTAACCTTCGATTAAACTTCATTCGACCGACAGCAGTAAGATCATAACGATCCGGTGAGAAGAACAAGTTGTTGAACAGGTTTTCAGCGGCTTCCTTAGTGGGCGGCTCCCCAGGACGCATCATTCTGTAGATTTCGACTAATGCTTCTAGCCGATTGGTGCACGGGTCGGCGTCTAATGTATCCGCCATAAATGGACCGTGATCCAGATCGTTGGTGTAAATCGTCTCGAAACTTGCGATTCCGAGTTCTCGAATTTTTTCTAAAATTTCATCCGTAATGACGGCATTGCATGGCACCACAATTTCGCCGGTTTCCTCATCGATGAGGTTTTTAGCCAATCGGTGCCCGCAAACATATTCTGAGGGAACGGCCAGCGCCTTGAGCTTTAACTTCTCCATTTCGCGAATGTGCCGAGCCGTGATGCGGGTGCTCTCTGGAACCAACACATTGCCTTTACCGTCTGTAATATCGAACTGAGCTGTTTCACCGCGCATTCGATTGGCAATTAGGCTGAGAGAATAGCCTTCTTCGTTGACGCTGAAGGTATCATTATCGAAAAACAACTCGAGAATTTCTTCCGCTTCCAACCCCAATGCCCGCAACAAAATGGTCGCCGGGAGCTTTCTTCGCCGATCGATTCGGACATAGACAGAATCCTTCGGATCAAATTCAAAATCGAGCCACGACCCCCGCATTGGAATGACGCGTGCGGAGTACAACAACTTACCTGAGGAGTGGGTTTTCCCTTTATCATGGTCGAAAAACACACCGGGCGATCGGTGTAACTGCGATACCACAACCCGCTCAATCCCGTTGATCACGAAGGTGCCGTTGCCCGTCATGAGCGGTATTTCGCCCATGTAGACTTCTTGTTCCTTGATGTCCTTAATCGCTTTGTTTGACGAATCCTTATCGTAGATGATGAGTCGAACCTTAACTCGTAGAGGAACCGCATAGGTTACACTTCTGGATTGGCATTCTTTGACATCGAAAACGGGCTTGCCTAACCGGTAACCGACATACTCGAGCGCCGCGTTACCTGAATAGGACACAATCGGAAATACCGATCGAAATGCCGCATGCAAACCTGAATCAAGACGATCTTCCTGACCCTGATCCTCTTGAAGAAACTGCTTATACGAATCGACTTGGATCCCCAACAAGTAGGGAATGTCCATTACCGTGGGTAATTTACTAAAGTCCTTTCTAATTCGCTTTTTCTCTGTATACGAATAGGCCATCTATGCCTCCAGGTTTTCTTTGGCTATCAACCGATCAAACAAAAAAAATCACAAAGCAAGACACCGGGCGTACCCGGCATCTCATCGCTTTGTCTCTGACTTCAAAAAAATCAGCCTTACTTCAACTCAACCGTGGCACCTGCCTCTTCAAGTTGCTTCTTAAGATCTTCAGCTTCTTCCTTGCCAACGCCTTCTTTAACCGTGGAAGGTGCAGCATCGACCATGTCTTTGGCTTCTTTCAAGCCAAGACCTGTGATACCCCGAACGACCTTGATGGCGTTAACTTTCTTTTCGCCTGCAGAGACGAGCACTACCTCAAACTCATCTTTCTCAGCGGCGCCACCTGCATCAGCAGCAGCTGCTGCTGGGGCAGCGGCAACAGCTGCTGCTGCCGAAACGCCAAACTTTTCTTCCATTGCCTCAACCAGCGCAACTACATCCATTACGCTCATCTCAGCTATTGCTTCTAATATATCGTCTTTTGATAATGACATTTGTCCTATCTCCGTTTTATCGTTTAAATCAGGCTGCTTGTTTCTGGTCTTTGACCGCTGCGACTACTCGTGTGACTCGACCAGGGATGTCGTTCATCGTCCTGACCAGCTTCGTCACTGGAGCTTGCATCACTGCCAACAACATCGACAACGCCTCATCGCGTGTAGGCAACTTCGCCAAGGCATCGATTTGATCAGCGGCTAACAATTCTCCGCCAACGCTCAATGCTTTGATTTCAAACTCACTGTTGTCTTTTGCAAAATCCTTGAATACTCGCGCCGCTGCACCTGGGTCTTCCAGGGCAAACGCCAGCACACAAGGACCGAGCAATGCGTCATTCATGCACTCGAAATCCGTCCCCTCAAAGGCCCGCTTAGCCAGAGTGTTTCGAATAACGCGAACCTGAACGCCAGCTTCTCTGGCTGACGCTCGAAGTGCTGTCATCGCATCAACGCTGACCCCTCGATAGTCGGCCATGACCGCTGATAGCGCTGCCTGAGCAGTCTCATTGACTTCAGCTACAATCGCCTGTTTTTCTTTAAGTCCAATCGGCACTTTTGTACTCCTTGACTTGTTGGTTTTCCCAGCAGCTTGCACCTGTGGGGGTCTACGGCGACAGGATTCATGACTCTGAACCGCCCTCTACCGTCTGCGTAGGCTTTTCACCATTAACCGTTGACCGGACCTACGGTCTTTGACGAGCGATGACCGTTGGCCAGCCACTCCAAAGATAAAGTATGCTTTTTATGCCTCTAACGACGCTTGATCGATCGAAATACCCGCGCCCATTGTGGTCGATAGCGTCACTTTCTTGACGTATACCCCTTTTGCCGACGCTGGCTTAACTTTCTTAAGATCCGCCAATAAAGCTTCAATATTCTGCTTGATCGCGTCAGGATCAAACCCTACCTGACCCACTCCGCCATGAATAATTCCGTTCTTGTCAGTCCGATAGCGCACCTGACCCGCTTTGGCATTGCGAACAGCCTCTGCGACATCCTGAGTTACGGTACCAAGACGAGGATTGGGCATCAGACCTCTAGGACCTAATACTTGACCTAACTGACCCACAACTCGCATGGTATCGGGTGTTGCTATGACCACATCGAAGTTTAAATTTCCCGCTTTAACGTCCGCTGCGAGATCTTCCATGCCAACGACATCGGCGCCTGCATCGCTTGCCTCTGTAGCCTTGTCTCCCTGCGCAAAGACCGCCACCCTGACAGTCTTACCTGTGCCATTTGGCAGCACAGTTGCTCCGCGTACTACCTGATCTGACTTTCGCGGATCTACGCCCAAATTGATACTGACATCAATTGACTCTTTGAATTTGACCGAAGACAAATCGTTGAGGATGGTGACCGCCTCGCCAATGGGGTATTGCTTTGCAGGATCTACCTTTTCTCTAAATGCTCGAACTCGCTTACTTAATTTTGCCATCTAGACACCCTCCACTTCGATTCCGGCACTGCGGGCGCTACCTGCAATGGTTCGTACCGCAGCATCCATATCTTTTGCCGTTAAATCTGGCATTTTAGTGGTAGCAATTTCTTCCAGCTGCGCTCTATTTACTTTACCCACTTTCTTGACATGGGGTTCAGGGCTGCCGCTTGAGATGCCTGCTGCCTTCTTCAGTAATACTGAAGCTGGCGGGGTCTTGCGGATAAAAGTAAAAGACTTGTCGTTATAGACCGTGATTACCACAGGAATCGGCATTCCAGCCTCCATCCCTTGGGTCTCGGCGTTAAATGCTTTACAGAATTCCATGATGTTCACACCCCTCTGACCGAGGGCGGGCCCTACAGGCGGGCTTGGGTTAGCCTGGCCGGCCGGAACTTGCAGCTTAATATAAGCATCTATTTTTTTTGCCATGATTTCCTCCTATGGGTGCAAACCCTGCCTATCCGATTCGATAGTCGCAGGTCCCCTTAATTAAGTGCAGCCTTGGCTTGGCCACCTTAAATTTATTGCTTCAGATCAAGCCTTTTCGACTTGACCGAAGTCCAGTTCAACCGGGGTAGACCGGCCAAATATTGTCACTGCAACATGCAGTCGGTTCTTCTCGTAGTTCACTTCTTCGACAACCCCGTTAAAGTCATTAAAGGGTCCATCAACCACCCTAACCATCTCACCGGGCTCAAATACAATTTTCGGCGTAATTTTTTCACTGCCGACTTGAACTCTTTGAAGAATGGCTTGCGCTTCGGCGTTCGATATCGGTGCAGGCTGATCTGCCTTGCCTCCGATGAACCCCATAACCCTTGGCGTTTCCTTCACTAAATGCCAAGTGCTGTCGTCTAGCTCCATCTCAACCAAGACATATCCAGGGAAAAATTTCCGCTCACTGCGACGCTTCTTCCCGGCCTTCATCTCAACAACTTCTTCAGCGGGAACCAGGACCTCTCCAAACTTATCTTGAAGACCTGACAGCTCGATTCGCTCTGCCAATGCGCGCATCACCTGCTTCTCAAAGCCGGAAAAAGCGTGGACTACGTACCATCTTTTACTCAATGCGTCACCTATCCCTTTTGACCCAATAACCCATCAGCCAATGATCCCGCTCACTGACCAACTGAGCGTTGAGTCCATTGCCCAGAGGATTAAGCCAACCAAAATAACCATCACCACCACAATCAGGGTTGTCTGTGTTGTTTCCTGGCGCGTTGGCCAAACCACTTTACGAATCTCAATGCGCGCTTCTTTTGCCAAATCCCAAACTGCCCGGCCTTGCTGCGTAGTCAGCGCGATTGCAACAAAAACTGCTACAACGACCAGTCCAGCGAGCACTCGGTAGATCAACGTCAGCGTGGCAAATTCAGCATTGGCGTAAAGCCCTGCAGCAATGACTGCTATTGCTAACAACCACTTCAGGGTGTCAAAGGCTCTGGCATTTTCAGATGCTGTACTCACATGCAACCTCTACGATCGAATTCTTATTCAGAACACCTCCTGACCGGTCAAACAGCTTGGCAGGCCAGGAGGGAATCGAACCCCCAACCTGCGGTTTTGGAGACCGCTGCTCTGCCAATTGAGCTACTGGCCTACTGAAACATCTAAACTCTCTAGTTCAGTCATTAAACCTTGCTTGCAAACCAGGCTTGAAGCTCGGCCATTCGTAACCATCAAATGATTGGCTCCGATTTTCTGTTCGAAGGCACAAGCCATAAGGCATGTTCCCCTGCTTTATAACCGCCTTTTTTAAAGACGACTAAGCCAGCGCACCGAATTCCGGTGTGCTGGCTTCGAAAAATTACGTCGAATATTTTATTCGATGATCTTGGAAACGACTCCCGCTCCCACAGTACGACCCCCTTCACGAATCGCAAAGCGAAGACCTTCGTCCATCGCAATTGGGGCGATCAG
>NZGC01000005.1 GCA_002689445.1 Gammaproteobacteria bacterium
GGCGACCACATTGATATTGCCCGCATCACCTCCGGCTGATAGCATACTAGCAGCCAACGCCGTAGTGGTTCCAGAAAGTGACACCGAGGCTGACTGAATACTTAAATCTCCACCAGCACCCCCTCCGGTCGCGTCCGTTGTAATCCGAGCGCCTTCTGACAGTACGAGGGCGTCAGTCGCCCATACATCGATTGCGCCGCCCGTTCCATTGCCTTCGGTATCCGAGAAAACAAAAGCTCGAGTGAGACCAATTTCGGCCGCCGACAACGAAAGACGGCCAGCCGCCTCCCCGCTGGTATTGAGATCTATTTTACCTGGGGTAAAGACTTCATTCGAAATCGTAATAACGCCTAATTCGGCAATGGCTAAATCGCGATCGCCTGCCGCTAAGGCAATATCCTGAGCCCCTCCATTAGCAAACACATCGATGTCGCCGCCCGCTACAGTAATTGAACTCTCAGTGAGATTGATATCGCCGCCCACTAGACTCAGCGCTGACAAGCGATCTGTTTCGAGGGTTGAAATCGTCACCCCATCGAAACTGATACCGGCAGCAGCATCCCCAAACCCAAAGGCGGCCGGTGCCGCTGCTGTGAAGCCACTAGCCCCAGTATCTGACACCAACAACCGTGAGTCATCAGCAAAGACGATGCTGTCGGCCGTTGAAATATGCACGCTACCATTGACATCAATACTTGCACCCGCGCCAAAAGCGATGCCATTGGGATTGATGAGAAATAGGTTGGCGTCAGTGATTGTTGAGCGCAATAACCCATCAATTTGCGAAGCACTGTCGCCGCTAACTCGAGCAATAATATTGCTGATATCGTTGCTGCCCGTAAACGTGGCCGACTCACCGGCATCAATATTGAAGGTTAAAAAGGTGTGTAACAAGTTGTTGCCCCGAGTGAGGCCCAGGTCTTGGCTGATAGTCATATCCCCGGAAATCGTCTCGCCGGTGGACTCGATCGTGATCTCTGCCTGAGTGATCGACATTTGAGAAACATATAGGCTAACCAAGCCACCCAATACTTTTTTTATCATTGAATTAGAGCTCATAGGTTACTCCTACATGAATGCCGCTATCCTGTAATGCATCTCCGAGTTTCACTTTCCGCTTCAATCGGACTGCCTTCTGAATACGAATCTTTAAGTTCCGATACTCCGCCGAAAACCCGACGCCGGCGCTGCTCAACTCGACTTCGGTATCCACGTTCAATGCTTCCGCAGTGTTTTCACCACGTCCGTAGTCATAAAACACCTCAGCTCTGAGCGCCATACCATCATTAGCGCCAGCACTTAAAATTGGGGCACTGATGCTCAGGTTGGCAATAAATCCGGAATCCTTGAGCGATTGATTTTCTCGATAACCGCGCACTGTTCTATGACCGCCCAGTCCCAGGCGTTCAAAAGCCGGTAAGGTATCGCTCGAGTGTTGATAATTAACATTCAGATTCAGCAGCCATGCTGGCAATAACGGATCCGCACTCAAGCGTTTGATCCATCGGGCTTGGACTTGGTAAAGACTGAAATCCCCATCACGACCTGCTAGGTCAAGCTCATCTGAACCCGACCTAAACCCAGCCCTGATCGATAGTCCAGCACCATCACCGCGGCGGCTATATTCAACACTGAGGCCAGCGACTGAAGCCTCAGTCACCCCATTGCTTGAGCCCGGTGAAAAATCAAAAGGCAGCCCCAGTAAGGTCGTTAAACTGTCTTTGTTCTCCCAAGACAAGTGGCTCTTCCAAGCACTTTGTGCGCCCTCTGCCCAAGTCGTGGTTAGGCGCAGGCCGCTGGTATCGGTGTCACTTTCAATGGCAATTTCATCAAAGGGCTCCTCCACCACAAACGTTTCGCCTTGACTATGAAAAACCGCAATTCGTGACCGCAACCAGGGTACTGGAAAATCATATTGCACCGACCCAGCATCAATGCCATCGGTGTGCTCAATTCGAGCATCAAAACGATCGTTGAATCCCAACAAATTTAAATGTTGAAGCGCTATCGCACCTTGCGCTTCACCGACGCTTGGGCTCTTATGATTGTCCAAACCAACCAATAATTTAAAGGCATCGGCCTCGACCACTTCTAGATCCAACACTGATTTTCCCCGTTTGTCCCCGGGTTTCAAATCTCCACGCACATGCGATACCGTCGGTTCCTGCTCGAGTCGACTAATCGCCTTTTGTAGACTCTTCAAATTAAGGGGTCCCGTCGTGTCCGCCTGGACCCGAGAGACTAAAAATGCCGATTTTAAACGACCCGTAGATACCACATTCACTTGGTCTAGCCGCCCTTCAACGACCTCAATCGTGACCTTACCGTTCGCGATATTTTGGTCAGGCAGGATTGCACCCGAGGAAATATAACCCGCCTCCACATAATGCGCAGTAATCGCATCTACCATCGCGAGCAAGTCCTCGATATAGACAGTCTGCCCTTTAGGCGCATCGATCACCCGATCGAGCTCTGACTCTGAAAACACCGTGGCTCCGACAAAGGCAATTTCTTGCAATATGATCCCTTCAGCAAGCTGGCTACTACCCCATGCTGAAACTTGCGCGACTGACAACACTAAGCTGGCTAAGGCTAATCGGAATCTTCGTTTTAAATTATTCATATCGACTCCTATCCCCAATTACCAATTAGCAAATAGGGGCTCCAATAGGCGGGATGCGCCCACTCGGGATCTGACAGCAAGGCCCCTTGAGCAGCCTGCAGCGCACTGGCTTTGCTCGCTCCATTCCGCAGTTCCTCATAGAATCGCTTCATCAGTATGGCCGTCGCCGCATCCGCAATCGGCCATAAAGAGGCCACCGTGCTTTTTGCACCTGCCTTTAAGGAAACCCCAGCCAGGCCCAGCGCGGCACGCTCATCTCCTTTTGCTGTCTCGCAAGCACTCAGCACCAACAAATCCAACGGGTTACCGGTAAACCGGCGGGCGCCAACCGTACTTTGCAGTCGGTCTAAGGTGATTTTATCGTCATGAGCCAGTAAAAAAGAGTTAGCGTGATCCCCATCGAAAAAACCGTGGGTTGCCAAGTGCACAATACTGTCTCCGCCAGCACCAAGTCGATCCGACACGCTAGCGACTGAAAAACTGGCATTGAGTAACGGCGTCGTCGTCAGCGCATTGGAAAGCTCTGCAAGTTCTGTCTCTACCCCTGGCAAGGCTTCAAAGCCCTGGACCGCATCGGAAACACCGCCAACAAACGCTGAGCCGGATTGCAACGCCCCGTCGGACACTTCAGTCAGTTGAAGGCCGAGCGTGGTTGCCAACTGATACCGATTCACTAAAAATGTTTCTCCATTATGCAACGCGGCAATCGGCAGAAGGCGCAAATAGCCGCTGGGTACTGTGACCAATGTATCGATTGTTGATTGATCAATAACTGTCGACGCTGGGCCCAATAGTGCCTTATAAATCGCTTCGGCCTCACGCTGATACTGCATCGGAGTTGTCGCAGGATTGGTAATGGTTTCTCTGAAAGCGAGCACCATCGATTTTAAAGAAGCATTGCTGATCTCAAAATTGAATTTTGACAAGCCTGTTGAAGTACGAACCAGTAAAGCACCAGTTTCGGCCAGTAAAATGGGGTACAAGACCGCTGTTCCTGCAGGCGCACTGGCGAGGGACATGACATCTTTGGGCAGCACGCAATTGTCGTCAAAGTAATCGAGAATTTCGGCAGCACTTAAATCTTCTAGCGTCTGCTGAACCTCTGCTAAGGCCTGTGCCTCGCGACCTGGCTCATCCGCAATTTGCAATAACAACTCCAGATAGCCTTGATAGACTGGAAGCACCCTTTCGTTGAACACTAGGGTACTACCCTGCAGGAGTTCTCCCCGAATGGTCTGCAAGTTGACGGTGGCTCGTCGATAATTGTTCAATGCAGTCTCTAGCTGACCATTCTCAGCTTGTATTCTCGCTAACTGCCAATAAAGACGATAGGTTTGGGCAGGTGTCGCGTCAGCCCCGAGGTCAACCAAGGCTTTTCGGAGCAACAGTAAGGCCGAGGCAGCGTCACCGGATAAGGCAGCCATCTGACCTCTAAGTTGATTTGCCTCAATCAACAATCCAGCATCTTCGTTTGAACGCTGAATTGCTTGCTCCAGCAGCCTTTGCATCGGTGAGACCAACGCTTGATCACCCAATGCCAAAGCATTTGCCACCACCTGTATTTGAAGCGCTGCGAACCCATCAATTGCCGTTAGCTGCGGTACCAGGCTCTGATAAGCCGAAAACAATGCTTTGCCGCCCTGGGCGTCACCTTGTGCCGAGGCTAGCTTTAGCTGCCGCGAGATTAGCCGCGCTCGCCCCTCATAATCTTTCGCCTGTAGTGACAGCATAGCGGATTGATAGGCTGTATCGGCTTCATCTAGATCACCGGTCTCAAAGGCAAGGTCGCCGACAGTCTGATAACCCGACGCGTTCAAAGCATCCGCTTTGTCCTTGCCCGTAATTCGTATTCCGCGCATCAATACCTGACCCGCCTGGCTCCGAAGGTTTAAGTCTTGCAAGCTTGCGCCAATTCGCATCAACGTTTGCCGCTCGCTCTCGTTGGCTGGCGCGTCAAGTAACTCTGCTGCTCGACTCAAAAATGCCCCCGCGAGATCACGCATGTCTGCGGCAGCGTACTCAGCAGCTAAAGACTCCAGCAGAGGCACATCCTGTTGACCGAGTGTTGCCTGTTCAAGCACGTCTAGGCCTCTTGACTTCGCCGATTGATACGAGCCATTCGCCAAGTCAGACTGAAGCGCCCTTCGGGTTTCTGGTGAGACTGCAGCCTGGGAGTTGCTGGTGATGACAACCAACACAAGGCTTAGCAGGCTTTTCTTCAACAAGCTTTTAGACATCCAATCCTTCCTCTAGTGTTAGCAATCGAACTAAACGGTCATTGTGACAAAGAACCCTTGCTCTGCCTAGGTGCAAGACTGTTTAATTCGATCTTGTCTCTGACAGATTGATACGCTGAAGGGTTGTAGTCCTCTAGTATTGGAGGAGCGGTATTTCTTGTAACAAAAGTACCCAGCACAAATTCCAAAAACTGTGGATACCGATACAGACTGAAAGTCTACCGGATTGTTCTCGCAGGATGCCCAAATAAAGTGAAGGCAGCGTAACCAGTACTGCGGTTAAAGGATCTCGCATAAGGTAATGCAAACCAACGAACAAGAGGGTTGCGATTAGGTTCGCAAGCGAAATTGAAACGCCGCCATTTGCCGGCCAACGCCAGGACCAACGCCGCCCAACAGCATCCATGATCATGCCTCGAAATACGTATTCCTCAATGACCGGCGCCAGAAAACAAATCACTAGAAACCGGGCCGTATGATCGACCAGAAAGTCGAAATTAACCTCGGCGGCAAAGCCCACGTTGATGGCTCCGCAAAAAAAAAGGGCGCCAATCACGGCGCCCCACATTAATCCTCTTGTCGTAGGGACAAACCCCATTGCTTTAGCGAGTTGGACTCAAGCGTAATCGCTTACGCGCAAGGCCTAACAAACCGAGCATGGCCAACAAGAGTAGACCAAAATCACCCGGCCCTTGGCTCACAGAACAACCCCCACCCACTTTGGGTGCGCTGGCAGGCTGCTTAGGCACCTCTACCACTTGCACAGGGGCAGCTTCGGCAATACCACTCGGATCGTCATACTCGCCGTTAATGGCGCCATCAGCGTCATTAGGACCACCGTCTTGGACGGTTAACTGCAAGCAGGTATCGCCTTCCGCAAGACCAGCGACATATAACTCAGAACCAACCGAAGGACAGGCGCCATCGGTACCGGCAGCGGACGCCACTGCGTTGTTGTCGTCAACGACGAAGTCAAACCAGCCGTCGGCATCGGTGTATTTTCGCATCACAGCATCGGCTGGAATGCCACCCGCAACCGGGATCACCAGTCGAACCGATTGGCCTGGTACTGGAAGATCCTGAACTTGGAAGTCATAGACCCCCGCCGGATAATCAAAGTCCTCATCTGCCCCTTGGGCCGCAGCACCTGACCCATCGGCGCCATTCTCTGCGATGGTTTCTTCGGACAACGCAATACCTGCTGTATCAGAGGCCTGAGCCGCATCACCAAGCACCAGGGTAACCCCTTCATCTGCTGTAACCGCCGCAGTGCCTTCATCAGCATTCACTGCAATCACATTCGATTCCTCTGATGTATCTTTGCTATCCGGGACACCATCTCCATCAGAATCTGCCTCGACTGCTTCAGCTTTTACGAATAAGCGTGCACTGATTGCAAAGGTCTCATCAGCGATGCCGCTATCAGTGACGATAGCCGTCACCTCGTACCCACCTTCGGCAAGCTCGGCTGGATCAAACTCATAAGTTCCTGCGCCCGCTTCCGAAGTCGCAACAAGTGCTTCATCAGATGATGACCAGTCCACCGTGTGAGTGCCATTGGGATCGTTAATACTGAGAGCGACAACTACAGCACCTCCGGCGGCCGAGACTTTCCGACCTTTTTGCTCCCCTTGACTCACCGCCAAGCGTAGGGCGGGTGGCTCAGCAGTCTCGACAATACTCACCGAACTTGAAGTCGCGGTACCCAAAACTGCTCCAGATGCAGGCTCGCCCAGGGTGACTTCGATCACCTCAGTGCCTTCATCGACCTCATCTGCAATCACCGTGATCGTCATCGAGCCGGTACGTCCCGCTTCAATGACAATGGTATCCGCGCTGATAGTGTAGTCCGTATCAAGATCAGCCGTACCCGCTAGCGTCACTGGGACTTCAACCGGGTAACTGGATGCAGGCCCGTTGAGGGCAACACTCACCACGTAAGCCTCCCCTTCCGCAGTACGGCCTCTAGGGACTGTTGAGACTTGAGGAAGCACTACGACTTGCTGCTCAGCCGAGCCCACATTGCCCGCGGCATCCGTCGCGGTCCAAGTGACGGTTACACTACCTGGGGCATAAGGACCCGGGTTATCCGCCGTCGGCGTCAGATCGCCATCTAGTGTATCGACCGCAGTCGCGTCTCCAAGCACAACCGAGGTTAGCGGCCCTGTCGAGGACGCTGACACATCGGCTGGCGCTGTAACGACGGGCGCTACATCATCCGCATTGGGGTCTTTACCCTCCAAATACTCGTCCAAGTTGCTTCTACCGTCACCATCGGCATCGGCTTCACCATCTTCTGCATTGTTGGGATCAAGGCTATTTTCCACCTCAAACAAATCATCAATGCCATCCCCATCTGTATCCGTGTCACCGTTTGCGGCAATCACCGTAACACTCGCACTGTTTTGCCCTTGCCGATCATCTGAATCGACAGCGCTAAACGTGACCACGGTCTCGCCCAAGGGGAAAGAGTCCGGAGCGTCGTTGGTGACATCTAGGGCATTGCCTGAAAAATCGGTTGCGGATGCTGCTGCGATAAACGCTGCAATCTGTACCTGCGAGGCAGCCACTGCTTCTCCGTCTAACGATACGACAGTAATGCTGTCGGCAACGCTGACTGCAGGCCCTACCGCAACCAGCACAATCACCTCTTTCGTGGCTTCATTGCCGGCAGCATCACTCGAGGTAAATGTAATAGTTGTTGGCCCTACCGGGAATCCTGCAGGTAACTCACTATTCGTCACAGCAGTCTCGCCATCGACTAAGTCGCTTGCGGTAACTCCAGCAAGCCAAGCAGTAACCCGTTCGTCGCTACTCGCGACGGGCGCTTCTGTCTCTGCATCAATGGTCAGTACCAACTGATTAGCGCCGGAAAATTCTGGAGCAGTGGTATCGACCACCGTCACTGTCACGGTGCCTGGGGTACTGTTTCCAGCAGCATCGGTTACCGTTATCGCAACATCTGTGGGCGTGAAGCCAAATGAACTGCCTACACCGCCCCCTAACGCCATCGTTGGCGCCGCATCAACATTATCAGACACTACAACGGCAGCAATAATGCTATCCGTCGTGCCAGTATATCCCTCAGCACCTGTGGCCTCTAACGTGACCCCAGATGCGGAAACGATTACCGGAGCTGCCTGGTCAGTTACGGTAACGGTGAGCGAGCCCTCCGCAATATTACCCGCTGTATCCGTTGCTTTGACGGTAACAACAGTTTCTCCAAGCGGGAAATTAGCTCCAACTTCTGCGTCACCGATTGAATAAGCAACTGCAACCTGCCCGTCGACTGAATCAACTGCCGTGGCTGCCAGAACGCCCGCGGATGGCGAGCCGGTGGCATCTACCGCGGCCAAGGGAAACGTTGGCTCACCAC
>NZGC01000034.1 GCA_002689445.1 Gammaproteobacteria bacterium
AGATCGACCCCAAGATCCATTTTTTACTGACATAAGCTTCTCCACTGACATAAGCTGCCCCACTAACCTAAGCTTCTTCACTAACCAAAGCTTCTCCACTAACTTAAGCTTCTCCGCGCTGTGGAATACCCCATCAGGGGCGTCCCGATGGACCGTCCTTTAATAGCCCTAATTCGGTATCAACTGCGCTCCTTTCAATCTGTCGGCCATCTTGCTGACAGTCTTCTCGCTGGCGTTTTCGATAAACTACCTGCTCTGATCTTTTTATCACACTATACCCTTTCTGACTGCAAAACCTTTTTTACTGCAAAATTTGAGTATCGAGGAATACCTTTAACGCTCAGCGGTCTTACCGAGGGACCACCGAGGGCA
The DNA here is from genome assembly GCA_002689445.1 of Gammaproteobacteria bacterium. GTDB lineage: Bacteria > Pseudomonadota > Gammaproteobacteria > Pseudomonadales > Azotimanducaceae > UBA9926. The sequence continues at coordinate 373 of NZGC01000034.1, forward strand.
TCATGGTCGCGCCGGCTGAGTCTCATGATTGGTGACAGCGTAAGTGTTCAGGGTCTGCCCGCTTTTCTCCCTGCTCCCAAATCCCTAGTCCTTGCCTGCTTCCTGCTCGCTTTTTGATGCTTGATGCCCAGTCTCTTGATTCTTGATTCTTTTTTTGCATTGTTTTTTTGCGCTCAGACCCTCTCAGCCTCCGCCGATCGGGCGCAACTCTCACGCTTTCTCAATTCTAGGATTTTTACCTGAATAAGCAACCAGACCAACTTCAAGCGGGGTGTTGGTTCAACGACTTGATTTTATGGGTTGCCAAAGCCGACTCGTCCGCCACCTGCAGCCATTATAGCGCCCGTATCCAATTCTCAGGCCCGTACCTTGACTGCTGATTCTCTATGGCATTGTCCTACAGCTACCAATCTGTCACGGTCTGCGTCGCAAAGTCTGAGGCGCAGGCCACCTGCTCTTCCCAGGTCTCTCTCGATGAGAGTCGATGCCGACCAACCTTTAGACCAACCGATGTATCCAAATCAAACTCGCCTTCAAGATCAGTTTTCAACCCTATCGGCTTTCAATTTCGATCCCGAGGATTGAGTCGCGAGCAGGCTCTAGCACCCTGGTCGCACACCACTTCAATCAAGCGGTATCATTGGGCTGAAAGTCATGCGAAAAACGACAAGGTGCGCTACACTACTCACGACTGTCCATTTTCTTAAAAACGCCATGCTCCTACTGATCTCCCCTGCAAAAACCTTAGACTTTGAAACCCCCGTGCCAACTAAAAAGGTGTCATCCCCGGTGCTACTCAGCGATGCCTCTGCCCTTGCACGGGTCATGAAGACACAATCGGAGGATGACCTCACTCGATTGATGAAGATCAGCCCAAAGTTGGCTGAACTCAACCGACAACGTTTTCAAACATGGACGCCCAAAAGTGGGGTTCAGCGACAGGCCATTTTCGCCTTCAAGGGAGATGTTTATCTCGGGATGGATGCTGAGTCCTTCTCAGCGACCGATCTCAATTTTGCGCAAAAACATCTGCGAATTCTGTCCGGGCTTTATGGTGTTCTTAAGCCATTGGATACGATCAAACCCTATCGTCTGGAAATGGGAACTCGGCTGAAGAATCCAAAGGGGAATGACCTCTATGCCTTCTGGCGGAAGAAACTCTCCAACCACCTAATGGGCGAGTTAAAAAAGAATTCTCGTCCGACAATTATCAATCTTGCCTCCAATGAATACTTTGGTGCTGTAGACCCTGAGCTGCTGCCTGGGGTTACGATTATCAACCCCATATTCAAGGAAAACCGCGATGGCCGAATGAAGATCATCAGTTTCTTTGCCAAGCGGGCCAGAGGCGCCATGGCAAATCACATCGTCAAAGCACGAATCAAACAGCCCGAAGCGTTGAAGCAGTTTAATATCGATGGCTACAGCTTCAGACCTGATCTCAGTCAGGGCTCCGACTGGGTTTTTGCTCGTTGAGCCAAGGGTCGCCCAAAAAATTATTGGGCATCGTCGTTAACCCGATGTCTGGCAGAGATGTCAGAAGAGTTGCGGCACGAGCAAGCACCAGTGCCCATCATGAGAAGCAACAGCAGGTCACGCGTTTGGTTTTGGCTGCCTTGGCTCAAGGTGTTGAACACATCTACCTTTCTCAAGAGCCGTTTCGAATTAACGAGCGTGCCGTTGAAAACCTCGCTGAGCGTGATCAAGTCACACTCCTAACCTTTCCGCTGACTCACACAGCACAAGACACCGAAACCATGGTGAAGCTCATGTGGTCTCATGGCGTTCGAACTTTTATTGTGTTGGGTGGCGATGGCACTAGCCGTATCGTCTCTCGTGAATTCCCCGAGGCAGCGCTAATGCCCCTGTCCACGGGTACCAATAATGTCTTTCCGTTTATGGTCGAGGCTTCTCTTGCCGGCGCGGCTGCCGGGCTGGTGGCGACGAATGCCGTCGCAAAAGAGCCCATATTAAAACGCTGCAAAAGGATTCACATCGAGGGCACCAACACTGCCGGCGATTCGATCAAGGACATCGCTTTGATCGATGCTGTTCAATTACAACATGATAGCCTCGGTTCTTTGCTTCCGTTTGAGGCTGACCACCTTCGCACCCTATTTTTAACCCGAGCCGAACCGGCCTCCATCGGCATATCACCCATCGGTGGGTACTTAATGCCTTGCTCGCATACCGATGACTTCGCCGTTCGCGTGGTCTGCGGAAAACCCGCCAACGCGTCGGTTCGGGTGCCGATTTCTCCGGGCTTATGGCAAACCATTGCGATTCAGTCCTTCGAACAAATCGCTTTAGACCAAAGCTTCACACTCGCAGGCGAGGGTATTCTCGCCTACGATGGGGATCGCACTCACGATCTGACAAAGCTTACCACCTGTGAAGTTACCGTTCGTCGAGACGGACCATGGATCATCGATCCACACTTGATCCTCAACACCGCAGCGCATCAAGGCATCTTGAAGCACAGCACCGCCGACCTGCACAGTTAACTGATCACATGACTAATTTTAGCGCGCTGATCGAGCATTGGTTTGAGGACGCTTCGTTGCAACGGGTTACACCGCTCCACGGAGGTGTTTCCGCCGAGGTTCATCGAGTCGACCTGTTGCTGGGGAACCAAACCCCCTTCTCCTTGGTGGTCCGTGAACACGGATCTCAGCATTCGGGACATCCCGTTGCTATCGAGCACGCACTGCTTTCTGCCCTGGTCGAGCTCGGGCTACCCGTACCACGCGTCTTGTTTGCGGATACGACGGGAGCCTTCAGCAACAATCCTTTTTTAGCGCTGGACTTCATTGAGGGCGACACAATCCTAGTACCCGAACAGCTTGAACCTCGGATCGACCAAGCAGCGACGCTGCTTGCGACGATTCACCAGCAATCCATAACGTCGCTTCCTGACCTACCTCAGCGAGTCGATCCGCTCCCTGAGATATTTGAATTCTGGCCAGGAGGTAAGGAATGGAGGCCGTTAAAGCACTTTCTTGAGTCGGCAGTCCTACCCCTCTACCCATCAACCCTGCAATTGCTACACGGTGATTTCTGGCCAGGCAATTTAGTCTGGCACAACAATCAGATCAGGGCAGCCATTGACTGGGAAGATGCCGCCATCGGCGATCCGATGTCTGATCTTGCTGCCAGCCGCTTGGAGTTTCGATACCTCGTCGGCCAATCCGGCATGCGTGCTTTCACGGCGTGCTATGAGCAGCATCAACCAATTGATTGGCCACGGCTCGCCCTCTGGCAAGTCTATGTTGCTGCGGCAGCACAACACTACATGGGAGAGTGGGGTTTACCCAAAGACCGTGAAAACCACATGAGGAACGTGGCGCTCACAACGATCAGAGAAGCCGCTTCAAGTTTGTTGGGCCAAGCGCCCCTGCCCTGCTGATCGGCACACCCGTCACAGGCATAACGATAACCTGAACCCAGCGCTCACCAGTTCGCGATATCTTTAGATTTTTGTCATTCTCGACGCGCAAACGAATGAGACCGCGTTTTCGACCTCGTCTTAGGGTTCCATCGGCTGCTACCTCTGCAGCATTTTGACCATCCTGCTGGGCCTATCCGCCTAAAGCTTCAACGGCATCAGTCAACCTAATCCGCAGGGCAGGCGAGCTTGAGAGAGGGTACACTTTACCCTCTTCGATCAAGAGACATCCCAGCCCAATCCATCCCATCGCCTATGAGCGAATCGCTGCAAGCGCCTCAAATTTTTCTTCCCTTATCTTAGGTGCTAGTATCGCTTGATGCATCAGAGACTGCTTGTATGCGAATTGGTTTTATATGTTTACTGTTGATCTGCTCAAGTGCCGTCAGTGCCGAGTCGGAAGTTCGTCAACAAACCCTAGCCTGGCCAGACGGGACACGCTATGTCGGCGGCGTGCTTAGCGGCCAACTACAAGGACAGGGCACCATATACTGGCAGGATGGGACTCGATATGTTGGGGGATTTAAAGCCAACCTGCGACATGGGCCAGGTATGCTAATCCTGCCGAATGGCACAACCCTCGAAGGAGATTTCATTGACGGCCAATTGATCGATGAAGCAAGCGATGGTGATCCACGACTCGAGGAAAAAACCTCACCACTAGAACCGCAAGCACTATCCGCGGCTGACATTGCCGACATAAAAAACGTTCTAGATCTTTGGGCAGCTGCTTGGATGGCGCAAAACGTTGAACAATATTTATCCTTGTATTCGCCCAACTTTGCACGGGCGCCGGGAGAATCGAGAGCCCTTTGGGAGATGAATCGCCGCGAGCGTCTAACAACACCCAGCTATATTCAAGTTGACCTTATCTACAACGCGTTTACCCGAATCAGCGCAACCGAAGTGAACGTCAAGCTCAGGCAATCGTATCGCTCCGATAGGTATCGGGAAATTTCAAACAAGACGCTGATGCTGACTAACGCTTTAGGAAATTGGCAAATTATCGGGGAGCAACAACAATGACCACAAGCGATCTCATTCCAGCCGCAACCATTTTGATGTTAAGAGACGGCCCAGCGGGGCTCGAAGTCTTCATGGTGGTCAGGCATCACCAGATTGATTTCGCGTCGGGTGCCTTGGTATTCCCAGGCGGAAAGATAGATGCCGGCGATAACGACGCGGCGGCTTTTTGCGATGGTGTTGAGCATGCGTCGAGCGAACAAATCGCCTTTCAGGTCGGTGCGATACGGGAAGCCTTTGAGGAATGTGGTGTGTTACTGGCAAGGGCCGACAATGAAACACAATTGATCAGTGGCGATCGGCTGGCAACCCTCGATGTTTATCGTGAGAAGATTCACGCCGGCGAGATAACATTCGTTGACTTCTTGACCCAAGAGCGCCTGCGATTGGCTTGCGACTGTCTTCAACCTTTTGCACACTGGATCACTCCAGAAATGATGCCAAAGCGATTTGACACCTGGTTTTATTTAGCTGCTGCCCCTGGGGATCATTTGGCTATTCATGATGGGTCGGAGTCCGTTGATTCCATCTGGATCGAGCCGACAGCCGCGCTGCAAGGTGCTAAAGACGGTACCTATACCGTGATTTTTCCTACTCGGCTGAACATTGAAATGCTAGCCGAAAGTCCATCACTCGAGACTGCGATGACCGATGCCCAATCTCGCAACATCAAGACCGTGTTACCGTGGACCGAGCAGCGTAGTGACGGAAATTATCTGTGTATTCCGGCCGATGCTGGCTACGCCATTGCGGAAGAACGCCTACCCGACCGAGAGGGATAGTTCGCCTCCGCTCCGATTCAGCCCCGATCTTTCGATGGTCGTTGCGCTCGGTCCCCTCATCTTGTTAAAAAAAAGGCGCCTTGGCGCCTTTTTACTCTGACCCTACTGCTTTCTAACCTCCGAAGTCATCAAGGAAGATGTTACTTCTTTCAACCCCCAAGTCGTCCAGCAGATTCAGAACCGCCTGATTCATCATTGGAGGCCCGCACATATAGTATTCGCAATCCTCTGGCGCCGGATGATCCTTGAGATATTCTTCAAACAACACGTTGTGAATGAAACCGGTATAACCGTCCCAATCCTCAAGATTCTGATCAGATAAGGCGATGTGCCAGTCAAAATTCTCGTTGTCGCTCGCCAGACGATCAAACTCATCCACATAAAACAGCTCACGCTGATTTCTGCCGCCATACCAAAACGAAATCTTACGATCGGTTTTTAGCCGAAGCAGTTGATCAAAAATGTGAGCCCGCATCGGCGCCATACCGGCGCCGCCGCCGATAAACACCATCTCAGCCTGCGTATCTTTGGCAAAGAACTCGCCGTAAGGCCCAAAAATGGTCACCTTATCTCCCGGCTTAAGGGTGAAGATATAGCTCGACATTTTTCCAGGAGGAAAGTCCGTACCTGGAGGCGGCGAAGCCACCCTGATGTTGAATTTCATGACCCCTTTTTCTTCCGGGTAATTAGCCATCGAGTACGCTCGGATCGTCGGCTCGTCGACCTTAGCCTCGTGTTCGAACACACCAAACTTTTTCCAATCGCCTTGGTACTCTTCCTCAATAATCATATCCTTATACTGTATATGATAAGGCGGAATCTCGAACTGGACATACCCTCCCGCTCTAAAGTCCACCTCTTCCCCCTCAGGAAGCTTCAGCACCAGTTCCTTGATGAAGGTCGCGACGTTATGATTTGAGATAACCTCACATTCCCAACGCTTGACACCGAAAAATTCAGGTGGAACCTCTATTTTCATATCCTGTTTGACCGCGGTTTGACAGCTTAGCCGCCAGCCTTCTTTGGCCTCGCCCCGGGTAAAGTGCCCAGCCTCGGTGGACAACATTGAACCGCCACCTTCAACTACTCGACATCGACACTGCCCGCAAGTGCCTCCGCCGCCACAGGCAGAGGATAAAAAGATTCCAGCATCCGCCAGCGTGTTGAGCAGCTTACCGCCTGAACTTGCCGTCAAGGTACGGTCGGGATCCTCATTGATCACAATATTCACCGCACCGGTAGAGACCAGCTGTTTTCGCGCCAACAAAATAATGGTCACCAAGGCCATGATAATGGCCGTGAACATGCCAACACCTAATACAATTTCCGTATTCATAGACTGCAATACTTCCTTTTACTATAGAGAGATACCACCGAAGGACATAAAGCCGAGCGACATTAGCCCTACGGTGATAAAGGTAATGCCCAAGCCCCGAAGACCTTCAGGAACATCACTGTATTTCATTTTTTCACGGATGCCGGCAAGTACCACAATCGCAATGGCCCAACCTACCCCTGAACCGATGCCGTACACAACGCTTTCAGAGAAGTTGTACGAGCGATTTACCATAAAGATGCTGCCACCTAAGATCGCGCAATTGACGGTAATCAACGGCAGAAATACCCCCAACGAGTTGTAGAGTACTGGAACATACTTATCGAGAAACATCTCAAGAATTTGTACCATCGCAGCAATTAAGCCGATGTAGCTCAAGTACCCCAAAAAGCTCAAGTCAACATCAGGAAAACCGGCCCATGCCAAAGCCCCATCGGCGAGTAAAAAGCCAAACACCAAATTGTTTACCGGTACGGTGATGGTTTGTACCACAATTACCGCAATCCCCAATCCGATCGCCGTCTCGATTTTCTTCGATACGGCTATGAAGGTACACATGCCCAGAAAGAACACGAGCGCCATATTTTCTATAAAGACGGCGCGCACAAACAAACTTAAATAGTATTCCATAACTCGATCCTAAGAGTGCGACATCGCAGTATGCTGTCCGATTTGATATTCCGGCGCTTCCACTTGATCTTTCTTCCAAGCTCGCAGCGCCCAGATCAATAAACCAATAATAAAAAATGCGCTGGGCGGCAAAAGCATCAAGCCCATTGGCGTGTACCAACCGCCTTGAGTCACCAACGGTAGAACCTCAACACCAAAGAGGCTACCAGAGCCAAAAAACTCCCTAATCGCGGCAACGGACATTAAAACTGCCGAATACCCTAGTCCATTACCCAGACCGTCTAAGAAACTCAGCCCAGGCGGATTCTGCATCGCAAAGGCTTCGGCCCGTCCCATCACAATACAGTTAGTGATGATCAAACCAACAAACACTGTGAGCTGTTTCGAAATATCGTAGGCTACTGCACCCAAAATTTGATCCACGACAATCACCAACGAGGCAATAATCGTCATTTGGACGATTATTCGAATACTCGACGGGATGCGAGCACGGATCAATGAGATAAAGAAATTAGAAAAGGCGCAGACGACCGTCAGTGCGATACACATGACCGCAGCGACGCTCATTTGCGTGGTTACTGCTAAGGCAGAACAGATACCCAAAATCTGTAATCCTATGGGATTATTATTAAAGATCGGGTTCAGTAGAATTTCTTTTACATTTGACATAATTGTTTTGCGCTCCTCGATCTAGCCGCTGATGCTACCCAACACGGGTCCATAACCGTCATCGCCCAGCCAGTAGGCAATCATATTTGAAACCCCATTACTGGTAAGCGTTGCACCACTTAAACCGTCCACCTGATGGACCGATTCAGCGGCATTGGGGTCCACGGCGCCTTTGATGACACGCATTGCTACGCCACCATGGTCGGCATAAATCTGCTTGCCTGGCCATTTTGCTTTCCATGCAGGGTTATCCACTTCGCCCCCCAAGCCCGCTGTTTCAGCATGCTCATAAAACGTAATACCCGACACGGTATTGCCATCAGCTTCGAGTGCTAAAAAACCGTAAAGCGTTGACCAAAGGCCATAACCATGGACAGGAAGCACAATACGATCGATACCCGATTCCGACCGCAATAGGTAGATCAGCGAATAATGCTCACGTCGGTTGATCGACGCAATGTCTTCGAGATCCGTGAGCGCGGAAGACAAAGCAGGATCTTTGGCCGCCTTCCGCTGGTCGTAATCCAAGAAACTGATTTCCAATTGCTGCTCGACAGTAGCCACTTCGGCTTCCGATAAAAGCTGTTTAGTCCGCAAATCAACCACGCGAGGTTCGAACCGTGCAAACAACGTATTGATGTCTTCAACCTTCGTCACGCCCTCTTCAAAAAGGCCAGCGGCAATCAGAACATTCTTGCTCTTGTCTAATGCTTTGTTTTCTACCCTTCGCTCTTTTAATGCGACGGCAGAACCCGCCACCACGATGGCGCAAAACAGACAGACGACCAAAGCAATAACGATGACATTCTGGATCGAGTCCTTGTTAAAATTCGATGAATCAGACACGAGCGAGCCTCCTTCTGACATTGGCTCTCACCACCGACCAGTCAAACAATGGCGCGAACAAGTTGGCAAATAGAATTGCGAGCATCATTCCCTCTGGGAATGCTGGATTAACGACTCGAATCAATACACACATCACTCCGATCAAGATTCCATAGGACCAACGCCCTGTGTCCGTCATTGCCGCTGACACAGGATCGGTTGCCATATAAACCATGCCAAAGGCGAACCCTCCCAGCACCAAATGCCACTGCCAGGTCATTGCAAACATTGGGTTCGAATCAGAGCCAATTAGATTGAACAGTGTCGATGTCAGCATCATCCCCAACATCACCCCTGCCATAATCCGCCAGGATGCGACTCGAGTTGTGATTAAAATAGCCCCTCCGATGAAGATTGCTAGCGTCGATACTTCTCCGACTGAACCTTGAATATTCCCTAGAAAGGCATCCATCCAAGTAATCCCCTCGGCCATAACGCTCTCAACGCCCCCGGCTGCTGCCAGACCTAGAGCGGTAGCGCCACTGTAGCCATCAACCGCGGTCCAAACAGCATCTCCCGAAATCTGGGCTGGATAGGCAAAATACAAGAAAGCCCGACCGGTTAAGGCGGGATTCAAGAAATTCTTCCCCGTCCCTCCAAAAATTTCTTTTCCAACCACCACGCCAAATGAGATCCCTAGCGCCACCTGCCACAATGGAATGGTCGCTGGTAAGGTCAGACTAAAGAGGATACTCGTAACGAAAAACCCTTCGTTAACCTCGTGGCCGCGCTTGACGGCAAACAAAACTTCCCAAATACCCCCGACCACAAAGGTCACGGCATAAATGGGCACATAAAATACAGCGCCATAGACCAAACAATGCCAAATGCTGTCCGGGTTGTAGCCGGCGATCAAACTCACAACCGTCCCTCGCAATCCCTCCAACGGAGGTGCACCGAGCGCGAGGGTTGCTTCGATCGCGTTATGCCCAACCATGTACATGCCCGCAAGCATGGGAAAAAATGCACACCACCACACTGTGGTCATTACGCGTTTCATGTCGACCGCGTCTCGAACATGGGACTGCCCCACGGTGACTTTACCCGGCGTATAAAAAATCGTATCAACCATCTCGTAAATGGCGTAATAGCGCTCGTACTTACCACCCTTGTGGAAGTGTGGCTCCAAACCATCCATGAAACTTCTCAATGACATACCAAGTCCTATTACTTATCCAACTACAGTGCTACGCAAAGCGCAGCCCGTTTGGGCTTTTATTAGCCTTCCACTTCTATTTTGGTCAGCATCGACCGTAAATACGGTCCATACTCATATTTACCTGGGCACGCGAAGGTAAACAACGCGATGTCCTCTTCATCAAGCTCTAAGCAACCCAGTTCGATACTGCTCTCAACGTCATCGACGAGCAGAGCCCGGAGCAATTGCGTGGGCAAAATATCAAGAGCCGCAAGTCGTTCGAAAGAACCAAGGGGGATCATCGATCGCTCACTTCCACCGGTGCTCGTGGTTAAGTCAAACTCTCGTCGACCGAGGAGCCACGCCGTAAATAAACGGGTCATCGAAAATTTAGACCCACCAGGTGCGACGAAACCAAAAAACTCCCTTTCTGTGCCTTCTGCTAACGCAGCTACTTGCAGATGGTAGCGACCCAAATAGGCTTCTTCCGGCGCTCCGCTGCGACCGTCAAGGACTGAACCACTGATGATCCGATGATGACCTGGCTTCAACCCATCCTCAGTCAAATGGGCGAGGGAGGCGCCGCGGCTGGTTTTCACCAGTTGGGGCTCAATGACTGCAGGGCCAGCCAACGAAATAATTCGCTCGGCATCGACCTGTCCGGTTAAAAATAATCGCCCAATCGCTAAGACATCTTGATAGTGCGCATGCCAGACTGTTTTTTCGGCATTCACCGGTGACAGGTAATGTATGTGGGTGCCGACCAAGCCAGCCGGGTGACATCCGGAAAACCGCTGGACCGTGATGCCGGCCACTTTCGGGTCACGGCCATTTTCATCGCAACACAAGTAGGTCGCACCGTCGGTTAACCGACTCAAGACCGTCAGACCCGCTTGAAACGCTTCGAGTCCCATATCAATCACAACATTAGCATCAGGCGCATGTGGCCGGGTGTCCATCGCAGTAATAAACAGCGCTGATGGCCGCGTATCGGGAGCAGGAATTTTGTTGAACGGTCTCGTTCTGAGGGCAGTCCATTCGCCAGACGACATTAACTGGTCAACGATGGCTTCCCTCGAGAGTTGACCCAGTGCGGCCGCTTCATAGCGGTCAAATTGAACGGGATCGGACTCGTCGACCTCAATCACAAGCGACTGAAACACGCGTTTGGCGCCTCGGTGGATTGCTGACACCCGGCCTGACGCGGGTGCATTAAAGGTGACCCCTTCGTTTTTCTTATCAGAAAAAAGCGGTTGGCCCTGCTGGACGTTATCCCCTACCGCTACCAGTAAGGTGGGTTTAAGTCCGGGGAAATCTGCTCCGACAATCGCCACCTGCTTGGCAACGTGGGTCTTCATGCGCGTTTGCTGAGGCGCGCCGCTGATGGGCAGATCGAGCCCTTTTTTTATCTTGATCATGTCCTTCCTATCAGAACTTCGGTCGGCTCTTGCCAGCTCAACCGGTTGCCGGTTTCGCAGTCCAAGGGTTCAAGCCTAGGAGAATGCTAGGCGATACAATCTTGATCGAGCCAGAGTTTGTCTCAGTCCCGACCAGCGCCGGCAATTATAGAGATACAGACTCGATTAATCCACCTTTGACGCGACAGAAAGCCGGGTCAATCCTTGCCTTGACCCTAGACGCCACGCCCTGCCTTATACTCGATTACTTGGGCCTATTCTGCGCTGGCGGGCTGCCGAGGAATCAAAGGATATCGAATGCCCGCCATCTTCTGTGCACATCGAATAACCTGACAACTATAGCCAAATTCGTTGTCGTACCAAACGTACAACACCATTTGCTGACCACTGACGATCGTAGCATGCGCATCGATGATTCCTGCGTGACGGTTACCGACAAAATCCGATGAGACAACTTCGCTAGATTCCGTGTAATCAACCTGCCGTTGCATCGAGGAATTCAATGCCACGTCCCGAAGGTAGTCACTCACCTCGTCCCGGTTGGTCTCGGTATTGACGGTCAGATTCAAAATTGCCATCGACACATTGGGGACCGGCACGCGTATTGAGTTACCCGTCAATTTTCCAGCCAACTCTGGCAACAACTTACCGACGGCACTGGTCGCATTGGATTCAGTCAAGACCATGTTAAGGGGCGCACTCCGACCCCGGCGCTCCTTGGAATGGGTGTTATCGTGGAGATTTTGATCATCGGTGTAGGCATGCACGGTCTCCATATGCCCATGGACAATCTCAAACCGGTCATTGATCGCCTTCAACACCGGCACAATCGCGTTCGTTGTACAGGAGGCGGCAGCCACCAATTGATCATTTTCCTCGATCATATGTGAGTTCACGCCGGAGACGATATTTTTCATCGCTCCTTTACCTGAGGTCGTCAACAGCACTTTAGCGGCACCAGGACTCTTTAAGTGCTGTCCCAGACCTTCAGCATCCCGCCATGCTCCGGTGCTGTCGATAATCAGCGCATCATCGATGCCATATTCCGGATAATTGATCGTGCTGGGGTCAGCCGCGTAAATGAATTTAATCGCCACCCCATTACAAATGAGCACATGATTTTCGGCATCAACACGAATGGTGCCTGCAAAAGGTCCGTGAATCGAATCCCTTCGGAGCAGACTGGCTCGTTTATTAAGATCTTTGGTTATATCTTTCGGCTGCCTAAGTACGACGGCTTTTGGCACCAAATTTTGTCCTCCACCCGCCTTTTCAATCAGCAGCCGCATCACCAGTCGGCCAATACGACCGAAACCATAAACCACGACATCCCGAGGCTCGTGCGGGACCTCGGCCTGACCATTGAGTATTTCGCTACAGGCACTTTTGACATATTCAGGGACGCTCATACCCTCGTCGTTCGCCATATAGGCACCTGCCAATTTACCGATATCTACGTGCGCTGGGGAAAGATCAAGAGTCGCCATCACTGCGATCATCGGATGGGTTTCGAACTCCGACAGCTCGTTCTTTTCGATCTGCCTAACCCGACGATGAGCTTTCATGATTTCGATCACAGACTGATTGAACAATGGCACACCGTGGATATAAACAACGACATTGCGACGATAAAGTTGACCAATCAGGGGAATCATCGCTTCCGCGAGTGCTTCACGCTGTTTCCAATCAGAGAAAACTTGATCTAAACCGGGTTTTGCCACGCTGGCCTCCTTATCTACTTTGGCTTGGAGCCAGCGCTTGCGCCTTTGACCGCATCGCCCATCACTCCACTGTCCTCATTGCCGATACCTTTCCGCCGACGCATTATGAAGTGCTCGACCTTCGCACGCAATCAAACCCGTCCTTTGAGCCGGAAAACTTTAATCCTTTTAGTCCTATCGGCCACCGAACTTGTGATCCGCAATGCTCGACATTGCAAACCGAATGCCCTCTTTTCGCGTTAAAAGCGACAGAGTCAGTCCACTTGGCGTAAACTTGCCGCTTTCTTTTTATCGCTGTACCCGTTTATGAGTCAATTGAGTCCTCACTTTCTTGTTTCCCGCGAGTCCTTGCCCGACGGCGACGGTGACCTCAAACGCTGGCGAACGCTTGAGGGTTCTGCGTTTGCCTTGGCGGCCCACGAAACTGCGCTGCAGAGCGATGGACCGGTTCTTATCATCTCGAACAGCTCACAAGATGCTCAATGGTTAGCCCAGGAGTTAGCCTTCTTCGCTAACCAAAAATATTCTATTGACATTTTTCCAGACTACGAAACCCTCATTTATGACGGTTTTTCTCCCCACCAAGACATTGTCTCAGATCGTCTGCGACTGTTGTCCCGTGATTTTAGCGAACGCTCAATCATTATTGTTCCTGCATCTACCCTACTGATGAAGCTACCCCCGAAGGCTTTTTTGATCGGACATAATCTCAAACTGACCGTTGGCGACCGACTCAATATTGCGCATCTCCGGCGGCAGCTAGAAGCCGCCGCCTATCGGGCGGTCGATACCGTCGTCGAACGCGGCGAATTTACGGTCCGAGGCGCTGTTATCGACTTGTATCCCATGGGTGCGGGGACCCCCTACCGCATTGAGTTATTCGACGATGACATTGAGTCAATTCGAACCTTTGATCCAGAAACTCAGTTGTCAACGGGTATCGTTACAAGCATCGATACCCTGCCGGCAAGGGAAGTGCCGCTGACCCGAGATGGCATCAAGCATTTTCAAGACCAGTGGCATCTGACTTTCGGCGGAAATCCCCGGCAATGCCCTGTTTATGAAGATGTTTCAGCTGGTCTTGCACCCGCGGGAATCGAGTACTACCTGCCCCTCTTCTTTAGCCAGACAGAGACATTGCTCGACTATTTACCCGAGCAACTGCTCGTGATCACCGATAATATTGCTACCCCCATCGAGCGTTTCTGGCACAGCGCCGAGAGTCGGTATGAAAGTCTGCGTTACAACCTAGAACGACCCATCCTGAAGCCCCAGCAACTCTTGCTCAAACAGGATGAGCTGATGGCTCGGCTCAAAAATTACCCCCGGATTGACCGCTCAGAGGACGCCAAAACTCGTACCCTGTCTTTTGATACGGCATCGGTGCCTGATCTGACAATTGACGATAGAGCAGAAAAACCCTTCCACCGCTTGGCGGGCCTGCTTACTGCAGGCACGCATCGAATCCTGATCTGTGCGGAAACGCCCGGCCGACGAGAGCTGATCGATCAGATGCTTCGACAAGCAGGATGGTCGCCTAAGTCGGTCGATGATTGGCCATCCTTTCTCGACACAGACCACCCGCTTTGTCTTAGCATAGCGCCCATCGGGCGATCGCTATGCCTGACCGCGCCGCGCTTGATTGTTTTGGCTGAAGCCCAGCTGTTTGGAGAGCGGGTTTTGCAAGCGAGACGACGCCAAAAAGAACGTGATCAAGCCGATGAGCTGGTGGTGCGCAGCCTCACCGAACTGGTCGAGGGCGCTCCCGTGGTCCATCAGGAGCATGGAGTAGGCAGGTATCAAGGGTTAATCACCCTTTCGATAGACAACCAGGCTAACGAGTTCTTGTCGCTACTGTATCAAGATGAAGCAACGCTCTATGTACCGGTTGCTGATTTACATCTCATTTCCCGATACACCGGTGCTGATGCTTCCCTGGCGCCCTGGCATCGTTTAGGCAGCGATACTTGGGAAAAAGCCAAACGCAAAGCCGCCGAACAGATCAGAGACGTTGCCGCCGAGCTGCTTGAGATCTATGCCAAACGGGAAGCCAAGGAGGGTAACGCTTTACCTGCCCCCGATACAGATTACGAGCAGTTTGCACGCGGCTTCCCGTTTGAGGAGACTGCTGATCAAATGGCCGCCATCGACGCGGTGATTGCTGATCTTTGCAGTCCGAAGCCAACCGACCGACTCATCTGTGGCGACGTCGGGTTTGGTAAAACGGAAGTTGCCATGCGGGCGGCTTTCCTCGCCGTTCAAGCTGGAAAGCAGGTTGCGATTTTAGTGCCAACGACGCTCTTGGCAGAACAACATCTGCAATCGTTTCAGGACCGATTTGCAGACTGGCCCGTCAAGATTGAGAGTGTATCCCGATTCAAAAGCCGCAAAGCACAAGATGCAGTGGTTGCGGCACTGGCAAAAGGCCAGGTGGATATCGTCATTGGTACTCATGCGCTCATTCAGGACCACATCCGATTCCAAGACCTTGGGTTACTGATCATCGACGAGGAGCATCGATTCGGTGTTCGCCAAAAAGAACGTATCAAAGCGCTCAGGGCTAACGTTGATGTCCTCGCCATGACCGCAACCCCCATTCCCCGCACGCTCAACCTATCCATGACGGGGTTAAGAGACCTCTCGATCATCGCGACACCACCCGCCCGTCGCCTGTCCATAAAAACGTTCATACGTCCTCGGGATTTGGCCGTTATCAAAGAAGCGGTGCAGCGAGAGTTGTTGAGAGGCGGCCAAGTCTACTACCTGCATAATGAGGTCAGAGACATTGAGCAGTGCGCGGATGAGATAAAACAGTTGGTCCCCGAGGCCCGAGTATTGATTGGCCATGGGCAAATGCGAGAGAAAGAACTCGAACAAGTCATGTCGGACTTTTATCATCAAAGGGCCAACATCTTGGTGTGTACAACCATTATCGAGACAGGCATCGACGTGCCCAACGCCAACACCATCATTATGGATCGAGCCGACAAATTTGGTCTGGCACAGATCCATCAGCTGCGTGGTCGGGTTGGCAGGGCTCATCATCAGGCCTACGCCTATTTACTCACGCCCGACAGCAAGCGCATCACACGGGATGCTGAGCAACGCCTTGAGGCAATCGCGAGTGCCGAGGATCTTGGTGCAGGCTTTATTCTCGCAACTCATGATATGGAGATTCGAGGCGCTGGTGAACTACTCGGAGAATCGCAAACCGGCAACATGACTGCGATCGGCTTCGGGCTTTATATGGATATGCTTGATCGTGCAGTGAAAGCCTTGAAAGACGGTAAGCAGATCAACTTTGAAACAGCCGTGGACGACAGCACTGAGATTAAGCTCCACCTACCCGCTTTAATTCCCGAAGATTATCTCCCCGATGTTCAAATGCGATTAGTGCTCTACAAACGCATCGCCAATGCTGAGGACTCAGATACCCTTCGAGCCTTGCAGGTCGAAATGATCGACCGGTTTGGACTACTGCCTGAATCCATCAAAAATTTGTTTCGGGTCACCGAAATGAAATTACAAGCCGTCAAACTCGGCATCACCAAAATTGACCTTGGACCGAGGGGGGGCAAAATTGACTTCTCACAGGAGACCCTGGTTCCTGCCGAAAAAGTCATCCAATTGGTGCAACAGCAAAGTCACCGCTACAAATTTGCCTCTGCCAACCAGCTGGCAATTGTGGATAATATAGAGGATCGGGAACAGCGGTTTAAACACATTGAAGATTTACTGGAACACTTTCAAGCGGCTTAGCAAAAACCTTTGCCGGAGCGTTTCTCATCCCTCGGGAGGCAGCGTCTTGCTTGTCATGCTAACGAGCTTTAACCTCATTGCCCTTGCTGAGGAGAACCGTTGGTATCAAATCGAAGTGATTGCCTTCAAGCATTTAAGTGAAGACGTGCCTGCTGCCAGCACCTTGGACGCCCCGAGCGCTTTGCCCCACGATCTGATTGCCATCGCACCGCACCATGCCGATGAGATCAAACCCTATCGTCTAGAGCAAGCTTTGTATTTGGACGCGCAAGAGAGAGACGCCCCCTCCTTTAACGAAGCCTTTTCACAGGGTTTCGAGCAGGTCCAGTTTTATTTTGCAGATCAAGCCCAAGCGCCGAAATACCGCGCGTTAATGACGGCTTACCAAGAAGCCCTCGATCAACAGGCAATGCCTTCTGAGACCAGTCTCAAGGCATCGATTCTAGCGCAGCAAAAAGCTGCCGTGGTGAGCGCATTCAACGACCCTAATCCCGCTTTTCGCGCGGTCCAAAACAGCGATTTAGCGCTCAATCAGGTCGCACGCTCCATCAGACGTTCAACCTTATATCAACTCCTGATCCATCAAAGCTGGACTCAGCCGATTGACCAGACAGCCTCGACCATTCTGCTCCAAGGAGGCACTCAGTACGGCGCAAATTTTGAACTTGAAGGCACCATCGCGCTGCGACGCAACCGGTATTTACACTTGGCTACTGACCTTTACCTGACGGTCTTTGAAACCACACTGGGAGGAGCGGAACCTTCGAAGGATCGCCTCGATCATGGCGAGCACCCCATGCTCATGGCAGCCGCGCAACGCGGGCGCACGACATCGCCGAGCCATCGGTTCCACATGACAGAAACTCGACGATTGCGTTCTAGCGAATTGCATTACATCGACCATCCCGCTTTTGGAATCATTGTCGAAATTAGACCCGTCGATGGGGATCTTTAAACGGGTGCCTTGTGACCCGCCTAACATTTTAGGCATCTCTTGTTTCAAACCGACTGTTTTAGGCCTGTTTATTCATCGCCTGATGATCACTTCCCTGGTGCTTCTTCGCTTAAAACTTTAAAGCATCGATTCAGCAGTTTTTGATTTGAGCCCTCTTACCACCGCCTCTTCAGTGTTCCTGTCAGAACCTCAAGCCAAGGTATCGACTCCCTCTTGCTGCAACAGCACCGTCAGAACTGCAACAACCCAACCCAAGCCCTTCTCCATCGCCGCCTCAATTGCCGCCAAAGTGATATCGGCCGTTGTCAGCCCTGCTCCTGGGTTAACCGTCACCGAAAGGCCTGCGTAGGGCAGTTCCAACTCTTTGGCCAGCGCAGCTTCCGGCATTGCGGTCATGCCAACGATAGTGCAACCATCTCGAGCAAGTCGACGAATCTCAGCTGCCGTTTCTAGCCTTGGACCTTGGGTACAGCCATAGACGCCCGTCGGACTTACCCGCATCTCAGGCCTCTGTTCCTGCACGGTTGATACTGCGCTCAATACCTGCGCTCGCAACTCAACATCGTAGGGCTCTGAGAAGTCAATATGATGTAAAGATTGCTCATAGATGGTCATCGCACGGCCATAGGTGTAATCGATGATTTGATCCGGCACGACCAATACTGGCACACCCAAATTAGGATCTACCGTACCCACGGCTGTTACGGCCAGCACGCGCGTAGCGCCTTGCTGCTTTAACGCCATTAGATTGGCTCGGTAGTTGATTTCATGAGGTAACTTTCGGGCCGGCATACCATGGCGCGGCAAAAACAGAATTTGGGTTCCCGCAAGGGATCCCGATTGCAGCTCAGCTTCACCAAACTGGGTATCAATCCTATGATCTTGTAGGTTCTCAAGACCCGCAAATGCACTAAACCCTGTGCCTCCGATTACCGCTAGCGTCATTTAATTTTCCTCATGTTTTAGCACCAAGACGCCGCCTTAGCCTCAGCGTTGTTGGGCTCGGCCGGTCAATCGCTTCAAATTACTGATCGACATCAAGTGCGCGTAAATCCAACTCAGCTCCCCTGATCGAAACAGTTTGAGCGCTTGCTCATCAGACAACGCCAACAGCTTTTTCTCATCGACGACGAGCAACCCTTGCAAATGGGTTTTGTGTTCAGCTTCATCTTGAATCGTGGCTGAAACCTGGGTTAACAACGCCTCTGACTGCAACACCGAAACGAAGCCTTTTGTCCTTTCAAATTGCCGTTGAAACTCACCCAAGAACTTCATCGCTTGCGTTAGAACAGGCTGGGCTGCGCCGTCCTCAAACAATAGGTCACCCGCTTCAGTACCAAAGCCTGAGTAGGCCTCGTCAATACACACCATGGGCTCCGGCCCTGGCCCTTCTCCTAAAACAAAGGGATACCGCCGAACAAATGCTGGAACATAGTGGTCTTCTAACCAATTGCCCTCAGCGTCGACATAGATATTACCGGTATCTCTTAAACCCAATAGCGCCACTGGCACCAACTGTTCTCCGGCCTCCGCAAAAACAATCGGATAGTCTTTTGATGCTTCGACAAACTCAATGCCTGCCAGCACCACCGAGTTGATAGACTTCGCAAACTCAAAGCGCTTCTCCGATAACTTTAACCGCCAATCTGCGTGCTTTTGATTACTGAGGGGTACGGGTCGTTCGTAAAACAGCATTTCAGCCATGACAAATCCTTTTCAACAACGGAGGGTCGCGCGATCACGCGGAATTAGGGTTTCTCAATATCCAACTGAGGTTCAAATTGGATCGTCTCTACATGCACGGTCGAAGTCGGGAATGCAATTTCAGCCCCATGTCCTTCAACGATGCGAGAAATTTTCAATAGAACATCCTGCTTTATCTCGTGGAACTCAACCCAGTTGGTTGTTTTTGTAAAGGTATACACGAAGAAGTCCACACTCGATGCACTAAAACTATTGAAATTTACAATTAACGTGCGTTCCTTATCGATGTCGGCATGTTCCAACAGCATGGTCTTCACTTCGCTGACAATATCGCTCATCTTACTGATGTCACCGTAACGAATGCCGACCGTCTCAAAAATTCTCCGATTTAACATACGGGAGGGATTTTCCAGCGATATGGTGGAGAACATGGAGTTGGGAATGTAGAGCGGTCGCTGGTCAAACGTTCTGATCTCTGTCAAACGCCATCCTATATCGATCACCGTACCTTCAATTTCTCTATCTGGAGAGCGAATCCAATCACCTACTTTAAAGGGACGGTCGAGATAGATGACCAACCCACCAAAAAAGTTGGCCAACAAATCCTTGGCAGCAAATCCCACTGCGATACCACCGATACCACCGAAAGTCAGCACGCCGGAAATGCTCAACCCTAACGTTTGCATCGCCATCAAAGCCGCCGTGATGAAGACCGAGATGCGCACCAACTTTGCAATCGCAGTGACTGTGGTTGCGTCTCCCCCATCGGCCAAATACGCCGACTCTAGCTCTTTAATGAGACCCGAGAGAAAATAAGTCACCAGCGCAATGAAGGCGAGATGACGCACGTTATCGATGACATCGAGTTGAGACTGACTTTGGGCTTCAGCGATTAATTCTGCTGCAAGCGATAAGCCCATCACCCAAATCAGCAACTTCAGTGGACGCCTAATTGTCGCTAGCAAAGCATCATCCCATGGGGTTTTAGTCGCTTGCAGCCGTCCAGCAAGGCTGGTTAACACCCGCTTAGAAACGTAGCTCGTGACCGCCGTTGCCAAAATAATGGCAAAAACGTTGACGACCAGCGGGTCAGTCACCCAGGACGATACAAACTGCATCAAGGCCTCAAATGTGCTCATCACAAACTTCCTTTACCTAGACCGGTTTGCAACTCCTCGTTAAGCGCGCAGCCCAAGCCTGCATACCCCACGAACTACCGAGATTTTAACCGAATAGGATGATAACTGGATCCTGCTCGCGGCTCGTAGGCGCTGCCCGATTTAGACGATTGGCTGACCTCATTGGCGGGTAACCCATCAGACGGGTCCGGGTTGGAGGGAGCCACGGCAGCCTCTGTTTGACCGGCTGTTGCGGTGTCTGATGGCATGCCTCCTCCGGCACTTTGCCGAGACCCAACCGACACAACCTTAAGATTGCCTTCACTGCCGCTCAACGACACTCTCCAAATGTCATCGAAAGTTGCACTCCGCAACAAGCTTTCTGTTCGAAGTCGATCCCCATCGGATGGACCCGGATCCAAAATCACTCGATAGAGGGTATCCGCGCTGCGCATTACCGTTTGTATCAACACCTCGTTACCCACTAAATCGTCCACAGACTGAGCAACACGTTCTGCATTGTCTAGGGTCTTAAAACTGCCTACCACCCAGTAATCCATCGCCTCTGATGCGCCAAGATTGGAACTTACCCAGCACAAACTCGAGATCAACAACGCTCGTAAGAAGTGCCAGCGCCTTGCGATCAGAGTCAAAGCAAGCAATAAAACTTTATCAACGATTTTGACTGACATCCCTTTCCTCCCCGGTCGCCTGCACACTATAGCCTTGAAATACGATAAATCAATGCTGGGGTCAGACCTAGAATTGTTGTTGCGTCTCTCAAATTACTGTATATAATCACATCCTGTATATATAACCATATTAATGCGCCAGCCTGATTGCTTGGCCCATTACTGAACGCAACCCCAGCCAAACTGAGAGCACACCAAATGATAAAACTCACCCAGCGTCAAACCGAGGTCTTAGATTTTGTGAAGTCTCACATCGAGGATACCGGTTATCCTCCTACCCGAGCGGACATCGCTCAAAAGCTTGGCTTTAAAAGCGCCAACGCTGCGGAGGAACATTTAAAGGCCCTGGCCCGCAAGGGTGCTATCGAGATCATTCCAGGAACATCACGTGGGATTAAACTGCCTGAGTCTCTTGGCATCCCTATTGTCGGCCGTGTCGCTGCGGGTCACCCCATTTTAGCAGCGGAGCACATCGAAGATCATTGCGAAATACCGCCCAGTTTTTTTAAGCCCGCTGCAGACTATATGCTGGTGGTCAAAGGCGACAGCATGATCAATGTGGGCATTATGGATGGCGACTTGCTGGCCGTGCACGGGACGCAACAAGTAAGGTCGGGAGACATCGTTGTTGCGCGTATTGACGATGAAGTGACGGTCAAGCGTTTTCAAAAAGGTAAGCACAGTCACGAAATCACCTTACTCGCCGAGAACGATGACTTCGCCCCCATCGAGGTCGATCTTCGACAATGCGAATTTGCAATTGAAGGCCTGGCGGTTGGGGTCATTCGCCACTAAGACTCGCGCCCACCGGGTGAGCACCGCTCTCGGATCTCCGCAGACCTCATCTCTGACGTTTTAGCCCGTTGCCGATTTCTTTTTGGCAGCGGCTTTACGTTTTTTTGCCGCCTTCTTTTTCGGAACCGGTTTGGCCTCGGTCTCAATCCACTGGCCCGTTACCTCATCGTAATCTGCTCGCCAGCCTGAGGCTTTGCCCTTCTCGATTTCCGTTGCGACATAGTGCGCCTTGGTTTGTCGACCAAACTTCACCAGTGCTCTACGCCCGTCTCCGTCACTCTGAGGGGCTCGCATCAAAAATTGGTATTTGGGGTCGATCTCATTCTGGTGGGGCAACAGCTCATCCAGATAAGGCGCCCGTGTCTCACGATTTTTTGGAAATTGACTCGCAGCCAAAAACAATCCCGCTGCTCCATCGCGAAGTAAGTAGTGGTCTTCCACCTTATCGCACGCTAACTCAGGCATGGGTACTGGGTCCATTTTTGGCGGTGCAGCTTCACCATTACGCAGCAGCTTACGAGTATTTTTACAATCTGTTCCGGTGCATCCAAAGTACTTACCAAAACGACCCGTCTTCAACTGCATCTCAGAATCACATTTTTCACAGGTGATGGTCGGACCTTCATAACCTCTTATCTTGAATGCGCCATGTTCAAAATTTGAGCTTGCGCAATCAGGGTTGTTGCCACACAGATAGAGCTTGGTTGACTCATCGATCAGATATTCGGTCATGGCCGTTTGACACTCGCCGCATCGGCGCTTTTTCAACAAGATTCGTGACTCTTCCTCATCATCTCCTGAAGCGCTGACCACCTCATCGCCAGGTATCAAGTTAATGGTGTGTTTACAGCGTTCTTTAGGCGGTAAATCGTAGCCCGAGCAACCTAAAAATACACCTGTACTTGCCGTTCGCACATTCATCGGACGGTCACATAGGGGGCAGGCCTTGGGAATGATGGAGGGCTTGTTGGCACGCATTCCTGCGTCCGGATCCGACGCTTTATCCAGTTTTTCCGCAAAGTCTTGATAAAAACCATTGAGCGTCGTCTTCCAATTCTGATCGCCACTGGAAACTTGATCTAGCGCATCTTCCAAACTGGCGGTAAACCCATAATCGAGCAGATTACTGAAGTTCTCGTTCAACCGGTCTGTGACCAGTTCACCAATTTTTTCCGCATAAAAGCGTTTGTTTTTGAGCGCTACATAACCTCGGTCTTGAATCGTGGTGATAATCGAGGCATAAGTCGAGGGTCGACCAATACCGCGCTTCTCCAATTCGCGCACCAGTGATGCCTCACCGAAGCGCGCAGGGGGCTTGGTAAAGTGTTGCACGGGATCAAGGTCACCCAACACCAATTCTTGCCCAATTTTAAATTCAGGGAGCGCCTGCTCCTCTTCCTTCTTTCCAGCAGGTGGCTGTACCCGAGTGTAACCGTCAAAGCGCAGGATTCGACCGCGAACCCTCAACTCTAAATCTGCCCGAGACACCGTTACCGCCGTAGAGGTGTAATCTGCATTCGGCATCTGACAAGCGACAAATTGACGCCAAATTAACTCGTACAGCCTTTCCGCATCTCGCTCCATCCCTTTCAGTTGAGTTGACTGTACAAACGCGTCTGAGGGCCGGATGGCTTCGTGTGCTTCCTGCGCACTTTCTTTGTTGGCATACAATCTTGGTGAAGCAGGTAGGTAAGTCTCACCATAGTCTCGGGCGATCAACTCT
This sequence comes from Gammaproteobacteria bacterium, assembly GCA_002689445.1. Lineage (GTDB taxonomy): Bacteria > Pseudomonadota > Gammaproteobacteria > Pseudomonadales > Azotimanducaceae > UBA9926. The sequence goes on from NZGC01000034.1 coordinate 24,166, forward strand.
CGGCAACTGGCGATCGCTGACTCGCTTAAGTTGGTCGAGTCGGTACGCATATAGGTGATGTATCCCGCTTCGTACAAGCGTTGAGCCATCATCATTGTTTTCTTTACCCCGAAGCCCAGTCGAGTGCTAGCCGCCTGTTGTAGCGTTGAGGTAATAAACGGTGCATTGGGCCTTGTTTGAGTAGGTTTGTCCTCGCGTGCAGACACGGTAAAACTGCCGGCCCCCATCACGCTCAGCGCTGCATCGATCTGCTCTCGGTTAACAGGTTTAAACGCTTTACCCTGATCTTTAACCACTTGAAACCTGGCGACACCCTCGGAATTGCTCAGGTCGGCAAACAGCTCCCAGTACTCTTCCGGAATAAATACCCTAATCTGACGCTCACGCTCAACCAACAATTTAACCGCAACCGATTGAACCCTGCCCGCTGACAGACCTCGTGCAATTTTTGCCCACAGTAATGGGCTCACCATATAGCCTACCACTCGGTCTAGAAATCGTCTGGCCTGCTGGGCATGCACTCGATCGATGTCGATGTCCCCTGGCTCATCAAAAGCGCTCTGGATCGCCTTCTCGGTAATTTCATTAAATACGACCCGTTTGTAACGCGCCGGGTCACCTCCGATCGCTTCCTTTAGATGCCAGGCTATGGCCTCGCCCTCGCGATCCATATCGGTCGCTAGATAGATTTCATCCGCTGATTTACTGAGCTTCTTAAGTTCCGCGACAACCTTTTCTTTACCCGGGAGGATCTGGTAGTTAGCTTTCCAGTCATTATCGGGGTCCACCCCCATCCGCTTGATCAATTGCGCACGCGCTTTGGCTTTCTTGTGAGCCGCTTTTTTGTCCGGCGACATCTTACGCGTTTTCGCAGCCTCAGCAGCGCGTGCCTTTGGATCGACTGTCGTACCCTGCCCGCTGACGGGCAAGTCTCGTATGTGCCCCACGCTGGACTTGACAATAAAGTCATTGCCTAAATATTTGTTAATCGTCTTCGCCTTAGCAGGCGACTCAACAATGACTAAAGCTTTTCCCATAATCCTTACCGCTCATATTTCGAAGGCAGGCTTGCCTCGTTTTCTTTACGCTGTATCTCTTTCTACTACGCTTCTATCTTTTGCTCTTACTTTGTCTTTGTTTCTGTTTTTGGCTTTGTTTCTGTTTTGTATTTGCTTTCATCGCGTCGTTTTTGTCTGCCGATACTCACCAAACCTACCTGGAGGCTCGCATCCATCTCAGTGCAGCGCTTTGTTTGGGGTCTCTAGCTTAAGGCAGTTGCCTATCCCCGACCTTTTTCCACCCCGCTGCCCTATCCTTTACCCCCTTGCCTTTACCGCCTTGCCTTTACCGTCTTATTTTTCGGGCCTACTGTGTCATGCGATACGACAGTTAAACCAAAAAGGTCTTTTTTACTAAGCGCACTTCAAGAAACCTTTGTCAAGACAAGGCTTACTGTGGGCCTAATCCTTGTCTGAAGTCACGAGGCATTGTAGGCCTTCATCAAGAAACGTAAAGACTTTTTCTGCCAATTCCGGCGACGCTTGCTCCACCCAGAACACCGCTAGGGTTTTACCGTCCCAAGCAATCTGAGCCGTGGATTCTGGCAAATGTAACGCTCTAGATTGAAGCAGCGACTCAGCCTCAGCAGGTAAAGCCGAAGATGAAATAGGCTGAAATTGAGGCATTTTTGGATCAGACTTAAAGTCACAAGTAACTCGCCATGCGGCCACTCGCTGGCTTGCCTCACGATTCGTTGTTGTCTTTTTATACATCGTTACCTTCAGTTTTGCCGCCAACTGGCGACCCGTGCTGGTTTGATATTTAGCTTGATTGGGCTCTGGATCATCTATTTCAGTCAGTTCTATTGACACCCCACGACCCATCATAGTTTGTCGAATTTGCATAATCTGCTTCTGAGAACGACTCGGCAAAATCGACACAATAGGCGCAATTATGAGCACCAACACCAGCCCAATCAGTAAATAGGTCATCCGTACTTATTCCTTTTTTTGCTCATTTAGGATCCGCCACCCTTGTCTATTGTGTACAAGAAGAATCCGAGTTAAGTTTGCCTTAACCGTTGGGCGAGATCTTATTATGGATGCCGCATTTAACCACATTCTCATCGCAGTGGATCTTACTGAAGATGCTCGAAGCGTAGCCCAAAAAGCTTGCGCGCTTCGCTCGAAGTTTTCTGCAACGCTGAGTTGTACCCACGTCATCGAACCCTTGAGCCTTGCTTATGGCGGTGACGTCCCCATGGATTTATCGACCATCCAAGAACAGCTACAAGATACCGCTAAGCTTCAGCTCAATGAATTTGCTGAGAGTCTTGATATTCCTGAGGACAATCGGCATCTGGTTTATGGCAGGCCCGAAACGGAGATCCACACCCTCGCTGAGGAAATTGAAGCCGATTTGATCGTTGTCGGTAGCCACGGGCGTCATGGCTTAGCGTTACTCCTTGGCTCAACGGCTAATGGCGTTTTACAGGGCTCACCATGTGACGTCCTAGCTGTGAGAGTTGGCGATTAGCCAAACTGTTGACGTGTTACCTCAGTGCTTCTCGCGATTTTCCATTTACCTGCTCGCGCCAGCACTCTTCAGTCTCCTAACGATTGAAGCCAGCTCAAATGATCGGATGCCGACTGCTCGCGCCCACGAACACTTGGGTTTCGAGATTAAAAGATACCAGCAGCGTCAAATATTCCTAGCCGCTAGGGAAGAAGCTCGGTCCGGAAAACTTTCCAACGTCAATCGATTATTGGCGTCAATCGGCGATTATCCATTAAAATCTTATATCATCTTTGAGGCTCTGCTGGCTCGACCGCGATCTAAGGACGACGATGTATTGCGTTTTTTAGACGACCATCCTCGCCATCCCATCAGTCACCGGCTACAAAAACGTTTTACCGACTATAGACGACAGCAAAATCGACCCGAAAGTTTTCTTAAATTCTATCAACCATCCAATCGAGACGCAGAAAATGGCTGCTTTCATGCCTGGTCGCTGTGGCAGTCTGGTGACCCGCCCGCTGCGATGCGTGCAACCGAGCAATTGTGGCTCACTGGCACTTCGCAGCCGAAACAATGCGACAGACCTTTTGCGCTATGGCGAAAACAAGGCGGACTCACTCCAATCCTTGCTTGGCAACGATTTGAGCTGGCGTTGCTGGCGGGGGAATCTCGGCTAGCTCGCTACCTCGAAAGATATCTCAGCGACTCGCAGCGAGAGCTTGCTAAATTGTTCACCCAAGTGATCAAGAAGCCCACACGCCTCACCCAATTCAGTCAACTCGACTTGAACAACCCCTTACATCAAAAGTTGGGGGGTCGAGCACTCTCTAAGCTTTCTTCTCAAAAACCCGATATTGCCGGCCCCCTGATTCAGCAAATGACGGTGGAGGGTCGCCTGGCCTTGTCCGATGCTAAGCAATATTGGGTGGCGAGTGTCCTCAGTCAGTTGCGCCAAGCAGACTTACCTTTAAGCGACTTAGACCTGCCTACAGACATCTACAATCAACCCGCGGTTATTGAAGCTCAGCTCAAGCAATTTATCCGTCTCGGACAGTTTAGCGCCCTGCTGAATTGGCTGGACCGCCTTGGTCCAGAGAGCCAGAAGCTCCTGCAATGGCAATACTGGAAAGCAAGAGCCTTGCTCGCCCAAGGATCTCCGTCCAGCCAGAGTACCGCCATCGATCTGCTTAGAGCCCTGGCCACTCAACGAGATTATTACGGCTATCTGTCGGCTCAGTGGCTCAACCAACCGGGAAACCTGCAAGACCGAAGCACCAGCATTTCGCCCAGCCAACTCCTTGATCTTGCCGCCGCACCCGCCGTTCAACGAACTTACGAATTGAGAGCCATTGGCGACGTTACCGCGGCACGCCGTGAATGGCTCAGCTTACTGACCGGTTTTTCTAATACGGAGTTACGTATTGCCTCGGCTTTGGCCTCTCGTTGGCGCTGGTATGACATGGCCATACAAGCGCACGCAAAGGCCGAGAGCTGGGATGAGGTTGAGGAAAGGTTTCCCGAGGCCTATCCAGAGCTTTTCCAAGAGGCGGCACTGACCTATGGTGTTCCGCCCTATCTTGCAATTGGAGTCGCTCGACGAGAAAGCGCATTCTGGGCAGATGCCATATCGCCGGTAGGTGCGCTTGGGGTCATGCAAGTGATGCCTACAACTGCGAATCTCGTCGCCAAACGACTCGAGATCGATCCGATCGAACCGGAGGATTTATCCAGACCTGACAAAAACATCCAAATTGGCACAGCTTATCTGGGCAATTTACTTCAGCAATTCAACGGCAACCGAGTGCTAGCGCTAGCCGCCTACAACGCCGGCCCGACCAGAGCAAAGCGATGGCGAAAAAATCGCTTACCGATTGACGCCTGGATCGAAAGCATTCCCTTCGCTGAGACCCGAGCATACGTCAAGAACGTACTACTCTATGCTGCTATTTACAGTCAAAAATCCGGTCTGGCAGAACCTTTGATCTATCCTTACGAAGTGAGCCAATTTGCGCAACCAGAAACCCTATTTTCCTTTAGTCCGCCGTCGGCGGATGCAACCGCAGGCAATCTATGATCCTTTTTGATATCGGTGCTAATCTGACTCATGAGTCATTTAATCAGGACCTTACCGAGGTGCTCCTGCGGGCTAGGGAGGCAGGGATTGAACGATTGATTGTGACGGGTGCAAGTCTTGAGGGTACCGTTGCTGCCCTCGCCTTGGCTGAGCAAGATGACAATCTGTGGTCAACCGCCGGCGTGCATCCTCATCATGCCGAAACCTTGACTGAGGGCTGCTTGAGCCAGTTAGCTGAACTTGCACAACAGCCAAAAATTGTAGCTATCGGCGAAACCGGTTTGGACTATTTTCGAGACTTCACACCGCGAGCAGTACAGCGAGACGCCTTTGAGGCGCAATTACAACTCGCTGCCGACGTGGGTAAGCCCGTATTTTTACACGAACGGGATGCCGCCAAGGACTTCATCACCCTCCTGAGTCAATATCGCGACCAGCTGAGTAACGTGGTGGTCCACTGCTTCACAGGAGACGCCAGCGCCTTAGAAGCTTACCTTGAACTTGATTGCCACATAGGCATCACGGGCTGGATCTGCGATGAGCGCCGAGGCAAACACTTGCACGAGCTCGTCTCACGCATTCCGACTGGCAAACTCATGATAGAAACCGATGCGCCCTACTTACTTCCAAGAACATTGAAGCCGAAGCCTAAAAATCGTCGATGCGAGCCTTGCCACCTTTTGGAAGTGGCCCGGGTTATCGCACCGCTTCGAGGCCAAACGATGCAAGCCTTGGCCGAGGAAACCACGGCCACAGCCAATCGTTTTTTTCGTCTATGATCACAGTCAAGCTATACACCACCCTAGGTTGCCATCTTTGTGAAGAAGCTGCTCTTTTGCTGAGCGAGGTTTCTACCACCTTACAGCTTTCCATCACTGAAGTTGAGATCGCTGAGGATGACGCTTTGATCGAGCAATACGGCGTCAGAATTCCAGTGATTCAGGCCTCTCATCGACAAACGGATTTGGGTTGGCCTTTCGGACTATCCGAACTCAAGAACTATCTGCTTCAGGATACGGTCAACCGCAAAACTTAGCCTCTTTTAGTACCCGGTGTAGCCCGGGCCAATGCGCAACTTTAACGCACCGCTCAACCATGAGCCTTCGGCTCACATCAAAACAATGCTAACCTTTGGTTGTGAACAAAGATGGCTACCTATGAAAACCGAAATCCTGACTGATGGGCTTTGTTTTGGCGAAGGACCCCGCTGGCACCTGGGTGCCCTGTGGCTATCTGACATGCATGCCCACGTGGTCTACCGCATCGATGCCGAGGGTCGAAAGACTCAGGTGGTTGATGTGCCGAACCAACCGTCCGGACTTGGCTGGTTACCTGATGGCAGACTGTTGGTGGTATCCATGACCGACAAGAAGATCTTGGTTCAAAATCCTTCAGGGCTCGAAGTCTGGTCAGACCTAGCGGATCTTGCCCGCCATGACTGTAACGATATGGTTGTCGATCAAACAGGTCGAGCCTGGGTGGGTAATTTCGGCTTTGATTTACACGCAGGCCAATCCCCGGTCGCAACAGAACTCATTCGAGTTGACCCCGATGGTGAAGCAACCATCGTCGCCCAGGATCTCAAATTTCCCAACGGGAGTGTGATCACACCCGATGGCCAAACGTTGATTGTTGCTGAGTCTTTTGGCGCCGTATTGACCGCCTTTGATTTTGGCGCCAACCACACCTTGACCAACCGACGAACTTGGGCGCATTTGGTTGACGCCGTACCCGACGGGATCTGTCTCGATGCCGAGGGCGCTATTTGGGTCGCATCGCCGGTCAGTAACGAATGCCTCAGGGTCCTCGAGGGAGGCCTAGTGACTCATCGGATTGCGGTTGAAGACCAGGCCTTCGCTTGCATGTTGGGCGGGGAAGATGGTTGCAGGCTATTCATACTGACCGCGCCGCAAGGCGACCCCGAGCATTGTAAAGCCCACCGGGCTGGTAAGGTTGTTTTCGTCGATGTCGATGTCCCGGGTGCTGGATGGCCCTGATCGCTGACCCATCGCTTAAGGTCGCCATTGTCAGTGGTGGCACCTCTCTTGAGGCGAGTGTCTCTCGCAGTAGTGCAGCGGGGGTGGAGCGAGCGTTATTACGACATTATCCATCAACCAAAAATTTTGAGCTCACATCGACCTTGATCGAGGCGCTGCAGGACTTCCAGCCTGATGTTGTATTTCCGGTGCTACATGGCCCCCCGGGGGAGGATGGAACGTTTCAAGGACTGCTTGAAATGATGCAACTGCCCTATGTCGGCTCCGATGTTCACGCCAGTGCTCTGGCTATGGACAAGATTGCTGCGAAGGGACTTTTTGCCAATTTTGGACTACCTCTGGCAAAGCAGTACATTTTGAACAGAGATCAATTTCAAGCGCAGCAAATCGACGCCTGTTTGGCCGAGCTTGGATTGTCCGTCGTGGTCAAACCCGTCAGTCAGGGGTCTGCCCTTGGCGTCACTCGAACCGAGGGACGCGAAGCGCTGTCCCAAGCGGTCGCTGATGCCTTTGAGCAGAACGCGCGACTGTTAATCGAAGAGCGAATTTTTGGGCGCGAAGTTACGGTGGGCGTGCTTGAACGTCAGAACGGCCTTGAAGCTTTCCCTGTGATAGAAATATTGACCCCAGATAACACCTGGTATGACTTCGATCATCGTTACACGCCCGGCGCCTCAACCCACATTATGCCAGCCGAGCTACCCGACACGCTCTCGTTGGCTCTGCAAAAAGCCGCGGTTGTGGCACACCGAGCCTTGGGTTGTCGGGATCTTTCAAGAACCGATTTTATTGTCGATCAGAATTTGCGATTTGTCGTACTCGAGGTCAATTCCTTGCCGGGAATGACGGCCACCAGCCTCTATCCCGAGGGCGCTCAGGGCCTTGGGCTTACTTTTGATGAACTACTCATCGAACTGGTAGAAAGGGCCTACCGCCGGCGATAACACCGCTCTCGGACGACCCTTGCCCACCGCTCAACCTAGCTTACAGGTCGTAACCTCTTTCATTGTGCTGATTCAAATCCAGTCCTTCGGTTTCGTCATCTTGCGATACCCTGAGTCCCAGCATCATATCGACGATTTTTAAAATACCGAAGGTAACCCCTGCGGTATAAGCTCCGCTCGCAAGCACACCGATCAGTTGCACTTGGAATTGACTGGCTATAGTCGCGCCCTCTGCTAGGCCTTGGCCACTGAAAAGCCCCAACCCTGCGCTGGCGAAAATTGCCACCAACAAGGTTCCCAATGCGCCGCCCACACCGTGCACAGGGAAGACATCCAAGGAGTCATCAATTTTTAGCCGTTGCTTTAGAAATACCGTCGCGTTGTAACAGACAAAACCCGCTAAGATACCAATCACGAGCGCTCCACCTGGGCCAACGAAACCCGAGGCGGGCGTGATCGTACCCAGGCCCGCTACCATCCCAGTGACGGCACCCAAAGCACTGGGCCGACCGAACTTCGCCCACTCGCAAGCCATCCACGTGAGCGCACCCGCGGCCGCTGAGATATGCGTAACCAGCATTGCCATACCAGCATCGCCATTAGCCGCTAGGGCGCTTCCGGCATTAAATCCAAACCAACCAACCCACAATAACCCTGCGCCGGTAATGGTCATGGTCATATTGTGCGGAGGCATCGGTTGAGTGGGAAAACCGTGTCGTGGTCCCATGACCATCGCGGCAACTACCGCTGCAACGCCTGCGGTTACGTGAACCACCGTTCCGCCCGCGAAATCTAACAAGCCCATTTGAGCGAGCCAGCCACCCCCCCAAACCCAGTGGGTGATCGGCACATACACCGCGAGCAACCAAATGCCTGAAAAGACCAACATCGACGAGAAACGCATACGTTCTGCGAAACCACCAACAATCAGAGCCGGTGTAATGATCGCAAAAGTCATCTGAAACATGACAAAGACCGATTCAGGAATATCTCCCGAGAGTCCTACCTCTGTCACCGAGCCCAGTAAAACATTGCTGAAGTCGCCGATAAACGCGTTACCCTCTCCAAAAGCTAAGGAGTAACCCACCAGCAACCAGAGCAACGAGGCAACGCAGGTGATGGCAAAACATTGCATCAGGACTGAAAGAATATTTTTGACCCGAACAAGCCCTCCGTAGAACAACGAGAGACCCGGCAAGGTCATCAATAGGACCAGGGCTGTGGCGGTGAGAATCCACGCGGTATTCGCGCCGTTGAGCCCATCGTCGCCGAATGCCACCGACGGCAAGAGTAATGCAGCGGCTCCCAATTTCAGATAATTACGATTCATTGCGCTTCCTTGTTTGCAATTAAATAGTATTAGGTCGATTTAGGTTGGCCTGGTGCCAATCGCCTAATGATGTATGAACACGCGAGTGTTCGTAACGCTTTGTATCTGGATCGCCTTCCCTGACTTTCATCAAGGCGTACTCACCGATTGAAGCGATTCCTCAACCAACTGACACACCCCGCTGACGACAATATGTTACATGCCCATCGAAAACATGCCAAGGCTAAGCCCTTGCCCTTATTTCACGTCCATCCCTTTGCATCGAGGTTGAAAAAACCCTTATCAGCCCCAACCCTTGGTTTGAGCGCACTTCCCGACCCTCGGAACAATTGATGACTTATGAGGTCTATAGTTCGCGTTTAGGGTAACCTTGCGCCCTACTCAACAGGTTTTTAGAGCGGATCATTGGCTATGCATCATCTTTCTGACATCGAATCTCTTCGAACTCATTTATCCAGCCAAATCGTTGGCCAGCGTCATCTTGTTGATCGACTTCTCATGGCCCTACTCGCCGATGGGCATTTGTTGGTTGAAGGCGCACCGGGACTCGCCAAAACCAAGGCTATCAAAACGCTGGCTGCTTGCGTTGAAGGTAGCTTTCAAAGGATTCAATTTACGCCAGATCTATTGCCCTCGGATGTCACGGGAACCGAAATTTATCGCGCGCAAGAAGGGTCTTTCGTGTTTCAAGAGGGGCCAATTTTCAATCATCTTGTCCTCGCTGACGAAATCAACCGGGCACCAGCGAAAGTCCAGTCGGCCCTTCTGGAAGCCATGGGCGAACGTCAAATTAGCAACGGCAACAAGACGATGGCCTTGCCCGAGTTATTCCTCGTGATGGCGACTCAAAACCCAATTGAACAGGAGGGCACCTATCCCTTGCCCGAAGCCCAACTCGATCGGTTTTTGATGCACGTCTTGGTGGATTATCCCGATGCCGACTCGGAGCACAGCATCTTGAATATTGTTCGCCAAGAGCAGCGCACCCGATCCCCATTGGCAGCTCAACCAGCAGCTCCAGTCGTCAGTCAAAAAACGATTTTTGCCGCCCGGCAAGAGGTGCTGCAATTGCATATGGAGCCTGTGATCGAAGACTACATTGTGGCTTTGGTCATGGCTTCGAGAAATCCGCGTGCAATTGATCCTGAGTTGGCCGATTGGCTCGATTACGGAGCCTCTCCACGAGGGACCATCGCCATTGATATGTGCGCTCGCAGTCACGCCTATCTGCAAGGCAAAGATTTCGTCTCTCCCGACGATGTACAAGCTGTCGCTCATGATGCGCTCCGGCACCGTCTGGTCTTGAGTTTCGAAGCCGAAGCGGCTGGCGTCACGGCGGGCGATGCCATTAACCGACTGTTAACCCGGGTTGCATGTGGTTAAACCATGACGAGCAAGGCCCCATTTGAAGGACGCGGCACGACGGCGAACCTCCATGATTTAATTCAACTACGACACATTGCGCGCCGAGCTGCTTTACCGCGCAATCAGACGGCAACCAACCCAATGTCGGGTCAATTGCGATCACGCCAACAAGGCCGCGGCATGGATTTCAGTGAAGTTCGGGTATATCAACCCGGCGATGATATCCGCTCGATCGATTGGAAGGTGACTGCACGAACACTCACGACCCATACCAAAGTTTTTCAGGAGGAACGTGAACGCCCCGTTCTGATTCTTCTCGACCAAAGCCCGAGTATGTACTTTGGATCTCAGGTTCGATTCAAATCCGTTTCCGCAGTCCGCCTCGCTGCTACCATTGGTTGGGCTGCTCTCGATCAAGGCGATCGAGTTGGCGGAATCGTCTTTAACCAAGAAACCCATCGCGAGGTCAGGCCCCGGCGTAGTCGAAAATCTTTACTACGATTTATTCATGACGCCATTGAGTTTAATCACCACCTGGCCTCTGCGTCTAATTTCGACCCTAAACACGGTCTTTCCGACATGCTTACTGCAGCCCAACGGTCGAGTAGACACGGCAGTCTCGTTTTTATCATCAGTGACTTTCATGGCGTTGATCAATCCCTTGAACAACAGATAGGTCAACTTGGGCGATATAACGAGGTGCATGCCGTCTGCATCTTTGATCCCCTCGAAGAGAAGCTACCTCCCCCTGGACGATACACCATCACCAACGGCCAGGCTGTGCAGGAAATCGACACTTCAAGCGCGGAGAGCCGACGACGACATCAGCAAGATTTTTCCAACCACAAAGGGTTACTTGACCAACTCTTTAGTCGCCATTCAGGCGCTTGCACCCATGTACCCGTTGCTGCCTCGCCAGAAGATTACCTCAGCCAATTGATCTCGAGGCGCCGCCTATGAGGCAACAACCCGCTGGGACAACCTCTGATCCATTGGCTGAGCTCAGAGACATTCATCTGCCTGAGGTGGTTAGCGGTTGGCCGCCAGCCATCGGTTGGTGGGTTCTAGCGGGACTGGGCTTGATCGCGATCGGCTTTCTTAGTTTTTTATTGATTCAACGTTTTCAACGTTCGGCGTATCGGCGCCGAGCGCAGCGCGAGTTAAGCGCTATCGAAGAACAATTTAAGCGTTCCGAAAACAGCAAAGCCGCCCTCGCTGAATTGCAGCAAGTGATGAAACGTACCGCCCTTGCCGCTTACTCAAGAGAACAGGTCGCCGGTCTCACTGGCTATGAATGGACAGCCTTCCTCGACCAATCCGGCAGCACTACCCAATTCGGTTTGGGGATCGGGGAACAGTTAATCGATGCCCCTTACAAGTCAGCACCCGAGCTTTCTGCTGACGATATGATGGCGCTTTTTGCTTTGTGCCAGCAATGGGTTCGACAACATCACAAGGCCCTGCCACCTGGGATGGAGGAGGCGCATGCTTGAATTTGCTTGGCCTTGGTTTTTTTATCTACTGCCGCTACCCCTTATTATGCGCTTGATTCCACGTGCCCAACGGCAAGAAGTGGCTTTACGCACCCCTCAGTTCCAGACAATGGCTGCCCTAGCTTCAGCGCCCGAGGCCCTCCGCCGACGCCTAGGATGGCGTTTGTTAATCGTACTGACCTGGTGCGCACTGGTGATTGCTGGCAGTCAGCCCAGATGGGTTGGGGACCCGATTTCTTTGCCGAGCACTGGCCGAGACTTGCTACTTGCTGTCGATATATCTGGGTCAATGGGTACCGAAGACATGACGCTGGGCGGCAGTGCTGTCACACGACTCGCAGCAGTTAAACACGTAGTCGGTGACTTCGTCGAGCGACGACGAGGGGACCGTTTGGGACTCATTCTCTTCGGGAGTCAGGCTTATCTTCAAGCGCCACTCACTTTTGATCGAATCACCGTCAATGCCCTCTTGACGGAAACCCCTCTCGGAATAGCCGGCGGGAAAACGGCTATCGGTGATGCGATCGGCCTAGCGGTGAAGCGCCTTCTAAATCGTCCCGCTGAAAACCGGGTCCTCATCCTGCTTACCGATGGCGTGAACAATGTGGGTGAGGTAAGCCCCCTACAGGCTGCGCAATTAGCGGCGCAAGAAGGCATTACCATCTACACCATTGGCTTTGGGGCGGACCAGATGGAAGTCAAAGGCTTACTCTTTGATCGAACCGTAAACCCATCCGCCGAGCTCGACACTCAAACCCTAACCGACATCGCTGCGTTAACCGGTGGTGTCTATCAGCGCGCGAGGTCCACCGAGGAACTGGCTGGCATCTATGAAGCGCTTGATCGCCTCGAACCTATCGAGGTTGATCAGGAAACGTTCCGACCTGAGAAATCCTTGTATTTTTGGCCCATGGGAATTGCGTTTGTGCTCAGCTTGGTCACAGCTTGCCTTTGGCTATTTCGCAACCAAAGAACCGCCAAGCATTCACTCGATGAGGCCGGGCCATGAGTCTTCTTTCCGACTTTCATTTTATTCGGCCCTTGTGGTTGTTGGCGCTGCCTGCTGCGATCCTCGTCGGATTTTTACTTTATCGACATCTCTCTCTTGCTTCTTCCTGGAAATCGGCGATCGATCCGGATCTTGCTCAAGCATTGCTGGTACAACCGAAACATCGCCCAACGATGAACCCCATCCCCTTGCTCGTGCTCACTTGGATCATCAGCACCCTCGCTTTGGCCGGCCCGACCTGGCAGAAAGTGCCGCAACCCATCCTTGAGCGAGAAGATGCCCTCGTCATTATTCTTGACTTAACCTGGTCCATGTATTCGAGCGATGTCGCGCCGAATCGTTTAACCAATGCCAAGAGAAAAATCACCGATCTACTCAAGGGACGTGACGAGGGCGTTACTGCCCTTGTGGTGTTTGCCGGAGACGCTCATGCAGTATCTCCCCTTACCGACGACACCAAAACCATCCTAGCCATGTTACCTGCGCTTGGCCCTGAGATTATGCCTGCACCCGGGTCCTCTCTTGCACCCGCCCTAGCGCGAGCTGAACAGTTGTTTGCCTCTGCTGAGGCCAATTCGGGCCGAGTACTCATCATTACCGACGAAATTCGTGATCCAGGGGCCGCACTGGCTGCTCGACGCAATCTTGGTAAGCAATTTTCCATATCCATCATGGCGGTGGGTACCGAGGCGGGCGCTCCCATTAAGCTACCTGCCCAACTGGGTGATACCTTTATGAAAGATGCGCGGGGGAACCTCATCATTCCTCAACTTGCAATGACTGCCCTCGAAACTTTTGCAAACGAGAGCGGTGCTGATATCAAGCAGCTCGATCTGTTGAGCAATGACATAGAACAATACCTTGAGCCTCCCGTCGCTTTGACCGACACCTTCCGACTGGTCGATCGAGACTTTGATTTATGGCGAGAGTTTGGTCCCTATTTGATTTTCGTACTTGTGCCGCTGGTACTTGCGGGCTTTCGTCGCGGCTGGCTTTGGTTGCTCCCTCTGATGGTAATCCTGCCTTCAGATCAAGCCATCGCTTCAACCTTTTGGGAAGATCTATGGTCAACCCGAGATCAGCAAGGGCAAGCGCTCATGCAATCCGGTGACCCTGCCGCAGCCGCGGAACGATTCGAAGATCCACTTTGGCGCAGCACCGCTCTGTATCGCAGCGATGATTACCCAGCTGCAGCCGAAAGCTTTTCATCTCTGGATTCCGAGCTGGCTCATTATAATCGCGGCAATGCTCTGGCCAGGGCCGGTGATCTACAAGGGGCCATTGATGCCTACGAAACTGTCCTTGAATTCAATCAAGATCATGCGGACGCTCAATTTAACAAGGACCTTGTAGAGCAATTACTCGAGCAACAGGAGCAAGCATCGCAACAGTCCTCTGAAGAGGATCCTAGTGACGATCAAAACTCGAACGACAATTCCCAAAACGACTCAAGCCAACAGAACGACCAATCCTCGGAAGATGAAGAGGAATCGTCGCCCGAATCTTCTCAAAGCGAACCCGAGGAAGGCGACAATTCGCAAGAGGAGGAAGAGGAAGCAAGTCAAGCGTCTAATAATGACGCCGACGAAGCCGCCCCAGAAGAGCAAGCCTCACTTGAGGAAGCCGCACTTACAGATGAAGAAGCTCAGGCTCTCGATCAATGGCTCAAGCGGGTCCCTGACGATCCTGGAGGATTATTGCGACGCAAATTCGAACAACAATTTGAAACTCGAGTTCGCGAGGGTGAAATTACTCAGCAAGACTTTGAGAGGAACTGGTAATGAGTAAACGACTGTGTTGGTTAGCATTAGCACTACTCCTTGGCGAGCTGCTGTTTGGCGAGCTATCCAACGCCGCCGTGACTGCGACCGTTGATCGCAATCAAATCAGCGAGTTTGATTTACTCACCCTCACGGTACGGGTCACCGATCGAGCCAACGTTGAACCCGATTGGCAAGTGCTCGATAAGGATTTCCAATTGGTCAATCAACAATCCCAGCAAAACTCGTCCATATCTTTGGTCAACGGTCGGCAAACCAGTCGAACCTATGTGGACTACCAAGTTACCCTTCGACCGAGACGCCAAGGCAACTTAGTCATCCCAGCGATCGTCATTGGAACCGAGCGAACAAATCCCATCACGATCGCCGTGTTGCCTCAATCCGCAGCCCTAACCAATCAAATGCGGCAAGTCTTATTCTTCGAGACACTGGTCGACCAGACAGAGATCTATGTTCAAGCCCAACTTCTGTATACCGTTCGGCTCTATTATGCGGACTCCATTTCAGGGGACTTTCCTGCTCCCCCCGACCTTGACAATGCCGTCGTTGAAATCATCGAAAATGAAAAGCGGTTTGAAACCGTGGTAAATAATCGACGGTATTATGTGCTTGAGAAACGCTATGCCATTTTTCCACAAGCCAGTGGGACGTTGATGCTACCACCCGAGTCCTTTGTGGGCACCCGGGGACGGGGCGGTCTATTTTCGGCAAGAGAGCGCATTAATGCCAGCTCCGAGGGCCACCAGATCAGGGTTCTACCGGTTCCTGACAGTTACCAAGGTCAGTCCTGGCTGCCAGCCCAGGAGGTTACTCTACGTTCGGTGATGAACAAACCTGATAGTCCTTTGGTGGTCGGAGATGCGATCAATCAGGTGATTACATTGCAGGCCGCTGGCGTCACCGGGGCGTTACTGCCTGAGCTCGCCTATCCCGACAGCTCAGACGCCAGAATTTATATTGATCAACCTGTCATCGAGGAGTTTGCGTCAGAGGCCGGCATTGCTTCTGAATCCGTGCTCACCATCGGTATCGTACCGACCGCCGAGGGGACTTTAACCTTACCCGCCCTCACCGTCTCTTGGTGGGATACACAAGCAGACAAACCCCGACAGACCACACTCGAAGGGTTCAGTCTCTCTGTCGGCGCCTCGCCCGTCATTCGCACCAATCAACCCCTTACGCCCCCATCGCCTCCTTTATCGGCGCCTGACAACCCACAGTTTACGGCCCTGCAGAACCGCATTGAGCAGTTGATTTGGTTGGTCGCTCTCGTCACTTGTGCCTGGTTGGCCACCGCGTTCGGATGGTTGCGCTCCAATAGAACACCCAAGGTGGTCGACTCGGTGGTTTCGATCCGCGAATACGAACTTGGTCGCCTGAAACGGGCGCTAAAAAAGCATGATGCGGAAGGCACCCTGGCCGAACTCCAACACTGGCGCCAAGCCGTTTATCCTGAAATGCAGTCTCTAGCCGATGTCGCTCGCCTAGAGCCTAGGTTGCGGCAAATGCTCAATGATCTTGAAGCGGATCGCTATCGAGGTATCGGCGGTCAACATCCATGGGATCCTGCGGCATTGCTGAGCCTGATTGAAGCGTTAACCGCCGAAGCAGACGCCAGGACGTCGCCAACGAGCGGCCTCGCTGCAGGCAGCATCAACCCTACCTTTTAATCTCGAGTCCCTTGCTTGTCGATTAAGGCGTCTCGATAAGAGCTTATCGATTTAGGCCAAGGACTTAGTCACCACTTCATAGACGTCCGACGACAGCTCGCCTGAGGCCAATATTGCCTCAAGCGCTCCTCGCATCAGGACGCCGTACTGATCATCAAACTTTCGCCAGCCCGTAAGTGGCCCTAGCATTCTTGACGCCATCTGTGGATTAAAGCCATTGAGTTCAATCACCTTATCGGCCAAGAGCCGATAACCCTGCCCTCCTCTCTCATGAAACGCCATGGGATTACCTGCAGCAAAGGACCACAACACGCTACGCATTCGATTCGGTGTTTGCATCGTAAAGGCCGAATGCTGCATCAACGCTTCAATTCTCATCAGGGCACCCGGTCGGGTGCCACTGGCTTGAATCGCAAACCACTGATCCACCACCAACGCTTCCTTCGACCAGCGATCATAAAATTCAGCCAGAGCACTTCGGCGCAAGTCCTCCGCATCTGGTAAATTTGAATTCTCAATGACCCGCAGCGCTGCCGACACATCAGTCATATTGTCTTGACGCTTGAACTGGGTCATTGCCAACGGTAAAGCATCCGCATGCCCCGCCTCCACAAGGTAAGACAGCGCCACATTTTTGATCGACCTTGCAGCCACGGATTGCGAATCGACCAAGTAGTCGCCAGAAGCATCGTACAGATCGTAAATCTCCCGGAGGCGATTTGCGTGCGCCTGCGCGATGGCCCCTCTCACCTGGTCCCGCGCCTCGATCAACTTTAGGACATCAACAGACTCCTGCAACTCAATCAGATACTGAGGCGAGGGTAACGTCAGCAAAAGACTCACCAGTTCCGCATCAAAATTGGGATCTGCATTGCCGCGAATCGCTTTGTCCAACTGATGTCCCACCGTCTCGATCAATGCCGCATTCACGGCTTCGGCATCGGTTGCCGTCCCACCCCGCTCTACCGTCTGAATCGCCTGCACCGCCAGACGTTGCCCCGCATCCCATCGATTGAACGGATCACTGTCGTGTCTGGCCAAAAAGGCGAGATCTTCTGCACTTTCGTCAACGATGATTTTAATAGGCGCCGAGAATTCTCGCCCAATCGAAAGCACGGGACATTGCGGCAAACCGGTGAATTCAAATGTTTGCTGCGGCTCGCGCAGGGACAAGACCTGACTCCTACCTCCATTTGGGTTGATTTCGGCACCAGCGAAATCAAAATCTTGACCATCGGGCCCGATCAAACCGACCGTGATCGGCAAGTGTAAGGGCAACTTATCCGGCTGCCCCGGCGTTGGCGGCGTCGACTGCGCTAACGTCAAGGTATACGTCGACGTCGCCTGATCAAAGCGACCCTCGGCTTCAATGACGGGCGTACCCGCTTGCTCGTACCAGCGTCTAAACTGATTAAGGTCTGCACCGGTGGCATCTTCCATCGCACGCACAAAATCGTCTGTGGTCACCGCTTCGCCATCATGGCGATCAAAATACAAATCCGTACCCGCACGAAAGGATTCGGCCCCTAACAGAGTGTGGAGCATACGAACGACCTCGGCTCCCTTTTCGTAGACGGTTGCTGTGTAGAAGTTGTTAATTTCGATAAACGAGGGCGGTCGTATGGGATGGGCCATCGGTCCAGCATCCTCAGGAAATTGAGCCGCTCGCAGCACTGACACATCTCTCACTCGACAGGCGCCGCGGGACCATCGATCGGCAGAGAATTGTTGATCTCGCAGCACAGTAAAACCTTCTTTTAAGCTCAACTGGAACCAATCCCGACAGGTAACTCGATTGCCGGACCAATTGTGGAAGTACTCATGAGCCACCACCGACTCTACCCGCTGAAACCCTGCATCGCTGGTAGTATCTTGATGCGCCAGGACACAAGACGTATTAAAAATATTTAAGCCCTTGTTCTCCATCGCGCCCATGTTAAAACTCTCGACCGCTACAATCATAAAAATGTCTAAGTCGTACTCTCGGCCGTAGGCTTGTTCATCCCATGCCATCGATGCCTTGAGGCTCGACATTGCAAAGTCAACCTGCCCTATATTGTGCGCTTCGGTAAAAATTTGTAGCGTTACTTCGCGACCCGATTCGGTCACAAAGACATCCTCAACATGAGCCAAGTCACCAGCTACTAGCGCAAACAAGTAAGCCGGCTTTTTGAACGGATCACGCCAGGTGACTCGATGACGATCCCCTTTGATCTCTCGATCGACGGCATTACCGTTTGACAGAAGAACCGGGTATTGAGCGCTATCCGCCTCAATGGTTGTTTCAAAGGTTGACATCACATCTGGCCGATCAAGATACCAAGTAATGTTTCTGAAACCTTCCGCTTCACACTGGGTGCACAGCATGTCGCCAGATTGATAGAGACCCGATAGCGCGAGGTTTTCTTGCGGACGCAGCAGAACCTCAGTTTGTAACTCAAAAGTATCCGGAACGTCTTGTAGCGTTAAGCGGCCGCTTTCAAGTTGATATTCGTTATTGAGCAGCGATCGCCCATCGACACAGACCGACAAGGTCTCGAGCGTCGGTCCCCCGTGTAGCTCGAGCGCCGCTGAAGAATCATCTGCTTCGGGATTACGTCGCATGGCCAATCGACTGACCACCCGAACCGTTTCATCTTCTACCGACACGTTCAGTATCGTCGTGTCAATGAGAAATGATGACACCTCGTAGTCTTTTAAAAATATCGCCTTGGGTTGTCCGTCCTGCATTACTTCCTCGCTCTCATTTGTTCGCGCAACTTAGGTTCAGTCAACATACGTGCTCTGAACCCTATTCTGCCCTTTGGTAAACCAGGGTGACGACGCACCCTCGCCCGCTATTCTACATCAAGCCTTATGCCAGAGAGCGAAACAAGGGCAACGGCAGCATAAGTCAATTTCTGGTAGGATGACGATATGCGAGGTCAACTGTCTAAAATGCGCTGCCACCCCTCCGATCCGGTGGAATACTCCCTCGATGTCGGGGGTGAAACCATCTCGGTCAATGCTTTGATCGGGAGAAAAATTCGGCTTGAATTTGAACAGAAGATCGTTTGTCAGCATTGCGGGCGAACGACCAAAAAGAGTTTTTCGCAGGGTTATTGTTATCCCTGTTTTCAATCTTTAGCCGCTTGCGACTTATGTATTATGAGTCCCGATCGTTGTCACTTTCATTTAGGCACTTGCCGAGACGAGGACTTTGCCAGCACTTTTTGTATGCAACCGCATCGCGTGTACCTGGCCAATTCAACGGGTCTAAAAGTCGGTATTACTCGAGCTGAAAATCTGCCCATGCGGTGGTTGGACCAAGGCGCGACCCAGGGCCTTGTTATTATGACGACAGCGACTCGTCGTCAATCAGGACTCATCGAGGCGGCGTTAAAAGTCCATGTAAGCGATCGAACCCAATGGCAGAGGATGTTGAAAGGACCAGGCGACGTCATTGATTTGGAGGCAGAGCGAGACCGACTGTTGGCGGAAGCTAGTGATGCCATCACAGAGATCATCAACGCGCATCCGTCTGGAGATATCCAGCTCACGAGCACAGCTGAACCCCAAGCATTTCGTTATCCAGTGGAGATTTATCCGGAGAAAGTTAAATCGCATAATCTGGAGAAGCTACCTGTTCTCGAGGGTATTATTCACGGCATCAAGGGGCAATACCTCATTCTCGACCACACCGTCATCAATATTCGAAAATACACCAGTTACCAGATTAATCTTACCTATTAGCCGATGCAGACACCGCTGAGCTAGAGAAACAAAAGCCCAAGAGTACGCCAACCACGAATCCGCCTAGGTGCGCACCATTGGCAATAGATCCAAGACCGATCAAATCGAACAAGCCTGTAAAACCCAACACCAAAAACCCCACCATCACCCAATAGGCAGCAGGGGCAAGACCGATGCGCGCTTTGGGCATCCGCCAATCCCACACCATGCAATATCCCAAGTAGGCGAATACCACGCCAGACATGCCACCAAACAGCGTCGGCCCTGTTAAAAACACCTGCAGAAGATTCGCTGATATTGCGGACACCAGCGTTAAAAAAAGAAACTTAAGCCCTCCATGCAACCGCTCGATGCGTCGCCCAAGCTCCCAAACCCAGAGCATATTGAAGGCCAGATGCATCCAACTGAAGTGGATTAGAGCCGGCGTCAATAATCGCCAATACTGATGGGATTCAAAGGTCGATGCCAGCGGTTCAAAGATCCAATAGTCCCCCATCAATGAAAAGGGCGTAATGGTCATCCAAGTTATCCATCCTGATAAGTCCCCTGAACTCGCGCTTAAACCTAACCCAATCAGCCCAAAGTTCAAAAGAATCAGGCCAGCGGTGAGCGGAAATTGTTTACTATTAATCAAAAACCGCTGCCCGATACTGGCCGTCTTAGCGCCCTCACCGGTTGTCGCTTGCCAAACTCGGTACTGCTCAATGACGCCTTCAGCCGACTGCGCTTCTGGCACCCAAACCAATTGATAGACGCCATCTCGCGTAATTCGGTGCGGAATCCCCGCAAACGATAACGCTGTCGAGAAAGACTCAAGATTGAGATCTCCGGGTAATTGTAGTGCTACGTAAAAAGCTGTCATTGTTTTGCCATGACTCCCCTGGGCTCAAAAATGTTGTAAACTGCCACCACCTAATTCTAACCAAAAAACCACCATGGCAATGGAAAACGCTGACCAACAAGTCCTTCGTGAGCTCTGTCACTGGCTGCGAGATGGACAGCCTAGCTGGCTATGCACCGTGGTTAAAACTTGGGGATCGTCTCCTCGTCCTATTGGTTCCTTATTGGCGTGCAATCGTTTAGGTCAAATTAAAGGCTCGCTATCTGGTGGGTGCATCGAGGATGATCTGCTTGAGCGACTCACCGCAGGGACACTCGCCACTGCGGGTCCTGAGGTTATGGTATACGGTGTGAGCCAGGCGGAGACTGAACGATTTGGTTTACCTTGTGGGGGACAACTTCATATCGTTATTGAACCCTTTTTAGATGAAACGCATCTTGAGACGCTTGAGACGATCGTTCGGCGCATCGAGGAAAGAGGCTGCATTGAGCGAAGTCTGAAAATTCCTTCCGGTCAAATGACGTTAGTTGAAACAGAGCGATTCAAACACCTGCACTTTGAGGGCGAGTTCAGTAACACAACCGATTCCGGCGAAAAGACGTTGACGCAAACTTTTGGGCCGAGGCACCAATTATTCTTGATCGGTTGTGGTCAAGTCTCACAGTATCTTGCCGAAATGGCGAAAGCCTTGGACTACCATGTTATTGTCTGCGATCCGCGGCCGCATTTGATGGAGCAGTGGCCGATCGAGGGTGTGCAATTGATCACCAGCTATCCCGATGACGCCATCCGAGCTCAGGCCACTGACGCACTGTCGGCTGTCATCGCCCTGACCCACGACCCTCGAATTGATGATATGGGGCTGATGGAAGCCTTTAACACCGACGCCTATTTTATCGGGGCAATGGGCTCAACACGAACCTCAGCAAATCGGCGGGCCAGATTGCTAGAGCTTGAGGTCAGTGAACAGGATATCGCTCGGCTACACGCCCCAGTTGGACTACCAATTGGCAGTAAAACGCCGGCTGAGATAGCCGTCGCTATCCTGGCCCAACTGACCGCACTGCGCAGCACAGCGTCGACGTTACAGGCCGATTTTCGAGCGGCGTCGTAAGCCTTGGCATCGGTGGGTGCGTTGGTACTCGCTGGGGGCGCTGGCCGTCGCTTTGGTAGCGATAAACGCATCGCGCAACTGGGTTCTGGCAAAACGGTTTTAACTGCCACCCTAGAGATTTTAAACCCTGTCTTTGCTCAGACGATCGTGGTGCTAAAGCCAGGTGATGAGGAACTCGCCGAATCCCTGAAAGCAGCATTTGACCGGCTCGTATGTACCTTCGCGCTGGATGCAAGCCTCGGTATGGGCCACAGTCTCGCTCACGGAGCTGCCTTCGTCGGTCAGTGGTATGGCGCTGCTGTTTGCCTGGGTGATATGCCTTTTATTCAACCCGCGAGTCTGCAGCGGCTGATCGACACATTTTTAACCCATGAACATCCAAGCCCGATCCTAGTACCGAACTACAACAACCGACCCGGGCATCCTGTCATCTTCCATCACAAATACTTTGAGGCGCTCTCCCAACTCAAGGGCGATCAAGGCGCTCGTCGCGTGATTGATCAGCACAGATCAGCCGTACAGCCCCTCTTGCTTGCTGACCCGGGAATTCATCAGGATATCGATCGCCCCGAAGATCTCGCATCGACGATCTGAGACACAGTCCTAACTGCTGCTGGTCTTGGCAAAATGACCATGTTTATGCAAAGCGGTCGGTCCTGTACTGTCACCAAGCCGCACGTTGGCTAGGAACTCGGCACCCATGCCACTTACTGCGCCTGACGGCTAGGCCGCGGTGAACAGTCCCTCCATCAATCGATCTTTCGACTCGCCCAACCTAATTTGGAGCGACACACACCGTAAAAGTTCTGCCCTGTCGGGTGAATCAGCGCCAGTGGCTTCGGATGCTTTTTAACGCGCACCGATTCTCCTGGATGCAGGCGAAACTCAAGCTGGGAATCGAAACTGACTTTTGCCTCGGCTCCCAGTTTTTCTCCTAGCGTAATCCTCAATTCCGAATCCCCAGGCACCACTAGCGGTCTTGAATTGAGCGAGTGCGGAAACATCGGCACCAGCGCAATCGCATTCAGGGATGGGTGCATAATCGGTCCACCAGCGCTCAGGGCATAGGCCGTTGAGCCGGTGGGCGAGGAGACAATGAGCCCGTCAGAGGATTGGGTGTACACGAACACATCATCGATATAGAGGTCAAATTCGATCATCCGTGCCATCGTTGCCGAATGGATCGTCACTTCGTTGAGTGCTGTAGCCTCCGCTGCGCTATCGCCTTCATCAAAGCGACCCTGCAAGAGAAAGTGCGCGACACTATCACTGTCGCCAGAGAGAACAGCATTGAGTTCTGCCTCGATGGCCTCTGGTGCAACATCTGCAAGAAACCCGAGTCTCCCGCGGTTGATTCCCAATAGCGGCACACCGAAAGGGGCAACGTCTCGCGCAGCGCTCAGCATACTGCCATCGCCACCAATGGCAATGACCAAATCAGCTTGTTGACAAATCGCTTCTCGGGACCGCTGAAGCACTTGAGGCGCGGCTTGAGACGCCGCCAATGATTCCTCGACCATCACTTCTATACTGCGGGCTTCCAATACTGCGACCACCCGTTGCATCGACTCGACGACCAACGGACCTGAGATACTTGCGAAGATACCTACTCGCTGAAATGCCGACATACCTTTCCCTTACGTGGCGAACCCCTGCATTTAATGAAAGATTGACCCTAAATTCAATCTACTGCTCTAATAACTCTTCGTTTTATCAATATGTTTTTTTAGAACTTAATGTTTCCTGGGTTGCAATCCGTTGCCGAGACCCTAACTATACGGCCAGCAAAGGGGAAAACCATGAGCGAACGAATCAGTAAACGACATGCCAGCGAATTCAGCGCCGGTTCCAACGTTGCGGAACTGCGTACGGCCGGCTCATTATGGCAAGCGATACGTCATGAGGTTAAGCTGCGGTCGGATTTTGAGCCCATCATGTCGACTTTCTTTCATGCTTCGGTACTCAATCACGACACCATTGAGGGCGCCCTCAGTTTCATTCTGGCCAGTAAGTTGGACAGTCCGGTGGTTTCTAGCATGGCGATCAGAGAAATCATTGAACAAGCCTATGCCGCGGACCCGTCCATCATCCACGCAGCAGAAATCGACATCAAAGCAACGCGAGATCGTGACCCCGCCTGCAACAGCTTCTCTACCCCTTTTCTCTTCTATAAAGGCTTTCATGCCTTGCAATCACAACGAATCGCACACTGGCTTTGGCGCGAAGAGCGGCATTCCCTAGCATTTTACTTCCAAAGCCAAATGAGCAACCTCTTCAGTGTTGATATACATCCTGCAGCCTGCATCGGTTGCGGCATTATGTTTGACCATGCGACAGGACTGGTGGTCGGCGAAACCGCCGTGATCGACGACGACGTGTCAATTCTCCATGGTGTAACACTCGGGGGAACGGGCAAATCCGCGGGTGATCGTCATCCGAAAGTCCGCAAAGACGTGATCATTGGTGCTAATGCCACATTGCTTGGCAACATCGAGATCGGCATTGGCGCCAAGGTCGGAGCGGGTAGCGTTGTGTTAAATGATGTGCCCGACCATGTCACCGTAGCCGGCGTGCCCGCAGTCGTGGTTAAGAGCGCCGATAGTGCGGTTTAACGCCAATCTCTAAATCAAAGCCCCGTCGACCTTGCAACCCCCCGGTATGTAAGACCAAACGTTCGCGGCTATCGTTCGCTACCTTTCTACGCTCCAAGGCATGCGCGAAACATTTACTGGTATAGATAGGATCGAGCACCACTTCAAAATGCGTGTTTGCTTCAGCCATGATGGCTTTGAGGGCATCAGGACAGCGCCCGTAACCCCCAAAACGGGTTTCCTCGACTAATTCGTAGGTTACCCCGGGAGCAGCATCTTGGTCGATCCAGGTTTTAATCGCATTGTCTTGCTCGAGGGTTTTCTTCAAGGCCGACACGCCGACCACATGACAAGGCTGATGAAGCCCTCGCACGAGTCCCGCGAGGGTACCTCCAGTGCCTAGCGGCACATAAAGCTCGCTAAACGGTTCGGCAAATTGCTCAAGGTCTTCGGCGATGCGCTCTGCACCCAGCACTCCCAGCGTGCAACTGCCTCCCTCTGGGACAAAGTAAGCATCGGGGAATCTTTGCTTTATTCGTGTAATAAAGTCTGATTGTCGGTGATTTCGATATTCCGAGTAAGCCAGAAATTCCAACTGCATACCCAGTGCCTCAGCGTCTTGCAAAGTCGCGGTCAATGGCAGGGGTGCCCCCGCCACGAATGCAACCGATGGTCTTAAG
>NZGC01000035.1 GCA_002689445.1 Gammaproteobacteria bacterium
AGCTGTATGGTCAACAGGGGCTGCAATTGATTACCCGAGATTGGTCTGAGGCCGAGATAGCCCGGCGCATTAGGGGAGATGAATTGTCGATCGAGGGCTGGCTCTATCCAGAGACTTATCAGTATCAAAAAGGTCACACAGACCTTTCTATTTTGAGTCGAGCCCACCAAGCAATGAAGAAAATTGCCCGACAAGCCTGGCAGAGTAACCCGCAACCCACCCTTGACAACCTCGAGGAAGCGCTGATTTTGGCCTCCATTGTTGAGCGGGAATCGGGTCGACCAGGGGATCAAAGAAAAATTGCTCAGGTATTTTTAAATCGGCTACGACAGGGTATGCGTTTGCAATCAGATCCGACCATCATTTATGGCTTAGGAGAAGACTTCAAGGGTGACTTGACTCGTGCGCACCTAAAGCAAGATGGGCCATATAACAGCTATCGTCGGTTCGGACTTCCACCTACCGCCATCTGTAACCCAGGCCTTGGAGCACTGCGTGCTGTACTGGATCCTGCCCAAGGCGATTGGCTGTATTTTATTGGTCGGGGTGATGGCAGTAGTGTCTTTTCGCTCAACTTAAAAGATCATCAAAAACTGGTTGATCAATATCTTAAATAAATACTTCCCCTCCGAGGGTACCATCACCAGAGAAGGATGGGTGAGCACGACCCAATAACGAATCTGAGGTGTTAGACTAAAGTATGCGACGAGAATCAACAGCGGGTAAATTTATCACCCTTGAGGGGGCTGAGGGTGCAGGCAAATCCAGCTTGATGAGCGCGATCAGCGAGTGGTTGGCAGCCAGAGGCCTCGAGGTTTTGGCGAGTCGCGAACCCGGTGGCACGCCTGTTGGCGAGGTGCTTCGAGACTTATTATTAGATCCTAAGCACCCAATTACGCCGATGACGGAGCTTGCTTTGATGTTCGCATCGAGAGCTCAGCATATCGAAGAGATTATTAAACCAGCGCTTGCAAAGGGAGTTTGGGTGATATGCGATCGATTTACCGACAGCAGTTATGCCTATCAAGGTTCCGGCCGAGGCTTTAACCTGGAAAGCATCTCAGCGTTTGAAGCACTGACCATCGATAATTATGCGCCGGATTTGACCCTGTTACTTGATATTCCCGTCGAGCTGGGTCTACAACGCGCCGCTCAAGTCGGAGAACCTGATCGGTTTGAGCGCGAAGCCATGGAATTTTTTCAAAAGGTGCGAGCGGGATTTTTGGCCAGAGCAGAAACGGAGCAGCGAATCAAGGTCATTGATGCCAGCGCTGACAAGGCTGCTGTTGAAAGACATGCGCTGTTGCTAATCGAGCAACTCTGGCTCAGTTCCGAGCAGGCACGCGCGTGAGAGCTTTACTGCCATGGCAAGAGGGAGAATTGGAGCGCTTGCAAACGCTTTATCAAGCCGGATCCTTATCTCATGCGTTTTTGATTCATGATCTTGGCCATGAGGTCGAGGCGAGTAGGTCTTTTGCGGCGCAGTTTGCAGCGGGTGTGTTTTGCGAAAACCAACTGCTCGGAGGTTGTCTGCGCTGCAGTAGTTGCCAATTAAGGCAAGCCGGTAGTCATGCTGATTTACATTGGTTACAACCTGAAGAAGCCAAACAAATTAAGATTGAACAAATTCGATCGGCAATTGACTGGAGCCATCAAACAGCGCAACAGGGGCGGGCTAAGGTGCTGGTGTTGGATACTGTCGAGCACATGAACATGTATGCCATCAACGCGTTGTTAAAGCTGCTGGAGGAGCCGGTTGAGAACACCTTTATTCTTCTCTTGTCGTCACGGCCACTTTTGGTACTGCCCACGCTTAAAAGTCGATGCCAGCGGCTAGAAATCGCTGCCTGTTTGCCTGCTGAGGCCATCGTTTGGTTAGCCAAGCGTCATCCCGATATCGAGGAAGCTGATTTACAATCACTGTACGATTTGACCGGTCAAAAACCCTTGGCGGCGGACCAATTACTGCAATCGGGTGAGCAAAACCAGGTATTGAACCTGGTTGAAGGGCTGCAGCATTGGTTGAAGGGGGAGGTTACGCCCATCCAAGCTGGACAACGGCTTCATGTCAAGGAGCGCCCAGAGATGGTCTTTGATGTGCTGTTTAGAGCAATCGCCGAGGCCCACCGCCAGCAGAGCGGAAGCCAGACCAAGATGAAGAGTGAAAGCGTCAGGTATTTATCCGAACTCCTTAAGGGCCGCTTTGATCATTGGCATTTGTGTCAATTATCTGATCGCACTGTGAAAGCACGTCAGGCGGTTTTGAGCGGTCACAATCTCAATGCTGCTCTTTTAATCGACCAATTCCTATTAAATACCGAGATAACGTAGCCTGTATCTTGTGCGGGGTCGTCCAATGGGGCACACTTTTGTTTGAATCAGGCGAGTCCGGTTTGTGAAAACACTCAAACGCAAGACATCAGGCAAAAACCTTGTCACGGTAGCTGTTCAGTCCGATCAGGACTTGCAGTCGATGTATATGCCGTTTGTCCAGAATGGTGGTCTTTTTTTAAGCAATGATCATGGGCACGCGTTAGGTGACGAGTTTTTTTTGCTGTTATCGCTTGCCGAGGATCCAGAGCCGTTTCCGCTCGCGGTACAAGTCGTCTGGCAGGCGGGCGATGCCGTCAAGGCGCCACATCGACCCGGCATAGGAGTTCAGTTTCTTGACCCTGACAACGAGGTCAAAGACCGAATCGAAACGCTGCTTGCAGGAACCCTGCGAAGTGCTACAGCCACTGCCACGATGTAGCTTCCGCATCAATAATTACTAGAAGGCCTTTCCCCACTCATGACCTATTGTGTTGCTATTCGGACCGACGCCGGTCTCTGCTTTATCAGTGATTCTAGAACCAATGCTGGCGTTGATAATGTATCGACCTACTCAAAGATGTATGTTTATGATCAACCCGGTGAAAGGCAATTGACGGTCTTGTCCTCGGGAAACCTGGCTACGACTCAAGGTGTCATCAATCAGATTAAGCGAGACACGCAAAATTCAGAAGTTGCCAGTTTTGCGTCTTTAGATACCCTCGATGACATCGCAGATTATGTTGGCAAGTGTTCGCTTGAACAGCAAGAAAAGCATACGGGTGGCGGCAAGCCGTTTGAAGCGAGTTTTATTGTTGGTGGTCAAATTCAAGGGCAAAAGCCCGGGGCTCATCTCATCTACCCTCAAGGCAATCACATCACCACGTCTAGAGACACTCCTTTTTTACAAATCGGTGAAAGTAAGTACGGTAAGCCTATCCTTGATCGGATTATAGGGCCCGATATCAGCTTAGAGACCGCGGTCCTTTGTGGCTTGGTTTCCATGGATTCAACCATGCGCAGTAATCTCACGGTTGGACCACCCATCGAGGTCCTCATCTATGAAGTTGACACGCTTGTGACGGGCCGACGGTATCGATTTGAAGAATCCAGCGAGTATTTGCGCAAACTGCACAATGCCTGGGACGATAAGTTGAGAGAAGCTTTTAGTAGCATGCCGCCCATCGCTTGGAGCAGTGCTTGGGATCAAAATGCAGTTTCCGAGCGTTAGTCGCTTCTAATCGCTGGCAAATGAAGCTGCGTCACGAGGGTCACAGCCTCGCATCAAAACCGGTATGCTTCGCACAAAGTGCGGCTCATCCTAGACCAAATTGGTTGAGCAACAGAACTGGTTGAAAGGATTCGTTGTTTGGAGCCCCTGCGGGCAGGGGGCTCGGGCGTTTTTGTACCCGTCAACTTTGAGTATGCCCTCACTGGCCGTACAGGCTAGGATGAAAACCATATTTGACAGATCTTGTTGTGAACAACGCTTAAATCTTCTTGGATGCCATCAATAAATTCATGCAGTTGCTCCGACACTAAAAGCGCATCTGCGCTGGCGTTTAGGGCACGGCGTTTTACTCGTTGTGCTGCTCGAAGTGCAGGCGAATGATGCGGCAAATGTTTAATGCTGCTGGCCATATCGGCAAGACAATAGCCGACACTCCGAGGAAAGTCTGTGTCGCCTAACAAAAAATCAACCACGGCAACGCCGCTGATCCGGTCTTGGACCTGCTGACGATACATTTGATAGGCGTTCAGTGACTGCAGGACACCCATCCAAAGGATGTTCGCAATTGCATCTTGCTCCTTATTACGACCAATCAAATTAAGGCAGGCGACATCAATGACTCGGGTTGTCATATCAGCTCGCTCAACATTTCGACCGAGTTTTAGAAAGTAATAGGGAGATTTCCTGCTCATACTCCCAGCGAGATAGCCGTTGAGTTCCAGACATAAATCAATGATTGACGCTAGGAATTCGTGTCGCTGAGAGCGATTGACTCGTTGTGAAATATCAGATTCGAGCAGCAGATGTAGCTCATTCATCTTTTCCCAGACTTCGTTAGGTAACAAATCTCGAGTTGTTCGAGCGTTTTCTCTCGCATAGTTGGTTGTCGCTCGAAGCGAGCAGCTTGGATCGTCGAATAAAAACTTAACGACATTTCGCTCTGTGGCAGCCGAAAACCGTTGTTCAAATGCACTCACGAAACCGGTGATTTCTACCAAAGATTCCCAGCGAAATGCGTGCTTTGGAAGGTCCAATAACAAATTGGAATAGACCGACATCAAGCGAGCGGTGTTCTCGGTGCGCTCGAGATAGCGCCCAAGCCAATATAAGCGCTCAGCAACGCTAGACAGCATCGGTCTTGTCCTGGCTTGAGCCTTTGCTCACTATCCAAGTATCTTTGCTGCCGCCGCCTTGAGAGGAATTGACAACCAGAGAGCCTTTAATCAAAGCGACGCGGGTTAGGCCGCCGGCGGTCACAAAACTCTGAGATCCCTGTAAAATAAAAGGCCTCAAGTCGACATGCCGCGGCTCTAGTTTGTCACCAATCCATGTGGGCACGGTTGAAAGGCTGATGATCGGTTGGGCCATATAGTTTCTCGGATTTTTGACGATTTGCTGGCGTATTTTTTGAGTGAATCTCTCGGTTTCTCTCGGGCCGATATACATGCCGTAGCCACCCGATTCATTCGCTGGCTTAACAACTAAGTCTCGAAGATGGTCTAGCACAAAACTTCGATGTTCAGGGTCTGAGCACAGGTAGCTGGGGACATTAGGTAGCAGCGGGGTCTCATTAAGATAGTACCGAATCATGCTCGGGACATAAGTATAAACAACCTTGTCGTCAGCAACGCCTGCGCCGGGTGCGTTAGCCAAGGCAACATGACCCGCCCGCCAGGCTCGCAGCAAGCCAGGTACACCTAACAGCGAATCGGCACGAAATGCCTCAGGATCCAGATACTGATCGTCGATGCGTCGATAAATAACGTCAACCTTCTCGAGTCCTGCGACTGTTTTCATATAAACGCAATCATCGTTGTCAACGATCAGATCGGACCCTTGGACCAGCTCTATCCCCATCCTTTGGGCTAAAAAGGCATGCTCAAAGTAGGCGGAGTTAAATGTCCCTGGCGTTAGCAAAACGACCTCTGGACGCTTGATGTTTCGAGGCGAGAGTGAACACAGCGTTTCAAAGAGTTGCGAGGGGTAATCATCCACCGGTAAGACTTGGTGACGCTCTAACAATTCAGGCATGATCCGCTTACTGATATTGCGATTTTCGAGCATGTACGAGACCCCTGAAGGTACTCGAAGGTTGTCCTCTAACACATACAGGGATCCATCCCGATCTCGGATTAAGTCGCTACCGCAAATATGAGCCCAAGTGCCAAATTTTGGCTGGATGCCCTCGCACTCGGGACGGTAATCCTTTGATGACGCGATAATCTCATGCGGAATTATTCCGTCTTTGATAATTTCACGATCGTTGTAGATATCATTAATAAACAGGTTTAAGGCTTTGAGACGTTGCTTTAAGCCCATCTCAACCTTCTGCCATTCGGCTTGCTGGATCAGCCTGGGGATAATGTCGAAGGGCCATTGCCGGTCAATATTTTCTCCATCGCTATAGACCGTAAAGCTAATACCTAGGGTTTTAATAGCCAGTTCGGCGGCGGCCTTTTTTTCATTGAGGCTCGCTTCGCTGGCACCGCGAAGAAATTTGGACAACTCGCCGAGCCCGGGCCTGCCACGTCCTTGACTGGAAATGAGTTCGTCATAAAGTCCTGCCTGGAGCGGATAATGTTTAAGGTTCATAAGACGGATCAGCAGCGGGCTGCATAGGGATTTCAAGGAGTCGATAGTGGGTGGTCTTCATCCCTAGGCGATGGTAAGTCGAAATCGCTCTTTGATTGTCTTTTTCCGCGTAGAGTCGAATGCCCACCACCTGAGGTGCTTCGAGTGCGGCCTCATGTGTCGCCTCGAACAGGGCGCTGAAGGCGCCTTGACCTCGATACTGAGGGTCCACATAAACGCTTTGTATCCACCAAAAGAGCCCGTTACGCCAGTCGCTCCACTCGTAGGTTACACCTAAACATCCGATGACTTGATCCCTATTGCAGGCCACCAAGTAAAAACCCAGGTCGATGTTGGCTTGCATCGCAGTGACACCGTTTAGCAGTGTGTCGGGTTCTATGACCAGGTTTTCGGTTTCAAGTGCCATTGCTACATTAAATGCCGCAATGGTCTCGCTGTCAGTGGCTTTCGCCCGTCGAACTGAAATCATAGACATCCCTTTATGGATATGGCGGGTGAAATTGGAAGATCGTACCCGGGATAGTTTACCGCAGATCGTTCAACCGCGTCCCAGGATTTTTCTCAACTCGACGGTGTGGAGACAACGGGTTTCTCTGAAGAACCGATAGGTACCTTGTGACATCAAGCAACCTTGGTTCTCGTGGGTAACGCTGAGTCGTCTTTCGATCTGATCCTGCACCTGGGCAGAGAAGGAGACGGTTGCGGGTCTTCGGGCGTAGCAATCGCAATTCGGTGAAGGCTAGCGCAGCATGGCTCGCCGTGTTGGGGCCTGTCCGCTAAAATACCATCTGATTGATAGATAAAAGTGTCCTGGGTTGGCTGCATCAGTCTTGCATGCCCGTCTTGCAACCAGCACAATCCTAATTCGCTCGCTCGTTCGAGAGCGTTCAAGGCGTGAGAATTTCGCTGATCGGCGAGGCGCAACGCGAATATCAAGGAGATAGGGGATGGAATTAGTTGGGGCTGTGACTTTGCTTGCTTTGCTACAATTTGTCGTTATGGGAATTATGGTCGGAAGGGCTAGGGGGCTGTACGGCGTTAAAGCGCCTGCAACCACAGGCCACGAACAATTCGAGCGATGGTTTCGAGTGCACTACAATACCCTTGAAAAGTTGATCGTTTTTTTGCCCTCGTTATGGTTGTTTGGCTATTACGTGGGACAATATTACGCCGCAGGCTTAGGTGGCATCTATCTGGTTGGTCGTCTGCTTTACGCCCTGACTTACATCCGGGATCCTGCAACCCGAGGATTGGGCACGCTCTTGTCCGATTTGCCTATGGTGATTATGCTCCTTGGTGGTCTTATTGCCATCATCCTCGAGGGAATCCACCGCTAAAAGATTTTGTTAAGAACCCTCTTATGATCACGAGACGCATGCGGTTAACCCATGCTATAAACGTGGTTCGTTTCAGGAACCTCATTAGGGAGATTTTATGGTCGCTTTGACTTACCACGCACCAACCACCTTAGACGAGGCCGTATCGCTTTTGTCCAACGCAACGCTGCCGGCCAAGGTTATGTCTGGCGGCACGGATCTCATCATTCAAATGCAGCGAATGATCGATAGCGAGCGATTGATCGTTGATGTTAAGAAAATTCCGGAATTGACGACGGCTAGCTTGAGCGCAGAGGGATTAACTTTGGGGCCTGCTCTGTGCTGTTCTAAATTCACCCGCAGGGACGATATTAAGCAGCGCTTTCCAGGATTAGTCGAAGCGGCTTATCTTATTGGTTCGACTCAGGTCCAAGGCCGGGCGAGCATCGGCGGAAACCTATGTAATGCCTCACCGGCTGCCGATACCATCCCGGCTTTGATTGCCAATAACGCAATTTGCCGGATTCACGGTGCAGGCGGCGAGCGTCGCATTGCCGTTGAGAAATTTGTCACGGGTGTGGGTCAAAACTGTCTGGAAGAGGGTGAATTGCTGGCCAGCATTGAAATTCCAGCGCCCGCGGTAAGAACCAAAGACGCTTATTTACGATTTATACCGCGTACTGAAATGGACATCGCTGTTGCCGGCGCTGCCGTCAGTGTGACGTTGGATGAGCAGGGCACTTGTATCGCTGCGAGAGTGGCAATTGGGGCCGTTGCACCAACCGCGCTGCTGGTGCCAGCAGCGGCTGAAGCCTTAGTCGGATCTCGACTTGAGGACGGTGCATTGGCCAAAGCTAGCGCGGCCGTCAGTGAAGCGGCCAGTCCCATCACGGACCGCCGCGGTACCGCTGATTTTCGACGACACGTCGTTGGAGTATTGACTAAACGTGCAGCCAAAATAGCTGCGGAGAGAGCGGGAGAAGGTGAATGAAAGCCCATGTAACAACAAGGATTAATCAAGAATCGGTTGAGTTTCTATGCGAGCCCTCAGAGACGTTACTGCGAGTACTGCGAGACAATTTGGGGATGACAGGAACAAAAGAGGGCTGTGGCTCAGGTGATTGCGGTGCCTGCTCAGTGGTCCTTGATGGTGAACTCGTCTGTTCCTGCCTGGTGCTGGGTGTTGAGGCGCAGGGCGCCAGCATTGAGACCGTAGAGGGTGTAGCCGCCTCTGATGAACTCCACGTCATTCAACAAAAGTTTCTCGAGCACGCCGCCTTACAATGCGGCGTTTGTACTCCAGGTCTAATCGTAGCGACAAAGGCGTTGTTGGCGGAAAACCCCAGTCCCACTGAAGCGGAAGCTCGGTATTATCTAGCGGGCAATCTTTGTCGATGCACGGGCTACGACAAAATTATCAAAGCGGTTATGGATTCTGCAGCAACCATGCGCGAGGGAGCATAAAATGAGTGAAGCCAGAGCATTCAAGCATATCGGTCAAAGGACCATTCGTCCCGATGGTTTCGACAAAGTCACAGGCAAAGCAAATTACGGCGCAGACTTAGCGCTACCCGGGATGATTTGGGGAGCGATTCTCCGATCTCCGCACGCACATGCCAATATCCGGAGTATTAATACAGAGCGAGCAGAAGCAAGTTCGGATGTTTTAGCCATCGCAACCTTTCAGGATTTCCCATCCGTCAACGATGCAGCGTCAGCGGCTGGCACGCTTCGTAAAGACTTGATCGATACGGCCCAAAATATCTTGGCTCAGGATAAAGTGTTGTATCACGGACATGCCGTAGCTGCGGTTGCAGCTCGCACGGAGGCTGCCGCAGAGGCAGCCCTTGCCTTGATTGATGTGGATTATGAGGTTTTATCGCCTGTGCTCTCTATTGACGCAGCCATTGCGGAGGACGCGCCCCTACTTCATCCTCAGTTGAAGACTGAGGGGTTAGTCGAGCCTGCGGACAGTCCTTCTAATATCGCGGCTCGAATGGAGCTCAAAAAAGGCGATATCGCGAAAGGGTTTGCAGAAGCTGATGTCATTATCGAGCGGTCCTACGATACGCCTACGGTGCATCAGGGATACATTGAGCCTCATGCAACCGTTGTGAATTTTGACCACAACGCGCCCTCAATGATCTGGTGCCCAACTCAGGGGCATTTTGATGTGCGTGCTCGAATTGCGCAGTTGATGAACATGGAATTGGGTCAATTGAAAGTAGTTGCCAGTGAAATTGGAGGGGGTTTTGGG
The DNA here is from genome assembly GCA_002689445.1 of Gammaproteobacteria bacterium. GTDB lineage: Bacteria > Pseudomonadota > Gammaproteobacteria > Pseudomonadales > Azotimanducaceae > UBA9926. The sequence goes on from NZGC01000035.1 coordinate 9,707, forward strand.
GGAAAAACCACGGTCTATCTTGAACCCGTGGCATTGATACTATCGAAAAAAGCGGGTCGACCGGTAAAGATGGTGATGAATCGAGAAGATGTATTTCGCGCATCAGGACCTGCATCAGCGAGTCAAAGCACCATCAAGCTGGGCGCAAAAATGGATGGCACCATCACAGCGATGCAAGCAACGCTACATTATGAAGCCGGTGCATTTAAGGGGTCGCCTATGGGACCGGGATGTATGACGGTTTTTACGCCCTATGATGTTGAGCATATGTATGTCGAGGGCTTTGACGTGGTTGTTAACAAACCGAAAGTCGCTGCTTATCGAGCCCCAGGGGCACCCCAATCCGAATTTGCCGCCGAAATGGCGGTCAACGAGTTGGCGGCAAAGATCGGTATTGATCCGATTGATTTACGTCTCAAAAATGCGGCGCGAGAGGGGACCCAGACAATTTATGGTCCGAAGCTAAAGGTCGTCGGTTTGGAGGCCTGCCTCAAAGCCGCTCAGCAGAGCGAGCATTATCAGTCTCCGATTGCTGACGGCGTTGGAAGAGGACTGTCCGCCGGCTTTTGGTTTAATATTGGCGGTCAATCCAGTGTCATTATCAACCTGAACCCTGATGGTACGGGATCGATTATTGAAGGCTCTCCGGATATTGGTGGCTCTCGAGCATCAATGCAAATGATGGCCGCCGAGGTGCTGGGGATCGCGCCAGGAAAACTCAATCCAATCGTCGCAGATACAGAGCATGTGGCTTACAACCAGACCACCGGCGGCAGTCGCACTACGTTTGCCACCGGTATGGCGGTGATTGAGGCGGCAGAATCTGTGGTCAGTCAATTGAAAGAAAGAGCAGCGGCGCTTTGGAATGTGACGACTGAGCAAGTGGATTTTGTTGATGGGGTTGCGCTCAATCTTGCGGGCGAAGACAGCCTCACGTTGGCGCAAATTTGTGCCGCTGCCGAGAAGACGGGAGGACAAATATCCGGAACAGCTAACATCAATGCCAGGGGTGCGGGTCCCAGCTTTGCCGTCCATCTTTGTGACATTAAAGTTGATCCAGAGACCGGGAAGACCGATGTGGTTCGTTATACCGCCATTCAAGATGCGGGCAAGGCGATTCATCCCAGTTATGTGGAAGGCCAGTTTCAGGGTGGCGCGGTTCAGGGTATAGGCTGGGCGCTGAACGAAGAATATGTCTACAATGAGTCTGGAGTGATGGAAAATGCGGGATTCTTGGACTATCGGATTCCGTTAGCATCAGATCTACCCGCGATCGAAACCATCATTGTGGAAGTGCCCAACAGTTTTCATCCCTTCGGAGTACGAGGGGTCGGCGAAACGGGAATCGTGCCACCACTTGCGGCGGTGGGTACCGCTGTCGCAGACGCAATTCAAAAGCCTGTAAGCTCTTTGCCTTGTTCTCCGCCCAAGGTTCTTGAACTGATCATGGCTGAAAGCTGAGAGATCTCGTGGCAACACTCAAGCTATCCGGGGCTTTAGCGGCGATGGCCGGTTGCGAGGAAATAGAAGTCTCCGCAACCGCTTATCGCGGCTTGTTACAAGAAATTGATTCGATCCTACCCGAGTGGGATCGCGCCAAAATTGAATCGATGGCTTTCGTGATCGATGGTGAAATTGTTGATGAGCCGTTCCTTGCAACGTTTGAAAGAGACAGCGAACTTCACTTTATTGAAAAGATTGCCGCGGGTTGATCCGTGACGCTGATCGCTTAAAACTGCCGGACGGCGAAGTGGGGACTGCCTTTTGGCGAAGATACGGTCTCTAGTGTTATCGGCAGACAAACCTTTTTCGTTAAGCCTACGGGTAACATCGTCTTAAAAGACAGGGGCAAACAGGTGTTAAAGACTCTAGATGGGTTGCAGCGTTTCGCAGCCTCCTTTGGCTATCGACCTGATTTTTATGTGCGCTCTCCAGGTCGGATTAATCTGATTGGTGAACATATCGACTACTGTGGTGGTCTTGTGATGCCGATGGCAATTGGCCAGGCCACCCATGGGTGGTATGGCTTTAACGGGACCTCTTTAATTCGAATTTTTAGCGAGCGATTCAATGAGCTGGCAGTGATCAACCCCCTCGATGTGATGTCTGGGGCCTCTGGCCATTGGTCGGATTATTCGCAAGGTTTATTGCGGTTCAGTGCGCACAGAAAGTTGGGTAGGGGCTTTGATGTGTATCTAACGTCGGATATCAGCGCTGGAGGCTTGTCGAGCTCAGCATCGCTACTAGCGCTCCTGAGCTTGGTTGATCACCATGCGCTGACGGGACAGATCATACCGCTGGCAGATCAAAGCGAGCGGCTTCGTTTAGCGATGCTGTGTCAACGGGTAGAAAATGCCTATGTTGGCGTGCCATCGGGGATTATGGATCCAGCAAGTGTATTGCTGGGTGAAATCATGACCCTCTCGTGCCAAACGTTGAAATACCAACGCTTGGCCCCGATTTCTCATGATTACCGGCTGGTGATTATGGATACCCAAGTACCGCGAACCTTGGCTGGATCAGGCTACGCTGCACGGGTTGCCGAGGTTAGAGCGATTGAGGCCGTTTTGCGTTCTGCGGTACCCAGGGGCGGTCTAGCTCAATGTCCGCCTACCGAGCGGGACGACCACTTATTGCGGCTATCTGACCCCGTACTCAAACGACGTGCGCAGCATATATTTGATGAGCAGCAGCGCGTTATACTGGCTGCCGACGCGTTAAACCGGCTTGACATGGCGGGCTTAGGAGCATTGATGAACCAAAGCCATCGGTCGCTGTCTGCAGATTATGAGGTCAGTTGCCCTGAGTTAGATTTGGTTTGCGAGTTGAGTGTGCAATCGGGGTATTCCTTAGGTGCACGAATGACGGGTGCTGGCTTTGGAGGCTGCGCTATCAGTCTGGTTGATGCCAAGAATGTTGAGGCGCATGCCGAATTTGTCAGTGCTCAATACCAACGCCAGACCGGGCTGAAACCTGTTGTTCAAAGCTGCGAACCTAGCGTTGGAACAGAGATTACTCTGCTGTCAGAGAAAAGCTAAGCCCCAATATCTGTTCGAGGTCTGCCAGCGCTTGTGCTTCGCTCAGGACTTTAATCGTTGTCATACCCAACGCTTTGGCTGGCTTCAGGTTAATACCTAGATCATCGAGAAAGAGGGCTTCATGGGGTTCAATCTGCATAGCCTCACATGCCATCTGGTAAATTTTTAAGTCAGGCTTTCGAACCCCGACCACGCTTGATTCGATAATCGTGTCAAACAGCGCCATGACGGCAGCAACGGCCGTTGCCTTCTCCTCCGAGCGAGCCATTCCAGCACCTTGGCCGGATTTAACATTGTTGGTAATACAGCCGACTCGATAGTGCTGTTTGATTTGTTTTAGGGCGGCAACCATGCGGGGTCTAATATCACCCGACAACAGTGCTAAGACGTCTTTCCCTTTAATCTCATGTCCCTTTGCGCTTGATTCTCGAGCAAAAGCCACATCAAATTCCGTTGCGCTAATGGTGCTGCTCTCAAATTGGGCCCATGCATTGGTATCTGGGTTGGTTGCATTGATTGAGCGGATAAAATCCTTGGGTAGATTGTGTTCGACTTCGTATCGACCGAAGGCCTCAAAAGGACTTGAGGTCAATACTCCGCCAAAATCCCATAACACTGCTTTGAGCATTTTAAAGTCCTATTAACTGACGTTGATTGCAAAGGTGGCGCTATCGGGTCGGGCTAGGCCACGTTTCGAAGCTGCGATAGCATCCAGCATACATTGTACATGGGCCGATTCTTTAGCTTCCGGCGCAATGGCCGCCAGCGCATCTTCGAGTCGCAAATCCTTGGTGAACAGGGTTCTAAAAGCTCTGCGAATTTCCTTAATCTCAGAGGAGCTAAACCCCGCACGCTCAAGTCCAATTTTGTTCACCACACGCATATGGGCGGGAAAACCTTCGGCGATGGTAAAAGGCAAAACATCTTGCACAACCCGAGCCATACCCGCGACCATGGCAACCTGCCCAATCCGACAAAATTGGTGCACTGCAGAAAGTCCTCCGATATTGGCGTAATCGCCCACCTCGACATGACCACCTAGGGTGGCGCTGTGGCTCATCACGACGTGATTACCCACGGTGCAGTTGTGCGCAACATGCGCGTGTGCAAGCAGGGCGCAATCATTACCAATTGAGGTGACAGAATCATGTTCCGTGCCACTGTGAACCGATACAAATTCGCGAATCATATTTCGATCACCGATTCGCGTGTAGGAGAGGTTATTTTGATCATGTTTTAGATCTTGAGAGTCGATCCCAAGTGTTACGAAAGGGTAGACAACGCAATCGTCGCCAAGGGTTGTATGACCTTCGATCACGACATGACTTTTCAGGTGGGTTCTTTGACCAATCACCACGTGTTCGCCTAGGGTGCAAAAAGGTCCGACGGTCGCGCCTTCGCCGATACTTGCATTCGGGTGGACTACAGCGAGAGGGCTAATATCCGGCATAAACACTCCAATTAATATTCAGATAAGATAAAAATTTGGGCAACAACTCTGACGTTGGACAACGGTTCCCAGTTAAAGTTTATATGTTCTTACCACCAGCCGGTGACGGTGTATGACTCAAGCCGTTGGCTGTAACCATCTACCCTATTGACGCACAACGATCCTGGACGCGTTTCAGGGTGAGGCTAACCTGGTCAACGAGCTGCCAATATCCAGATTATCTCACGGATGTCAAAGTTTTATTCCCATAAGCTGGTGCTATACTTTGCGCAATTTCATAGCCCCAAGCGGCATTCCAAAGGTTGAGCCATGCAGAATATCAGTCAAATTCACTCCTTTGACAAGCCCGCTTTGGTTGAATGCGGCCTAGGTCAGTTATTTGGGCCAGGAGGTGCGCAGTTACCGGTTGAACAAATGTTGATGGTCGACCGCATCACTGACATCAATTTAGACGGCGGCAAAAGCGGCAAAGGACAAATCCGTGCTGAGCTCGATATCCACCCAGATCTTTGGTTTTTTGACTGCCATTTTGTCGGCGATCCTGTGATGCCGGGTTGTCTAGGGCTCGATGCCCTTTGGCAACTACTGGGATTCTTTCTTGCTTGGAAAGGGAACCCAGGGAGAGGACGCGCTTTAGGTTGTGGTAAGGTCGGCTTTCGAGGGCAAATTTTACCCACTAATCAATTGGTGCGTTACGAAATCGATGTAACCCGAATCCGCGAGGGATCAACTGTACTGGGGATCGCCGATTGTTTGGTGTACGTCGATGGCAAGCAAATATACAGCGCAGAGAGTATCAAAGTTGGCCTGTTTACCTCGCTAGATGACTTTAAGTAGCTTAAGTATCGCAACGGGTTGGTTGAAAAGCGCTCAGGTAATAGCAGAACGCTTAATCGGTGGTCGAGCAGTATTTTCGAGTAAAGCGGTGAATGAAGGAAAAGCGGTTATGAATTGGGGTAAAACCGTTGGTTAAAGGGTCAAGCGTGAAGAACGCAACTAGGTCCAACAAGGTTCAGTAGAAATAAGGGTGCGCTGCCAGCAAAAAATATGAATGAGCTGTCAGCAATAAATGAGCTGTCAGAAACTCAGTTGTCAGAAATAGACGAAGGCTTGGTAGCAGAGAGAAGGTTTTGACGATACAGCTACTAAGGAATAAATCAGTGCAAAGGATCCTACAATTATGAAACGAGCCGTTGTAACCGGGATGGGAATCGTCTCGCCCTTAGGGAACTCTATTCCCGAAACGCTAGATGCATTGCGAGCCACTCGATCTGGGATCAAATTTCAACAAAGTTATCAGGATATGGGGTTGCGATCACATATCGCTGGCAGTATCGAGATCGATCAAGAAGCCCTGATTGATCGCAAATTGCGGCGTTTTATGGGTGATGCGGCAGCCTTTTCTTATATCGCTTTGCGCGAAGCCATCGAAGACGCGGCCTTAACAGCAGACCAGATCTCCAATGAGAGAACGGGTATCGTCGCTGGATCTGGCGGCGCAAGTTCCTCAAACCTGACAGAATCCGCCGATATATTGCGGGAAAAAGGCCTCAAACGTGTAGGACCGTACCGTGTGACACGAACCATGAGTTCAACGGTTTCGGCTTGCCTCGCCACAGCTTTTGCCATAAAGGGAATCAATTATTCAATCACCAGTGCTTGTTCAACCAGCGCACACTGTATTGGTCACGCGGTGGAGCAAATTCAATTAGGCAAGCAGGATATCGTTTTTGCCGGTGGTGGCGAAGAAGAACACTGGTCTATGACAGCGCTCTTTGATGCGATGGGTGCTTTGTCCACCAAGCGAAATGATGAGCCTGAGACCGCTTCCCGTGCTTTCGACGCTGATCGAGATGGTTTCGTGATTGCTGGGGGCGCCGGCTTTTTGATTGTCGAAGAGCTCGAGCACGCGAGGGCGCGCGGCGCTAAAATTTATGCCGAAATCGCAGGTTACGCTGCGACCTCAGATGGCTTTGATATGGTCGCGCCCAGTGGTGAGGGAGGTGAGCGGGCGATGAGGATCGCTGCCGAGGCGGTTGACAAAATTGATTACATCAATGCTCACGGTACCAGCACCCCCGCAGGAGACCCGTCAGAGGTCGCTGCCATTCGAAGGCTGTTTGGTGACGATATTCCTAAGATCAGTTCAACCAAATCATTGAGTGGTCATTCGTTGGGGGCTGCCGGCGTTCATGAGGCAATTTACTCACTACTTATGCTTGAGCATGACTTCATTTGCGCTTCAGCGAACATTGACACCCTGGACCCCGAATTGGGTGATCTACCCGTGGTTACCCAGCGTGTAGACAATGCAGGACTCACCACGGTCATGTCGAATAGCTTTGGTTTCGGTGGCACGAATGCCAGCCTTGTTTTCCAGCGATCGAGTTGAGTTGGCGCGCTTTGCGATAAGTTAGGTCTCTCAATGAACAATCCGTTAATCGTCGTCGTTGAAGACGAACAGGCAATTCAGGACGTGATCGCTTACAACCTTCGACGAGAAGGCTATGAGGTCTTATTGGCAGGTCACGGGAACGAAGGTTTAGCCCTGATCCAAAGCAAGCGACCTGCGCTGGTTATTCTAGATTTGATGCTACCAGGGATCGATGGCCTCTCCATTTGCCAGCAGCTAAGAGCGGACGCAAAAACCCGATCGATACCGCTCATGATCTTATCGGCAAAAGAAGAAGAATCGGATATTGTCATTGGCCTGAGTCTCGGCGCGGACGATTATCTTGCAAAACCTTTTAGCCCGAGAGAAATGTTGGCTCGAGTCAAAGCCTTATTGCGACGTGCGAATAACAGTCGCTCGGTCGCTGACGACTACATCCAAGTCGGGCCACTCGCCATCGATTTTTCAAGATTTGAAGCCAAACTAAGCGGCCAGCCTCTTAAATTGACTGCGACCGAATTCAAATTGCTGGCAGAATTAGCGGGCCATCCAGGGAGAGCGCTAACCCGCGAGCATCTCCTCAATAGGGCAGTTGGTGACGCGGTTGTGGTTGTCGATAGAAATATCGATGTACATATTCGGTCCGTGCGAAAAAAACTTGGCGATCACGCAGGTATGATAGAAACGGTACGTGGTCTAGGCTATCGCTTTGTTGAGTGAATCGTTTTGATTGGCGCGTTGCGGACTTGCTTTTGAACCTTTTTAACGTTTAAAACGGATTTAACCAAGGTTGGAATTTTCCATTAAGCATCGATTGTTCTATCGCATTTGGTTTACTTCAATGCTGCTGATATTGGTCTCGGCGGTGAGTTTTTATGTCTACTCCGTACGGGAATTGGATGAGGCCACTAAACAGACAGCGATGGAAAAGCTCGAGGCCCAGCTGCACCTAGCTGAGTATTTTGCCATCGACGTGCTGGCTCAAAACACCGTTAGAGCGACTCCCCCTGAATTTGGCAGTGCGGAAGTTAGAATCACGGTGATTGACCCTTTGGGGCAGGTTCTATTTGATAATTTCTATGACGCCACTCGGATGGAGAATCATCTGACCCGGCCAGAATTTTTACAGGCTGCGGAGGTAGGGCAGGCGTTATCAACTCGCTATAGCGTCTCTCTGGGGCAGGATTTTTTGTATTTGGCGAAACGTGTTGATCATCAGTTGGTTTCGCGAGGCCTGGTGAGGGTGGCAACGCCGATGACGCCTCTGCGAGAGGAGGTGTCTGCCATTAGGCAACAGCTGGTGCTGACGCTCTTGATTACCACCTGTTTGCTGACTTTTATAAGCTATTTTTTGACGCGGCGGGTCTACGGGCCCATTGAAAATGCAGCGCTTTTTGCGAGACAAGTGGCTCTAGGTCACTATGATGCGAGGCTGCCCGGGGTTGGAGAGGACGAGGCTGCGGTCTTAGAAAGAGCACTTAATAGCCTAGCTCGCAACACACAAGAGCGACTGGCAAATTTAGAAATCAGCCGCAATCAACTTGCTCATATTTTATCGGCGCTGAACGAAGGCGTTATCGCGGTTGACCATAACCAACGCATCCTGCATATCAATCGCGTGGCTCAGAGTATGCTGACAGCCGATGACAGCTGTATTGGACAACCCATTTGGCATATTGCCCAAGCCTCGAAGTTAGTGGAGTCATTGCTAGATAGTGAGGGACCACAAGATCGAGAGCACACTGTTCAAGTGGGCGTGCAATTATTGAGCATTTCAGTGCTTAACTTACAAACAGAAAGGAGTGCTGATCTTGGTGCAATTATCGTATTGCGCGATAAATCTGCAGAGCAACGTCTAGAGAAAATCAAAGTAGATTTTGTCGCCAACGCCTCCCATGAACTGAAAACGCCATTGACCGTGATTAAGGCGGTCACAGAAACCTTAAATGATGACCCGGAAATGCCAAAGGAAGACAGGCATCGTTTTCTTACGCGCATAATGGAGCAAGCAGAGCGACTCACGGCAATCGTTCAAGACCTCTTTAAACTTTCCCGTTTCGACGCCTTCGCTACCGATCAGCCTAAGTTTGAAATTATTACATTGAATAAGATTGTTGCCAGGGCAGTCGACGACCGAGCAAGCTCAGCGGAAGAGCGTCGAGTCGCGATTGTGTTCAACCCGCAATCAGTGGAAAAAGTCAGGGGAGATGAGGAGGCTCTGCGCCAACTCATTGTGAACTTGTTGGATAATGCGCTGCAATATGGGCCTGAAGGTACAAGCATCTCAGTCGAACTTGAATCAGATTCAACCGACATCTATCTGTCGGTCTCGGATCAGGGGCCAGGTATAGCGGCAGTCCATCAAAGTCGAGTGTTTGAACGTTTTTATCGAGTCGACGGTGCTCGGGCGCGGCGGGATGGAGGTACAGGGCTCGGGCTATCGATCGTTAAGAATATTGCGACATCACATGGAGGTAGTGTCAGCTTAAAAAGCGATGTCGGTCAGGGTTCGACGTTTACCCTGCGGTTAGCCAAAGTCGTGGAAACCTCGGATTAATGCGTTAATTACGCGCAAACATTAATCCGCTCTTAATCATTTCTTAATAAATATCTCCTTAAATCACGGTCTGAAAAGTTTGGCTAAATATAGGAAGGTTGATGAAATTAATTTTGTTCATAGGGTTAGGTTTCATGCTGGCCGGTTGCGGAGGGGCGTCAGACCCCTCATCTGATCAAGGGCTAAGCGGTGCTGTACGACTCGACGGATCGAGTACCGTGTTTCCGATTAGCGAGGCGGTAGCCGAGGAATATCTAGCGGTTCAGCCTCGAGTCAGAGTCACCGTGGGGGTCTCTGGAACGGGAGGTGGCTTCAAGAAATTTTTGAACGGAGAAATTGATATCAATGCCGCGTCCCGCCCCATTAAGGAGAGTGAGTATGAGCGCGCCACCAGCACCGACATCGGTTTGATCGAGATACCTGTGGCATTTGACGGTCTTTCGGTTGTTGTCAATCAAGACAATGATTGGGTCGACTTTTTAACGGTCTCTGAACTCAATCGCATTTGGCAGCCCGACAGCGTGGTCAGAACCTGGAAAGACGTTCGGCCCGAGTGGCCAGACGAGGAAATCAAGCTCTACGGGCCAGGTACAGATTCGGGAACCTTTGATTATTTCACCGGGACGATTAATGGCAAAGAACAGGCGAGTCGGCCTGATTTCACGGCGAGCGAGGATGACAATGTGCTCGTGCAGGGCATCGCTGGTGATCGCTACTCATTAGGGTATTTTGGTTTCGCCTATTATCAAGAAAATAAAACGAAGATTCGAAGCGTTGCGATTGATGGAGGCAATGGCCCCATCGCGCCAACTGCAATTACCATCAACGACGGCTCCTACGCGCCGCTTTCTCGACCGATCTACATTTATATCAATGCCCTTTCCCTTGAGAAGCCGGCGGTCAGCAATTTTATCGACTTTTATCTTGCCAACGCCGGTCAACTTGCTGCCGAGGTGGGTTACATTGCTTTACCGCCAGCGGTCTACGCCGCGGCAGGCGATCGAGTTGCATTGCGAGAAACGGGTAGCAGCTATCGAGGAGAGCAGCCGCTACCCATGCTGACAGCAGTAAAGTGACGGCAGCTGTCGGTTCTCGGCCTGTTAAAGGCAGTACTTCGCCTCTGTCGTCGGCTCAAACGCGATTTGGAGAAGGGCTTCTTGAAAAGCTCTTCTTCTTTTGTGCTTTGCTTTCAGTCCTCACGACGGTCAGTGTGATCGGCATTTTAGCCTTTGAAACCTATAATTTTTTTCAAAAAGTCCCGATGCTTGATTTTCTAACCGGTACTCGCTGGACGCCACTCTTAGAACCCAAACATTACGGCATCCTACCCTTGATTTCTGGTACGGTCCTGATTGTATTGGGAGCCGCTTTGGTCGCGTTACCGGTCGGGGTTGCGAGCGCTGTTTATCTGAGCGAGTACGCATCAGAACGAACCCGAAACATCATCAAACCTGTATTGGAGATACTGGCTGGTATTCCTACAGTGGTCTATGGTTTTTTTGCGTTAACTTTTGTAACCCCTTTACTCAGCACAATTTTCCCGAGTATCAGCGTTTTTAATGCAGCAAGCGGCTCGATTGTGGTGGGGATCATGGTTCTGCCAATGGTTGCATCGTTGTGTGACGATGCATTGCGTAGTGTGCCTGATGCCTTAAGGCAAGGCGCTTATTCATTAGGGGCGACCTCATTTGAAGTCAGTACAAGAATCGTCATTCCAGCAGGGTTGTCCGGTATTTTTGCCTCTTTCGTCCTCGCGATCTCTAGAGCGATAGGGGAAACCATGGCGGTGACATTGGCTGCGGGTGCGACACCCAATCTCACCATGAACCCCCTAGAGAGCATTCAAACCATGACAGCGTACATTGTCCAGGTGAGCTTGGGCGACACGCCCTCAGGTACGATTACCTATGAAACGTTGTTCGCAGTTGCAGCGGTGCTGTTTGCGTCTACTTTCGTCCTTAATTTAGGAGGAACCTGGATCATGCGGCGTTATCAGGAAGTCTATGAATAAGGTAAATCCTCTTATTGTGAGCGACCAGTTAGCCAGACGTCAGTGGCTCTCGCGATTATTCAAGCACTTTTGCACGGGTGTCACATTTCTGGCGGTCGCAATCCTTGGCGTTCTGATTTTTCAGGTGTCGGTAGCCGGCTTTGGTTGGCTCGATTGGCAGTTTTTGACCAGTTTCCCCTCCCGCTTCCCAGAAAGGGCAGGCATTTACTCAGCTCTGGTCGGCACCCTATGGTTGGTAACGCTCACCGCTTCCCTGGCAATACCGATCGGTGTTTTGGCCGCTATTTATCTTGAGGAGTATGCGCCAAAAAATCGCTTTACTGCATTTATCGAGGTCAATATCGCTAATTTAGCAGGGGTGCCATCGATCGTTTATGGCATTCTGGGGCTTGCGGTTTTTGTACGCTTTATGGGTTTGGAACGCAGTGTTTTAGCGGGCGCTATGACGATGAGCCTGCTTGTGATGCCGGTTATTATTATTGCAGCCAAGGAAGCCATTCGTGCGGTCCCATCATCGCTACGACAAGCCGCTTTTGCCGTTGGTGCGACGCGATGGCAGGTGGTTCGTCATCACGTGTTACCCTCTGCGATACCTGGGATTTTAACCGGTGTCATTTTAGCATTGTCCAGAGCCATTGGTGAGACCGCGCCGCTAATCATGATCGGTGCACTGACCTATGTGGCATTTGTGCCTGAAGGTCCGCTAGACGAATTTACGGCCCTGCCCATTCAAATCTTCAATTGGACGGCCAGGCCCCAAGAGACATTCCACGAGCTAGCAGCTGGTGGCATTATTGTGCTGCTAGCAATTTTATTACTCATGAATGCGACTGCAGTCTACATTCGATATCGAGGTTCAAAACGTTGACAGAATACAACTCCATACTCAAGGCCGATGCCCTAACCATCGCTTACGCGGGAGCGCCAGCGGTACGTGCTGTCACGCTACCCATCTACGAGAAGAAGATTACCGCCATCATCGGTCCCTCAGGCTGTGGTAAGAGCACGCTGTTACGATCGTTTAATCGAATGAATGACTTTGTTGCTGATGTTTCTCATGAAGGTCAAATACGCTACCGCGATCAAGATCTCTACGCACCGGAGGTCGATCCTGTCGAGGTGCGCTTGAGAATTGGGATGGTGTTTCAAAAAGCGAATCCCTTCCCAAAATCTATTTTTAGGAATGTTGCGTGGGGTCCTGAAATCAATGGAATGGATGGCGATATCAACCTCCGGGTTGAAACGGCACTTCGTCAGGCAGCTTTGTGGGATGAGGTGTCCTCCCGACTTGACGATTCAGCGCTCAATCTCTCCGGTGGTCAGCAGCAGCGACTTTGTATCGCTAGAGCATTAGCGATGGAGCCTGAGGTCATCTTGATGGATGAACCATGCTCTGCACTTGATCCGGTCTCAACCGCGCATATTGAAGATCTACTGTTTGAACTCAAAGAGAAATTCACCATTGTGATTGTTACCCACAATATGCAACAGGCCGCTCGAGTTTCTGATTTCACCGCGTTTATGGAAATGGGGCATTTGGTCGAATATGGAGAAACCGATCAGGTATTTACCCGACCTACAGAAACACGGACTGAAGAATACGTAACAGGGCGTTTTGGCTAGGAGGCGGTATGACCATTCATCTGCAAAGAGATCTCGATAAAGTCCGGCAACAAGTATTACTGCTGGGTGGCTTGGTCAGAGAAAACACTCAACAGGCCATCGCCTATTTATCGAGGCAAGATGGCGAGCGACGTGCTGAAATACTCGATCGAGAAACCCAAATCAATCAGCTAGAAGTTGAGGTCGAGGAGGACTGTCTAAAAATATTGGCGCTGCATCAGCCGGTGGCGACTGATCTGCGATTTGTGGTTGCAGTGCTCAAAGTCACTAACGATTTAGAGCGGATGGGAGACCAGGCCATTAATATCTTGTCCCGGGCAGATGTCATTGCCTCCGAACCGCCGCTCGCTTTTAGCTTTCCTATCGATCGGATGGCAGTCATCGTTGACGAGATGGTAACGGGTAGTCTCGACTGCTTGATTCGACAAAATATCGACTTGGCAGAGCGAGTGGTTGCAATGGATGATGAATTGGATGATTTGCACGCCGGCAATTTCGCTAAACTGCGCGAGGCAGTGATTGCGCAACCATCGTCCGTTAATGTAGCGATGTCTTATGCGACAATTTCAGCGAATTTGGAGCGAATTGGAGATCTCAGCACCAATATCGCAGAGGATGTCATTTTTATGACGGCGGGTGATATTGTGCGCCACAGCATCCAATAGAAGCTGGGTTCGATCACGCGCTTTACCTCTAGTTTATTACTGTTCCTGTGGTCCTTGGTTGCCCTCCAAAAAGGTTGGCCGCTAGACTGCTGAAAAATATCTTCGCTCAACAGGCCCGTAGCATGACAGTCCAAACGCTTCGCAGGTGATTTGATCCCATAGAAAGGCATCGAAGGTCGTTGCTGCTCTGAAAAAAAACAGAGGATACCGCCTTCACCTTGAGTGGCGTCCAACCTCGGTTAGTCATGTCGAAATCGCTACCGGTGGGCTGCTGAAGCAGCCCATAGAGAATTTGAGTGTGGAGCGGAGACAATGTTAAATGCGACCGTCAGTAATCATCATTAATCCGACCGCAACGGGCGTACTAGTGGGGTGGGTGGCCATTCGCGTATGTTCTAAAACTTAAATTGGGAATCTATCTGTATTCGCTCGTAGCCTGTTTTTTCTTGTTCGATATCCTGTTCATTGTTGAAGTAAGTCAGCGACAGTTTCCAAAATTTATTGATTCCAACGCTGCCTTTGAGGATATGGCCTTGACTATCAGTTCCGCCGTTTCCAAAGTCACTACCGGTTAACAAGCCAAGTACCGCATCGGACTCAATCACTTGATACCGATAATCCAAAGCGAGGGACCCTAGCCGCTCGGCCTTTCCAATTTTAAACCCCGCAGACCAGGCGCTGTCCTGATCATCAACGGCCGTGTTTTTTGCGTACTCACCGTACACACTGATTTTTTGTCCGGCGAGCTCTCGACTGAGTTCTGCAAAGAGTTGTCCGATTCGGTAATCGTGCCGATAGAAACAGTCGGTAACTAGATCTGAACAAGTTGACGTGTTACCCGAAAAATCATCGCTGGAGCCGAACACAACGGTTTCTCCTGAAACCGCGGCATCATAAAAACCCAAGCCGACATTTAATTTGCCGAAAACAGTGGATGCTTTTAATCCCGTCTGAGCACCGTAGATTGCTCGAGCATTAGACCGTTTGGTATCACTCTCTAAAAATTGCATGGCCGCGTGCGCATAAAAATCACCGCTCGAGTAGCTCAGTGCAAGACCTTCTGGGGTATAGTCGCTGTCCCACAGCAGCTCACTTTTGTGGGGTCTATGCCACACGTTTTTAAATTTACCGCCAACCAGTTGCAATCGATCAGAGGCAGACCATTTGAAGTAAGCCAAATTTAGTTTGACGTTTTTCGAACTACCGCCGCTTCCTAAGGACTGATTGGTAGAGACTGGGTCATCATTCCCAGAGGCGATACCTATACCCAATTCGACGTTCTGAGGGGTTTTTGCCACCAAATTGATTCGGCTCCTGACCCGATTCCGTGAGCGATCGTCCTTTCCGTCGACCTCGAAACCTTCATATCGATATCGAAGGTCCCCCTTCAGTGTGTATGACGTTGGCTGTTTCGCAATTCGTGCTGCCGGAGTCGGTTTTGCTGAGGTTTGAGCCCTAACCCTCACGGTTTCTTGAGCTTCTTTTAATCGGTCATTTTCCTGTTCCAACGCCTCAACACGCTTGCTCAAATCGATAAGCGCTTGTTTTAAGTAGGAAAGATCGTCCGATGCCATCGCCGGGCTTAGCCCGAAGAGGGTGAGTGAAGTAAAAACCGTCAACCTAGGAATGATGTTCATAGATTTGTTGTCCTCAGAGTTTTGTCGTTAGCAAGCGTGGTATTTAAGTCGTTCGCTGTTAAGGTTTTATTAAGATTCAATTAATGTATTAAAACTGTGTTAACACTGAGTTCAAAATTTAAGTCATTGACCCATCGTTTGAGCAGTCCAGCCCTAGGGCGCTGGCGTGTATATGGGCGGTTGATCTCTTGCTGCGAGGGATCCAATAGTTGTCCCATTGGAGGTTATCCTGAATCCGTGCTCGTTGGTCTCCTAGTAGAGGGCCCGCGCAAAATACCGCCAGTTAAAAGCTTTCGAAGGGTAGAGTTTCGATAAAAGGTTTTGGTTTAGCGCTCGATAGGGCAACTGGTATAAGCTTCAAATATCTATTTTTTACCCGGTTAGGCGATAAATCGCTCAGTTGTGCTGCTACCGTTGTCTTCACTGCGGCCCCAGGTTCAAGATCGAGGCTAAATTCTTCTATCGACGTCAGGTTAATCAGCTTGCGTGCTCTAAGATCAACAGTCGGTGCTCTATCGTTAAGCTTTACCGACTTTGCCCCATCCTGTATCGTCGCGGCCTCAATCAACGATAGTCGCCAGCGCATAACATAGCGCTTTCGATGAGTTATTTTTATGTCTTCAGAAGGGCCAAAAGATTCTTTCCCCGATTCTCAGGAGCCAGCACCCATTCAGCTAAAGATTTGGGAGTTAGCTTGGCCTTCGATTCTGGGGAATTTATTGTTTTCGATTATCGGGATTATTAGCATCAAGATCGTCGGCAGCCTGGGATCTGAAGCGGTTGCAGCCGTAACGACGGGACATCGTCTTTTCTTCGCCATTCAAGCCGTCTTGATGGCAATATCAGCCGGAACTACCGCAATGGTCGCTCGTGCTTGGGGGGCAGCTAATGCCCACGAAGCCGCGCAAGTCACCAGTGCGTCATTATGGGTGGGCAACCTTGTGGCTCTGGCGTTGACGCTGCCCTGTATTGTCTTTGCTCGATCGATTGCAGGTGTTTTCGGCCTCAATGAAGCGACTACGGAGCTTGCAGCTTCTTTCATTCAGGTGTTGGCGGTCTTCAATGTGAGTTTTGCCGTCAACATGGTGTTGGGCGCAGCCTTACGGGCGGCAGGGGATGTACGTACACCGCTATTGATCGGCGTGTTGATGAACGTCGTCAATGTTGTATTGGTGTATGGCTTAGTATTCGGCAATTTGGGCCTTCCCGAGATGGGCACCGACGGCGCTGCACTGGCTAGTGGTTTGTCGTTTACCGTCGCGGCTTTCGTGCTACTCGCCCTTTGGTACGGCAAGCGCCTCAAGGTTAGGGCGGGGGGAGCGGGATCTTTAACCTGGCATCGAATCAAACAGCTGTATCATATCGGGTATCCCGCGGCGGTAGAGCAGTTCATATTTCAGTTGGGTTTTGTCGGGTTTCTCTGGATTGTAGCGCATTACGGTACCGAGCCTTATGCCGCTTATGGCATTGGCGTACAAATCCTCAGCCTATCGTTTGTGGTGGGGTTTGGCTTCTCCATCGCCGGTGCGACCTTGGTGGGACAACACTTGGGCGCCCAGCAACCAGAAGCCGCCGCCCATCAGGGATGGCGAGCCACACGATTGGCAATTGGCAGCATGATGTCCCTGTCGATTGTCATTATGTTGTTCGCCAGAGAGATTTCGAGTTATCTCATTGCTGATCCTTTGGTGATTCATTACACCGTGATCTTTATCTACATTCTAGGATTCGCCCAACCGCTCATGGGGATCGAATTTACATTAAGTGGTTGTCTGAGAGGAGCGGGTGATACCCGCTACCCACTGCTGGCGACCATGGTGGGATTGATTGGTGTGCGAGTCGGATTAGCTGCGTTGTTTGCCGTGCTTGAGCTGTCGGTCACATGGATTTTCGCAGCGCTCTTAGGTGATTATCTCATCAAAGCCTTAATGTTAACCCACCGATTTCGCTCCGGCCGATGGAAAAACAAGATGAAGCGATATGATTTAGCCGCTGACTCATCGCTTTGAATCTGAGCCGCTTCAGTGGCAAACTGCTGTATATAAATACAGTTTCCCGAAAATCCTGTGATCACTGACCCCACCCAGAATCCTTTTTACTCTCTCGACTATCTCGATTACTTGGTCGAATTTGTTTTGGACCGATATTCGGCGCTCTTTTCGGCCGAGGAACTGTGCCAATTGACACAATACCAAGCACTACCCCAACCCAGCAGAGCGCTGTACGCAAGATTAACGCAACGCAAGGGACCTTACTTTCGCTTGGATCGCCTCCGTTATAAGGAAATCATCGACACCGAGCAGGCAGCAGTGCAATTGGTAGCAACGAAGTTTGCAGCATGGGTGGGCTCGATCCGCCCTGACTTGCAGCTGGCGTTACGCACGAAAGCAGAGTTAAAGAGTCTGGGGGTCTTAGCCGCCTATGATTTGGAACAGGCGGCAAAACCAGCAATCGATCAGGCACTGCTTGCGCAGCATTGTCAGCTACCGACGCTCAGTATCTTACAGCTTGAATGCGGTGGATTGATCGCTTTGTGCGAGTATCTGTTTTTTGGCAATCGTCATCAAACGTTGAGCGAGTTTGTTGTGACGGATCTTGGACTGCATCGCTACGAGAACGTAGATCTTGTTAAATCTAGCGCCTTCGCCTCAAGGTCGATGCTCAATGCTAACCGATTGGTAGATCAATTGAGGGCTTGGGCGCATCTCCTTGAACAAGAGAGTAAAACACTCAAGCAACATCCGGATGAGACGCGAAAAGCCAGGCTGATATCTGGGCTGCAAGGCTTAAAGAGTATGGTTCCCTCGGCTGAGGACGTACTGAATTACGCCCTGACACGGGGCCTCGATAAACTGCACTTGAGTTTAGGGCAGAGCCTTGAGCGCGTCGGCCATCTAACCGAAGCCTTAATGTGTTACGAGCAAACAGAACGAGCGCCTGCATTAGAAAGGCGGGCTCGCATAGCCTTCAAGCAGTCAAGACCCGAAGAAGCTGTAGGCGTCTGCCGTGCCATCCTCAAGGATTGCCCCGACCCAAAACAGCGCGCTTATGCAACAAAACAGCTTTCAAAGTTGGATCTCATTACGCGGGAGCGGGATTCACAGCGGTACGATACTCAAACGCTCAACCTTGCCTTAACTCAAGATTTGAGCGTTGAACAGCAGGTCATCGCGCATCTTGAGAGCACTGGCAAGATCGCACTCCATACGGAGAATCATCTCTACAATGGGCTCTTCGGGATGTTGTTTTGGGACATTATCTTTGCCCCCGTACCCGGGGCTTTTTATCATCCCTTTCAACGCGAACCCGCTGATTTGATGGAACCCGATTTTACCCTTCGACGACAATCGTTGTTTGAAGCAAGATTTGACGAACTTGAATCTCTAGTGGTTCGCTTGTCGCTGTTAACCCTCAATTGGCGAGAAAAACAGGGCATTGCAAACCCCTTTGTAGCTTGGAAATCTCTCGACTTAGCCACGCTCGAGTTTGTATTACGATTAACACCTTGGTCAGCGCTCAAAGCCATCTTTAAGCGATTGCTGAGCCACTTTCAGTCCTTGCGGTCCGGGTTTCCTGATCTTTTGGTGATGGACACGGAAACCTACGAGTTGATCGAAATCAAGGGGCCGGGCGATAAGTTACAAACCCATCAGATTGCTTGGTTAAATTTCCTGGCTGACCAAGGGATTCGCACGTCAGTAATGACAGTTGCCCAGGAATCCAGCTCTACCTCCAAGGAACTGGTCATATGACGACTCGAATTGAGCCCGCGAGCGCAGGCTCAAGGGCTTTTCAACTGCATTTCTCCGTCGGCGGGGTTGCCTCGTTTATCAAACAAGGTGATATCAGTGCTCGCATTTCTCATCAAACCACCGCTATGGAGGGTATCGCAACGCACCAAGCCCTACAAAAACAACGAGAAAGCGGTTGCCTGAGAGAAAGCGGTTACGAGAGAGAAAAAACGGTAAAAACGTGCTGTCGAATAAAGAATCATGAGTTGCTCATTTCGGGTAGAGCCGACGGATTTTGTCCGGGGTCCAACGATTCCTTACCTTGGGTTGAAGAAATCAAAACAACTCGATTACCCCAAGTTGCAATTCCGATAGGGATTCGGCAGCAACATCTGAATCAATTGCGTATTTATGCCTACCTCATTTGCCTAGACGAGTCCCTCGATAAGATAGAGCTCAGATTGACCTACGCCCATCCTGATACGCTGGAGACCGAAGTCTACCAAGAGACGATGAGTCAAGGCTCGCTGAAAACACACTTTACAAAGCTCGTTGAACCGATTCTTCAGTGGTTTGAGCAACGGACTGACTGGCTGGCGATGCGTAACGAGAGCTTGAACAGCCTCAGGTTCCCCTTTGGAGAGTTCAGACCCTACCAACGAGATATCGCTGCAGCAATTTATCGCAATGTTGCCACTGAGGGGCGGTTATTTTTACAAGCACCAACGGGACTCGGTAAGTCGATGGCGAGCCTCTACTCGACGCTGAAAAGTTTACCCGAGACGCAGGCTGAAAAGATCTTTTATTTGTCTGCAAAGACCGCGGGTCAGGCCAGTGCACAAGAAGCGCTGATACGGATCCAGAGCGAAGAACCCGCGCTGCGCTCACTGTCGATCACGGCGAAACGGAAAATTTGCTTCAATCCCGAGATGCCTTGCGACCCAACATGGTGTCAGTTCGCCGAAGGCTATTATGATCGTCTGCCCGCTGCGCTGGATCGTGTCGTAAAAAGTCGAGGTCATTGGTCTAAGGCCCGAGTCGAAGCCTTGGCCAGGGAGTTTTCATTATGTCCCTTTGAGCTGAGTCTCGACGCGGCTCGTGAAATGGACGCCATCGTCGGAGATTACAATTACTTCTTTGACCCCAGAGTCCGATTAAAACGATTTTTTGATGAGGAACAAAAGGGACATTATCCGATTCTCTTGGACGAAGCTCACAATCTCGTTGACCGTGCGCGGGATATGTTTTCAGCTGAAATTGGCGAGGCAACGCTACTGCCCGCGATGCAAGAGACCAAGACTCAGCATAAAGGCTTGTATACCGCCTTTAAGCGAATAGCCCGCGCCTTAACCCATCTTGGTCAAGTTTCCATGAATTCAGGGCCAGAGCAGCTCCTGAATGTCATCGACTTAGAACCCCTCGTCAACGCCATTACGGGTTTACTGACAGCAATGGACGCGACAGCAGGGGAGTTGCCACTACCTGAGACAGTCATGAAGAGTTTTTTTGACTTACATCGTTTTCATCAAACCTACGAACAGTTAGATGAAGATTATGGCTGCTTGTTATCACAAGGTGATGGCACCCGGGTGGTTAAACTCAACTGCTTGCACCCAGGTCGACGTTTGAAGAAGATTTATCCGCTCGCTAGCAGTCTCACGGCCTTCTCTGCAACGTTGAGTCCAAAAATGTATTTTCAGGAAATGTTAGGGGTCGATGAGCACGCGCGCTGGCTCAAGTCACCGTCTCCCTTCGATGCCAGGCATCAGGCGACGCTCATTGTCGATTTTATTCCGACGCATTATTCGGCTCGAGTCGGCAGTGCGAGCTCACTGGTGTCCTTGATTGATCAAATGATAACGCTATCACCGGGTAACTATCTGGTGTTTTTCCCTTCTTATGAATATTTGCAAATCGTTGCAGAGCAATATCGAAGCGCGCATCCCCAACGCCCGTTAGCAGTTCAAGCGCCGGGTATGGGGCCAGAGGCGATCGAGGGTTTTCTCGCGCAATTTCAAGAGAACTCTGTTTGTTTAGGTTTTGCTGTCATGGGTGGACAGTTTTCTGAAGGAATCGATTTACAGGGGCAGCGACTTAAAGGCTTAATGGTGGTCACATTGGGTTTAGCTCCCACATCGGCAGCCCAAGACGCCCTTGCTCAAAGACTGGTTTCTAACGGCCAATCACCGACCACCCTAGAAAACGACGTTAGCCTCAGGCGCTCGGGGTATGACTTTGCGTATCGGTATCCAGCGTTACAAAAAGTCGTTCAGACTGCCGGGCGGGTCATTCGTGGGCCTGAAGATAAAGGCGTTGTCATCTTAATCGATGCTCGCTTCAAAGAATCACGATACATCGAAAATTTCCCCGAGCATTGGCGTCCAGAGGTGGTCAAAAGTGCGATGATATTTGAAGAGAAGCTCAAGGAGTTCTGGAGCTAGGCAGGTGAAGGCTGCTGGTCGCGCGGTGGGGAGGGTGATTAAACCGATTGGCGAAATGCGTTAGGTTTTTATACACTCCTGGATCCTTATCTTTAAGAAAATGTGCTATGAAATTAGGTGTCGTCTTACCCCACAATGAGATTGGCAACGACCCAGTTGCCATTAAAGATTATCTTCAAGGGGTGGAGGCCTTGGGCGCCGACCATCTGCTGGTTTATGACCATGTATTGGGTGCCGACCCTAATAGACCGGGTGGCTGGCGAGGTATGTATGACAGTCAGGTTGCCTTCCATGAACCGCTCACATTCTTGAGTTTTGTCGCGGGGGTGACCTCTAGCATTGAGCTGGTCACAACCGTCTTAATCCTGCCTCAACGTCAGACGGCTCTGGTTGCTAAGCAAGCGGCGGAGTTACAGGTATTATCCGGCGGGCGCTTTCGCATGGGCATTGGTACAGGCTGGAATAAAATTGAATACGAGGCGCTAGGGGTTCCTTTTGAAGGACGTGGAGCGCGTCAAGAGGAGCAAGTTGAACTGTTAAAAAGGCTTTGGCAGGAAGATACGCTGACCTTTGAGGGGCGACATCATCAAGTCAGCGCAGCAGGCATTAATCCAAGACCCGAAGCGAGGATTCCATTGTGGTTCGGCGGTAGTGCAAAACCGTTGTTAAATCGTTGTGCTCGTCTCGGTGATGGCTGGATGCCGCTGATGGGAGCCAATCAAGCGGCAAGCGACGCCATCAGTTATCTAAAGTCAACGCGAGAATCTTTAGGGTTGTCCTGGGATGACTTCGGCATTCAGTCGCAGGCTCAATTTGCAGGCGGAAATCCAGAGCGGTGGTCTGGACATTATCAAAAATGGCAGGCGCTTGGTGCGACTCATATGGCTTTTGCCACCCACAATGCGGGCTCGACCGATGCAATGGGGCACGTCAAGCGATTGGAGCAGTACTTGGAGGTGGTTAAGGATATTTGATGCAAAGGCAGCCATCAAAAAATCTTCGCCTCGAGCATTAGGCCAGCAAAGTCATTGGGCGCGATCAAGGCTCGGTAGGAGCTTTCCACCATTGCCACTGTAGGCCACGGTAAAGGCTGCCGGTAGCCGGCCTGAATCACAGTGGTGCCAGCATCAATTTTTCGAGGGTCAGGCGTTACGCTTGGGTGATACGAAAGAAGGGCCAAGTGAATATCAAGCGTCCGCCAAGCCTGTTTTTTTCTGAGATTTAAGGGGAATGCCTGGGGTTTTGACAAAGTCTTACGAGAACCAAAACGGCTATCAAGACGTCGAGAACCGTTGTCTGAGCTCCGAAAGCTGATGGATTTGCGCAAAGCTAGACGATGCGGCTCGGTTTGAATTTAAGTGGAGCACCTGCATGCCAGCAGCATCGCCGGCTTGCAGGCCAGGTTCAGAATCTTCAATGACCAAACAACGCCTAGGGGGCACATGGTTGTGCGCTGCGGCGTGCAAAAAAAGATCGGGGGCGGGCTTACCTAGAACAACATCCTCGGCGCTAAAGACTTGTCCGTGAAATAAATCATAAACATCCACTGCCCGCAGTACCCGCTTGATTTTGTCGTGAGTACCGCTAGACGCTACACAAAAGGGGACAGGAAGGCTAAGCAGTAAATGGCGAAGCGCGAGATCTGGAGCCAGCGATGCCTCGAGCTCGCGCAGGGTTTCGATCTGCAATTCCGACCAAAATGTCGTACCAAGCTTGCGCTCGCAAGCATTCTCAACGAAGCCTTGGATATCATGATAGGAGCGTCCCACACAACGCGACGCAATTCCTTCAGCCTGCTCAGCAACAATAGGCTTGAGATGGGCCACTAAAATGCGTTGGGCGACGGGCTCCGAGTCGACCAGGACTCCATCACAATCAAAGATCACCAAATCAATAGCAGGCATGGCCAATCGGGGTTCATGACAGTTTCGGGTTCACAGTTTAACATGTCAGGTATCGCTACAGCAGTTCACGAGGAAGAAACCGCATTGACGACTGATCGTTTATGGCCAAGCAAGTCGCTCAGGCAAGTCTTAGCAATCGCTGAAGAAGTTCCAGTGCCCGAAGTTGATGGAATCGATATTGACTCTCGCCGCCTCACTGAAGGAAGCCTCTTTATTCCTCTTGCACCACCCCACGCCGAGCGAGATGGACACAACTTTATTGATGCTGCCCTAGAGCAGGGAGCAGCCGCGGCCCTCAGTCACCTCCCGATAGGGCAAGATTTGGGTCGACTTCCGGTGGACGATACCTATATCGGACTCCAACACCTTGCCCGAGCAGCAAGGTCAAGAGTGGCGGCAGAGGCAAAAATTATAGCCCTGACAGGTAGCAGTGGTAAGACAACCCTACGGAGTTGGTTGCAGCATTTGCTGAGTGATGTTGGGCTGACCCATGGTTCAGAGGGAAGCTTTAATAATCATCTGGGCGTACCCCTGTCCCTGGCTCGCATGCCTTCGGCGACCCAGTTCGGACTGTTTGAGATCGGCACGAACCATCCCGGAGAAATTGCACCGTTGTCCAGGTTGGTAGATCCAGACGTTGCGATTGTACTCAACGTGCTTCCCGTTCATATTGGCCATTTTGAATCCTTCGAGGCACTGCAAGCAGAAAAAACCAGCATCGCAGAGGGGTTAGACGCATCAGGGCAATTGGTGGTTGAGGCGAGCATCCCCATCCGCTCATCTCAACCCATCACTCGGTTCAAAGTCCTTGCTGACGGGCTGACCTCACCGAACCCGGAAGAGGAGGCATGGGATGCTAACGATAGGCCGTTGTATGCAGGGCAGATCACGATCAATGAGGAAGTGCACCGAGTCTTGTTACCGGCCCCCGGGTCTCATCTCCTAGCGACTGCGGCTGCCTGTTTGGCAACGTATGCCGCATTGGGCCTTGACCTCGACGCGGCAAAGGAAAAACTCAAAACCGTGCCGATACCCAAAGGGCGAGGACAGCGAACGGATATCCGAGGCATCACGCTGGTCGACGAGAGCTATAATGCTAACCCTGATAGCATGATGTTTGCGCTTGAGGCACTGCACACTCGAGCGGCGACACATCGACACGTGATTCTCGGCGAGATGCATGAATTGGGAGATTATGCAGCTGAAGCCCACGAGCGGGTGCTTGAGCATGCCCTTAGGTGCGATAGCGTTATTGTCGTTGGAGAGGGGTTTCGAACTGCTGCGATGAGACTCGGGGTTGATCATCTGACGTCCGTCGCTGACCTCGATCTCAAGTCATACATCAAACGGCTGGGGCCAGGCGATACGGTAATGGTCAAAGGCTCTAACCGGGTTTTTTGGGTCCATCAGTTTGTGCAGCAACTCAGCACCATCTTGGAAGTAGGCTAGTGCTGAATCGGTAACCATCGGAATTTCGTGCGACCCATGCTCAAGCCGCTGTTCGTTTCTTATCCCCGGCGCAATCTCTAATCGAACTTGCTTTCGTTGTGCATCTTTCCTAAATAGGGTCGGCGAAGTCTCTCTAGGCTTTCGGTTTTGGTTCCATCGATGGCGTAGGATTCTGAGCAATGTCATCCTGTGGTAGGTCGAGAATAGAGGGCTTGTACTCCAAATCAACATAGATTCCCTGTTGCTGGGGGTCGAGCTCGGACATGCGATGCCACGCGATCGCGTCATAGCCTCCTTGGTCCAGTCTAGGGTGTTTTAAAATGTCAAAATAAGGCGAGTAATCAAAATCTCTGGGCGTACAGAGTTTTGGGTTTTTCCGATAGTACCGAGTTGAACCATCTTCTTTTCGCACGACCAAAGGCAAAATCGGAAATTGCACTTGGCCGAAGGCTTCGGCAATCATGGTAGAGCAAACGGTTTTGGTGTCATTTCCTGATCGCCGGGCAAATAAGCTCGAACGCCAACGCTTTGGCACAATGAACCAAGGGAATAAAAATCGCAGCAAATCGAATATTTGTCTGACGTCATAAGCGACACCGATCTGAGATACCGCGTAAGCAACTACGCGGTCGGCATCAGCCGGCTTGAGCCCATTGGGACGGGCGAGACGCAGATGGCATCCTTCGTAGTGGCTAAGCGGGCGTAGTATGGTGCCAAGGCCTAAATAACTCTCAACCAACAAGGGTTCATGTTCGGACCCTGGGTAATGTTGTCGCAACATCGCTTTGATTGCCGGGACCTTTACCTCAGATATACGGCCAACCACCAACGCAGCATGTGTCCAGGGCGATTGAGTCACCCAGCGAATAACATCACTGACCCGAGATCTGCCTTCCAGCAAAATCACGTCACCCGGTCGCACCGTGCGTTGTAGTCGTTCAAGATCGGACGTCGGTTGCCCTGGTCTGTCGAACTCAACATTTAAAAAACGAGTAATACTCGCACGCAACCAAATCATACCATCCATCTCACAGTTTCTGAGGGTAGTGTAACGGAATCCGAATTGACGGCCCATTGGCTTTGCAGTGCACTCAAGTCATGCCATAATTTTGATTCAGTTTGGGATAACTCGCACGACTATGATTGTCGATAAATTGGGCAGACGCTTTAAAAATCTCCGGGTGAGTTTAACCGCGGCGTGCAATTATGCCTGCACCTATTGTGTTCCGAATGGCAAACGATTGCTGAAAGCGGAAAACGAGTTGTCCGCCGATGCCTTGTTGAAATTAACGCAACTGATCCAATCGGCTGCCGGTATCGAACAGTTGCGGATCACGGGCGGTGATCCCCTGGTAACGCCAAAATTTGACGAGTTCTTACTCGGCGTGGCTGCACTACCGTTGAAAGACTTCAGTCTGACAACCAACGGTCAATTGCTATTAAACAAGGCTGAGGTGATCAAGGCGAGCGGTATCCAAAGGATGAACATCAGTCTGGACACACTCAATCCATTGCGCTTTAAACAAATTGCTCGAGGGGGCGATCTCGAAACCGTTCTGCAAGGCATGGAGAGAATGCAATCCTTTGGCATCAAGTTAAAGGTGAACATGGTTCCCATGCGAAGTAGTAACCAAGAAGATATTTTGCCCTTGCTCGATTATTGTTTAGACCGAGGGATTGAGTTGCGCTACATCGAACTGATGCGGATGGGGCATTTGACTCAAGGCAACGCCTACCAAACGGATTTTTTATCGATGCAGCATTTGCTCGATGAAATTGGTCGTCAGTATCGATTTGAACGCACCGACGCACCCTTTGATTCCACTGCGGTGAGATTTCATATACCCGGGCGCGGCTACTTCGGCATCATTGCCAACGAGAGCGAGCCTTTCTGCACTGCCTGTACGCGTCTTCGACTGTCGTCTGACGGCTATCTCTACGGTTGCTTATCGAATTCCGCTCGGACCTACATCGGAGATCTCGTCTCGCTACCCGGTCACATCGCATTACCCAAGCTGCAAAAGATCTTGCTTTCCGCGCTAGGGCACAAGCGGCTCGCTTTCCAAGGCGAGACCACGGTGATGAAGTTTATCGGCGGCTAAGGTCGCCGAGCGCGGTCAGCTAAAGGACAATAGAGTCAAAGGATCAAGGCTTATAAGTGTGGCCGATAGCACTGGTCAGTGGGCGCTTGGTAGCGGTAGTATCCTGAAAAAGAAAAGTCGATTGGAGACGCAATTATGATGGACCTAGATATACCAGAGAGACTTGTTCCGGTCCGGGACAAAATTGATCAGTTTGTTCGTGAACGCGTTGATCCGTTAACCGACGAGTATTATGACGAGATTAACGTGGGTGATCGGTGGCAATTGACGGATCGACAAAACGAGATCATGGATGGTTTGAAGGCCCAGGCTAAAGAGGCAGGGTTGTGGAACTTTTTCTTACCAGAGAGTCAGGGTGGTGCAGGGGTAACCAATCTGGAATACGCCCATTTGGCTGAAGTGATGGCTCGAAACCCAATTGCGTCAGAAGTGTTTAATTGTGCTGCGCCGGATACGGGCAATATGGAAGTGTTGGAGCGCGACGGCTCAGAAGCCCAAAAGAAAGAATGGTTGGAACCTCTGCTTGAGGGGAAGATTCGCTCAGCGTTTGCGATGACCGAACCGGGCGTTGCGTCTTCAGACGCGACCAATATCGCAACATCAGCGGTACTGGACGGGGATGAGTGGTTGATCAATGGCGAAAAGCATTACATCAGCGGTGCGGGTGATCCACGATGTAAAATCATGATCACGATGGTGGTCACTAACCCCGATGCTCCAAAACATCTAAGGCAGTCGCAAATACTTGTCCCCATGGATGCTCCCGGGGTTGAAGTGTTAAGACCTATGTATGTCTTTGGCAAAGATGATGCGCCTCATGGCCATATGCACATCAAGTTTAACAACGTCCGAGTACCCAAGGACAATATGATTTTGGGTGAAGGCAGAGGTTTTGAAATCAGCCAGGGCCGTTTAGGACCGGGAAGAATCCACCATTGCATGCGTTCCATTGGCGTTGCTGAGAGAGCGTTGGAGCTGCTCTGTAAACGAGCACTCAGTCGCACCGCTTTTGGGAAGCCGCTCGCCGAATTGGGTGGCAATTA
>NZGC01000036.1 GCA_002689445.1 Gammaproteobacteria bacterium
CCGACTCTATACGCACACCGTCGACAATCGGTTGTGCTCACCGGGTTCAGGTTGCATCGTCGACTCGGCTGTTTACACCTCTCGCGTTACGCCGTGTCGCGTTAAGTCAAAGCGCGCCAGCAGCGCTGCCTGTAAGTTTTATTGACTCCGATTCAGCATCGGCAGCGGTTTGCCTGTGGGATTACACCAATAAACGCCGGCCTTGGTCCGGTAGGCGCTGAAGATCCAGTGCAGGCTCGAGCTACTTTATGGATTCAGGACGGTCAAATACCTAGACGGGGTCAGACGACACCTTCAAGGCTGTTTTGAGGGAGCTCTGCTGATGCTGGTCGCCGATATCAGATCGTTCGGTTGTTCATCCGGCTCAGCTGAGCGAGGTAGAACGTTGGCAAAGGCAGCTTAAAACCACCTTAGCCGCATCCCGGCACATAAAATCGAGACTACCGTTGCTCCCTTCCGGGCCTGGCGGGGTTCACCTCTATTTATTGCGAGAGGACCAAGGTGGCTCGACCATTATACGTCATTTGCGCAGGATCAACACCCAAGTCGACGATTTGCTTGGATCTTTTCGCGGACCTTTCACAAGCAACACACCCGCGGCTCATAGCGCTACAAAATAAATCACCATGGCGGCCATCAGCATCTGAAACAAAAAGGTGAGCTGAAGCAAGCGCCACGCTGCAGGGCTGGCCCTGAGTAATGGCGGAAGCCGCCGTGAAAGGTATAAGGTCATCCCACTTTGAATAGGCAACATCAACGCGCCAAAACAAGCCGCAATGGTTACCATCAAGACTGGGTTTTGGAAACCTGCGTACAAAATCACCCCGACGAAGGGCATGATGAGGCCATAAATTTTGATCACCCTCCGACGCACATCGACTCGATCACGGCCAAGTAACCCGAGCTCCATGAGATAATCAGGGATATACCGCGCACCCGCTGCAACGCCGGAGATGGCACTCGAAAACAAAATACAAAAGGCGCCTGTCGCAAACAACAAAAAGGCGCCTTCCCCCAAGATTTCTGTGAACATTTGGCTCAGCACCCGAATGGTTTCGCTTCCTGCCGGGACAGTGCCGAGCGGATGCAAGATACCCGCCCCCAAATAATAAAAAGGGACCGTTGCGAAGGTTAGCAACAAGAGCGTCGCGATGACATCAACTTGCAAGACATTGAGCCACCCCTTCGCTCGCACGGTGTACTCCGCCGTCTCGTTCGATGGGCCCACTTTACCGGGATAACCTTTCTCGATACACCAGTAGCTGTAAGCCGAAATTTCTGCTGAATTCACGCCGGTGTAGCCATAGACTGCTAACGCAAGCACTGCCACGCTCAAATCAAATTCAAACTGCAACCCCGATAACGTCTGATCAAGGGATATCCCTTGCGACGAATTTTGCAGCATCACAAAACAGATCAGAGTCGAAACCGTAAAGACAAGCACCATCGGAATAAGGGTTCGTTCTAGGTTGCGATAGTGGCCAGTCGCGAGCACCACCGCAATGACAACCGCAAGACCCGCCGTCACTAATACCGGTGACATCGAAGGCGCAAATAAAACCAAAGCCTGAGCAGCCCCTCCCATCAACCCACCTAAGCCAGTGAGCCCCGGTAAAAAGGCAAGCAGAGCAACCAGTAATGTCCAAGAT
This sequence comes from Gammaproteobacteria bacterium, assembly GCA_002689445.1. Lineage (GTDB taxonomy): Bacteria > Pseudomonadota > Gammaproteobacteria > Pseudomonadales > Azotimanducaceae > UBA9926. The sequence goes on from NZGC01000036.1 coordinate 1,650, forward strand.
ACCGGTCCTTGGGGTAACCTCACTTTGCCCGGCATTCGATTCAGCATTCGAATATAGGTATCGCCTGTAACCACGACGTATCGAGCGAGTTCGGCTTGGACGATCGACTTGCTCCAGCAGGACAGCAGCACCCACCAAAGCATGCCGAATCCGGCAGCCGCCCCTAAGCTCGCGGTAAGAATAATTTCACCAGACCCGACAATGCTGGCTGATACGATTAAACTTGGGCCGAGTTGACGTAATCGTCCCACCACGGTGACTGGCGGGTCGACTTCACTTCCTTCTGGTTGGGTATACAGATCCCGCATTGAGAACGGCTCCGCCTAAGCCAGTTAACTAACACGTTTTGACCCTGCGCGCATCGCGAGCGGGGCTACCCCCTACCTTAACCTCTAGCCGCCCAATTTGCCTCATCCCGCGGCAGCCTTCCTTACTGAAGCGCCGTGTTGTCGGCCACCTGCGAAGCCTCGAAATCAACGTGTGATTGAGTCTGTCGCCATCAAGGCCAAGATCGCAGCAAATCCTCTGGATCAGTCATCGACGGTGTTTTGAGTCGTCCTTCGATCTCGCCTAAGTATAAAAACCCAACGATCGATTCATCCTCGGACAACCCTAAGCCTCGCGAAACCTCTTTGCTATAGGCTATATCGCCGGTTCGCCACATGGCACCGTAACCCCTGGCATAGGCCAATGACGACATTTGCTGCAAAGCGATGCCCGCAGTCAATAATTGCTCGATCTCAGGCACTTTGGGGTGAGGTTTCGGCGCAGCAATGCCGACGATGATCATTGGTGCTCGAAACGGTTTCAAACGCAATTTCTCAAGGCTATCGCTCGAGACGTCGGGATCAGCAGCTTGCCTTGCCTTCACCATTAACTCCCCTAAGACCCCACGACCGTCGCCCTCAATACAAAGAAAGCGATAAGGCCTGAGTTGAGCATGATCTGGCGCGCGTCTTGCTGCTGCAACCATTTCCTTCACCAGCCAATCGGGAACCTCGCCGGTTAAACGTGGCGACGATACTCGATTCAAGATTGCGTCTGTTGCCTCCATAGTTTTTACTCCTAGACCTCATCTGACAGGAAGATCGACTATCAACACCCACAGTCCATCAATTGTGCTTTGGTGATGATTCATCAAAGAATAGGGTCAAGCCATTAGGACAGTCCTTCAGTGATCCCCTACAATAACCCTGTCTCATTGTTTAGAGCTGAACATGATACAAGACCATCGCCCCTTTTGGCTGAAACGCTGCGCCCAAATTTTTGAGCGCTGGTACGGACGTCATTTCATCGCACCCCAGTTTACCGCGCTTGGAACCACGCCCGATCTCATGAAGCCTTGGTATTTACGACTTTATGGCGCGAATATCAGGGCGGGCGATTTTTTACACGTAGTGACTGCGCAGGATCGACGTGTTTGCTTATCGACTTGGCAGTTTGACGAGCATCAAGGGCATATCGACCTCGGTCATTACGTTTTGCTGTGTCCAGGCGTGAGGATTGACTCTGCGAGCCAGATTACCATTGGCAACAACTGCATGTTAGCTGCGGGAAGTTACGTGACCGATGCTGACTGGCACGATCTGTATGATAGAACCCGGCCCATCGGCAAGACCAAGCCTGTTTTGCTTTGCGATAATGTTTGGCTAGGAGACGGCGCCACCGTGTGCAAAGGCGTCACCATTGGTGAGAACAGCATCATCGGTGCCGGTTCTGTAGTGGCAACCGACATCCCCGCGAACGTCATTGCCGCCGGCAATCCTGCAGTTGTGATTCGATCCCTGGATCCGAACCAAACCTTGGTTCGTCGAGAGACGATTTTTCAAGACCCTACTGCTTTGGCCGAACGAACACGGGGCATTGACCGTTATCTGTTAACCCCCAACTCCTTGCTGGGCTGGCTACGCAACAAATTGAAGCCAAGGCGCGGCGACTGATTTAACATCGTCATTTGGCGCATATCTTCAGGCCAGTGACCTGGAGACCTCCTAGGACCGGTTGATCGAGCAAAGATGCCGAGCCGCCTTGCATTCGCCAGCATCGCCTGCGATGGTTGGCTGGCATACAACGCAGTAGCAGGTCTCGATCATGCGTCATCCACAACCTTATCCTTCAAGACAATACGCGTGGTTCGTCGTCTTTGTGTTGATCCTAGCCTCGTTAATTGCCTTCATTGATCGCCAGGTTGTTGCCATCGTTGTAGGACCGATGCAGGCCGATTTGGGCGTTGGTGACACGGAAATCGGCTGGCTCTACGGTGTGTTCGCCCTGTTTTACGCGATCGCTGCTTTACCCATCGCAACGCTTGCTGACCGCCGCAGTCGCAAACACATCATTGCGGGCGGAATCTTTATTTGGTCCCTGCTCACTATTGCCTGTGGGCTGACCCGCAACTACTGGCAGATATTTCTTGCCCGTATCGGCGTGGGAATTGGTGAGGCAACCTTATCCCCTGCAACCACCTCGTTAATTGGCGACTATTTCCCAAGACGCTTAGTGCCCCTGGCCCTCAGCATTTTTCAAACGGGCCCGATTCTCGGGACCGGACTTGCCTTTATAATTGGCGGCGTGGTGCTCGATCTGGTGCAGGAAAGTGCCCCCTTAACGCTACCCTATTTCGGGACCCTAAAACCCTGGCAACAGACTTTTGTCTACGTCGGCGCGCCGGGTCTGATTCTGGCGTTTTTCTTTCTCCTGATTCGTGAGCCGACCCGAAGACAGGCTGACGGTCCGCCCAGCAGTGAGACCGAAACACAGCAATTGCTCGATTTTTATCGGCGCAATCGGCGCACCATTGTTTTTCATCATCTCGGATTTGTTGCCTTAGTGCTTATGGGCTATGCCTTCGTATTTTGGTCCGTGACATTTTTCGTCCGGGTACATGGTTTGGGCGCCGCAGAAGCTTCCCAGACTTTCGGTTGGATATTTGTGATCTTTGGGCCTTTGGGCCCCCTTGCCGTCGCTTGGCTTGCTGGCAGGCTACAGGCCGAGGGTAAACGCGACGCAAACTTAACCGCGGGCCTGATGGGTGGAGTCATCGCAATCCCCTGTATTTTACTGATTCAAATTGCACCCTCGGCCTTTTGGGCTTTTGTCTTTTATGCCCCAGCGATCATGGCGGTCAATTCGCCCTTTGGGATTGCCGCAGGTGCCCTGCCCGTCATCACACCACCCCATCTTCGCGCTCGGGTCGCAGCAGTCTATATGTTGGCAGGCTCTATCGGCATGATGTTTGGTCCACCGCTTGCTGGTGCCTTTAACGAGTACGTCTTTCCAGGACCAGAAGGGGTTCGGTATTCCATGATGACGATGACCGCGATTTTTGGGTTACTGGGCGTAGTCCTGCTCTGGTTTGGACGAGCCCCCTATGCCGAATCCCTACGACTCGCGGACGAACAAGATCACTCGACTGCCAGCTAGAGCAACCCTAGTCCACAAAACCTCGGCCAGATTCGGTTGAAGCGATTGTCGTCTCAACTCGGCCAATTCCAGCAATCGTTCCGATCAAATGGTCGCCAGGCACTACCGGCCCGACGCCCTCAGGCGTGCCGGTGAAAATCAGATCGCCTGGACCCAAGGTGTAATATCGCGAGAGATCACTGATCAATTCCGCAATCCCCCAAATCATCATCGACAAATCGGCTCGCTGTCTGACATCTCCATTAACGCTCAGTTCGATGAGTCCAGACGCTAGAACATTGGAACCTTGTCTTTCGACAATAGGACTCAACACCGCCCCTTGCTCAAAGTCTTTGGCTACATCCCAAGGGTGGGCACGATCCTTCGCTCGTTGCTGGAGATCCCGCCGAGTCATATCTAGGCCCGCTGCATAGCCAAAAATCAAACGGCTGGCTTCATCTACGGATACAGCGCTGCCCATAGCGCCAATGGCGACCACCAGTTCCATCTCGTGATGTAAATTAGCGGTTTCAGGCGGGTAAATCATTGTCCCACCTGAGACTAAGATGTGACTGGGATGCTTGTTAAAATAAAATGGCTGGGCCGAAGCTTTATCGACCGTAACCCCCATTTCGGCCGCATGGGCCTGATAATTTCTCCCCACGCAAAATAAACGACCCACAGGGAAACGTTCGACCCGATCTCGTATTTCAAGGCTCTTAATGGTTGGCGGCGCGAAACAATAGGTTTCTTTCATGACTTTCTCCTTCCCGCAATCTTTAGCCTCAGGTTCGAACCAACTCGCCTTGTCATCATCCGGGAGGCCGAATTCGCCCCTATCTCACCCTGTTACCCCAACTTCTGCAACTGGACCAACATTCTGACCAAAGCGCTTCCTGGAGCCCGACACTGTCCACTGCTTACGTCACATGCAAAGCGCAGCGCCTTGGCCCTATTGTCGATAATGCCGTTGATAAGGCCAATCGCCGAAGCCCTTCTGGCGTTCGGCATTAATATCGATCCCCCCTCGACGCGTAAATTCTGCTCGCACCCCCAGCCGAGCCGGCTTGGTGACCTCGGCAATATCAATAAACATTCGTTCAGCCACCTGCTCGGCAAACTCTCCATGCTCTCGGAATGAAAACAAGTACTGGAGTAATCCGGCTTCATCAAGATCACCACCTTCCCAACGCAGTAGGATGCGTGCGTAATCGGGCTGCCCCGTCATGGGGCATAAAGAGCGAAACAAGTCAGTGTAATAGGATGCCATCACCTGCTGATCGGATTTGAGCACCAGGTGATCGGAGCTGAATCCTCCCTGTGGTACCGCGACCGCTAACCCATCAAGGCAGGTTGCTTCCCTCGGCTCGATACTCAAGGTTTCCTGCGAAGCCTCAGACAAACGCTCAACGGTCACTGCAGCGCCACAAGCCTCGCTTAGATCCTCTTTTATACAAGCCAATGCCTCTGTTTCACTGGCGTACAGCGATCCTGCAAAACTGCCGAGATAAAGCTTCATCGACTTAGATTCCACGATACAGGGCGAGGTTGCCGGCACCTTAATATGCAAAACCGAACGGGTGGGTTTGCCCGGCGGTAACAAACAAGTGAACTCATAGGCTGTCCAGGTGTCTTGCCCCTCAAACGGTAACGCCGATAACCTCACTCCCAGCAGTTCGCGCTGGGGACCCCGATCGATCGGATACAGCAGTGCCTTGTCGTACTGATTCACATAAACGGTATTGGGGTTACCTAGCTCCATATTGACCTCTTACAGCTCGCTGCATCTTCTTTCATCGCCTGATCCAGGCCTTTTTCTCGCCAGAATTTGGAGTACTGCTGACACCAGGCTAACTTTCTCTGCAGGCACCGACTGGCGACAACCATCGGTCAAATACGGTACCCTATGTTCGCCATTTCTCAGCGGTTAGATCCAATGTTGTATCGATATTTTATCGTCTTAAGTTTTGTCCTTAGTTTACCGACAGCGCCTGTGAGCGCCAACCAAGAAAACTTGCTCGAAGAGGTTGTCGTAACTGCCAATCGCACCGGCGAACCCTGGTTACGTGCTGACCAATCCATCACGGTCATTGATCAAACGAGCATCGAGACTGTGGGCGCTACCCACGTCAACGAACTGGCCGCCCAGAGCGCCGGCACCTGGATCAGCCGCGGTAACGGTCAGGAACATCTCACGGCTATCCGCTCACCCGTTTTAACGGGAGCCGGCGGCTGCGGGGCATTCTTAATGCTGCAGGATAATATTCCCCTTCGCGCCTCGGGTTTTTGTAACGTCAACGAATTATTCGAAAGTGCCAGCGAATTGGCTTCGACCGTAGAAATTTTGAAAGGCCCCGGGACCGCTGCCCATGGCTCAAACGCGTTACACGGCATCGTTCACATCCGCACACCTGAGCCCGGCGATCGAACCCGCCAAACTTCGTTGGAAGGCGGGCCCCACGACTACGCTCGAGTAAAACATGTCGCAACCTTTCCCAATGCAGCACTGGCTTTTTCTGGGACTCATGACGGCGGCTATAAGGATGATGCTGGATTTGATCAACAAAAGCTTCTCATCAAACTCCGTAGCCAATCAGCTGCTTGGCGGGCACTACACCAGCTGGCCGCCACCAACCTGAATCAGGAGACGTCAGGCTTCATCCAAGGTGATGATGCTTATCGCATTGAGAGCCTCAAACAGTCCAATCCCAACCCTGAAGCTTTTCGCGATGCCCAATCGCTGAAACTGGTTTCTGATTGGCAGCACGCCGACTTACCGTTAGCGATTACGCCCTTCTTTCGGTGGACTGACATGCGATTTTTAATGCATTTTCTCCCAGGGCAACCGCTTGAAGAAAATGGACACACGAGCCTCGGCCTGCAAAGCCGCTACGCCTTCTCAGATCAACTCGACATGGGTATTGATCTTGAAGTCACGGATGCCTTCTTAAAACAAACCCAGTTTAGCGAGACTATCGGCAGTCCCTTCCTCGTGGGGACCTTACCCCTCGGAAAACACTACGATTATGAGGTCTCCGCCACCGTGGCAGCCATTTACGGCCAATACCGACTGCCGATCACCGATAGGTTATCTGCTGATCTCGGCCTCCGGGCAGAGCACGTGACCTATAACTATGATAATTTAATGCAGAGCGGTCGCACTCGAGACGATGGTAGTGAGTGTGGCTTCGGGGGTTGTCGATATAATCGACCCGATAGCCGAGAAGACAGTTTCACCAACCTGTCGCCGAAGTTGGCACTACACTTTGAACTCGGTAGTCATCACCTCTTTGCCAATTTGTCACAAGGTTTTCGAGCCCCTCAAGCCACAGAGCTCTATCGCCTGCAAGGCGGGCAATCGGTGGTCGATATCGACTCCGAATCCCTGAACGCTATTGAACTCGGTGTTCGAGGTGCGAGCCCTAAGCTGCGCTATCAGGTCGCTGCCTTCGCCATGAAGAAGGATCAATTTATTTTTAAAGATACCGATCGCGCCAACGTCGATAATGGACAGACCCGTCACCACGGTCTTGAAGTCGAAGCCCAATTGGCACTTAACGAAAGCTTCGATATCGCGCTCAATTGGGCTCTGGCCCGTCACCGCTACGACAATAATCCGGCGCTGGCGCGATCCGCCATCGAAGGTAACGACATCGATACAGCCCCTCGTTCTTTTGGCGGCATTCGCTTGAATTGGCGCCCGACTCCCTCCATTAACACGCAACTCGAATGGGTTCATTTAGGCGAGTACTTCACCAATCCGGAGAACAGTAATGCTTACGATGGACATGACCTGCTCAATCTTCGAGGTCAGCTTGCGCTCAGCGATGAGTGGCAGATGTTTTTTCGGGTGACGAACCTTAGCGATACCGATTATGCTGAGCGTGCCGATTTTGCTTTCGGCAGGGAACGTTTTTTCGTCGGCGAACCACGAAGCGTCTATATCGGTATACGCAGATCGCGATGAGTTTGAGACGATGAGCGCTGATTTCAGAGAACGAACACGACCACTATTGTAGGAGTGACAACATGAAGGCAAGAGCTGCATTAGCGCTGGAGGCAGGCGCCCCACTGATCATCGAAGAAGTTGATGTCGCAGGACCTAAGGCTGGCGAAGTGCTCGTTCAAATGAAAGCCACCGGCGTTTGCCACACCGATGCTTTTACTCTGTCAGGTGATGATCCAGAAGGCCTCTTTCCCGCTATCCTAGGGCATGAGGGAGGCGGCGTCGTCGTCGAAGTCGGCGAAGGCGTCACCAGTCTTGTACCTGGGGACCACGTGATCCCGCTTTACACCGCAGAGTGTCGTCAATGTAAATTTTGCTTATCCGGTAAGACAAATCTTTGCAGTGCTGTCCGGGCCACGCAAGGTCAGGGAGTTATGCCGGATGGCTCAAGCCGCTTCAGTTTCAACGGCAAGCCTGTGTATCACTATATGGGCACGTCCACCTTCAGCGAATATTCAGTCATTGCGGAAGTTTCACTGGCAAAAATCAGTAGCAAGGCCCCGCTCGATAAAGTTTGTTTGCTCGGTTGCGGCGTGACTACCGGCATCGGCGCAGTGATCAACACGGCTAAAGTCGAACCTGGCGCTACTATTGCAGTATTTGGATTGGGCGGGATTGGTTTATCGGTCATTCAAGGCGCTGTGATGGCGAAGGCAGGCCGTATCATTGCGGTCGATACCAATCCGAGCAAGTTCGATATGGCAAAAATGCTCGGCGCTACCGATTGTGTGAACCCGAAGGATCACAGTGCAGATATCACGGAGGTCATCGTTGATATGACCGATGGCGGCGTGGATTACAGCTTTGAATGCGTGGGTAATGTCAACCTTATGCGCAGCGCTCTTGAGTGCTGCCACAAAGGCTGGGGCGAAGCGATCATTATCGGCGTTGCCGGGGCCGGCCAAGAGATCAGCACCCGACCCTTTCAACTCGTTACTGGTCGCGTTTGGCGCGGTACGGCCTTTGGCGGCGTTAAAGGCAGAACTCAACTGCCCGGCATGGTCGATCAATATATGAGCGGCGATATTAAGTTAGATGAGCTCATCACCTATACCATGCCTTTGGAAGACATCAATACCGCGTTTGACTACATGCATGAGGGTAAGAGCATTCGCAGCGTCATTCTTTTCTAGAATAATAAGAGACCCAGGTTTGTTGTTCAAAACAAGGATTTTATTGGCCTGCAGACTTGACGATTTCGCCGAAGACCCATATCATTCGCGCTCTTCGGTAGTGCTTTGTCCCCTTCGTCTAGAGGCCTAGGACTCCAGGTTTTCATCCTGGCAACAGGGGTTCGACTCCCCTAGGGGACGCCATCCGATCCAGTTACCAACAAACTGGATGGCGTTGTAAAGCATCCGCGATCGGTTAAGATCGACAGTGAGATTAAGCGGGAATAGCTCAGTTGGTAGAGCGGTACCTTGCCAAGGTACAGGTCGCCAGTTCGAACCTGGTTTCCCGCTCCAATTTCCTACTTACGATCTAGGTGAACGCCACCTAGCCTTCTCGATTTTCTCCATCACCCTATTCTGGAACGTCCAACGCGGGATTTCTGTTGAAGAAGTTGCGCGGCTTAAGCGTGATTTCATCAACTTTTGCGGGCATTACCGGCCAGTCTTCCGCCATCGGCACGTGATGAAACCCAATCATTGGCCAGGCCACAAGATCGGTATCTTCAATCGCTTCATTATCTGCAGCGTATTGAGGAAGCCCCTGGCCTACATCGGATTGATTAACGGCAAGTCCGGTTGAGAAAAGCTCATCTCGCTTGTAGCGCGTTACCCATAGGTTATTTTTGAGAAAGCCTGCGCGTTGATATATCACGTCATCCATCGTGACCAGCGGATGCGTATTTGGAAACATCAGTTGATAGGACGTCGGATAGCCCATCTCATTTCTGGCGGTGGAGCTCGTAAAGGTCAACAATGCCGGCTTATCGACCTTCATTGTTGTTTGCGCTTGCTGCTCCGATAGCACACGCTCTTGTTGCACCTTCCAAATTCCCTGGCGGGGCGCGTCAGTTGGTTGCTGAGCAGAAACCAGTCGCTGTCGCACAAACGTGTTATCGACGCCATCGACATCCATGTCAATGCGGTAGCTAAAGAAATGATCATGATTGACGCCCAGTCGATAAGGCGCAATCAATGTCCCTGTCAGAGCTTCCTCAGCAGCGCGGGCATCATCCAATGAGGCGGAGAAAACACCTTTCGTCGCGTCGATCCCTGTGA
>NZGC01000037.1 GCA_002689445.1 Gammaproteobacteria bacterium
AGTGCCTATTCCGTTCGAGACAGCTTAAACGTCCTTGAGAAAGCTTTTTTGGTTCGTCAATGTGAGGACAGTTACTTCAAAAATCGGTCTCGGCCTTGCTTGCAGTATCAGATAAAGCGCTGCTCTGGGCCTTGTTGTGAGCTGATCAGCGAGGAGGCCTACCGAGGGGATGTCAACAGCGCGATCAAGTTTCTAGAGGGCAAGAACGCCGAGGTGATGGCAGATTATCGGGCCAGGATGGATGCGGCCTCCGAGCAGCTCGAGTTTGAACGAGCCGCGGCCTATAGGGATCAGATTCAGCATTTGCGTCGCATTCAAGAACAGCAGTATGTGGTGTCTTCCGGTGGCGATATCGATGTTGTTTATGCGGAACAGAGTCCCTCTGGATTGTGCGTTTTGGTGATGTTTATTCGCAAAGGTCGTATGTTGGGGAACAAAACCTTTTACCCCAATAATCGTTTGGATCAGGGGCTTGGGGAAGTGTTGACTGCATTCTTAGCTCAGTTCTATCTTGATGACGGCAAAACCCTCGATTTACCTGATGAAATTGTTGTGAATGCGTTACTCAGTGACAAATCCCTGCTGGTCGATACGCTGTCGGAGTTGAAGGGTAAAAAGATTGCGGTTAAAGACCGGGTTCGAGGGACCCGCGCGCGTTGGTTGGAGATAGCCAGCAACACAGCGCAACAAGCACTGGGCAGCCATGTGGCCAAAAAAGACAATTTGGCGACCCGATTCAAATCGCTGCAAGAAGCGCTATCGCTTGAAACGCCGCCTGGGCGTTTGGAATGTTTTGATATTAGTCACACCCAAGGCGAGGCCACGGTGGCTTCGTGTGTGGTTTTTAATGAATCAGGTCCGCTGAAGTCGGATTACCGATTGTTTAATATTGAAGGGATTACCCCTGGCGACGATTATGCCGCCATGGATCAGGCGCTGCGTCGGCGGTACGCCAGAATTCAAAGCGGAGAAGGTCGCCTGCCAGATGTGTTATTTATTGACGGGGGTAAAGGCCAGTTAACCCAGGCTCAGCGGGTGTTAGAGGAATTATCGGTCACTGGTGTACGGGTCATCGGAATTGCCAAAGGGCCCACGCGTAAAGCGGGTCTTGAAAGCTTGATCGAATTGGATGGGAGTGAGCTAGACATGCGGCCTGATGACCCCGGTTTGCATTTGATTCAGCACATCCGGGACGAAAGTCATCGCTTTGCCATCACCGGACACCGAGCCCGACGCGGTAAGAAAAGAACCGAGTCGCAGTTAGATGGCATCGCGGGCATCGGTCCTACTCGACGACGAAATTTGCTGAGACATTTTGGCGGGGTAAAACAAGTGTTAAGCGCTTCGCAAGAAGAATTGAGCAAAGTCGAAGGGGTCAGTCAAAAGCTCGCAGCAGAAATTTATGCTACGCTTCACGCTTGAAGTCATTGGTTAGCCAGAACTGAAACTTGATGAACTTGCCCCTAACATTACCTAATATTTTGACCTCTTTACGGATTTGTTTAATCCCGGTTTTAGTGCTCTGCTTTTATTTATTGCCGATGGACATTCGGTATTTAGCGTCGGCGTTTGTGTTTAGTATTGCGAGCCTAACGGATTGGTTAGATGGGTACCTTGCCCGCAAAATGGGACAGATGACCCCGTTTGGTGCCTTCCTCGACCCCGTAGCGGACAAGCTTCTGGTGGCGGTGGCGTTGATCCTGCTGGTTGAAGCACACGCCAGTGCTTTGCTTGCGATTCCAGCATTGGTCATTGTCGGTCGAGAAATTGTAGTGTCGGCTCTGCGGGAATGGATGTCCACTTACAGCGATTCATCGGGGGTTAAGGTGTCTTTTGTTGCCAAGGTCAAGACAGGGTTCCAGATGACAGCAATTATTGTGCTGTTAGCGCAAGGGCCTGATTTGTCGGCGCCCTTGGTCATCCTTGGCTATTTGTTACTGTATGTTGCAGCTGGCTTAACGCTGTGGTCGATGTATCAGTACTTGGTGGTAGCTTGGCCCGACCTCGCCTCGGGTATGCAACGGCAAGACAAAAACCACGATTGAGTCGACTCAAATGGGCCCGCGGGCTGCTCGCAGCTCCGCTTGAGTCTCGCGCGTTCATCATTATCGCATCTTCAGTGATCAACGGGGGCAACTAAGGGGTGTTGCGTATGCCCCAAGGCTGAAGGATGCTTCGTAGCTGAGTCTCGCGGGTTAGTGCGCGCCTCCTTGCGCATCCGGTGCATTCGGCGCGCTCATGGTGTGCGAGAGGTTGATGGCACGCTCCAACAGGCTGTCGATTTGACCGGCCGCCTCAGGGCTAAAAATAAACCCCAGAAACGCGCAGTGCGAGAGCTCGATGACGGCGGCGAGCACCGAGGCTTCGTCCTCAGGTGTTTGAAGCATCCCAAGGACGTTGGAAAACCAAGCAAATTCAGCGTAACAGCCTTCCTCGCTGAGTAACTCGCACAGGGCTTCTAGGGGTTGAACGATTTCCTGTCGAACCGCATCGGCAAAGTCGAGGTTCATGGGGTGCGAGGAACGACGGGAATGAGTACCTCATTGGTGCGCAAAAAGCTGGGCATCATTGGAGGATCGTAACGAGCCCAGACCGGTGAGCCGGCCGCTCGCCACTTGGAATCCGAGGCTAGGTCCGCTGTCAATTGACCCACGTGTCGGTTGTACTTCTTTTCGCTCCAACCACCTCGGTAGCGGCGTGCGGCGAAGTAGGTTTCAGGCATTTCTACCATCGTCACTGCCTGATCGTTGGGAATCGGTAAGGATTCAAGGGAGTGCTGGGAAGGCATATAGAAACTCACGAGGAAGTCGCCAGATTCGCTCTGAGATTGGGTGACCGGGGCAGTCATCGCGATTTTTTCTTGGCTGACGTTCTGACCGAAAATGTAGCCGCCCAACTTACGAAAGGCTGCCGTACCCACCTGCTTAAAGTTACCGGTCACAGCAGTTTGAGCGAGTATTGCAGGCGCATAGCGCCGAATTTCAAAGGTTTCCCCTTGCCAAATCACTTCGTAATCAGGTTTTTCTATGGCCATGGTATCGTGTGCACAGAGGAGGATAATGACGGCAATGAGGCAGCGTAGCATGGGGCACTCCTAGAGGTGTATACCTTAAGGTACGCAGTTTTTAGAAAATAGTTTGGTTGGGCTATAGCCAAGCCGCAGCGAGTGAACCCTGACCCAGCGCAATCAAGCAACCGTCGTCAAGCAAGCACGATCAAGCAAGGGCTGAAAAACGAGTGGGGTGAAGCGAGTGTCGTGCAGTCAGCGCAACGAATCAGAGACAACAATCAAAGACAACAAGGCATCGAAGGAAGAACCATCATGGAAACACTTAGCCTAAAGGGTGCTCAGGGAGAGATCGAAGTCAAGGTGCTAGGCGAGGGCCCCGTCATCCTGTGCGTCCATGGTTGGCCAGAGCTATGGTACTCCTGGCGGCATCAAATGCAGCATTTCGCTGGGCTGGGATATCGTGTTGCAGCGATGAATGTCCGAGGGTACGGCAATAGTGTGCACCCCCGAGATATCGCGTTCTATACATTGGAAGCGCTGAGCGACGATATACGAGCAATCGCCGAGCAATTGTCTGAAGCGCCAGTTGTGTTGTTCGGTCATGATTGGGGCGCTCCCCAGGTCTATACCGCGGCGCTCAGGTTTCCTGAACAGTTTCGAGCGGTTGCGGGCTTATCAGTCCCTTTTAGGTCGCCAACGGATATCCCCTTGCTTGAAATTTGGGAGACGCTATACGCTGATCGATTCTTTTATCAAACCTATTTTCAGGAGCCTGGTCGGGTCGAGGCAGAGGTCATGGAGGATTTACCCCAGGCCCTAAGGAAAATTTATTTTGCGCTGTCGGGTGAGGCTCCCTTGAACGAATGGCTCAAAACCAAGCCAAAGGGCGCAGGTTTGCTCGAGGACCTTATCGACCCTGAACCTTTTCCTGCCTGGATGAGCCAAGAGGATCTCTCGGTATACTGCGATGCGTTTCAGGCCGCGGGGTTTGTGGGACCGATAAATCGCTACCGGGCCCAAACTTTGGATGCGCAAGGACTCCCGGATATCAAAGGTGCGCGTCTTCAACAACCTACCGTGTTTATAGCAGGCACCCGAGATCCGGTGCGCAATTTTGTTGCGGGAATGGATGGTTACGAGCTAGCAGCGGACCATTGTGATGACTTTCGGGGTTCAATCCTTCTGGAGGGTGCCGGACATTGGGTCCAGCAGGAGCAGCCGCTTGCGACCAATGCGGCGCTCGAGGCATTCATGAAGGGGATTGAAGGTTGATTGCTCCACAAAAAGTCCTTCAGTCATACAAGAATGAACCGATAACCCAACTGGGATTCTTGAGGGCCTGAATTTTGGAGGGGAAATGGGGTTTATCTTCATAAAAATTAAGATAAACCTTAAACGGCAGGTGCCTTTCAACCCCGCGGAGGGTCCTGCGCGACGGGCTGATTGAACAGCGCGCCGATCCACTGATTCAGCGGTGGGGCAATCATTCATTCAGATAATGTGAGGATCCGGGGAATTCGCGTTGTGCGAATTGCGTTGACGAATTAGCGTTGATGAATGGGCACTGATGTAAGGGCATTGGAGAATTGCCTTTAGAGCATAGTTGGCGCGCGAAGGGGCGCCGTGGGGCGAACCCGACGACCGATTCCGTGGCCTGGTGGTTGTGATATCAGCGGGAAGCGGTCTACTCCGGTACGAGCGGTTCAGAAAAAATGATCCGATTGCCAAATGGATCGAGGATGGGAAGATCTCTTGCCCAGGGTTGATCAATAATCGAAGGGCGAGCATTGCGGTAAGATTTTTGTTGTAAGGTTCGATAAAGGGTGTCTAAATTTGTCACTTTGAGTCTGATGGCTGAGCCCGGGGTTGCGTCACCATGATGCTCGGAAAGGTGGATTTCGAAGCCGCACAACGTTAAACCCAGATAGAGCGGTGCGGTCTCGTCGAATCGATGTCGAAACAGCTCTTCTCCGCCGAGATAATCGATATAGAAACGGGTAGCCAAGCGTTCATCGAAACTGCGTAAAATGGGGACAAGATCGTTCATAAGGACAACCGCTGTGGCTGGGGATGAAAGTGGTCAAGCATCACAGGAGACGGTAGCCTAGGCAGGGAGCGTCTGCAAGATCCAAAAAAGCGGGTAAAGACGGCTAAAGCGTTGGGGAGTTGTTGGCCACAGCTCGGTAAAAGCCAATTAGGGTCAGAAAAAGCAAGCTGGAACGAGATAGAGACTATGAAAATGAGCAAACCAAACAACTTAAGTCAGCGGTCAAAATCTGCGCGTGGGCGGGCTTTGCATTATTTGAGATTCGGGTTATCGGCGTTACTACTCCAGAGTAGCTTGGCACTGGCAGAAGCATCAGAGTCGAGCGAAAACTCAGCCGATGAGGCATTGATTGAGCCTTGCGATCCTTTTACTGATTCCACCTGTAGCAATCGGGTTGAATTGGGTAATGGTCAAGCTTTTGAAGGCCGACTTAAACAGGGAAAACCGCATGGGCGAGGGATGATGTTCTATCCCAATGGCGATCGATTTGAGGGGCATTTTGATCTCGGTGCTAGGACGGGACGCGGTACCTTGTTCAAAGCGGATGGCAGTTTGTATTCGGGTTTCTGGGTGCGGGACCGGCTCAACGGTGCGGTAGAGTGGCGCGATCGAGCTGGCAACACTTTTCAAGGGAGCTTGGTCAACGAAAAACCTCATGGCCGGGGGCGTATGCTCTTCGTCAATGGTGACCGTTATACCGGAGAATTTGCGATGGGGTTACCGCATGGCGAGGGCGTCATGGTCTATGGCAGTAGTCGCGTTGAAAATGTCGGAGATCGCTACGAAGGCCGGTTTGAGCGGGGTCAGCGCCAAGGTTCCGCGCGTTACATCTGGAGCGATGGGCAGGTGTCAAATGTGCGCTGCCAAATGGATCGCTGCGAGCAGGAAGGCTTGATGAATAAACTTCGGGTTGGGGGTAAAGGTGAGACCAGCGGTGATCAAAGCATGGGGCCAAGAAGACGGTTGCGTTAGAAACCCCTGTCGTTTCAATTTTGATGGATCCGATTAGCTGGGATTGAAGGTATGGCCAAACCAAAGGCTGTGGCGCCGCCGAAGGCTAGGAAAACCGGAAGGTGGGAAGCAGAATGATATTACACAACACGTTAAGAGCGCTATTGGATGCCGGTTCGCCGACTCTAGGCACCCATTTTATGTTCAATGATCCTGATATCCCCGAGCTTATCGGCGATACCCAGTTGTTTGACTATGGTGAATTTTCGGCAGAGTATGCGTCTTTTGATTTGCCCCTCCTGTATCACTTGGCTCGCGCCGGGCAAGCCGGCAATTTACCCTTGATGATCAAACCTGATCAGGCCTCGCAAGCATTTGTTGCCCAGGGTGCCCTCGGCGCAGGATTTAAAGCCGTTTTGTTTACCGATATCCGAGCGCCAAACGATGTCGCTGCCGCGCAAGCGTCCATCAGGCCTGATCTACCCGAAGAGGATGGATTGATGGGCGTCAAACTTAGGCGTCCAGCGCTCAGTAGCTATGATACTGAGCGCTATCTAGAGGACCTGAAAGCGACGGTGTTTGCCATTATGATTGAAAAATCAGTCGCGGTAGATGCGCTCGATGAGATCCTCGACGAAGCGCGTGCCCGAGGAGTCGATATGACACAATGGGGGCCTGCGGATTTCAGTTTTTCTCGCGGGACACCCCGTTTGCAGCATAGTGAGGCGATAAGACCTTATGAAGCCTTAGTGATCGAAAAGTCACTGGAGTACGGTATTGCACCAAGAATTGAGTTGCATAGTGTCGAACAGGCCAAGCGTTATATCGACTTGGGCGTTAAACATTTCTGTATCGGTTGGGACCGTTTCATTCTCAAGCAGCAACTAACCCAATTGGGCGAGGGAATGCGTAAGCTAACCGAGGGATTGTAGTGGCAAACGCGCTGGGATTGAGGGATGGTGAAAGAGGGGCATGGTGAGCGCCGTATCAGTTTTAAGGAAAATGAATGTCTGAAGTGTACGCAACCGTCCAATTCGGTCGAGAGCAGGACAATACCCAGCATTTGGGGGCGATCGTGGCTTTTCTAGCAAGCCGTGACCTGCTCGATGCTCGGTTGATCGCGGCTCACGCCTCTGCGGTGGCGCGAGTGAAGATGCAAGACCTCAACGGGGCAGAATTTTTAACGACGGTGCTCAATGGGGAGTTGCGAGCGACGCACTGCAGCCCTCGGGGCCAGTCCCTCTGTCGGGTTTTGTTGCAGGGGGATGAGGCGGTGGCGTTGCGTTCTGCCGTTGACCAAAGCAAGGAGGAAGATTGGCTGCTTTTTGATGAAGTCCTGCCGCAGATGAGTGCGGCGCTGCGGGCCGTCGAAGCACCGCCTTCGGGTTTAAAGCGGCTTGCGGCGAAAGTTTTGCAGTTTCCGGGGCCCAAGCGATAGCAAAACCAGGGTCGTCGCGGGTGCTCATCGCTTGGGCAGATCTTGGCCAGATTCATACCCTTCGCGTTAAGCCACGAACGTTGTATCTGCTGGGCAAAAAAGCCAAACCGTAAGGATGCCAAAGACTAATCGCGAGCCGTTCGATGTGTCTAAATAACCCATGATTGTTGCGAGAGTGGCTGTGAGGGATAAACCTGAAGATCAGAATAGGCAGTAGAAAATGAAACTTGATATGAACCGAATTGACCCCGAGTTGAAAGATGGCGAGGTTGAATGCAATGCGCTAGATATCCATCGAGATAACATTGCTCGCGTGAGAGAATTGGTCGGTGCCAGACCACGCCCCGTCTTCAGGTTGCCGCTCAAGGTCAGTGAGCAATTGATAGCATCAGCAGACTTATCGACTCGAGTCTTAATTTACCAAAAGTCTGACCGACCGAATCAGCCGTGCCTGCTTTGGGTGCATGGTGGCGGTTATGTCCTAGGCGATGCCGATGACAACCGCGCTAAACAATTCGCTTATGACCTTGATATCACGGTCGTTTCTGTTGACTATCGGCTGGCGCCTGAATATCCCTTTCCCGCCGGATTAAACGATTGTTGGCAAGCCCTGCTGTGGCTTCGTGATTCTGCCGAATCCTTGGGGGTTGATCCTACCAATCTTGCGATTGGTGGTGCGAGTGCTGGGGCAGGGTTGGCAGCTGGACTCGCCATCAAAGCAAGGGATGAAGGTGGTCCGGCACTGAAATTGCAACTGCTGCTTTACCCGATGATCGATAACCTGCATGCAACCGCATCGGGGCAAATTGAGGATCACCCTGTTTGGAAACGGTCGACTTCGTTTGCGGCTTGGGAAATGTATCTGGACGGAGAACCAGGAGAGCGTGCTTCACCCTATGCGGCTGCTAGCAGAGCGGATGCTGTCAATGACCTGCCTCCTGCTTATATGACCGTCGGAACCGAGGACCTGTTTTTTGATGAAGATGTTGACTATGCATTGCGATTGAATGCGGCAGGCGTTCCCTGCACCTTGGCGGTCTGGCCTGGGCTTTATCACGGGGCTGAGAGTTTCTTTCCGAAAGCCAAGGTCAGTCAACGTTTAGCGAGCGGGGTAAAAGGTGCGTTGATCGATGCGTTTGGTCTAGGCTAGCGCAGACTGCATCACGCGAGGCAAGGGATTTGCAATCGAATGCTCGTCTGCCGTATTGGTAAAGCGGCAATAATATCTCTCAACTGCCTATCTATCGCGTGAACGCCGATCAGTTAAATCTCGATTGCGTTGTGCTTCGAAAAGACGCCGAACATCTTGCCGTAAAAAGTTCAGGGTTTCTCGCTCAGTGGAGCAATGTTGGCATCTCATGGCGAGAAAAAAACGTCAGAGAGGGCTTTTGAGTAGGATGCTTCGATCCCAAGTGCAGCATCGCCGAGAAATCAACTTAAGAAGAGGCCCTGCAGCCAAGGCATTTTGATCGATTAGCCTTGGCTCGGTGAGTAGCGAAACCAACAGCGCCGCGATCCGACATGCCCGCCGGTTTCTGCTTGGGTTCGAGCCGGGTACCTTAAGTGGGGGCTAACCTAGGTTAGGCGGCTTCGGACTTGTGATCTGAATCTGCCCATCCCCCAATATCGCAACCTCTGAGCTCGAGAATGTCTTTGAGTTCATGAAAAGCGGCTGGAGTGCTGCTGAGCGGTATTCTAGGGTAGAGATGGTGGATGATATGAAACTGCATCCCCATGCTGATTAGGTTGCCCAACTGACTCTTAAAAGCCCGTGTCTGGCCATACCGCTCTTGCCGAATTCCAGGATGGTGTGGCGCCCAGCTGAGGTAATATTGGATATAAGTCTGGGCTAAGTGTTTTGGAAGCCACCAAAGTAATGCTGCTTCCAGCGCATGTCCGGTCCAGGCTAGGGCAAACAGTGTTCCGGTGAACACGGCATTAAAGATCAGCGCATCAATCATTAAATGCTCTTGATGGGTTCGCACGAGGGCATCGCCGTAAGCTTTTTGCGCCGGACCAGCCGGTTGGCGCCTTAGGATACTATTTTTCAAAAAAGCCCAGTCGTCTTTGGCATGCACGGCATAATCCGGATCAAGCTCAGGATCATTGCTGTGCGCATGATGCTCCATGTGAGTGGCTTTGAGTACTCGATAGGGTTGTGCCAAAGGAATCGGCGATAGATGCCCGACCAGTTCGTTGAGCCAGCGAAGGCGGTGACCTTCCCTAGCGATAATGCTGTGTTGGGCTTCGTGCGACGGTAAGTAACTCAGTGAAATGCTCAGTGTCGCCAGTGGAAAGGCCAGCCACAACGATAAGTAGTCTAGAAAAACCAGAGGCCACAAAGATAGCCAAAAGATGAGGTTGCCCAAGCCCCAAGCAACAGCGCCCCAGGGGATCCGATGCATGTGTCGCCCGGCAATTTTTCGCTCTAAGGCATCGAGGGCTTCGGGCGATAGGGCTTGTAACGCGTCTTTGCTCATGATGGCCTCATTCATACTGGTTTCACCCATATCCAACTGCCTCGCCACTGGGCGATGCCGCCCAGTATGCCTCCGATAACGACGCCCCAGATTAAGGGATCTCCGACAGGCACCGTGACATTGAGCAAAAGTATGATCTCGGACAGAAGAGGGCCGAGGAAAGCAAGGCCGAACACCACCGGAGAGAACAAGACACCAATCAGTTTGAGTATGTTCATAGAAATAGCCATTAAATTAATGGAAGTCATCATGTTAACAAACTCACGCAGGACTGTGAATGCATAGTGAATGGAGCAATTGGATAGCCTTGTGACTTATTTTGAGGGGGCGCCTAGGCGTTGAGGCGCTGCTGCAGCCAAACTGGCGGCGAGACGCTCGATCCCTCGCTCAATGGCCACCGGGGGGTAGGCAGCAAAACTCAGCCGTAAGCAATGAGCATAGTCGCTCCCAACGCTGGCAAAGTCTCCAGGTTGGTAGCCAACACCATGCTCACGAGCCTTGACCAGGTGGGTGAGGGTATTCAGGGGCGCAGTTAGGCTGATCCAAAAGAAATAGCCGCCCTCGGGGGTGATCCAGGTTGCTGTGTCATCGAGGTGCTTCTTTAAAGCGGTATCCATGGCATCTCTGCGCAGTGAGAGTTGGGTCCTGAGTTTCGGCAGATGTGCTGCCAGAGCATCTGTCTCTAACCAGGCTTTAACCATAAATGAGGTCAGCTGATTCACAGCGCCACCGCTGTTGATCCAACCCGATTCGAGTAATCGGGCGAGAATGCTGGGGCTCGCTTCTATCCATCCGAGGCGTAGCCCTGGAGCGAGAACTTTAGAAAATGTTCCGAGACAGATGACCCGGTCGAAAGGTAGGGCGTTACTGAAAGTCGGTACCCGGTCTTGCGCGAAATTGAGGAGTTGATAGGCCTCGTCCGCAATGACCAAAAAATCAAAAGTCTCACTGAGCGCGGCTATCGCGCTTTGCCGATCATGACTCAAGCAAACCCCGGTTGGATTGCCAAAGCTGGGTATGATGTACAGCAGAGTAGGGCAGTGCTGATCAAGGGCGGCAGTCAAGCTATCAATTCGCATCCCATTTTCGTCGGATTCAATGCTAACCAGGTTGAGCCCGTGATCTTTGAAAATCTGTAAAGCCAAAAAATAAGACCGGTCCTCAACGAAGATGACATCTCCTGGTTGGGTAAAACGCTCACAGATTAATTCGAGTCCCTGCGAGGTCCCGGCGGTCAAGAAAAGTCTTTCAGGATGGGTCGCTGCCTGCCCCTGTTGACTTAAAAAATCCGCCAGCATGGCTCTGAACTCCGGCTCGCCCTGAGGTTCGCCGTAGTTA
>NZGC01000038.1 GCA_002689445.1 Gammaproteobacteria bacterium
AAAAGCCCCCGCCCCCCGCCAATTCCTCTGGAAGCCCCAGGCGTCCCGCCGGGGTTCTGGATTCAATTCCCTTTAAAAACTCCCGATCTTCTTTGACTGCGGCGGTGAGCTCGGTGTCAATCCAGCCCGGTAACAGGGTGTTAACTTGAATATTGTGAGGAGCCCATGCGACGGCTAGTGCTTTACTCAGTTGTACGATGCCCCCTTTACTCGCGCTGTAAGACGTGACTCTCGCGCCACCAAAAATCGAATACATAGAGCCAATATTGATAATTTTACCGGGATGGCCATTGCCGGTTTGATGCTTTAAATCCTCAAAAGCCGCTTGGCAAAGACTGAATACCGATTTCAAATTAGTATTCAGTACCGAATCCCACGCGTCTGCACTGATCACTTCTGGGGGCTCACCAATCGCGATGCCGGCGTTATTGACCAAAATGTCAACGGGTCCTAACTCGTTTCGCGTTTCCGCCAACAGCGCCTCAACATCTGACGGTTTATTCACGTCACAGATGGACGCCCGACAACTTGGCTCTAGGGTTTGAAGAGACGCCAGCGCTGCTGCATTTTTGCTGTCGTTTCTGCCCGATATCATCACCGATGCCCCTGCCTCAGCAAGACCTTGGGCGATCCCTAAACCAATCCCGCCATTGCCCCCGGTGACAATGGCAACAGTGCCTGTTAGTTTAAGAGTTTCCATAGATGACTGGCCTTCAGAGATGGACATGAGTCAAACTATGGTGTCTTCTGGTGGGAACTGCAATGTTTGAACGCTGTTTTTATGGTCAAGGCGCTGACCGAGCCACTCACTTGATTCCATTTCCCGATGGGCCCGGTGGCGGTTTTGTCGACCCTGTAGGCTTTTCCTATTGTTGGTTATCCGCAAAACGCTATGCTCACTGACCCACTGACCAGACCTTGTCCTAACGACCGTAGGGCCTACAGGTTTTCGCAGATCGTCGCGAAAGATCTCGGCAGAAGCAGTCAGACAATTCATCAGGAGTCCCACGATGCCAGGTGATAAGCCATCCGTTGACTTGATTACGCAGATTGATGGCTGGCTGGCAGACGCCGCGGCTTTCGCCTGGGGCACCCCTTTGGTGGTATTGATCTTGGGTGGCGGACTCTATTTTTTATGGTTGTCGGGCTTCTTGCCATTTCGCTACTTGGGTCACAGCGTTGGTCTGTTATCCGGGCGTTATGATCGAGCTGACGACCCCGGTGACATTACCCACTTTCAAGCCTTATCGAGTGCCCTCGCTGGCACCATTGGTATGGGCAATATAGCAGGCGTCGCGGTGGCTATTACGGTGGGCGGCCCAGGGGCTGTATTTTGGATGTGGATGACCGCAATTGTGGGTATCGCAACGAAGTTTTTTACTTGCAGCTTAGCCGTCATGTATCGCGGTCGAGACAGTCAAGGGCAGCTTCAAGGCGGTCCAATGTACGTGATCACAGAGGGACTTGGCCCACGCTATAAACCGTTGGCGACTCTGTTTTGTTTGGCGGGGGTGATCGGTTGCCTCCCTTTAGTGCAAATTAATCAGTTAGTACAAACGGTTCGAGAGGTCGTATTTATTGATCAAGGTTGGCTCGAACCTGCCAATAGCATGCCCTTCAACTTTGTTGCTGGCTTGATCTTAGCAACCATTGTCGCTCTGGTTATCTTTGGCGGATTAACCCGAATCGCGCAAGTGGCTGGCAAATTGGTTCCGACGATGGCCCTGCTCTATATCGGCTCGGCGTTGTTTGTCGTGATCACCAATCTCAGCGAAGTGCCTTCGATTCTTTGGTTAATCATCACGGATGCTTTTACCGGCGCTGCGGTTGCCGGAGGCGCGATTGGTGCAGTGATCTCGAATGGCGTTCGGCGAGGTGTCTTTTCTAATGAGGCGGGCGTAGGCACCGAGGCAATGGCTCATGGCGCTGCCAAAACCCAAGAACCGATTCGCGAGGGATTGGTCGCCATGGTTGGCCCTATCATCGATACGCTGTTCATTTGCACCTGCACCGCCATTATGATTCTACTGACGGGCGTTTGGGAGACAGGTGATGCCAATGGCGTAACCCTAACAGCTCGTGCTTTTGAAGCCTCAATCCCCCATTTTGGCCTGGCCATCCTGGTGATATGTATCGTTTGTTTTGGTATCAGCACCATTTTCAGCTACAGCTATTATGGCGCTAAGTGCCTCGGATTCTTAGTGGGTGCTGAGCGGCAGCATTATTATAACTACCTGATTGTTATCATGACGGTTGTGGCGGCTTTGATGTCAATCGATGCCATGGTGAACCTCATTGATTTAGCCTTTGCTTGTATGGCAATCCCGACGATGTCTGCCGCCCTATTGCTCAGCCGTCGAGTCATGATTGCCGCCCGCGTTTATTTTGCACAGCTTGACGATACCACCCGCCCAGAGAGCCTAAATTAAGCCGGCTAGGCTGGTCTTCTGAAGGCTTTGAAATCCGTCGATTGCCTTTGACAAGGTCTTGATTGTAGTAGCGAGCGTTGACGCCCCGAGCTTCTCAAGTGGTACTTTTTAAGACCTTTGGGCAAGTGTTTCGATGGCTTTCGCTGCGATTGTATTTCATTGTAATTGCTTTGCCCTCCCGACGCCGGCTCTCACGGCTTCTTCCCTAATCACGTTGGTCATCAGTGTTCTTGCTCACCCAGCATGGCTCCTGCTCTCTAGGCTGTCTTTGCCGCAGGTCCTAGTAACCTGAATGCGAAGAATCGGTTGCCGGGCTCGTCATCAGAAGATTCCCGCGTCAAGCGCTGCTGAGAAGCCCAAGCCTAGGTTGAAACAGGCCTCTAGCTGCTCGGCTGAGGGTTCGCCCACCACAATAATGGGCTCCTGAACTTCCTTGAAGCGGTAGCCGTTACATATTCTGCGAATACTCGATAGCGCGCCTTGACCATCAAGACCTGTACCAATGACGATGGCGATGGCTCGGCCTGCCACTTGATTTTCGGTGGGATAAAACGTTCTCTCGAAAAAGTCTTTGAGGGCGCCTGCCATGTAACCGAAGTGCTCGGGGCTGACGAAGATGGTGGCATCAGCCCACAGCAGGTCATCCGCATCAGCATCAAAAGCATTTTTTTGGCGAAATACCACATTACCAGCTTCGCTCTGCGCACCTTTTGCAATCATCTCTGCCAGTTGCTTGTTGGTGCCACTTCGACTGTGATAAATCAGTAAAAGATGCTTTTCTGAGACGGTCACGACGACTCCGACTGTCTTTCCAAGCGAATCGAATTGGCGGAAACCGGCCGGTAAAATGGGACTTCTAGGTTCGCCGCCGCCACCGCATCCTCTAGTACGCGTCCTGCGCCATCAAAACGGCTCTGATGGCAGGGACAAGCGATAGGTGCCGCTGGGTCCTCGGGTTGAAGGGCGACTTCGCATCCCAGATGCGTGCAATTGCTGAAGAAAATGAAGACATCGTCTCGATGTGAGCGGTTCGTGTTTTTTGCGAACTGAGGCTGAATCGAGCGGTCGCTCAGTGGGTCTTTCAACGAGACAGGTTGACTTGACCAGCGCAGGCCGCGGCGATAGACAATGACCCTGCGACCCAACCAGGAAACGGTCTTCCACTGGCCAATCTTAAGCTCACTATAGTCGACGGCTAAGGTGCCGTCTTCGCTTAATCCAGGCATCAACACCTTGAAAAAAGGGTACGACAAGAAGCCTAAACCCGTCACACCGAACAATTGCACAATCCGAGTCAACAGGCGACGCCGGTTAAATGTTTTGTTCCCTGGCATGAAACGCTATCCGTGCACTTAAACCCCAGTTATTATTGCAGAGCCATCGAGCAAGTCATACCCTTGATCTTCTTCGAGTTTGGCCCAACCGTAGGTGCACTGCATGAATCATCGTTTATTGGCCATCGATTTAGATGGTACATTGCTCGTCGGCGACCAGGTGCCGAAGCCCCACTTAGCGGCATTACGTGCTGCCCTTGACCACGGTTTTAAGGTCGTGATCGCAACCGCACGGTGGTGCCAGATGGCAGAAGCCATTCAACGTAACATCGGCAATTCAGACCTCATCATTGCGTGCAATGGCGCTCAGGTATTTGACCCCATCGCTCGGAAGGATCTTGTTGATCTACGGTTGCCAAGTGACTTCGCTAACGAGCTTGGAGAGATCATGCTCGAGGCTGATGGTTTTGCCTGCGCCACCTTAAGTTCTGAATCTCTCGTGGTTCGGCGTAAAGGTTGGGAACACAAACCACTCCCATCGACGCTCCGATCAGTTTCTGCCTGGCCAGACTTTACCATCGAAGCCCCGCGAATTTTTACTGCACAGGGATCCAACTTGGTTGATCAGGTAAAAGCGCTCATCGCCCAACGAACAAACGACGATATTTTGGTGCTTGAGTCGCTTGGCCCAACGGGACAAGTCGTACTTACGATCACAGCAAGAGCCGCGAACAAGGGCGCAGGCCTCCGGTCTGTCTGTGAAGCGCTGAACATTGGGGTGGCTGAAACGATTGCTTTTGGTGACTCTGAGGGTGACTTGGACCTGTTTGCTGCCGCGGGCATGGCTGTGGCCATGGGGCAAGCCAGTGAGGCGGTAAAAAGTGCCGCCGATTATGTCTCAGACAGCAATACCGATTTTGGCATTGCAACGTTCTTGAGCCGGTATTTCGAGGGGGAATTTTCTGATTATGACCTCTGATGTATTTGCCCAGCCACCCTTTACAGGCCTTTATGAGAACCATCCCGTGGAGCCACCCCGTGGACTGGTTTATATCGCTCATGGTATGGGGGAGCACGCAGGTCGATATGAAAGCTTTATGGATACCTTAGCCGAGGCGGGATATCGGGTTATGGCTAATGATCATTTGGGGCATGGGCCTCACACGAGCTGTCTTGGGGAGTTTGGAGATGGCGGTTGGGCGCAAGTGATGAAAAACGCACGAAACGTCATCGCTCATTTGACGGAGCAACATCCCAATGTGCCGCTTTTTCTCATGGGTCATAGTATGGGTGCCATGTTGGTTCAACAGATGTTTCATGATCTTCCCGATCAAGTAAAGGGCATCGTCTTGTCCGGCTCCCCCGGGCGCATGCCAGACGGGTTATACCGAGTTTTGTTGGCCGTCCTGAAATTCGAGCACTGGCGCCTCCATGGTGGCTATAGCCCGATCATGGATTATCTGATCTTCGGCGCATCCAATCATGACTTTGCTCGAGAGGGCGATCGCACCGGTTATGAGTGGCTCAGTCGTGACCGTGCTTCGGTTGCCGCTTACCATCATGATCCCCTCTGTGGGTTTGTACCCGACACAGCCAGTCTTCTCGGGCTCTTTTCGGCTGAAGCCGCCCATTGGCAACAATCCGTCGATGCCAGGCTGAGGGAACTGCCTGTCTATCTGGTCTCGGGGGATCAAGACCCAGTCCATAATCAACAGAAGTATTTGGCCAAGCTTATTGACTGGATTCAAGGTGCGGTCAAAACGCTCGACATTGATCTTTATCCGGGTGCACGGCATGAAGTCTTGCATGAAATTAACCGAGTCGAGGTCACTCATAAGATCATCGATTGGCTCAACGAGCATACGAGAGAGTAAGCAAGCCTAGCTTCAAGCTGAAATCACGAGGTTGCTGTTTTTTATCAACGGGCTGAACTCAGAAAAACCTTGAGGCCAGACGCTTCTCAAACCGCGCGCCCTAACTAATGCTGTCCAAAGATCAAGGCTACCCCAGTCAAATTTTGGGGTTGCTACCAATGACCAATATTCTCCATCGATGACCAAGGCGCCGCTTCTGCCAACGGCTCCCCCGACTGGAGCAATTCAATCGAGATGTTATCTGGAGACCGAACAAAGGCCATGCGTCCATCCCTAGGTGGACGGTTAAGAATGACGCCGTGATCAAGGAGCCGCTGACAGGTGTCATAGATATTGTCGACCGCATAGGCTAAATGGCCGAAATTTCGGCTGCCTTCACCAAGCTCGTCGCCATCCCAATTGTAAGTCAGTTCAATCTGGGCGCTTTCATCACCCGGGGCTGCTAAAAAAATCAAACTGAAGCGCCCGGCTTCGATGTCATGCCTTCTGATCAACTCTAAGCCCAATGCCTCACAGTAGAAGGCCAACGAGGCCTCGACATCATTAATTCGTACCATGGTATGCAGATATTTCATGCGTTATTCAAACTCCTTTGCGTTTAGGGTTCTGAGAACAGGTTTGAGGATTGTCTGATTGAATCCGATCTGACCCGCGATGGCGAGGGGTCCGGAGATGAGGTGATGCGGGACCTGTCTTTGGGCGTATCAAAACCACCCACGAAGATCGGCGAAGAATAGAGTTCAGTGCCGTCCTCTAAAAGCACCCAGGCAGTATAGTAGTCCCCTGGCCGCGTATCTGATTGGTCGATAACCTCTGTCACAAAAGTCGCAAGACTTTGGCTTTGACGCGTTTCTCTGACGATTTCAACTTCCGGATCAAACCAGACTTGCACCTTGTCCGAGTAACCCTCGACGCCGATCAGTCGGTTGATTCCCTCGCCAGTCAAGCCCGCCAAGTCAAACCGTTCTTGAAAGCCAGGGGTGGGCGCTGCAGGACGGGCGATATCCGCGAACCCCAAATCTTCGAATCCCTCTGCAATGTGGAGAGTAACAGAAGCCGGAGCGAGCATGTCCGCGTCATCCTTTCGGATCGCTTGCGCGCCCTCATCCGTTATCGCCGCTCTGCTGGCTTCCGACATCCTTGAGACCCTGGGCTCGACATCGATTCGGATTAGGGCCCCTCCTCCCTGAGTCCAGGTCAAAAAATCCACACTCGGGGTCTCTGGTGAAATTCGTAAATTTTCCGATGACTGCTCATGGCCGGGTTTTGGGCCAGCTGCATCCAACAATGTCAGACCGCTCATCTCGATTTTACCCAACCACTCTCTTCCGTTTCTAGGCGGGGTAATGCCAGGCGCGCGGGGACGTGAATCAGAAGACAAAAGGACGTACAGCCTTCCCCGTTTCTTTGGCGCTCTGACGGCCTGTTCACTCACCGCGGCTTGGTTTGAAGTCCTGCTTTCAAAGTCGAGGGTTCGCAGGAACGCCCCATTTCTCTTTAGGTGAGCCCGAATCGGCGCTTGCTGACTGGTAATTGTCAGGTCAATGAGGCGTAACGGATTATTCACGGCTCGACCAAACTGAGTCTTGTTAACGGACATCTTCAGCATGGCTCTGTGTCCCGATGAGGCGAAGGTTTGGCCTTGAGCCAGCGCTTCGATCAGTTGTTGTTCTGGATTAATCCATATCCCCGTGATCGGCTGAGCATCAAGCGACTTTGATCCGAAACTTTGTACGCTACTGACCACACCAAAGGGATTACCTTGATCTGCCAAGTGGGTTGTGAACCAGTCATGGCTACTACCTCGAACAAGCGACTGCACCAATTGATACTGTTGCAGTCGCCGGTCGCTGGTTGATTCCGGTTGGGCAATGGTCAAATGGTGGTTAGCCATCACCAGTTGCTGATATTGCCCCCCCTCTGCGATGGGGAAGTAATGCGAATACAGTCCTGATTTGATCGGGGGCTCAACGGCCACAAGATCAACTTCGGTGGGCGTTTTGCTCGAGTTCTGAGCGTTGATGCGGTCCGAATACTCGGGAATTTGAGGGTCGTCAGTTGTTTGCCACGACACTTGACGGCCCGAAGCAACTGCTCGCAAGGGGGCTGCTACCGCAGAGGGATCGACCGCTTGAGCGTCAATGACCACCGCCTCATCGGTTCGTGTCCTTGCTTCGCCAAACTGCGGGGCAGCATCAGAGGCTGCAAGCGAAGGACGAGAATCTCTCAGGTTGCCTCTGATTGCGCTCTCTGCATTGCCATCCCGAGATGGGACGTCCATCGGTGTTGGATCAAAAAGCGCTGAAGGGTTGCTAGGCGTCGCCGGAGTACCCTTTAGGTCCCGGATGGACTGAGATTCAATGCCTGCAACCGAACCCTCAACAGCCACTGCAGCCGTACTTACCGGTGCACTGTCGTGAGGCGGTTCTGCGATTGTCGTCGCTAACCGACTCATCAGGTATTCAATATGCCTAGGGCTAAAATCTGTCCAGATAAGCTGCTGCGTTTCCTCTTCAGTGACCTTAACCAGCAGCTTTTGGCTCTGAAGGCCGCCTCCAGGTGAACGGACAAACAATTCATAATCGCCGGCACGATCAAAGCTTAAATCCTGATAAAAAGGCGATCTATCGACATTAACTTCTCCTGATAACTTATTGTTTATAATGAGATCCAGTGACGTAAAAGACGGATCTGTTGGCTGGCCTCGTTGATCTGTGATCATCCCCCAAAGCTCGTTGGTAACACCTGCTCTAATGATCGCTGGAAACTCAAGGCGAATTTTTGCAGACGGCCCCACAGCAATTTCCTTGGCTTCCGACTCCAATAGTTCAGCGTACTCTCCTGGTGGCTGGAGTGTCACAGGAAGCGTCACATGGTCGGATAACGCACTTGATAACCTTAAATTTCGATACTGGATATCAAAACGCTCGCCTGCTTCGATCGCATCACCCACTAGGAGAAAACGAAGACCTATGCTTGTTGCAGCGGCTTCCTCGGATAAGGTCATTTGCCACCGTTGTCCGATGTCACCGGTAAGCGCTACATAATTCTCTCCACGAGCATCGATAGACTGATACCAACTTGCCAGGCGTTGAAAAGGTTTAAGCGTCAAAAGACTGCCTGAAGGAATCTGCTGCTCGGCAAGGAACACCTGGGTGACATTCACCGGCTTCGTGACATCAATCGGCTGGGAACGTGCAAACACGGTGCGAGCCAGGGGCCGAGAAGCCAATTGAGCTGTCGCGGAGGTCATCTGATTGAGATTGCCAACGGCTCTGCGGGTGTCTACTGTCGACCCTACCGTCTTTGCGGGAGCAAGGACTTCGGTCTTCTTAGCCTCTGAAAAAGTTTTTGATCGAGGAAGCCAACCACTAGAAGCATCATCGGTTTGTGCCCCAGCGGAGGTGCTGGCGTTTGGCATCGGCTCAATTCGCTCAGCGATATTATTTGAGTTGCTGCTCGAAACTGCAGGCTCCAGCCCTTGAGCAGTTAAGTTACAGCAGGTTCCACAAAAGAAGAGCGCCACCAGCGCAACAAAACGCCGGTTGCGTAGCGGTGTATCATCTCCTTTTACGCGGTTGGAGACTGTCATCATAAGCCCCGAGCCAGTACTGGCTTCGCATCAATCTATTGCGAGAGTATACCACCCCTTGCCCAACTGCATTCAAAGCCAGCGACCACCATTCTTCCACAGTAACGACTTTTTAACCGCCATAAAAAAGGCCGCTAAAGCGGCCCTTCTCATGCAAAGCAATCTATTGGTATTGCTTAAGCTCCTCTCTCGCAATAACCCGCCGATGAACTTCGTCTGGACCATCTGCTAACCTTAAGGTCCGCTGTCCGGTCCACATTGCAGCCAATGGCGTGTCCTGTGACACACCGAGCGCACCATAAATCTGAATCGCTCGATCGATGACTTTCAAGGTCATATTGGGAACGGAAACTTTAATGGCAGAAATGTATTTCCTAGCCTCTTTGTTACCGATGGTATCCATCATGTAAGCGGCTTTGAGCACAGCCAATCGGCACATATCCAACTCGATTCGGCTATCAGCAATGACGTCATAATTGCCACCCAATTCGGCGAGCGGCTTACCAAAAGCGGTGCGACTGAGTGCTC
>NZGC01000039.1 GCA_002689445.1 Gammaproteobacteria bacterium
AGAAAGCCCCGCCCCCGCTGCCGGTCCAGGAAGCGCAGCAACGGTAGGTTTTCTTAGATGATAGAGGCGTCCTGTTAGGGTTCGTTCGCGCTCCGCCAGCGCATCAATTTTTTCTTGTCTACTATCTGCTGGAATC
Source organism: Gammaproteobacteria bacterium (assembly GCA_002689445.1). Lineage (GTDB taxonomy): Bacteria > Pseudomonadota > Gammaproteobacteria > Pseudomonadales > Azotimanducaceae > UBA9926. Next base: position 137 of record NZGC01000039.1, read on the forward strand.
GAAGCCTGGGACGGTTTTTGTGATCTACCTTGTCCCATTTCGCTGACATCGCCACCGGCACAAAAGGCCTTGCCAGCACCCGTTAACATAATGCAGCCGACATCTTGCCTTGCCTCTAAAGTCACCAAAATAGCGCGCAGCGCCGGAGTTAAAATATCCCCCAAGGCATTTTTTTTATTTGGCTTATTCAAAGTCACCACGGCAACTCGGCGGTGAATCTCGCAGAGCAATTCCTCGGTTCCTGTGTCTAACGCTAGAACAGTTTGATGTTCAGTCATCCGCTTGTTTACTCCCTATCGAATTACGAGGACGCTCACATTGCCAGCTTGAAGTGATCACGACCGTCGACCCGGGGCGGCTGAGTGAATTGGCTCGCCATCACACATCCAGCCGGACTCAACCACTTCTCCACCGAGCAGGGAAAGCGTCTGTCTTAATCACTATCCCTTTCAGAAGGCCTTTCATTGACAACCTCGTATCAACGCCTTTTACCCTTATCTTATCGGCCTAGACAAGCATCAGCACCTTATTTCCTAAGTTACCGATTATGCGCCCTCGTTGAAGCGGGTTTGACGCCTCATTGTCGGTCAATTGATTTCGAGACCAAACAGATTCGCGCATTCTGGAACAAGGTATCACTAGAAATGTCTGAGGAGTCGCGTCCCAAGCGATTAGCGCCTAAACTTCCGCCATGGCTCGATTAATTTGGACATTAAGCTTCTTGGTTGCTGCGCTTTTTGCAACGGCTCAACCCGCAAACGCTTTTGGTGGTTTGACGTTGTGCGAGGAAGCAACATTCCCAACCTTGGTAACTTACGAAGACAGAGCGTTATGCGGCAAACTTACAGTACCTGAAGCTCCGGGTAGTAACGATCGCATGATAGAGCTCAATATTGTTTGGTTACCTGCAACAACCCGAATCGCAAACCCTGACCCGATTGTTTTGCTGGCCGGCGGTCCCGGTCAAGCTGTGGTTAGCCTCGGTGCGAGCTGGGCGAGCCGTTTTGAAAACCTGCGTAAGACACGGGCGATGCTACTGGTCGATCAACGGGGCACGGGCTTATCAAACTCCCTGGCTTGTGCTTTATCACTCGCCCCGACGCTCGAAGACATCGGTCTCTCTGGTCGAATCGAAGAGGCCATCGCGGCCCAAACCACAGCCCTTCGAGATTGTTTGGACGAGCTCGATGCTGATCCTAAGCACTATCATTCGCTGGCCGCTGCGGACGACTTAGAGCGAGTTAGAGAAGCGCTTCAGTTACCCACCCTAAATTTGTTCGGGGTCTCCTATGGCACACGGATGGCCCTCGTCTATGCGCGTCGGTACCCTGAAAGCGTTCGAAGCTTGCTGCTCGACGCGGTCGCGCCTACCGATATGCTTATTCCGCTACGCGTTGGCAGCGATGCCGACCTTGCCTTTGAGCAGATCCTTAGCCAGTGTAAGCAACAGCCGCTGTGTCACGAGGCTTATCCCGATCTCCCGGGCTTGCTCAGGGCTGCCGAAGCTGATCTGGCTAATCGTCAAACCCTGATCCTGACCGACTCTCTAACGGGTGTTCGAGAAACCGTCAATCTTGATCCGCGCATTATTAATCGCCTGCTTCGCGGCGCGATGTATAGTCGGAGTCTGCGCCAACTGATTCCCCTAGCGTTGAGGGAAGCCGCTACGGGACGCTGGCAAAGCGTGATAGCCATTGGAGAATTACTCTCCCCCGACCATGACGATGGTGAGGCCATGAGCCTCGGGATGATGGCCTCTGTTTTGTGTAGCGAAGACATGACACAGGTCGACGATCAACTGCAAACCCGCTATTTCGACAATGCCCTACAAGAATTGTTGGTTGAGGTTTGTCCCATCTGGCCACATACCCCGGTGCCTCAAGACTATTTTGAACCTGTCGTGACGGATCTGCCGACCTTGCTCATGTCGGGTAGACATGATCCGATTACACCTCCCGCGTATGCCGAGAGCGCCCTCGAGCATTTGTCGCAGGGTCGACACTTGATTGCAGAGGGCGGCGCTCATGGCGTTTCTCATTTGGGATGTATCCCTGATCTGATCGAGACTTTTCTCGACACCTTGGCTCCTAAGGAACTCGACACTGAGTGTGTTGACACCATTTTACCGCAGCCCTTCTTTCTGGATTACGCCGGCCCTTTTGAGCCCATCAAGGAGCAATCCGATGATTGAAGTTGCCGGTCTCAAGAAATCTTTTGGCGAAGTCACCGCCCTTCGCAATGTCTCATTCACAGCATCCGATGCCAAAGTCACAGGGCTGCTGGGCCACAATGGCGCAGGCAAGTCCACCAGCCTCAGAATCCTTTATGGTTTAGTCCAACCAGACCTTGGCTTTGCCAAGATTGACGGGACGAATGTCAGTGAAGACCGGGTACTGGCGCAATCAAAACTGGGTGTGCTACCAGATGGTCAAGGGCTCTACCAGCGCTTAACACCCCGAGAGCACATGCGATATTTTGGTCGGCTCCATGGTCTAACAGAGGACATCATCGAAGCCAGAACCACAGAATTGATTCATTTGTTGGACATGGCCGCGATCGCTGATCGCAGAACCCAAGGCTTTTCCCAAGGTGAGCGCATGAAAGTCTGCTTGGCCAGAGCCTTGGTGCATAATCCGAAGCACATCGTGTTAGATGAACCGACCAATGGTCTGGATGTGATGACCACCCGTAAAGTTCGAGAGCTCATTGCCGAGCTACGAATGCAAGGCTTGTGCGTCTTGTTCTCCAGTCATTTGATGTACGAAGTCTCCAAGCTTTGTGATGAAATCGTGATCATGGCTGAAGGTCGGGTCGCCGTCCAAGGCACACCCGCGGAAATTCTAGAGTCCGCAAAAGAGCGCACGCTTGAAGATGCTTTCGTGACACTGTCTGAGCGAGTCGTCCTATCATGAATATCTTACGTGCGGTGATGACTAAAGAACTTCTAGATGGTGTGCGCGATAAACGCGCCTTGATGTCTGCCTTTCTATTCCCTTTCTTAGCCCCGCTGTTTATCTATGGCCTCATGACTTTGGTCATCGAGCAAAACACCAAAAGTGAGCGCGTCACGCTACCGGTCATTGGCGCAGAATACGCCCCCACGCTGATCGAACGGTTCGTAGAAAATGGCTTCATCATCGAAACATTTGAAGGTGATGCGGAGGCAGCCGTCACGGCCAAAACCGTCGACCTCGTGCTTGAAATTCCGTCTGATTATCAAAGCACCATGGCGCATTTTGAAAAAACGGAACTGACCGTGATTCACGATGGCTCGAGAAATGATACTCGCGCCACCGTCAGACAAGTGCGATCGCTCATCCAAGACTATAGCAGCGAGTTAACTGCGCTTCGCCTGATCAGTCGAGGGGTTTCTCCTAAGTTAGTCCGTGGCGTACAAACGCGTAATGGCGACATCGCGAGTGACGAACAAAAGGCGGCTAATTTTTTAAGTTTTGTTCCCATCTACGTCCTGATGGCCGCCTTTGTTTGTGGTTTAGGACTCGCGATTGATCAAACAGCAGGAGAACGAGAACGGCGGAGTTTAGAGCCTTTGTTGATTAACCCCGTCCAGCGTCTTGATCTCATATTTGGCAAATGCCTTGCTGCCAGCATTGTTGGAACCGCCGGCATGTTGATTACCCTCGGCATGTGTCTCGGGGCCATGCTCCTGCTCCCGATTGATGAGCTTGGCATTCGCTTTAGCTTACAATGGGACCAAGTCTTCTGGCTGGTCATTGCGATTCTTCCCATTCCTTTCTTGGCGAGCAGCTTGCAACTGTTGTTGGGCCTCTTTGCAAAATCGTTCAAGGATGCCCAATCCTATGTCGGATTCTTGGTCTTCATTCCGGTCATCCCGAGTTTATTAATGAATTTTTTACCATTTGCGACCCAGTTTTGGATGTATTGGATTCCGGTGTTTGGCCAATCTATTCTCATGAAAGAGATTCTGGGCGCGGAGCCGGTTACGGTTCTGGCGTATCCAGCCGCGGCGCTGCCGACTTTGCTGTTGGGTCTTGGAGTTTGCTGGGCGACCAGTCGGTTGCTAAATCAAGAGCGGGTAATTCAGAGCTAACCGAAAATGCCGATACATCGTCGTTTGGGGCGATCTTGACTTCAGTGGTTGGGGTTCCAGGCGTCTTTGCAGCGATCTCGCTCCCATCCCTTTCTCGCGGTGGCTCTGATTGAATGGATGATGTTGATTCTACTGAACCCTCTGCCTCCACGCGGAGCACTGATGCTTTCGAAAGCCCTCCATCTTTAAAGAACGCTGGTTTTACGGACAGCCCTGATTCCTCAGAAAGCTCTACCTCTGGCATCAGCCGGTCTGGATGGGCGCCCTCTGACCCTGGGGTTTGGTTTTGCCCCACCCCAGCACCCAGCGACGCATCATTGACCCATTCATCCGAGGGAATCCGCGGCGGACTCAGCCACAGGTAAAGCAGAACCATCAGTAAAGAAATAGCGATGCCAATGACATATTGCTGTTTATCACTCATCAAAGACCTCCTTCTGGCCTCAATCGAGCCACGCAAGCAATGCTGCTGCCAACGCCTCTCGCGGCCTGGTTTTCCCCTCGAAACTCAACAACACCCTATGAAGATACTCGACCTATCCTAACAATACCGCTATGTTACTGACATCGCCCTTTGCAACCCAAAGCCGTTGAGCACACCACCATGACCCACTATTCTCCTCTCGACCCAGTTCAGCAACAACCAAAACCGGCTACTCAACATACCTTGCTGCATCAAGTTCAGGTTAAGGCGTCGCTGCCATTTGCAGACCAAGATAGCTTCGAACAAGCCCGCCGAGGCTTTATTCGATCCCTTGAGCCCATGCGCATTCAACACCACCACGCCAACCGGTCAGTCATTGATCTGACAACGCTCGAGTTTTTGGCTGAGGAAAGTCCTGATACCGTTAACCCCTCATTGTGGCGCCAAGCGCAGCTTACGGCACTGCATCACGGACTATTTGAAGTCGTCGAGGGCATCTATCAAGTTCGAGGCTTCGATATCGCCAATATGACCCTCGTTCAGGGCGACACCGGCTGGATTGTCATCGACCCACTGACCTGTGCAGAATCGTCAAAAGCCGCGCTGGATCTCGCGAACGAAACCCTTGGCGCACAGCCTGTGGTTGCCATCATTCACACCCACAGTCACGTCGATCACTTTGGCGGTATTCTTGGTGTCACCACCCGGGAAGCGGTGGAAGCCGGAGAGGTCAGCATCCTTGCTCCCCTCGATTTCGTTAAAGAAGCGCTCAACGAAAACGTGCTTGCCGGCAATGTCATGGGCCGTCGGGCCACCTATATGTACGGTAATTTACTCGATGCCTCACCCACTGGATTTGTCTCAACGGGGCTTGGCGCGGCGTTGGCACTGGGCAGCACCGGTTTTGTCCCACCCAGCGACATCATCGCAACCAATCATGAAACCCGCGTAATCGATGGTATCGAAATTGAGTTTCAACTGACCATGGGGTCTGAGGCACCTGCGGAGATGGTGTTTTTCTTTCCAAAGTTCAAAGCGCTCTGTATGTCAGAGATCACTTCCCACCATTTGCACAATGTGTACACGCCAAGGGGCGCTCAAGTTCGTGATGCCATGGCCTGGTCTAATCAAATTCAAGAATCCATCGATCGGTTCGGCGACCGACTCGAGGTGGAGTTCGCTAGCCACCATTGGCCGACCTGGGGCCAAGAGCAAGCAGTGACCTACCTCAAAAAACAGCGCGATCTGTACCGCTACATTCACGATCAAACCCTCAGATTGGCCAACTTGGGCTATGGGCCTGATGAAATCGCCGAGGCGATTAGACTGCCTAAAAGCTTGGACGAGAGCTTTCACTGTAGAGACTACTATGGCACCGTCAAGCACAACGCTAAAGCCGTCTATGTCAAGTATTTGGGCAACTTCGACGGAAATCCTGCCAACTTAAACCCGCACCCACCGATCGCCCGAGCAACGCGATACGTCGAAGCGATGGGCGGCGCCGACGCCATCATGGCCCGTTGCCAGCGGGACTTTGAGGCCGGCGACTATCGTTGGGTTGCAGAAGCGCTCAACCACCTCGTGATGACAGATGTCGACCATTTGCCAGCCCGCGCATTGCTGGCTGATACCTTCGAGCAAATGGGCTATCAGGCAGAGTCTGGTCCTTGGCGAAACTTCTATCTCTGCGGTGCATTAGAACTCAGAGAGGGATTACCCCAAGGCAGTCAATACGGGCCGAGTGCGGGCATGGCCGAGGGCATGCCGTTAGCCAACCTGTTTGAAGCCATGGGCGTACGCCTTAACGGTACTCGTGCAGCCGAGCAGAATCTTGAAATCAATGTCCACCTAAAAGCCGGAGAACCTGTTTTACTGGACATCGAAAACGGGGTCCTCCACGCGCACTTTGGGCGCACTAGCTCGGCCGCCCCATTGACCATCGAAGCCACAGAACTCGCGTTTAAGCGGTTGTTGCTGGGGCTTAGCGACCCCATCGAGCTGATCCAATCCGGTGAGGTCATCCTATCAGGGGATGCTCAAGTACTCGTTCATTTCCGCAGCTTGTTTGATCAGTTTGAACGCCGATTTCCGATCGTTACCCCAAGAGCCGCTCTCGACAGCAGTGATGATCAGGGTTAAGACATCATCTGATCAGATGCTCGCGGAGGCGAAGTCGGCCCGCCCAGCGGGCGACCTACTGAGCGTCAAAGCATGGGGCACTGCCTGTGCGTTGGACGGTTTTGAGTCAGGCCTGTTAAACCACGGCGCTCAGTCATTCGGACAGAGGCCAAATGATCAATCTTTGTACTGCGAGAACCCACAGTGAAACTTGGCCTGCTACATCCCGGGGCAATGGGCGCTGCTATTGGCGCCTGTTTCCAAAGCGCGGGACATACCGTCTTTTGGTTGCCCGAGGGCCGCAGCGCTGCCAGTATCGAGCGAGCCAAGCGCGCAGCGCTTAGAGCTTGCGATACCCTGGATCAACTCCTGAGCGAAGTTGATCTTGTGATCAGCATCTGTCCACCCGATGCCGCCGATCGCGTCATTGACTCGGTGATTGCCGCCAACTACTCGGGCCGGTTTATGGATGCTAACGCTGTCTCGCCACAGCGATTACTGGCGATGCAAGAGCGATCACAAGCGACCAAGATGACGCTGGTTGACGGGAGCATCATCGGGTTGCCGATATGGCCTGAAGCAAGACGCCGACAAACAACCTTGCACCTTTCCGGACCCGAAACGGCTGCGCTCGCCGAGGCTCTCCAAGGTTCTCCGCTCAAGGTCAATCATGTGTCGGACCGCTTAGGCGATGCCTCAGCCCTCAAAATGACCTTTGCTGCCTTTAGCAAAGGCAGTGCAGCCTTAACCGCGGAAATTCAAAATGTGGCACAACAATACGGGGTGGCTGAAGCCCTTGCCGAGCAGCTAGGTGACATTACGCTGGCGCAGTGGCAGAACAGCTTAAAGGCAACTGCGGTTAAGGCCTGGCGGTTCAGCGGTGAAATGCAGGAAATTGCTGATACTTTTGAAGCCGTCAGTGCCGAGCCCGGGTTTCATCAGGCGGCCTCTCGGGTTTACCAAAAGCTGAGTCGTTTCAAGGATGCTGCTGACCCTCTGGATCTCGACGACCTGCTCAACGCCCTGATCAATCCCCCGAATTCGTAACCTGGACTTGCGCTTATGACCCTCCAACTCGGCTTCCACATTGGCCAGCAAAATCTCAGCTTTACAGAACTCCGATCGCTGTGGCAAAGGCTCGACCAACAGGGAGCGGATTGGATCTCCCTCTGGGATCATCTCTATGAGGCTCCCCCTGCCAATGGCACTCAAGATCATTTTGAGGCCGTGAGCTTACTGGGTGCCTTAGCCGCAGATACCTCGAAGGCGAGGATTGGTTGCTTGGTTTTCTATGTGGGTTATCGCAATCCTGCCTTACTGGCAAAAATCGCTGCTACCCTCGACCATATTTCCGAAGGCCGTTTTGAGCTGGGTTTGGGCGCAGGCTGGCACAGCCAGGAGGCCCATGCCTTCGGGTATGACTTTCCAGGCATTGGTGCGAGATTGGACATGCTGGATGAAGCCGCGGCCATAATTCGCAGCATGCTCAGTCAACCTCGAACAGACTTTTCGGGGCATTATTTTTCTGTTCATCAAGTCAGTAATCTACCCGTCCCCCAACAGCCGGAGTTACCCCTTTGGATTGGCGGGTTAGGCGAGCAAAAGACACTCAAAATTGTGGCGGAACATGCCTCTGGCTGGAATGCTGCTTATGTCAGTCCAACGGATTTTGGTCGACTCAACGGCGTTCTGAACAACTGGTGTGACCGCCTAGGCCGAGACCCTAAGAGCATTCGACGATCCGTCAACCTCAGCTTTCACTTGAGTTTATCAAGCAAGGCGCTTCAAGCAGAACGCACGAGGATTTCAGCGGATTGGGGCGCCGGAGCTGCGAGAATTGAAGCGGGCTCGCTCCTCTGTCTACCCAATGAGGCAGTCGATCGAATTCTCGACTATCGGGAACAAGGCGCCGAGCAAATCAACGTCGCCCTTAGAGCCCCCTGGCAAGCCGAAGCCTTAGACTGCTACCTTAACCAAGTTATGCCCGCAATTCGCGCCGCAACCGATTAACCTTTTGCGACCGCTAACATCTCGGCGACCTGCGTGAATTTCACCCGAGGTCGATCCTCAGCTTGGCCTTTAGTAACTTCAGCCTCGTCAATTTTCTTCCAATCAGGAAAGCTGACGAAATCCGGCTGCCGCGCTTCGATCATGGCAAGCGCCGCCTCGGCACTGGGGGACTCAGGCGTAAACATACTGCCCGCGTCCAGATCTGCAACCATATGACCGACGGTTTCCTGAGCACAAGTTTTATTGGTCCCTATCACTCCGCTCGGCCCCCGCTTGATCCAGCCCGCGGTGTAGAGTCCAGCAACCGGTTGCCCCGAATCGTCTACCACTCTACCGCCCTCATTGGCGATGGTACCCCAACTGTCATTAAAGGGGACATCCGGCAAGGGCTGTCCTCGATAGCCTACCGAACGGAACACAAGACCTGCTGGAATCACTTCCTCGCGATCCGTCGCCACAGCTTTCTGCTGCCCCCGATCGTCAACCACCAAATCATTTTGTACCAATTTCACCGCGGTGACGTGACCGGCATCGCCGATGAGTTCCGTCGGCGACACGCAAAAGCGAATGTGCAGCTGCCTTGGCTTACCCTCGTTCGCTGTTTCAGCATACCTCTGCACCGTTTCAACATTTTTGATCGCATTCTTATCCTCACCCGCGTCAAGGGTTGCTTGGCTATGCGCATCCAGGGCCGCCTCTGCGGGCAAAATGTTCACGTCGGCTTCCGCAAATTCGCCCATCTCTTTAATTTCAGGGGGTGTAAAGGCGGCTTGAGCCGGACCTCGCCTGCCTAAGATATAAACGTTCTTCACTTTGCTTTGACTGAGCGCCGCCAACGCATGATCCGCAATGTCGGTCACCTTAAGTTCATCGACGGTTTTACAAAGAATTCTTGCAACATCCATCGCAACATTACCAATACCAACCACCACCACATTTTCTTGGCTCAAATCAAAGGCGCGATCAGCGAAATCTGGATGGCCGTTGTACCAGGCAACGAACTCTGTGGCCGAGTGACTGCCTTCTAAATTTTCGCCTGTGACGCCCAGATTACGGTCAAAAGGACTGCCGGTCGTAAACATCACCTGATGGTAGTGTTTTTGAAGATCTGATAGGTGGATATGCGTGCCATATTCAACGTTGCCAAAAAAGCGGAACCCTTCGTTATTCGCACTCTTTTCGTAAGCCCGGGTCACGGACTTATCCTTCTGATGGTCCGGCGCAACGCCGGCCCTAACCAGGCCGTAGGGCGTCGGTAACCGATCAAACATGTCCATTTCGACCACCAACCCACTTTGTTTCAGTAAATTGCTTACTGTATAAAACCCTGAGGGACCCGAGCCAATAATTGCCACACGCAACGGGTTTGCTTCAGTTCCAACATCAGACATAACTTTATCCCTACTGTTTCATCACCGGCAAAAGATAGCAGAATAACCGCCCTGAGCACAGACGATTGGGTTTGGCCGTAAACGGTAGAAAACGTACACTAGCGTCCTCAACCCTCAGGAGTCATCGCATGACTTCTTCACGACGCCTTATGTGGTCCATCGTTGGCTTACTCGCGATGTTTGTCATCGCTTGTGCCTTCCTGATCAACCTAATCTTATCGGACCCCGAACGCTTTCGCCCCATCCTTTCAGACGAGATTGAGGCAGTCACCGGTTACCGCGTCGAATTTGCCGAGTTGTCCTGGCAATGGGTGCCGAACATTGCGATTACCGTCAACGGTCTTACGGTGCAAGGATCGCGCGGAGACTCGCCCTTACTATCAGTCGATGCCGTCTTTATCGCGATTGAACTATTGCCACTTTTGGTTGATCAAGAACTGAAAGTTGAAGCCGTGACGCTCGGCGAGGTCTCGATCAATCTACACACGGATATCGAGGGCAGAACGAACTACACAGCTTCAACCGTCGCGGGCGGAGCCCAACCCAATAGCCAGGGCGAATCCGCGATGTTGCTGGGCACTTTGTCACAATTAGAGATAGCCAAACTCCAGATCGACTATCGGGATCTATCGACCAACACTGATATCGGTCTCGTCATCGATACCCTTAGCGGACGACTCTCGAATCAAGCACTCAGCATCCTTTTCGACAGTCCTACAACCTATATCCTTCGAGACCTTGGGGTGAACTTTTCAGGCTTACTCGTTGGCGAGCAGCGCATTGTCCTTAGTCAACAAACCGTTGAGTTTGACGGTTTCCGCATTCAAGGTCGGTTATCAACGCCGCAGATTGCCAAGGCCCCTTTCGAGAGCCAGTTATCGGGGTCTTATTTCATCCAAGAGGACTCGCTGCAACTCGATCAAGCCGCTTCGATCTATCTTGGCCTCGAGACCACCTTTGAAGGACAAATTAAGGAATTGACCACTGAAGCCTACACCTTTGACCTGTCGGCCAAGTCGGTTTTAACCGATTCCGATCAGTTCAATCGGCTGCTCAAGATCCCCACCCTGGGATTAAACCCCATTACGGTATTCAAGCTTGAGACAACGATTAACGGGACCGACTTGGCGCCCTCGTTCAGTGCCCTCGAAGGCACAGCGAACGGCACACGTTTTAGTGGCGCAGCCGACCTTTCCAGCCATGACCAAGCGCTGAATCTTGACCTTCGCATCGATGAAATCGACCTGAAACAGCTAGTGCGCAGTTCAGACGCCACAACCTCAAACCAAAATCCAACCGTTGCAGAAGAGCGCCTCATCCCCATCGAAACGCTGGAGGGATTCAATCTCGATCTCAGGATCAACATCGAAACTCTGCGACTTGAATCTTTTGCACTGACTGATCTCAATTTTGTTTTCACCAACGGTAAGGGTGTTGCAGAAGGCAAGGCGAATGCCCGCATCGACGACGGTAGGCTGAACGTCTACTTGAAGAGTCACTATGAGCAGCAATCCGAGACCCAACTCAAATTGGTATCCCAGCATCTTGATCTTAATTCGATTTGGGCAAATCAAACCCTCGGCCATCTGAGCTTTGACTCCGCACTGACTTTTAATGGCACAACCCTGGGAGATTTCGCCCACTCGCTTAAGGGAAGCAGCCAATTTTCGTTAAGGGACGGGGCGGTTGACCTTCGTCCCGCAAAATCTGCCTTACAAGCGATTGACCGATTAACCGGCACATCTTCGGGAGTTGAAGCTTGGCCAGACGTTCTCAATTTTGACGTGGTCGAAGGTGAACATCGATTTACGCAAGGACTCGCCGCTGGTCAGACCGCTCGCCTCGGCTACCCCCCGATTACGCTGACAGCGGATGGCGGGTTCGATATCTTTGAGGAGACATTCGCCTTTGACACCTTACTTAGCAT
>NZGC01000040.1 GCA_002689445.1 Gammaproteobacteria bacterium
AGGAACGAACGGGTAACATGAGCAATAGACAACAAACAGAGTAAGACAGTCAGCAACAAACGGAACGCCGAGTAGCGTGGGGCAATTCGCTAGGTATCACGACAAACTTCGAGGGATGGGCAAAATCCGAAAAGAGAAAAAGCGTAAAAACGCAGAAGCTCAGAAGTGCAGAAGCGGCGAAGAGCAGAAAAGAACAACAGAGCAACAGAACAGAAAAACCCAATTCAACAGAGAGGAAACGGTGCTAAATATCATGTGGAAGAGTTTACAACGGATCGTGATGCTGTCTTCGGTGATGATGGTGTCGAGTACAGCGCTTGCCGACGCGTGGCGGCTGAATACAGAAGTCTCAACGGTATCAATTGCATCAACGAAAAACGATTCTATTACTGAGCGTCATCAACTGAACTTTAACGCCGGCAGCGTTGAGCATTCCGGCAGCGTTCGATTACTGATCGATCTGTTGAGTGTCGAAACCAATATACCTATCCGTAACGAGCGTATGCGAAAACTGCTGTTTAACCAACATCCTATCGCTGTCATCGAGGGTCAGTTGTCAAAAGAGTTGCTCGATGCAGTGCTGCAAGGCCAGGCGATAGCGCAATCGGTAGAAGTGACGCTGCAGGCCAACGATGACACCCAAAATCTTGAGGTAGCTTTGCGGGCAAAATTGCAGGGAAGTCGCGTCAAAGTCGTAGGCTCAACCGAGTTAGACGTCGCTGAATTAGGGTATGCAGGGGGCGTCGCGCAGCTCAAACAGCTGGCAGGCTTGGCGTCCATAAGCACCCTGGTTCCGGTCACCTTCGAGCTTGCTTTTGACCTCTGATTACGTAGTACAAAACCGTGATTTTTGGAATGCTTATGCCAGCGATTGGGTGGCTCGAGGTGAGGCTGCTTGGCGCTCAAAGACAGCTTATTGGGGGATATGGGAGACACCAGAGGCCGAACTCGGTCTGTTACCGGAAGCCCTCAATGGCGCGGTCGCTGTGGAGCTTGGATGCGGTACGGGTTATGTCTCACGCTGGCTAGAGCTACGAGGCGCTGAGGTGGTGGCAATCGATGTCTCCCAAGCTCAATTGGCCACCGCTCAGCGTTTGGCTCAGAGCTTTAGTTCGTCGATACAGTTTGTCCGGGGCAATGCCGAGACGGTCATGTTGCCGGATCAGTTCGCAGATCTTGTGATCAGCGAGTATGGTGCCGCCCTTTGGTGTGACCCGTATCGGTGGCTACCTAAAGCTGCTCGAATCCTCAAGCGGGGGGGGCAATTGGTTATGTATACCAATCATCCTCTTTCGGTCGTCTGTCTCACCGCAGACGGCGAGCAAGTCAGTGAGCGCTTAAGTCGAAGTTACTTTGGGCTACACAAGCAAGATTGGACGCAATTGGCGAATGAGCCCGGAGGTGTCGAATTCAATTTGTCGCTATCGAACTGGTTGGCCTTGTTCAAAGCCAACGATCTGAGGCTAGAGTCTTTGCATGAGATTCGGGCGCCAGATCAAAAGGTGCAAGCGCAGTTTGGTGTGCCTTGGGGTTGGGCGCGTGATTATCCTTCAGAGCTGGCCTTTGTGCTAAATCGGTGTTGACCGACCACCCAAGGCGCTGGAGAAAGTCGTGTTCGACAGTCCCGAATCACCCTTGCTAGGAATTTCCTCTGGGCATAGCTGCCCTGACCAATGGGTCAAAATTTTGCGCCACCCACTCGCCTTGCGCACTATTCCAATGTGAGAAAAATAAACGCAGGCGAGGATCCTCGTGTAGCGCGAGGCGCTCAGGGATCAGGTTCCAATCGGTCAGTACTGGACTGGGTGAACGAACGTAGCGGTCGGTGGTTGGAAGCCGACTTTTGATGTGCCCTCCACGTGCGTAGTATTGATGCCAAGTCCGTCGGGGCTGATTGCCATCGCCATCGAGTCGCGTGTGGAACAGAGCTGTATCGTAAATCACGCAGGTTCCGGCAGAACCATAAATGGGTTGCTCGATATAGTCCTGCCCTTGGTGTTCATAGGCTGCACGTAACGTAGGGTAGCGCTGGCTACCCGGTACCACGCAAAAAGCCGGCGTATCCGGTGTGACATCGGTGAGATAATGGATGGTGCACAGATAATCCGGGGGATTGTGAGGGCTTCTAAGAAACCGATCTTCAACCACTGCGTCATGATGAAAATTCATTGTGCCGACCCCTGAGCCTTGGGGTGTTTCCCTGAAATTAAACTCGGCCCATCTGACAGCGTCAGGTCCCCCGAGCAATGCTTCTACCTGGCGGTAGGCGATGGGATGTTGAAGGAAGACGTCGAGCTCTGGAAAATCCAGCAATGGCTGGCTAAGAATCAACCCTTGGTTTCGGTGATGCGGTTTCCGTTTAGCGCCAAGTCCCCACAGCTCAGGGTGTTGTTGTTGGGTGACATCGAAGAAGGTATTGAGGGTATTGATTTCAATCGGGGTCAACGCCCGATCAATCACTGCGTAACCGTATTCCGCAAAAAAAGTCGCGACGGCCTTGGTATCTGCATCTGCACTAAAAGTGGGCGCTGGCTCCTCAGAGAGACGACCGAAGCCTTGTGCGGCGAGCAAAGCGTCGCCTGACTCATTTTGCTGTGGTACTAGTGAAATCGGCATGCTTAAATGTGTCCCAGATACAGGTTTCCGTCAAGCCAAAGCTGTGGTCAAGGGTAGCGGAGTGATCTGGCGGGAGCCGAGAGGGTGATACTGAATCGCAGGCTGGGCCGAGATTGAAGCGGAAAGCAAGCGCCCACCGAAGATAAGAATACCGTATACATCGCGCGACGCATCCTTTCAGACTGCTCAGCCGGGCGTGCCCATGGGCCGTGGTGCCAGGCGAACGAGTGAGAAGGATGAGGTCTGGGCCAAAGAGGCGACTTCTGCAAACCAAAGTAAACCAAAGTAAACCAAAGTAAACCGAAGCAAAGTGAATTAGAGCAATGAAAACTGCAATGATTAAAATGCTGGCCGTTGACCGCCTGCAGTTGATGCTGGTCGTTTTATGTTCTCTCTGGTTGCCTGCAGGTTGGAGTGAGATTACCGCAATCTCAGCGGGCGATAACTACACCTGTGTTGTTGTTGACGGTGGGGTCGAGTGTGGCGGAGAAAATACCGATGGGCAGTTGGATGTCCCGCTCCTAGAGGAAGTGACTGCCTTGAGCGCTGGGTCCACAGGGACGGTCTGCGCAATTGCCGGTGGCAAAGTTAATTGCTGGGGCAGAGAGTCAGATGGCTTACTAGAAGTACCGGAGATTAACCAAGCTCAGAGCATTTCTGTAGGCGCTCGGCATGCCTGTGCTCTCGACGCTGAGGGAGTCATTTGCTGGGGGGTAAACAATTATGGGCAATCTAGCCCTCCATCTTTACCCGGGGCCACGGCAATTGCATCGGGTGACGACTTTAGTTGTGCCATTGCCAATGGTGACATCCATTGTTGGGGAAAGGATGAGGATGGCCGGACGACGCCACCGCCCATTGTGGCGCCGGAAGTCTTGAAACTCTCAACCCATGCCTGTGCGGCTGGCCGAGATACGGTTGCTTGCTGGGGGCCGAGCGATTTTGGTGAGAGTCTTGCACCGCCTTTTGCGGAGGTGTCCGACCTCGACGTCGGGGGATTACACAGCTGTGTCATTGCTGAAGGCGATGTGAAGTGTTGGGGGTTTGGTTTGCAAGGACAGCTGCAAGTGCCTGAAATTGATCTTCCACGAATGTTGGCCCTAGGAAGTGGCCACAGTTGTGCTGTAGGCAGCGATGGTTTGGTTTGTTGGGGAAGAACCCGCAGTTTTTTAAACGCAGCGGGTGAAATGGCGTTTGTCACGGGCCGTCGGTTGTTAGAAGCGCCTGAAACCGTGAGTTTGTATGACTACTTTCAGCGACCTAAACCCGCGATCATGCAGGAAAGAAGCCCGGAGGACTATATCGATGAGCTGCCGTTGTTGCGTGCTGTGTTGACTGGCGACATGGTGATTACCACGGGTAGCTCGCATAGCTGTGCGCTCAGCGAAGGTGTCGTCAGGTGTTTTGGAGACGATGATGTGGGTCAAGTTACTGTGCCTGAGCTCGTTAACCCGCGCCAGGTCAGCGCTGGATTTGATTTTTCGTGTGCGATCGACGATAGCGGTGTCGTCTGCTGGGGAGCGAACGAAAGAAACCAAACGCAACCGCCTTTTTCGATTAATCCCATTCAAATTGCAATCGGTGGCCGCCATGGCTGTCTACTCGATGGTGCCACCGTCGATTGTTGGGGATGGAACTTTAATGGACAGACCGCTGTTCCTTACGATCTTAGAAATCCACGGCAGGTAACCGCCGGGCTTTATCACAGCTGTGCTCTTGATGACGATGGTGTCCGATGTTGGGGGTCAAATGCTTATGGGCAAATTGATGTCCCAACGCTGGTCAATCCAAAATTTGTCAGCAGTGGGTTGGGCAATCACAATTGTGCCGTGGATGATACGGGGGTTGTGTGCTGGGGTGATGATGAGCAGGGTCAGGCACAAAATATGCCCTTGGTGCGGCCTGTTGATGTCAGTGTCGGCTATGAGCACTCGTGTGCCTTGGACGAATCAGGCGTGCATTGCTGGGGCAAAAATACCCAGGGGCAAACGGACGTACCCGTGCTTGATGAACCGAGGCAGGTGAGCGTCGGGGGTAATTATAGCTGCGCAGAAGACAATTCCGGCTTGGTATGTTGGGGTGCTATGGGGCTTACTCGAGTTAAGGTGCCGAATTGGGCTGATTGAGTGATGTTTGAGGGCCATGTTTGTCAGAGTCAGAAAATCCCTACACCCTCAGGTCGCGTACTGAACAGAGGCTGACCGTCGCCTATCAAGCAGTAGCACCGAAAACATCGATACTTTTGAGCCTATTGAGAGGGTTCAGAAATGGGGACTTCGATCAACCCTTGCTACGCCTTGCACTGGAACCGGGTTTCGAGTTTAGGTAAGCTGCCGATCGCGAAGTAGCCTCTCTCCAGGATTTCTATGACGATCTATCAAAACCTTCAGGTTGAACGACACCCCCCCTTGGCCTTAATCACGCTGAACAGGCCGGATAAACACAATGCGATCTCATTGGATACGCTACGCGAACTTCATTTGGCGGTTGACGACCTCGCCGCAGATGATGACATTCGTGTGTTGAGCTTCTGGGGTGCTGGCGGCAAAGCCTTTGCCTCCGGATCCGATCTCAATGAAGTCGCAGACCGCGATCTAGAAAAGGGAATGGAGCCAATTGTTCAGGGCTTGGCGGCAAAGCTTGAATCCTTACCCAAGGTGACCATTGCCGCTATTGACGGCATTTGCATGGGTGGTGGCCTTGAACTTGCGCTGGGTTGTGATTTGCGGATTGCGACTCCGCAAAGCCGCTTTGCAACTCCCGAGGGGAAGCTAGGTATTATTCCGGGTGGCGGTGCAACCGCACGGTTACCTCGCCTCGTTGGGAAGGGTTGGGCGCTAGAAATGTTATTAATGGGACAACCCTTGGGCGCAGAACAGGCGCACCATATCGGATTGGTGACACGATTGGTTGAGCCCACAGCGTTACGCTCGGAGGTTGAGCGTATGGCGAAACATTTGGCTGGCTTTGCACCCTTTGTGCCACACTTCATGAAAATCATGGTCCAGCAGGGATTAGAAGGAAGCACAGCATCGGCTTTGGCGATGGAGAAATTCGCCCAAAGCGCTCTGCTCCAAACCGAGGATAAAACTGAAGGAATAGAGGCGTTTTTGGGTAAGCGAGTGCCACAATTTAAAGGGCGCTAGTGGTCCGATTGTGAGGCGGCGGTTGTCTCATGGGCGTGTCCGGTGATCTGACTAAATTCAACGGGTTGGCGTCCAGCCGAGGCCTAGTGGACTTCAGATGCCCGGAAACACTTCCTCGGTCAATGTTGTGAGCGTGGTTTCTGGCGCCGAACCGAGGTTAAAGTCAGGGACAATAAACTCGTCGACACCCAATGCTCTGTAAGCGCCAAATATGTCTTGTAACTCTGTCACGGAGCCCGCGATCGAGGCCTGCGTATTTTCGCGCATTTTCGCTGCAAAATCAGGGTCATCTGTCAGAAATACAAGGGCGACCAGCGTCTTTTTGAGGGTGCATGGATCCCGCCCTAAGCGTTCACAATGCTCGTTGAGAATGCGAATTTTGCGCTCAGCTGTGGAAAGCGTACCCCAGACGTTCCACTCGTCTGCATAGGCTGCTGCAATACGAAGGGTCACTTTCTCACCCCCGCCACCGACGAGTAGGGGCAGGGGTTGTTGCAGGGGTTTGGGTTCTAGCGGGGCCCTGTCAAGCTGATAATGTTTGCCAGCGAAATTTGCAGAATCGGCACTCGTTAACGCCTTAATCACCTGGCATGCCTCTTCCAGCTTTGTCAGTCGCTCCGTCACTGAGTCAAAGGGGATGCCGTATTTCTGATGCTCATTTTCTTGCCAGCCTGCGCCGATTCCCAAGACCATACGACCGCCAGAGATGTGATCGATGGTGACAGCCATTTTGCTTAAGACAGCTGGATGACGATAAGTATTTCCAGCGACTAAGGTGCCGATTCTGAGCCGAGGTACAGTCGCTGCGATAGCGGCTAACGTCGTGAAAGCTTCAGGCCACGGTGCGGAGGTATCCTCCGCATTCGGCATGAAATGATCCGCGAGCCAGAGACCGTGCCAACCGGTTTGTTCCGCATGATGTGCCAAGGTGAGTAAGCGATCGAACGTATGGGTAGGCCTTGGCCAAAAACTGAACTTCATCTTAGCTCCTTAGCGAGTCATAGCAGTTAGCCTTGGGTATCCTGTCGGCCTTAAGGTCAACGTTAGCACGAAAGAAAAATTATTTTGCGGCGACGATCGAGAGGATGCTCGAGGAAGACTCGCGGTCAGGTCCGTTTGTGCTTATGCTACGGTATCGCAAAATAGGAACCACAGCATGAATTGGGATGACGGAATGACGATTGGTCAGTATTTTTCTGAGGCGGCAGCAAAATGGCCTCATGAAGATTGTTTGATATTTCCAGATCACCGCCATAGCTACCAAAGTCTCCATCAGGCTGCATTCCGGCGTGCAGGCAGTTTCAAAGCAATGGGCGTTGGTAAAGGTGATCATGTCGGCTTGTTGATGGCGAACTGTCCAGCTTATATCGAGTGCCTGCTGGGCTTGCAGTGGTTGGGTGCAGTTGTGGTTCCTGTGAATGCTCGATACAAGGCCGAAGAACTCGCTTATGTGATTGACAACGCTCAGTTGTCTGTTGTGATGACCCACGACTTGATCAGTGAATATGCCGACTTTGGGGGCTTGTTGGATGCGGCTGGGGCTTTGACGGAGCTTGAATCGCTGAAGTATCGAGTGATGTTTGGGACGCCACGGGTCGGGTTTATGTCGGAGGCTGAATTTGATCGCCTTGCCGATGATGTCTCAGAGCATCAACTCAATGACGCTCTACAAGGAGTTTCTGATCAAGCCCCTGCCATTATGATGTACACATCTGGCACGACCGCTCATCCGAAAGGATGCCCAATGCATCATGAGATGTTGGTGAAGAACGGCATGAATATGAACCGCAGTCGATATTTTTTGACTGAGGCTGACCGCTTTTGGGCACCGCTACCTATGTTCCATATGGCCTCTATTTTACCGATGTTGTGTTGCTTCGATGCCGGTGCTGCTTTGTTGTCGATGTTGCATGTTGACGCAGGCGAAAGCCTTGAAATGATGGAGCGCGAACGGGTAACGATTGCATTTCCATCATTTCCTACCATCACCTCGGCGCTGATTGCGCACCCCGACTTTGCCAAGCGAGATTTAACCGCGATTCGTCGTTTAAATAACGTTGCGCCACCGGATGTGCTTCGACAATTTCAGGCGGCCTTTCCGCAGGCGGTACAGACAGGCGCCTATGGCCTAACAGAGGCAGGCGGCGTAATTGCCTTCAATCATCCCGATGAGCCACTAGACACTCGAGTGTTGACTTGTGGTAAGCCGATGCCTGGGCTTGAGGCAAAAATCATGAATCCTGAGACTTTAGAAGCCTGTCCTAGCGGAGAGGCGGGTGAAATTTGGCTTAAGGGTTACGCGGTGTTCAAGGGCTACTTTAAGTCCCCGGATAAGAATGCAGAGGCGTTTTCGGATGGTTGGTTTCGCACCGGAGATCTAGGCGTGATGACTGAGAGCGGTGAAATTGAATTTCATGGTCGAATCAAAGATATGTTGAAGGTCGGTGGTGAAAATGTCGCTGCAATCGAGATCGAGTCGCTGCTCTCTCGGCATCCAGCGGTGAAGTTAGCTCAAGTCATTGGCGTCGCCGATGCGCGCCTCTTCGAAGTGGCGTGTGCCTATATTGAATGTCACGAGGATCAGTCAGTGGAGCCTGAGGCGCTCATCAGTTTTTGCCAGGGAAAAATCGCGAGTTTTAAAATTCCTCGTCATGTCCGAATCGTTAAAGAGTGGCCGATGTCGACCACAAAGGTACAGAAGTTTGTACTGAGGCAGTGGTTCGAAGCAGAGGCTAAGGAATAGTCTTTGCCTCGGGGGGATAACGACCGAGCATCAATACCAGAATAACCGCAACGGTAAAGGCGGCTGCGCCGGTAGCAAAACCGATGGTGTAACTCTGGGTTTGCTCATAAATTTCGGCAAAAAGGGCTGGTGCAATCCCTGATGCGGATGCGAGCGCTGCGTATAAGACACCATAGATTTTAGGATAGTGTCGAGGGCCAAAGTAGGTAGCTGCAAGGAAAGCCATGAGGTCAAGCTCGGCACCGGCGGCAAATCCGAGGAGCACAGCGGCAATACGAGCGTTGGCTAAAGTGAGGTCTTGCCACAGCAGGAAGCAGCCGATGACTGGGAGTAACAAGGCCACGGCTGCAACGCCGGGAGCCCAGAACCGATCAACACAGAAACCGATAGTCAGTCTACCGATAATGACCGCCGCCCCAAACAGACTCATCGTTTGGGCTGCATCGGTAGGCGAAATGCCGGTATCCGTTAAGGCTGGAATCAGGTTGGGTACCAACCCTGACTGCGCGATATAGACTAAAAATATCGACCCGAGCAACACCCAGAAGCGATACCGTTTCATGGCATCAGACAAGGTAAGCCCCCAGCTTTGGGTGGCACTGCTTGGGTCAGTCTCCGACGCGATCGGAGCGGGCCTAAAGAACGTGAACACGATAGGGCCGGCGATGAAAAGCGGTATCAGGGCAAGCGCGACATACCCCATCCGCCAGCCATATTCAGCCATCACCGCTGCAATAACAGGGGGTACGAGCACCGCGCATAATCCGGTGCCAGAAAGCACCAGTCCTAAAGCAAGACCTCGATGGATATGAAAATTCGCAGTGACAGCGGTGGTCCAGGTCACGGGTATCGTACCGGCGCCGAGAAAAGCCATCGCGCTGTAGGCGAGATAAAATTGCCAGAGGGTACCGGTTGTCAGAGCGGGCATCAAGAAAGCGAGACTCAGTCCTACGATGCCAAAGAGAGCAACCGGTCGGGGACCGAAGCGATGAATCAACCAACCGACGAGAGGCGAGGTAACCACGCCAAAACCCGTGCTGAACAGTAATGATAATTGGAATTCTGATCGAGACCAGCCGAAGGTCTCTGTGACCGGACCGACGAACAAACCCATGGTATAAAAAGGTAGGACAATGGAGCTACAAATCACGCCAACGCAGGCCGCCAGAAGTAAAGGGGCCTGGCGAGTCAGCTCGTTAGAATCCATAGAGGGTAAGGCCATAAAGTTTAACTGCAAGTCTGTTTTACTAACGCTAAGCCAAATTCATGGTTTTGCCTAGCATTGACTTTCGTGATTAGCACATAGGTTGGAAGCGGTTAAAGGTTGACGGTAAGACGAGGCGAGGCAAATTCTGCTTCAGAATCATTGCACGTCGAAGCATCGGCCGGTACCGTGTGAGGAACCCTTTCTCGAGTAGGAGACCGCAATGTCGACGACAGCAAAGACGGCTGTGCCCTTGAGTATGCCGCTCAAAGGCCGAAGCTTTGATGTGATCAAGGAGGAATTAAAGTCTCGGGGCCAAGGCGACGTTCAGTGGAGACAGGGCAAGACAGCCGTTTATGTATTTAACGCGGGTGATGATGTCATCCAAGTGCAGCAACAGAGTTACCTCATGTATATGTCCGAAAATGGCCTCGGGCCTGCTGCATTTCCATCCTTACAGCGAATGGAATCAGAAGTGGTCCAGATGGGGCTGTCTCTGTTGAACGCCCCGGCCGGGGCGGTAGGCCATATCACGTCAGGGGGGACCGACTCGATCACCATGGCCGTTAAAGCCGCTCGGGATTTCGCGCGAAGTCAAGGTAAGCAAGAGCCTTACAATTTGGTGATGCCTTATTCCGCTCACCCAGCGTTTGATAAAGCGGCATCCTTGATGTCCCTTGAGGTTCGCCGAGTCCCGGTTGGTGCCGATTATTTAGCAGATGTTGCAGCGATGGTTCACGTGGTCGATGCTTCAACCATTATGTTGGTTGGGTCTGCCCCGAGTTTTCCTTACGGGTTGATTGATCCTATTCAAGCATTGAGCGATGCGGCGTTAGCGAACGATCTATGGTTGCATGTCGATGCCTGTGTGGGAGGGTATTTGGCTCCCTTTGTTCGAATGAATGGCGTCGAGTTGCCACCCTTCGATTTTAGTTGCGAGGGTGTTCGCTCGGTATCGGCGGATCTCCATAAGTATGGTTACTGTGCCAAGGGCGCGAGCACTGTATTTTACCGAGCAGCTGAGTATCGAGACTTTATGATTTTCGATCACAGTGATTGGCCTGCCGGCCGAATGGTCACACCGACTTTGGCGGGAACCCGTCCAGGGGGCGCCATTGCCTCTGCATGGGCCGTGATGCAATATTTGGGCATCGAAGGGTATCGGGCAAAGCAACAGCGCGTGACCGAAGCGCGAGCTGCGATCGCCGAAGGGGTGACTGAACTCGGTTTTCAGGTGTTGGGGGAGCCTCAGTTGGGCATTCTTGCCTTCTCACACCCGGGGCTTAATGTCTTTGCCATCTACAAAAAGCTCTATGAGCGGGGTTGGGTGACCAGCTTATGCACAGCACCCAAAGCTCTGCATTTGATGCTGTCGCCTTTTCATCAGTCGGTGGTAGAGACCTATCTGACCGATCTGGCCTGGGCCGCGCAATGCGTCGCTGAGGGCGCAACCGATTCTGTCACCGAGGTGCGCTACAGCTAAGCTAGCTCCAATCAGGGCCGAGGGTTCGCCGATGCGGGAAGTCAGATGGCTTCAACGCTTGATTCGATCCATAGCGGGAGACGCCTCCGTCGATCATCAAGGTCTCTCCGGTGATGAAACGACCGGCGGGCGAAACCAAAAATACCACGCCGTTGGCGATGTCCTCGGGGGTCCCGGGCTGCGGGATTGGGGTCTCACCAATATCGGCTAAAACGTCGTCGTCGTACGTCGATTCCATGCCAGGAGTGACGATTGCACCCGGGCCAAGACAGTTAATCCTGACTTTGGGGCCCCATTCGTAGGATAAGCTACGCGTTAACTCGCCGACGCCCGCCCGAGCAGCGCCAGAATGCGCAATGCCCGGGTTGCCTCGGCCGACGGTCATGGTGATATTGCAAATGACGCCGCCCTGACCATTGAGCATTTGCTTGCCAATGGCTTGAGTCATGTTCCAGGTGCCATTCAGATTGAGATCAATGATGGTTCGCCAACCATTGGGACTGTAATCCGCCGCAGCCTGGGGAAATTGGCCCCCGGCATTGTTAACGAGAATATCGACCTGTCCCCAGCGGTCTGAGATTTGCTTAGCCAAAGCCGATACCGTCGTTAAATCTCGAATGTCTACCGGCATAACCTCTACCGAGCGACCGGTTTCTGCGTTGATGGCGGCAGCGGTCTCGGTGAGGGGTGGTTGCTGTCTTGCTGCAAGAATCAAGTCAGCCCCGGCTCGCGCGAGGGCAAATGCCGTCGCGCGACCGATACCCGTTCCGCCGCCCGTCACCAGCGCTAACTTGCCTGCCAACAATTCCGGATTAAAACAGTCTTTGGGTCCCATCATGGATTGACTCGCTGGATTAGAGGGCTGAGTCTACCATCTTTGATGCCAAGAGGCCGTCGATAGCGCGCCGGCGAGCAGGTTGTAGGGCTCAAAAGCGAGATTTCAGGGGCGAGCCAACCTCAGAAAGCAACCGGCCAGTGAGTTCGGTTGACTAACCCGAACCTGGGTCCTGTGTTGAAGGCGCGGTTCGATCAAACTAAGGGCTAAGGAGAGGGATAAGGGAACACGTATGCGTCTGGCTCAAGACCCAAAATGTTGTGATGGCACTGAAAAGTCGGTGAGGAGGGCCTCGGGGTTGCTTAAAAAGCGGCTTTTAGGTGGTTAAAGCGGCCGACGGTGCACTGGGTCTGATCAGCCAATAGAGCAGCGGGATTGCAAACATGATCAAGATGGTTGAGAAAGCCAGTCCGCCCATAATACAGACCGCCATCTCTAAAAAGAATGCGTCGCTCAGCAAAGGTGTCATACCAACGATCGTGGTGCCGGCTGCCAATACGACAGGTCTGAGTCGGCTAACGCTAGCGCTGATGATCGCAGCTTGGGTTAAACCTTGCTCAGCAACGCGCTTGTCGATCTCATCGACCAATACCACACAGTTTTTGATCAGCATGCCTGAAAGACTGAGAAACCCAAGAAACGAAGGGAAGGTAAACGAAAGATCCGTCACCAGAAGACTGATCACAACGCCACAAACCGTCATAGGCACAGTCAGCCAAATAATGATGGGCTGTTTCAGTTTGCCGAATAACAACACGGTGACAAAGAACATGATGCCGAAGGTGATAGGAATTCGCTGGCTCAAAGTTTCACGGGCTTCCTGGCTCCCTTCATACTCTCCACCCCAGGTTAGGTGATAGCCAATCGGTAATTGAAGGTCCTCCACAAGCGGGCGAACTTTAGCGAACTCGGCATCAAAGTTAGTGCCTAAAGGATGATTGGAGCGGGCGGTAAGCATAGGAACTCGGTCTCGTCGATAGATCAAGGTTTCCTCACCGGTCAGATCGAAGCTGTCAACCACTTGTCGCATCGGGATGTAGGTGTTGAGGCCTTGACTCCAGACGGTTCGGTCGAGGACACGTTGCATATCGGTTCTTTCTTCATAGGGTGCTCGCGCAATAATGGGTAGGACGATGTCCTCGTCTCGAAATACGCCTACCGGGATGCCTTCCGTAGCAAAGCTTAGGGCGGCAGCAAGATCTTGCCGCGATACTAGGGCGCGAGCGGCCTGGCTATCGTTGAAAGTTGGAGTCAACTTAAGGGCAGGCTGACGCCAGTCCAGCTGCAAATCTCGATGTCCGTGGTTGGCAAAAATCGAGAGAACGCTGGCGCCTAGGTGTCGTAACGTTGCAGTGTCTGGGCCGGTAAATCGTGCTTCCATTTTAAAGGGCCCGCTGGGACTGAATTCGCTCCGGCGTACTTGTATTTGAGCATTAGGATAGCCCTCCGAGACGATTCGCCGAGTGCTGGCCATTGCCTGCTCCATGGCCGTCACACGACTCACCTCAACCAGTAAGTGGCTATAGGCAGAATTGGGTTGCTCTGGTTGAATGGTTGCTGCAAACCGGCCGGGGCCCCTGCCCACAAAAGTGGTGATGTTGGTTACGCTCTCTAACGCTTCAAGATCCCGTTCTAAGCCGGCCACAGCTTGCTCGGTAGCATCAATACTGGTGCCTTGAGGCAGATAAAAATCGATAAAGTAAATGGGTGTGTTATTGGTGGGAAAGAAGCTCTGTTTCACCAAGCCAAAGCCCCAAATGCAAGCACCGGTGATGGCAACAATGAGAAGCATGCCGAGCCATGCTTGCCGGAGTCCAAGGTTAATGATCCGCCGATAGGGCGCGTAACCCCAACCCTGGTAGATTTCTGCTTCTGATTTAGCTGGCCCAGGTTTCAAGATACGACTGCCGAGCAGCGGCGCGAGGATAATGGCCAAGATCCAGCTGAGGAGCAGGGAGATGCCCACGACTTGAAACAAGGAGGACAGAAAATGCCCTGTAGCGTCTTCTGATAGGCCAATAGGAGCAAACGCAAGAATGCCGATGACTGTTGCCCCGAGTAACGGAAATTGTGTTCGGGAGACTGCAGCCTCTGCTGACGCTCGAGCCGTTAAACCCCGCTGTACGCCGATAACCATGCCCTCGACCACGACAATGGCATTGTCTACCAACATGCCCATGGCGATCATCAAGGCGCCTAAAGAAATACGCTGGAGTTCGATGTTGGCAATTGCCATCACCATCAGAGTCCCCATCACCGTGAGCAACAAAATGCTGCCAACCACGGTTCCTGCGCGCCATCCCATAAACACGCACAGGGCAGCGATGACGGTCGCGATGCTCATCAGTAAATTACGCAAAAAAGTGCTGATCGACGCTTCGACGATCTTATGTTGCCGGTAAATGGGATGGAAAGCTGTTCCTAAGGGCAAACTAAGGGAAACTGTTTGAATCGCCCGGTCGACATTTTCTCCGACGTCAACTACGTTCTCGCCGTCTTTAACAGAAACCCCAAGTGTAAATACGGGTCTGCCATTGAAGCGAACTCGCTCATAAGGAATTTCAATCGGTTCGCGTCGAAGGGTTGCAACATCACCTAGGTTTAAAATTTCGGTGCCCCCGGGACGTCCCAGCTTGATCGATTCGAGAGCGGCTATGGAAGAAAAATGGCTCTCTAGTGATAGTCCGGCTCGTCTACCCTCGACCATAATGGAGGCCTCGCTGGCGACTCCCGTTTGTGTCGCAATGGCGCCCAATACTTGTTCAAGCGGCAGCCCCATTCTTACCAAGGTATCGTGATCGATTTCAAGATAGACGGCCTCCAGCGGCAAGCCGGTCACTTGAATTTTTCCTACGCCGTCAATGCTGAGTAGATGATTGGAGAGTTTCTTTGATAATTGTTTGATCTGTTTAGGACTTTGGCCTTCGGTCTCGACGGCATAATAGATTCCAAAGACATCGCCAAAGTCGTCCTCGACCAACGGTGTGCCCGCACTGGCGGGCAGGCGCAGCTCGGCCTCTCGAATTCGACGTCGAAGCTCGTCCCAGATTTGAGGTAACTCGGCTTTGTTGAATTGCTCGGAGATTTCAACCTGAACCTCAGAACGTCCAGGAACTGATTTTGAAATCATTTTCTCGAGATAGGGCAATTCTTGAAGGGCGGCCTCAATGACATCGGTCACCTCGTTCGAGACCTCTTCAGCAGAAGCGCCTGGATAGGTGGTGATGATGTAGGCATAGTTCATTGGAAAGGGTGGGTCTTCGAGACGACCCACTGTTTCAATACCCCACCAACCCCCAAATAAACAAACTAAGGCGATGATGCAGGGATAGAGCGGATAATCCATCGCCCAACGTGCGATTGTGCTTTGCTTAATCAATGGGTTACCGCGAGGTTCATAACGGGGCTTCAATAATGGGTCGGATACGCATGCCAGGCCTTAACTGTTGCGCTCCGGCAGTGACAATCGTTTCTCCCTCGGATACACCGGATTCGATGCGCACACCCTCATCATCTGCGGTACCAATCTGCACCCGTCGGGAGGTGACAAGTCCGTCGCCCTCTGTGACCACCCAAACCAGGAAATTACCCTCTGGGTCGCTCACCAATGCTTCACTCGGGACCCATAGACTGGGAACGAGGTCCTGGCGTTGAGCGATAACGGTAGTGTTCATCCCGGGCAGTAGTTGGATGCCTGGAACAGGGGGCATCGCGAGAGTGACGGCATAAGTTTGGGCAATGTCCCCGGCTTCACCCTCATATTCCTGCAGTCGCAGTGGAAATTGCTGATCCCCAGTAACATCGAAGGTGGCAAAGAGATCTATACCGGCTTGGTTAAGTGCCGCGAACAATTTTTCTGGCACGCTGATGCGGATAAACAGTTCGCCAAGGTCGTGTAGACGAACAATCGGTTGCCCCGGTTGTACCATCATATGATTGTCGAGGTAACGATACGCTAAGTGTGCGTCGAAGGGCGCGTATAAGCGAGAATCCGAGAGTGCTTTATTCGCTTGCGCGAGCTGTGCATCTCTTAATCTGAGCATTTGAACCGCATCATCGACCAGCGCTGGGGAAACGGCCCCTTCGCGCAATAAGTCTCGCTTGCGGCGCAAGTCAGACTGAGCCAGCGCCTGTTGAGCGCTGGCAGCTTCAAGCGCGAGGGCAAAGGGTTCGCTTGAGAGTTCTGCGATTAGGGTGCCTGCCTGAACGAAAACACCAGGTCGAAGGGGTAGTTGGGTGAGTCTTCCAGCGACCTCAAAAGACAAATCGACGCGCTGTTTAGCATCGACTTTACCCACAAAACTGTGCTTTCGCTGGTCAGTTTTTGACTTTACTTCATAGACATAGGCAGGACGGCGTTGTTCAAGCTCGTCTTTGGTGACGTCTGGAGACTCGCAGCTTTGCAGAAGAAGCAATATCCCAGCGATGGTGGCGACGAACCAGTTTTTGTTGAAGTGACGTGTGTAGAAAACCATCTGCGTCGAACACTATGATTGCGATAAGTGAGCGTAGCAGGATGCTGGTTCCCACGCCAATGGTCACGGTGGGGCGTTGGGTCGGCCAGAGAGTCCACGCGTGGTCCTAGAGGGTGACTTGGTGCAGATGGCTGCGAGCGCCTCAGTTGTGCTGATACCTTTGCTGATACCAAGGGAGTCTCGATTGAAAGGCAATGATGTCAACGAACTCGGCCAGCGGACGAGACACACCATCGAGCCAGCAAGAGTACAGCCGATTCAAGATCGGCTTGCTGCTAGATTTGACCCGATACCAACGACGGACTCGATTGACGATCAAAGGAAAGGCGAGCAAAAGGTAAACGTATGAGTGGCTTCAGTCGTCGGTGACAAGTTGCCAGCGAAAGCCCATTGACCCTTAGCCGAGGGTGCGACTGATCCGTCAGCTTTTGGTAGGATGGCGTTGACAATTGGAACAATAGTTTGAGCAATCCAGCGACTGATGTTGGGTGCAGCAGCAGATCGTAGGAAACGGGGGTGAGAGTTGGACCTAACAGCGCTATTGAAATTGCTAGCACCGGGGATGAGAGTCTATGTGGCCGGTAGCAGCAATGAGCCTCGAGGAATCGTAACAGCCCTTTCTGAAGCCAGGCTCCCCGATGACCTAACTTTTCTGCAGTTTCCTTTACCAGGTCTCAATGTGACGGACTTTACCGCGTGGAACGACTCCGCACGGATTGAGACCTATTTTATGTCGCCGACGTTACAAAAAGCCGCCGATCCTGAACGTGTCCAGTTTGTACCCATGCAAATGCGATGGGTTTTCGACCATCTCAGTAAAAACGTTGATATCTGCCTGTTGCAGGGGGCTTATGATCGAAACGGAGTGCTGCGTTTGGGTCCGAATGTCGATTTCGCTGATGCGCTCTTGGGTAGCGCGGTCGTGGTTCTTGAGTTGAATCATAGTTTTTATGCGCCAGCGGGAGGCGTCGCGATTGATCCTGCAAGCATTGACTTAATCATTGAATCCGATGTGCCGTTGGCGCAACTCAACAGCGCGACAGCAGATTCAACTGCCATTGAAATCGGTCGTCGTGTAGCGGCTCTGATCGAAGATGGCGATTGTCTACAAACTGGAATCGGTGCGATTCCAGGGGCGATTTTGTCCCAACTCACTGACAAGAACGATTTGGGTCTGCATGGTGGATTGATCGATGCGGGCGGACAGAGCTTGATCCAAGCGGGCAATGTCACGGGCCTTCGGAAGACTCGAGATAAGGGTCGTCATGTGACGGGTATGGCTCTCGGTGAACCTGCACTGTTTGACTGGCTTGCAGAAACCCCTGAAGTTGTTTTTCGATCAGCTGATTACACGCACGAGGCGTCCGTGATACGGGACATTCATCAGTTTGTTTCGATTAATTCTGCAGTCGAAGTTGATCTGATGGGGCAGGTTAACGCCGAGTTCGCTGGGGGTCGGCAAATTTCGGGAACCGGGGGCTCAGTCGACTTTATGCGATCAGCAAAAGGCTCCAAGGGTGGTCGCTCGATCATCGCAATGACCGCCACCGCGCGAGGCGGCTCGGTGTCTCGAATAGTGCCCAAGGTGAGTGTTGTCACGGCTTTAAGGACCGATGTCGATAGGGTGGTCACCGAATACGGTGTTGCGCAGTTAACCGGGCTTCCCGTGCTGGAGCGCGCTCACGCTTTGATCGAAATTGCTGCTCCGCAATTTCGAGCAGCGCTAACAGATAGCCTGAACCAGAGATAACTTAAGCGATGCCATCAAAAAAAACGTTAGCCCAAGGGCGGCTCTCCCAAAGGTTGAAAGAGGTAGCCTGCCAATCCCTACCGATGGCCGATGTCGTTGGCGATCAAGCCACCTG
>NZGC01000041.1 GCA_002689445.1 Gammaproteobacteria bacterium
AACGGAACGATCAGCAGAGCGATACCCTGACCGATTGACATCAGAAAGGATGGTAAATATACCGGTAACGCGAGCGATCGATACATCGCCCAGCGGGAATCGGCTGGTGTTGGAGTTTTCAAATAAACGGCCTCGCGAAGCCGTTTTATATCGTGATGGTAAGACCCATGCAAGCGTTAGGGCCACTAGGGGGCCCTGCGCTACCAGCCGCCCGTTTCAAGGCGTCTGTAAAGGGCGGAAATCTGGGGCTTAGGTGAGGAGCCTGTCGGCCGATGGCTACCTAGGCCGCTTGATCGATGGGTTCGGGGGCGTCTGCTAGGTCTGACGCTGGCCGTATCGCGGGATCTGCGTGCGCTGACGGTTGGGGTTCGAAGTAACCATTTAAAAGCTGTACGACCTCTGGATCGAATGGCCCGGGATTAAACGGGCTAAAGTGAGCAGCTAACGCCAATAAACGTAACATGGGATTGTCCGTGGGTAAGAATAAGCGGTTGGTACGTAGTAGAAAGTTAAAAAGATCATCGAGACGGAGTCAGTGGGGCCCGGAACAAGATGAGATTTCTCTAGCGCAGCAGTGGGAGTTCAGACGGTCGTCTCAAGTCTATCTTCACGGTCTGGGTAGCAGGGATTAGTTCAACGCATCGGCGATCTCACAGGTAAAGTCAATTGAAACGATAGGGCATCGCTGGTGTCCACAGCCAGCGTAAGGTTACCGCCGATCCGCTCTGCCAAGGCCTTGGCATTCAGAAGTCCTTGAATATCAGCATTTGCAGAGCTGTTAAACCGATCAGGATCATTGTCCACCTCAAAGACTTGGCTTAGGCGCAGAACCGTCCTCTGGTCAGCCCGCAGATTGAGCCCAAATAACAGTCCAAATTCGCGATCGAGTTCTATCAATTGCACCGATAGCGCTGCAGGACTATCGGTGCCAAAAGACAAGCCATGGGTGATCAGTTGGCGCAGGATCTGCTCATACGCAGTTGCGCGGAAGTCTAAATAGTTGGGGACATCATCAATGGAGCATTCAATGGTCGTGGCTTGATGAGCCGTTAGGCGATCAACGATATCAAAAATAAAGTTGCGCACCTGGATGCCCGATTCGCCATTGGGTGGTGTCTCTGTGCTTGGACTTAACCACCCGAGCAGGTTGTCGACGGTGGCGCTAAGATCGCCTGCTGCTCGTTGCACAATGCTTAAAGGCTCGCGAAGATTCTCGTCGGAAGACTCTTCAATCAGCAGCTGGGTCATGCCCATGATGGCGTTAAGCGGGGTTTTAAGATCATGACTCAGTCGGCTAGAGACGGAAACCTCGCTGAGGCCTTGACTTCCGTCATCGCTGGGTCTTTTGAAAATAACAGCCCTCAAGTTCGCTTCAGTCTGGTCGACTTGTTCCCGCCTTAGTACCTCGGCGAGGCGTGCTGCGGTCATATTGGCGATAGTCGAGAGGAAGGTTTCGTCGCTCTCGGAGAAAAAATCAGGTTTTACGTTTTCCGAGTCGATGACGCCAAGGGTGCGATTCTCAAACACGATGGGTACAGCCAGTTCCGAGGCTCGTGCCATATCATCGAGAATGTATCGTCGATCGAGCGAAGCATCCTTAACTCGAATAGTTTTTTGCTGCAGAGCAGCCGTGCCCACGATACCTTCCCCTAGGGGAATTTGAATGGGATCTTTGATGGTTCGATCAGGAAGTTGTTTATCGCCAAAGGCGGCCCTCTGGACGAGCACGTCACTTCCGGTGGGCAACAGATAAATCACACAATCTTCAAAATCGAGCGCGCTGATGATGCGGTCGATGATCAGCCAGATAATATCGTCCGTGGTGAATTGCTCAATGAGTTCTGCTGCAAACCCCGATAACAGGCTGAGCTGCTTCTCTGACTGAGCCTTCACCATCTCTTTGACCTTATCGCCAGCGAGTGATTCAAAACTGTCCCTTGTTAGAGGGTTTCGATGATATTTTTCAAGGCATCACAATGCGCGACCCGTTCCTGGCTGGTCGTGCCTAAAAAGGAAACATTCAAAGACGTCACACCGTGCTCTTTTAGGGCAGTAAGGCGGTCTTTAACAAATCCTTTAGAGCCCACCAAAGAAGTTGCATCTAAATAAGACTGAGGAATAGCAGCCTCTGCCTCGGATTTTCTGCCCGCAAGGTAAAGGGATTGAATGGTTTCTGCCTCTTCCTCATAACCGTACTTTCGAAAGACTTGGTTGTAGAAGTTTTTCTCTTTTGCTCCCATACCGCCGACGTACAGCGCGATCCCCGATCGAGACATATCTCGGTAAGACTCAAGGTTTTCTCCTACCGCAACTGCGCCGCCAGCGTAGATATCCAAGGGAGGGCGCCCGGGATCACGTTTACTTTGACCGCGTCGAAGTGCGTCTCCCCAGACGGCATCGGCACCTTCTGCCATAAAGAACGCTGGTAGCCAAGCATCGGCGAGCTCTGCGGTCATTTCGACGCTTTTCTCGCCGAGCGTGGCAAGGGCGATTGGGATTTCCTCTCGATAAGGATGGTTGATGATCTTAAGCGGAATACCTAAGCCGGTACCTTGGTCTTTGGGTAGGGGTATTTGATATTTTTTCCCTTGATAGTTGAGCTTGTTCTCCCGTCGCCAGATATCTCGACAGATGTCGACGATTTCTCGAATCCGAGTCATGGGCGCATCATACGGTACCCCATGGAAACCTTCGATGACTTGAGGTCCCGAAGCTCCAAGCCCTAGCATACAGCGCCCATCGGAGAGCTCATCGATACCTGCAGCGGTCATTGCAAGCAGCGATGGGGTTCGGCTGTAGATATTCAAAATGCCACTGGCGATCGTTACACGTTGAGTTTTGGCGGCCAGATAGCCCATGGCGCTTGCCGCGTCGAAGGAATAGGCCTCGGGCACCCAAACCACATCAAGCCCAGCTTTTTCAAGTTCCACAATCTCTTGGGTAGCGCCGCCAAAACCGTGGGCGTAACTCATCAGTGTCGAAATTTTCATAAACGCGCTCCTCTATGTCTCGTGAGATGAATGAAATCGGTACAACGTAAGGTGATAATAAGCCAGTGAGCTGGCCCGTGCGACATAGTAAATCATGAGTGCCAGCCAAAGGCCATGGTTCAAAAGGCTTTGAGTCAGGAACCAGGTAATCAGATACACAGCCAAGGCAATTAGCATGGCGTTTCGCATTTCGCGGGTCTTCGTTGCGCCAATGAATAGGCCGTCGTAGATATATGCTGGAAACGATATGAGTGGCGTCAACAGCATCCATATCTGGTGTTCAAGGGCGACCTCTACAATCTCTCGGTTAGTGGTGAGCAGATGTAGGATCGGGGCGCTAAATAAGAAGAAACCCAACGTTAGCAGGCTCGCAATACCAGCGCCTGACAAAAACACGGCGCGAATGACCGTTTGAATCGAGGTTGGATTGGCTTGACCATGCGCCTCGCCGATCAGTGACTCGCCGGCCATGGCGAAGCCATCAATAAAAAACGCTGAAAAAGTCACGAATTGCATGAGCAGTAGGTTCGCCGCCAAAAAATCATCGCCGAGGCGTGCGCCGCTGTCTGTGAACCAAGCGAACGCAAAGATAAGGCATAATGTTCGAATCATGATATCGCGATGAATTGATAGCATTGTCTTTAAGCTGGGCCAGTCGAGGAGGCGTGCGTTGAAAAGCTGTGCACGGGGGGATAGCAGGGGCTGAAACACGATGGAAAAAGCAAGAAAGAGGGTGATGACCTCTGCGAGCAGTGTCGCTGCAGCAACCCCTGCAACGGACCAGTTAAGGAACACGACGAACACGAGATCGAAAATGATGTTGCTGCCATTGAGGATGACTTGGAGTAATAGCACTTGACGGGTTCGTTGCTGGCCCAGTAGGTATCCCATAATGGCCAAAATCATGAGGTGAATGGGTGCGCCCCATATCCGGATTTGATAATAGGTTGAGGTTGCTGCTTCAACCGCTTGGCTGGCGCCCGTTAAAGAAAAAACGAGTGCGTGCAGGGGTTGCTGGATAAGCCACAAGGTAATGCCCAATAAGCTGGCTAGCAGTAGAGATCGCATCAGGACATCCGTTGCAGCCTGATTGTCCTTGCGGCCTTTAGCTTGAGCGACTAGGGCTGTTGTGCCCATTCGAAGAAAGCCAAATCCCCAAAAAATAAAATTAAAGATCATAGTCGCCAGAGCTAGGGCCCCAAGCAACACCACGTCACCGAGCTGACCAATGACGGCAGTATCGACGAGGCCCAACAGGGGGCTGGCAAGGTTGGCTAGGATAATCGGACCAGCCAGAGAGAGCAGTCGTTGAATCATGACTGGGGTCCCAGATCTGGATCGACAGTGGTGTCTTCTCCTGTTGTAGCAGTATTCGGTTTACCAGCACTCGTAGTCACAGCATTACCAAGACGACGCGTACTGAAAATTGACTGAAACTGATCATCCATGATCAGCGCTGCGGAGGTGCCGGTAACTCATAGAGACTCGCTGGACGGTGGTGATCCAACAGAGGATGCCAAAAATCAGTCCAAGACCTTGGAACCAGCTGGGAATCAACAAAATGATGACAATGAACAGCATTGTCTCAAATCCTTCGGTCAGGCCAGCGAGATAATGAAAGCCTTTACGGGTTTCGTTGGTGTTAGCCATAGGGTATTGGTGAGCAAAAATAGCCATCGCTAAAAAGCTGCTACCACTGCCGACAAAACTGAAAATGGCAAAGGCAGCTATTTGAGCAACTTCCGGATCTCTGATCGCAAACGCGAAGACTAGGCCCGCGTAGATGATGAAATCGAACACAATATCAAGGTAGGCGCCAGCCGCACTTGGTTCTTTCTGGCGTGCCAGACTGCCATCTAAACCATCGCATATACGATTGCCGAGAAACAGGGCAAGCGCAAGGTGCATCATGTCAAAGCTGATGGCGGCCATGCTGGTCAATCCCAACAAAAACCCGAATCCTGTGATCTGATTGGGCGTAATACCCCAGGGGATCACCTTCGTGGCGATGCGATCGAGGTAGGGGTCAATCTTGGTTCGGAGGGTTTGATCGAGCATGAGCAGGGTTCCGAGCGACGTAGGAGTCGTTAGGCGAAGAGTCGGTGTGGGAGCATAGTAAGGCCCCGGGTTCGTGGTACGATTATGACATGGAATTCTTGATCGGTACCTATACAGACGATTCGAACTCGCGTGGGGTTTATCAGATCAAGCAGGATGGTCAAGGCAACAGCCTAACTTGTCAGCCTGTCAGTGAACTTATCAACCCTTCATTTCTGGTGCGCCATCCCCATCACCCGCTGGCTTATGTGGTTTGCGAGATTGGTAGTGACCCTGGTAGCCAATTGGTGGGTCTTATGCGGAGTCCCAGCGGCATTTGGCAGCGTTTTTTTGAACGGCCCACCCTCAGCCTCGATTCCTGTCATGTTGAACTTTCGAAGGATGCCAGGGTGCTGGTGGTAAGCCATTATAGTAGTGGCAGTTTTAGTTTGCTTCGGCTCGATGCGGATGGCATGCCTTGCTCTGAATGGTACTTTGTGGATCACCGGACGCTGTATCATAAAATCCGCGATGGTGTCGGCAGGCATCATGCTCGGCAGCAGGCGGCCCATGTGCACGCAGCCCATTTCATCGACGATCGTAGGTTTGTCGTGTGCGACCTTGGGACAGATCAAGTCGTCCTCTATGCCCTTGAGGGTGCCGAAGTCCTCTCCGCGGAGCGGCTCGGGATCTGGCAATTGCCTGCTGAAACCGGGCCCCGACATGCGGTTATCGATTTCAACAATGCTCAGTTGTTCGTGGTCGCAGAATTATCCAATGAAGTCTTCCAGTTAGATTTGAATCGGCCTGATCCAGGTGGGGTGATGCGGATCGGCAGTTGCCTACCACCCGATACTGAGGGCTTCAGTGAGGCTGCTGAAATTTATCTGGATTCCACGCATTCTGCGCTCTGGGTCAGTAACAGGGGTGTGGATTCGATTGTGCGAATCGGATTGTTGGGTCAGGAACGCGGCCGTCGACAGGGGTTTAGGGTAGGGCCGCATCCCCGACATTTTTGGATGGATGAGGGTGCGTTGATGGTTGCATCTCGAGATGACAATCAGGTGGTTTTTACGACTAGGGATAGCCGCGGAATGCCCGAATGGGAGCGCGCCACGTCGGTCGAGATACCTGCGCCTGTTTGTGTCCTGCCGATAGATTAGCTCAAGGTCTCGAGGGTCTGAAACTGTAATTGGTTGAGAGTGTAGTAGATGCCGCGGCTGGCCATCAATGCCTCATGGCTACCCACTTCTTTCAATTCGCCACGCTTTAACACCACGATTCGGTCGGCTTCTTGAATGGTCTGTAGGCGGTGCGCGATTAAAATGGATGTTCTGCCTCGAGTGAGCTGCTGCAAAGCGGTCTGAATGGTCTGCTCCGTTTCGGTGTCAATGCTGGCTGTGGCTTCATCGAGAATCAAAATTTCTGGATCTCGAACGAGCACTCTCGCAAATGCCAACAGTTGCCGTTGTCCCTGAGATAAATTTTGTCCACGTTCATTCAATAGCGTATCAAAGCCCTCAGGCAAGGCGTTGATAAACTGGTCGGCGTTAACCCAGGCCGCAGCTTGTTCCGCAGCTGCTCTTGAAATCCGCGGATCACCCAACTGAATATTCTCAAGGACGGTTCCCGCGAAGATATGGAAATCTTGCAGCACTACGCCAATTCTGTCTCTCACCGCATCCGAAGAAAGATCGGTAAGATCGAGGTCGTCAATAAAAATCGAGTTGCGATTAAAGTCGTAACTTCTTGATAATAAACGTATTAGAGTGCTTTTTCCTGAGCCTGTAGGACCCACAATCGCAACCTTCTCACCCGGTGCTATGGTCAAAGAAAAATGTTTAATAACAGGCAATCCTGGCTCGTAACCAAAGCTCAGATCTCTGAATTCAACTTTCCCGCGAAACCGTGGAGGTAAGGGTAGTGGATGCGTAGGCTCGTGCAATTGCTCGTCCCAATCGAGCGCCTGAAATATTCGCTCGGCGCTCGCCATGGCTCGAAATATCACATTGTACTGCTGACCCAATACCCGTATCGGCCTGATAAACATGTCAACGAATTGAGTGAACAAAATGAGACTACCCAGAGATATCTGAGCTTGAATCACTTCTCCTCCTCCGATCCATAATATCGCCGCTAATGCCATATTGACCATGTTGTCCATAAATGCGCCATAGCCGGTTTCCATTGAAACTGCAGTAATTTCTTGACGCTGATTGCGATCGTTGATGGCTTGATAGGTTGCGAGATTGCGACGCTCTCGGTTGCTCAGTTGTACCACTTGTATGCCGCTGAGATTCTCCTGCAAATTTTGGTTGAGTTGCGAGACGCTCGTGCGAATCTGGCGATAGACTATTCGCGTGGCCATGCGAAAGAAATAGGTCAGAACGGCAAACACTGGGATAGCGATCAGTAAGTAGCCGGTCAATTCGGCACTAATCGCCAGCATCAGACCAAGGGCGATGAGGAACGGCACAAACTCGCCAATCAACATGCCGATCCCCATCAGCATGTCAAAGAGCGCCTGTACATCATTGGTTACACGAGTCATGACCCGACCAACGGCAACTTTATCGAAAAAGGTGCTGGGCAGGCGCTCTATGTGGCTGAATAGGGCAAGGCGCAGGTCTCTTAGCGCGAACATCACGGTTCGAGCGAGGGTTATCCGGTGTAGGTGATAAGCGCTGTGACAAACAAGCGTCAAGATGCCATACAGTAAGAGGGCAGAAGCCAAGACCGAAAGGCCCAATCGATCTGAAATGCTCGCCACCAGAGAACTCATACCCAGGTCTGGCATAGTCAGCGTAGCGTCCTGAATTAACAGCCCATCAATAATGACCCGCGATACAATCACCGGTAGCAAGATGGCTAAAAACGATGCAAATAGCACCAAAATTAAGGAATAGAGCGCTTGCTGGCGATGCGGTATTGCCCAGGCAAGAAGCCGGACAAATTCGGACAACGTCGGGGCTTTATAAGAAATCTCAGCATCAAAGACTCCGTGATCACGCAGCGCTGGCTGTCGAGGGTCGATTGGGCTTTGCTGTTTCTTAGCGGTCACTGGGGTCCTTCCTCAGTCATTTGCTGAGCGTGGGCGAGATCGCGATAGAGGCCTTGCTGAGTCATTAAGACTTCGTGGGTGCCAAAAGCGACCTGCTTGCCCTCGTCGAGCACCAAAATTTCATCGGCATGGCGTGCAGTAGAAACCCGATTCGAGACCATCAGCGTTGTAAGACCGGCTCTCAACAACTTGAGCTCAGTCAGAATATGTTCTTCAGTCTCGGTATCAACGGCAGAAAAGCAATCGTCTAAGATCAGGAGAGGGCTCATGCGAATAATGCCTCGAGCCAATGCGGCTCTCTGCTTTTGTCCCCCAGACAGTGTGACACCGCGCTCTCCGAGTACGGTATCAAGCCCCTCCGGAAACGCTTCGATGGTGCTGTTGAGTGCGGCGGCCTGAGCAGAGGTCAGGATCGCCTCCTGACTTCGATCAGGGTCATCATAGGCAATGTTGCCCCCGAGACTATCGGCAAACAAAAAAGGATCTTGTAAGACAAGACAAACATTCTTGCGCAAATAGGGAAGGGGATAGGCTCGAATCGGTGTTTGGTCAAGCAGAATTTCGCCCTGTTCAGGTTCCAACATGCGCACCAAAAGGCGCAATAAAGTAGACTTGCCGGACCCCACGCGCCCAACGACGGCCAGCGTCTTGCCAGCGGGGACCGAAAATGACAAGGCTTCGATCGCATACTGATCTTTGTTCGGAAAACGATAAGAAACCTGTTTGAATTCTATGCTGCCTGTCAATTTTGGATGCGTTGGATTGGGTTGGTCTACGATCTCTGGTGGGTGATCAAGAATTTCAAATACGCGAGCGGTGCCTGATGCGCCTCTCTGCCATTGCGTGACGATTGATCCCGCTTCCCTGATTGGCCACAACAAGAGCGCGAGATAAGAAAAAAAGGCAGTGAATGTGCCTAGGCTGATGGTGCCTGCCTGGTAGAGATGGGAACCGTAGCCAATGATAATCATCGTGGATATTGCAGCGATCACGGGCATGATGGCCCCGATTGCTGAGCTATCCTTAAACAGCGCGATGTTGTCATCAGCAAAAGCCTGGTTTCTGCTTGCAAACTTTTCGATCTCTCGGTGCTCTTGAGCCATGGCTTGAACCGTACGGATGCCATTCAAATTTTGTTGAACAAACGTCGAGAGATCGGCGAAACCTTCTTGGGTTCGCTGCGAAGCGAGATAGATTCGCTGCGCATAGACATGTGCAAAGTAAGTAATTAAAGGGGCGGGCAGCATGACGGCGAGGGTGAGTTGCCAAGACAAGAGGGTCATAAAGGACAAACCTACCGTGGCGGTAAAGATCAGCACCATGGTGGTGCGCGAAGTGCCTGCAATGAGTTCCCGCACACGGGTGATGTCATTGATGGCGCGAGCCATCAAGTCGCCCACCGGATACTGAGCAAAGAATATAGGCCCCTGCTTTTGCAGATGATCGTAGAGTTTGTGTCGCATGTCCGCTGCGACGATGACGCCCGTTCTTCTGATGAGGATTCGGCTGAATATGGTCACGACAATTTGAGCGGTAACACAGAGTACGATGATTAAAGCGATGGGGCCGAGCGTGTTTGAGATCTCGTTTAAGGAAGGGGTGTCCGGGCTCGCCAGTGCGTCAATACCTTGTTTCATCAGAAAAGGAATAGCCGCCTCGAAAAGGCGTGCGATCAATAAACCCGCCATTCCGCCCCAAAAAGGCAATGCATGCTGTTGGATATAAGGCCAAAGGCGACGAAGGGTAGACTTGATGGTCATGAACAGAGGGTTACATCTAGGTAAGCAATAACGGATAAGGCTGCACCGTATCAAAAAACGAGAGAGGCGGGAAGCTGTTGTCGATTGCACCTTTTCCAGCTTCGTAGCATGATCGAAAACCGTCGAATCCATAATGGTTCAATGAAGATGCAGCCTGGGTACAGACGAGTGTTCATAGGAAAATCGACGGATTAAAAGGAGCGAGTTATGCAATTGTCGCTAAACGACGAGGATTTGGCTTTTGAGCAAGAGGTCAGGTCCTTCCTTGAAAAGAACCTTGATGCTGCAGTTGCTCGCCGAGTCGAGTGCTCATTGCCCGTCAGTAAAGTGGATCAAGACACCTGGACTCGGCGCTTAGCCGAACGAGGTTGGGCTGCACCAAATTGGCCCGTTGCCTACGGTGGCACCGGCTGGAATTTGCGTCGACGTCACCAATTCGAAGTATTGCTGAGGGCGCATCATGCACCCGAGACACAAGGATTTGGCTTTAACATGGTGGGTCCGGCGATCATTAAGTATGGCACAGAGGCTCAAAAGGCCTATTATTTGCCGAAAATTTTAAGCGCGGAGATCAGTTGGTGTCAGGGATACTCAGAACCAGAAGCAGGCTCTGACCTGGCTGGGCTCAGAACCCGAGCAGAGATTGAAGGCGATCACTACCTAGTGAACGGTTCCAAAATATGGACATCGAGAGCCGAGGAAGCCGATCATATCTTCGTGTTGGTTCGAACCGACCCTGACGCTAAAAAACAGCGTGGTATTTCTTTTTTACTGCTGCCGATGGACCTGCCCGGAATCGAAGTGAAGCCCTTATATGCCTTCAATGGCAAAAGGCTCTGGAATCAAGTTTTCTTTGACAACGTACGAGTACCCAGAGAAAACCGGTTAGGCGCGGAAAACGAAGGATGGACAGTAGCTAAAAATATTCTTGGTGATGAGCGATTGATGGTTTCAAGAGTTGCTGAAAACAAACGGATTTTGGGGCGTTTAAAGCAGTTGTTGGAGAGTCAAGAAAATGTCGTGCAGGACCCCGCATTTTTGAAGCGATTGGCCGAACTCGAGATTCGGTTAACTGGGTTAGAAGTAATGGCGGTGCGGTTGCTCGCCCATTTTGATACCGGAGGTAAGGTAGGGGCAGAGCCCTCGATGCTGAAGTTGCAAGGTAGTCAACTGGTGCAGGCACAGGATCAGTTGCTATTCGAATTGGCAGGGTTTTATGGTTTACCGCTCGATCAACACAGTCGTCAGGACCAAACCGCGGTGCTCAATGATGATATCGATATGATTGGAAGCGCTTTGTTCCATCATCGGGGGTACACCATTGCTGGTGGGGCTACCGAAATTCAACGCAACATCATTGCGCAACAGGTATTAAAGCTTTAACGCGACTGGTCCAAAATAGGCTCGGGTTTCTGCTTGATCACTGATCGTCTTTTGTGACTTCGAACTCGCCCTCAAGGATTCTGGTAGTCTGATGAGCATCCTTGGATTGTCTGGTCTCCCTTTGAGACCTAGGGTTGCTCTTTCTGTTATCAAGGTTAACAGGCGTAACCAGTTTAGAGGCGCCCAAAAGCAAAATGCCGGCGGTGTCAGTCAACAAGCCAGGGATACAGAGACAGAAACCGGCAAGGATCATCCCAATCGATTGGACAAGGTCCCTCGGCGCGAGGTTGCCTCGTTCTTTAACGATGAGAAACAAATCATTGAATTTTTGTCCGGATTGTCGCAGCAAGCCAAGGCCCAAAATGGCGGTGATAACCAACTCTATGAGCGTAAAAGCGAGACCCACCCATTCGGTAAAAATCAGGAGTCCGAACAACTCCAGAAGGGGTAAACAAAGGATTAACAGTTTCAGTTAATGATCCTCGATGTAAAACAGTGAGGCTAGCACGAAACCGACATTGGGGGTGAATCGAGGGGTAGATAAAGGTTGAAAGGCGTTGGCGGCCTGATATTTTACCGCGCCTAGTGTAGGCTCAGGTCAGGCTTGTTTAAGGCAAGGCACGAATTGTACTGATGATGAAAACTATATTCAGCGGTCAGAGCCGAAGGAGGAGAAGAGCGTCATGCACGACGGGCAGCAAACGTTAATTGAAGGGCCGCAAGGCGCGATCGAAGCTTTCGTTTATCAAGCTAGCTGTGATCGCCCCACGATGATCTTGTGTCACCCGCACCCTAGCTTTGGCGGCAGTTGTCATGATCGCATCTTGCGATTGATTGGCGAGACCCTGCGCTCGCTCGGTTGCGGTTTGGTGTATTTTAATTTTGCAGGCATCGGCGCATCCGAGGGTCATACTCGGAACGCTCAACAAGGTGCCGAAGATCTGCAAGCAGTACAAGTTTTTGTAAATCAAACCTTTGATTGTCCCTACAGTTTGGTTGGCTACTCCTTCGGCGCTGCGGCGGTGCTGACGGCAGCATGTGAAGCAGAGTCTGAGCCAGCGCTGCTCGTTGCGCCTGTGCTTTCCTTATGTGCCCCTGATGTCCTTAATCAACAACCCGCATTGGCTCGGGCGGTTGTTGGCGATCAAGATGTCTATAGCCCGGTGAGCGGTTTGGTCAGTTATTTTGGAGAATCATCAGTGGAAGTGATTGAGGGAGCAGACCATTTTTTTAATGGGTATGATGGCCTTTTGGTGGAAGCAGCAAGGCGGTGGGTGAGTGGACTTTAAAACGATTATTTGCTCAACGGAGCGCGGGGTTGGGTGGATCACCTTGCATCGACCGCACCGTCATAATGCCTGGACAGGCAGGATGCACACCGAATATCGCCAAGCGCTGGCTGAATTTGAGGCGAATCAACAGGTGCGCGTGATTGTAGTCACCGGCCATGGGCGGAGTTTTTGTGTTGGTGGTGATGCACAAGCGTTACAAGGACACAGTGATAAAGGAGGATATGATCCGGGGACCCCTGATCCTTTAGCAACGCCCGGATTTGGCGTCAGCGCGGATTTTGATGCGGCATTTGCGTTTCACTTCGGCTTGACCAAGCCTGTGATTGCGTCAGTCAATGGGGCTGCTGCTGGTGTGGGTTTGGCGCTCATGCTTTTTGCGGACATCCGATTCGCCGTGCCTGGGGCAACGTTTACCACTGCGCATGGGAAATTAAATTTTCCTGCAGAGTTTGGTCTGTCTTGGCTCCTGCCGCGAATGGTAGGCTTAACCCGCGCGAATGATTTATTGCTCACCTCGAGACGATTTTCGAGTGATGAGGCCTACGCGTGGGGGATGATCAACGCATTGCATGAGCCGGATTTGCTCAATCCGAGCGTACAAGCTTATGCGGAGCAATTGGTTGCTGATAATGCACCAGAAGCACTTCGAGTCACGAAGTTTCAGATTTATCGAGATTTACACCGGGATATTGCCAGTTCGGTGCGATTCAGTGAACAACAGATCAGTCGGATGAGTCGTACCGACGATTTCAAAGAGGGCGTTGCAGCCTTTATGGAAAAGCGTGCGCCGATTTGGCAGGGAGGTTCCAGTGATTAACGCAACTCGTACGACTGCTGCACTCGAGGCGGCGCCCTACTATTTGCCGGTAGGCGACGAGGTGGAGCTGTTCACGGCAGCTTATGAGCAACGTTTGCCTATATTGCTCAAGGGACCTACAGGGTGCGGCAAAACCCGGTTTGTCGAATATATGGCTTACCAATTGTTTCGAAGTGCACATGCGACTGACGCCCAACAGGCCTTGGCCTATCCTCTGCAGACTATTGCTTGCCACGAGGATTTAAGTGCGACAGATCTCGTGGGTAGATATTTGCTTCAAGGCGATGAAACCGTCTGGCAAGACGGGCCATTGACCCGTGCAGTGAAAGAAGGTTCGATCTGTTACTTGGATGAAATTGTTGAAGCTCGCAAGGATTCAACGGTTTTGATTCATTCCTTGACGGATCATCGTCGTATTTTGCCGATCGAAAAGCGCGGCCTAATATTGGATGCGCATCCAGACTTTTTATTGGTGATTTCTTATAACCCGGGGTATCAAAACGTTCTGAAAGATTTGAAGACCAGCACGCGGCAGCGGTTTGTTGCTATTGATTTTGATTATCCTTCGGTCTCGACGGAAACGGAGATCATTGCACATGAAAGCGGCATTGAGTCTACCTTGGCGGGCCGCTTGGCTGAGCTAGGAGCCGCGGTGCGAAACCTCCGAGACCACGGATTTGATGAGGGGGTAAGCACTCGACTCCTGATCTATGCAGCGCAGATGATGGTATCTGGCGTAGAGCCATTGCGGGCCTGTGATGTTGCGATCTGTCGAGCGGTTTCAGACGACACAGAGGTGCAAGCAGCCTTAACGGCGGTCGCCACGACCCTGTTTCCAACACCGCCTGCGTGATTGAGCTTGTTTGAGTGGAGATTTTTGAGCAGCTTCGTAATCAACACGAACCCACCGCTTTGTTGTACCGCAAGCTCGTCGACGATCTTTCATTATCGCCCGAGCGACATCGCCTGTTTGATGAGATCGTCGTCGCCCTGCTAGAGTCGGGTTGGCACGGCTACGAGGTGGTTAGCGCGTGGCTTGAGGTTGCTCCTCAGATAGTCTCCCGCCTTGACGAGAG
Organism: Gammaproteobacteria bacterium; assembly: GCA_002689445.1. GTDB lineage: Bacteria > Pseudomonadota > Gammaproteobacteria > Pseudomonadales > Azotimanducaceae > UBA9926. Next base: position 14,417 of record NZGC01000041.1, read on the forward strand.
TCGTTGGATGGAAAAGGCGAGAGTCGCCGTGGGTTTTGCTGCGCTGAGTGTTGAGCCTGCGAAGATGTATTGGAGAGCGGTTGCTGTCTCCGTTGAACACGACCGAGGAAACGCACGACTGAGCGAGCTAGAGTCCCTCGGCCTGAGGGTTCAGAAAACGTACCAATTTTCTGCTCAGATATTGACCTTAGTGCTACAGGCTGGTGTGACCCGCCTATCGCAGGTTGGCGCGCTTGATTTTGAAGCTTGGCGATCGCTGACGACCTATCTGCTGACTCAAGATCGTGAATTGCTGGTCTCTTTGCTGTCAGAGACGCAACCTCTCATCGATGAGGTGGAACTGATCGAACTTCTTAAGGTGAACCCGCAAGCACTTGTGGTGGTTTTATCGAAGCGTCATGCCCTCGTGGATGCTTTGCCAGGCCGGCATTTTGAGCTTTGGTGGCAAGTATTGCTGTTATTGGCCGAGTCGGAAGGCGATGTAGAACGATTGATCGATGGCCTATGCGGTTGCCCAAGGCGTATCGGCGATGGACAAGTATTAAGAGCGTTAATCAGTCAAGTCAGAGAGATGTCACTCGCGGTAGCGATGCTAGCAGTCAGCGATAAATTACCCTTGGATAGGCCAGGTTTGTGTTCGGCTTGGGTTGAGGAAGGCATGGCCTTGTACCGGCAAGACCGCCGCAAAGGCCTCGCCTACTTTGAGCTGGCCTCCGCAACCTCAACAGATCGTCTTGATGCCCTCAAGGGACAGGTGCGATTTGACGAACAAGAAAGAGTCTTAGCGCTGTTCGCCGAAGCCATCAGTGGTCAGACTCAGCAATTGGTGATCGCAGAGGATGATTCAGGAGAGAAGATAGGGCTCGCAGCGCAAGCCGTGACGTCGACATTGATTGTTCTGCCAGAGACTTACGCCGGTTTTGAGCATCCCGAAGGCAACTTCGAATTCTATCTTTCGGCGTTGATGCATCAGTTGGGGTACCAGCTATTTGGGACCTTGCAGCAGCTTGAGGTTATCATGGGTTGGTTGCGTCAGCAGCGTTTTCCCCGCCGTTTAGGCGCTTTATTTTCACTTCTAGAAGCGGCCCGAATAGATTGGCAATTAGCCGCTCGCTTCGAGGGCGGTGGTCAGCAACTTGCGCGCCAGAAGCAGCACGCGATTGATGTATTGCTCAGCGCCGAGGCGCAGGTTGCAGCGTCTCAAGGGCAGCATGAGGAGATCGCTGAGTTGGCGGGTCGCTACGAAGTCCCAGGATCGGAAGAGGAGGTGATTGAGGGACTGAGACGGATCAATGATGCCGCGGGGCCAATGTCGATGGCCGAAGATCCGGTACACGAGAAATTGTTTAGCCTCTTGTTGGCGACGCTTGATTGCGAAGATGAACTGCTTGGGTTGAAACTGGAGGCTCGGTCTCAACTCGATCGCGCTTTAGCTCCGCTTAAGGTTCCTGGCGCAACAGCGAAAGCCACTTTGCAGGCGCTGTTGCCCATTTTACGTTGGGTTGGAGAGCCGTTAATGCGTCATTTTACGGTTCTACCGACGGTGGATTATCGAAGGGTCTTGCCTTTGCAAGCTGCCTTGGCTGCGTTGCCATTGATTGAAATTACCAGTGACGACGTCCTCACTGAGGAGGATTACGCTGATGGATTATCCGTTAAAGTCAATCCTGAAGATCTGATGCTTGACGACATGACCTTCGGTGAGGTGGATACCGATCAAGCCATGTTGATGACGGAGCTTTCCGAGGTTCCGGAGATCGATGGAGAACCGGAATTGAGCTTAAATAAAGCGCGTCAACCCGGGGTGGCATACGAGCCCCCCGAGCGCCAACCTGTCCCAACTCATTATTATTACGATGAGTGGGACTATCATATCAGCGATTACCGGCGTCGCTGGTGTCGACTCATTGAGATTCACGATTCCGAAGAGGATGCGAGCTATTATCGACAGTCAGTTGCAGAGCATCTAGCGCTACAAAAACAAGTCCGTCGTCAACTGAGTCGCCTAAAGCCTGAGTTGTTGGTAAAGGTCAGGGGAAGTCCTGATGGCGAGGATATGGACCTTGAAAAGGCGATCGAGGCGGTAATTGATCGGCGTGCCGGCAAGACCCCCTCTGACCGTATTTACGTCGAGCGACACCGGCAAGGCCGGGATGTTGCCGCACTATTTTTGGTTGATTTGAGCGCATCAACCGACGATCGAATTCCAGATGCCAATGCTGAGCCAGAACCACCGATCGAATATCATGATTTTGACTGGTCGGATGAACCGCCGATGCAAGTACCTGAAGGCGATAAGATCATCGATTTAGAAAAGCATGCAGTCATTCAGATGGCGCAAGCACTTGAGGCGTTAGGTGATCACTATGCGGTTTGCGGATTCAGCGGTTACGGTCGCGAGCAGGTTGAATACACAGTCTGTAAACGATTTAATCAACCCCTTGATGCGACTGTGAAGGCCAAAATAGGAGGTTTAACCGCTTGCCGTAGCACTCGAATGGGACCTGCGATCCGGCATGCGGCGATGCAGTTAGGCCAGACTGACGCCAGAATCAAAGCTTTAATTGTGATTAGCGATGGATATCCTCAAGATCATGACTATGGGCAAGATCGCAACGACCGCGAGTATGGGATTCATGACACGATGAAAGCGCTGCAAGAGGCTAAGCAGCAGGGAGTCCAATCCTTTTGCTTAACGGTCGATCCCTCGGGGCATGATTATCTGAGATTGATGTGCCCTGACCGCCAGTATATGGTCATTCAAGACGTGACCCAGCTGCCGAATGAGCTCTCTAAGGTCTATCGAAGTTTGACGGGATAAAACACCATGTTGACACCTTTTCACTTGGCCATTGGCGTACAGGATTTGTTGGCGGCGAAGGACTTTTATCATGGGTTGTTGGGTTGTTCTCTCGGAAGGCGCAGCGATCAATGGATTGATTTCAACTTTTTTGGGCATCAGTTGGTTTGTCATCAAGTGAGTGCTGAGACGCCAGTGGATGGACACAATGAAGTTGATGGAGAGACCATTCCTGTGCCGCATTTTGGAGTGGTGTTGACTTTAGATGCCTTCGATCAGTTAGAAGAACGATTGCGGGCTGCAGCCGTCCCCTTCGTCGTTGAGCCTCAGGTCCGCTTTGCTGGGACAAGCGGAGAACAGCGGACATTTTTTGTACGCGATCCTGCTCACAACATTTTGGAATTTAAGGCTTTTGCGGATATAGAAGGGTCGTTATTCAAGGTTGAGTAACGCGACAAAAAACATTGAGCTGGGAGAGGATAAGAGCAATGGGTTGCGCAGGACGTGGAACAAAGAGGGGACCGTGTAAGCGACGAAAGGGTCCGATAAAGAAATCGAATCAGTAGCCACGGCGCCCCATTAAAATCGAGACCCAGGAAACAAAGGCAAACCAGATTAAATCCAAAGTGCCAATCTCAAAAGCTAAAATATAGAACACGAAACCAAACACGAAACACGAAATACGAAACGCGAATTACAAGCCGGTAGGTGAGGCCGTAAGCCACGACACCTAGGCAGGTAGATAGATAGGCAGATAGATAGATAGGTAGATAAGTAAATAATTAGATAGGTAGGCAGGTAGCTAGGTGCAGGAAACACGATAGGCTGACGAAAGACAGGGATGATGACCCGATGAGTGATAGCGCTTCAGCCTATCAATGAGGAGTAATGAGTTTGGGTTCTATGGCTAATCAAACGATCCGTCTACAGCGGTGGTACATGCTCTGTTTAGTGAGTTTCGTGGCACCCGTTGGGATTCAGACGGTGTTACTTCCCTGGCTGGTTGTGGTTGAGATGGAACGTTCGGGTGCGATTCTGGGATTGGTGCAGTTTTGTCTACAATTGCCGGCGATTTTGCTGGTTTTGCTCGGTGGGTTGCTGGCTGATCGATTAGATCGAGCCAAAATTCTTATGGTGTCGCACGGTATCGGCGCCTTGCCCCCTTTGGTTCTGGCTTATGGCATTCTCACAGCCGCTTTAGATTTACCTTGGGTCATCGCTTATGCCTTGGCGATGGGTGCGTTGACCGCATTTGCTCAGCCAGCAAGAGATGGCATGCTGAATCAAATCGCACAAAACGAATTGCAACGCGCGGTCACCATTACCATGGGGCTGACCTTTGGGGGGCAGGTGGTCGGCTTTCTGCTCGGCGGAACGGCCGAAGCCATTGGGCCGGCGATTCTCTTGCTGGCTCAAGCGTTAATCATGCTGATGGGGGTTGGCTTTGCGATGAAACTGCTGCCCTTAGGTGAGGCCCAGCGAAAAGCGTTGATGGCGCAAAAGGAGTCCGGTTCCGGAGCCGCAATCTTAGAGGGGATTAAGTGGGTAGCGACTGCCTCGGGCATGCTGCCAATTTTGTTGCTGGTGTTTATGATGAGCTTACTTTACGGAGGAGCCTATATGGTGCTCGTCCCGGTGGTTGCCAAGGAGGCCTACGGAGCCGGAGCCACAGAGATTGCCCAATGTTTTATGGCCTTTGTAGGCGGCACCATCCTTATCACAACGCTGCTGGTCAAGATCGGTGGTCTGAAACATCCGCTGCGGGCCTTTCCTCTCGCATTAATTGGGGGCGGGTTTTGCCTGATTCTGGCGGCCAGTGCGACTACTTTTGAATTTTATTTAGCCAGCCTCGTGCTCTGGGGCATGTGCGGCGCTATTGCGATGAGCATGAGTAGAACCTTACTTCAGCAGGCAGCGCCGGAGGCTTTCCGGTCTCGTGTGTTGGCGATTTTTTCGCTGGCTAACCTAGGCGGGATGCCTGTGGGCGGTCTGATTTTAGGCTTCAGCTCGGTCTCGCTAGGCGCCCAGAAATCTCTGTGGGTTGTGGCCCTGACGATGTTTATCGTGGTGCTGATTTTTCAGATCAGTCGAAGCCTCTGGCGTCCATCAGCCGATGCGTCGACTGAAGTTGTTTGATCGATGATCCCAGCAAGACAGTCCCAGCAAGACGATTCATATAAAAAGAATGTAAGAGCCAAAGAGAGCAAGTCATGAAAAATGCTGAGTCGCCAAAAGAACACAAAGCCCGATTCAACGGTGTTGATTTATGTTGGTTTGAATGGGGCGCGCCCAAGCAGAACACAGCATCAATTCTGCTTGTACACGCTACAGGGTTTCATGCCCGATGTTGGGATCAGGTAGTCGCCCAATTGCCTGGCTGTCACGTTTTGGCTATTGACATGCGGGGGCATGGCCGTAGCGAGAAAAAAGGGCCCTATAATTGGCAGGCGTTTGGAGATGATTTGACCGCCTTTGTTGGGTCGCTATCCGATTTGACGCTGATCGGGGTGGGGCATTCGATGGGCGGGCACGCGGTTGCAGTGACAGCAGCAAGATGTGTTGAAGCCTTTAAAGGTTTGATATTGATCGACCCAGTGATCATGTCTCCCGAGATTTATGCTCAAAATACTTCGGTCCATGCAGATTGGCTAGACGAGGCCGGACAACACCCGGTTGCTCGTCGAAAAAACCGATTTGATTCGGTCGACGCTATGCTGAGTAATTTTAAGGGTCGAGGGTCTTATGGTGTGTGGGAGCCTGAAGTACTTCGAGACTATTGTGAGTATGGCTTGCTCGCGGACCCAGCAGGCCAGGGATTGACGTTGGCTTGTCCACCGGAAGTAGAGGCGGAGATCTATATGGGGAGTACCGGGCGAGACATTTTAGGAGAGATCGCGGCCATTCAAGCGCCTGTTTCGGTGTTGCGAGCCAAAGCGCGGGATGTGGATCGCACTGAAATGGATTTTTCGTCGTCTCCAACCTGGGAGGGCCTGGCCGATTTTCTGCCCAGAGGCCACGATGTACATCTTCCGGAATTGACGCATTTCATTCCTATGCAGGCGCCGGGCCTTGTCGCCGAGCATATTCGAGCGCTGATCAAATGACTCGAAGGCTGGCAATCACACTGGGTGATCCCGCGGGCATTGGTCCAGAAGTGCTGGTCAAAGCGCTCGCGACGATCACAGAGACATCAGAGGTTGCCATCATCGTGATCGGCTCGGCCAAGCCGCTTCAGCAGGCAATGACGGAGACTGGGATAGAACTGCCGATCTCCTCGATTGACAGGCCAGAGCAGGCGATGCCTGGAGCAGGCCTTCAGTTGCTTGATCCTTTGCCGTCTTCTATAGCCGAATTTCCGCGAGGTGAAGCATCAGCGGTGGCCGGAGCAGCCTCGGTTCGGTATTTTGAAGAAGCCGTTGCCTTGGGAATGGCAGGAAGGATCGATGCTGTTGTGACGTGTCCTATCAATAAGGTTTCTGTTCAAAAAGCTGGATTTGTAAAAGATATTGGTCACCAAGAGATTCTAGCGAGAATGACGAGTGCGCCATTGACAGCAACGATGCTCATGACCCCGGGGCTTAAGGTCGCGCATCTGTCTACTCATCTGTCATTGGCCAATGCGGTGGCCGCTGTTCGCCAGCCTATTTTGATCGAAAAGTTAAGGTTGACCGCTGAGCATCTGGTCCGATGGGGGTATGAGTCGCCAAGGATTGCCGTCGCTGCGCTTAATCCCCATGGTGGCGAGGAGGGGCTGCTGGGAAGAGAAGAGATCGACGAGATTCTACCGGCCATCCAGACGCTCACTGATCAAGGATTAAATATTCAAGGGCCGTTTCCGGCGGACTCGATTTTTAATCGTGGTATCGCAGGTGAATTCGATGCAATTCTTGCCCTCTATCATGATCAAGGGCATATCCCGATCAAGGTCCATAATTTCTCGGACAGTGTTACTGCCACGATGGGCATTCCCTTTGTCCGGACGTCAGTAGATCACGGCACCGCCTTTGATATTGTCGGTAAGAACGTGGCGGATCATCACGGTTTGATTCAGGCTGCGAAAGTTGCGTCTCTTATGCTGTCAGGACGTTTGCCCGAGTTTTAAACCAGTGGCGGCCTGCGCTCAGGCGTTCAAACGGAAGGAGCATCGGCTTAACGGTTACGTTCAATCTCCTCAAGCAAGGTGCTTGACGCTTGTTGCCTAAAGTCAGCCTGGTTTGTCGCCTTGAGGGCAAGGGTTGCGATCCGATCATTGGCGGGAGTTGCAATGTTGTTTTCTCGGCCAATCAAGCAGATTTCACCATTTAAGTAGGGTGTTTCAATCTGCGTCTGTCCTCGAGCAACGCTTTGCCAAGTTGAGCTACCACCCCGTGGAGCATTAGCCACGGTCTCTGGTTTGACCAACCCAAACCGAGCTTCAGACTCAGATTGATTTGCGCAATCAATACCTGCGGCCTCAAAGCAGGAAAGCGCCTCTTGGCGTAAAAATCGCATGATCTCTCGGCTGTGATTAAAATCCTTCAAAATCAACTGCAGTGGATTGCCCAAATTAAGCAACAATTTGGCGTACTTAAGCCGCATCACCTTAGGATCGGCGTTCGCAGCAAAATGTGACTGCTCAAGCGCTTCCGCAACGGCTTGAGCCGTTGAATCGCTGCCATTGGGATAGCATCCCGTGTCAAAACAGCCTCCAGGGTCCCGAGCACTGTGGATGACTTCACCCGGCGTCAGATAAGTCCCAGGGCAAAGCACCAACATGGCGTAAACTCGAGGAAAAAAGCGCAGCGCCAAGGATTCATTGCAAACACCATTTTGAGCGCAAAAGATGGGCAAATTTCGAGGCGCAACAGCCGCTAGATCAGATAATGCGGTGACAGTGTCTTGTGATTTGACCGTGAGGATCATCACATCATCGGAACGAAAAGCGATGGCGCTCGGATGCGGAACGCTCGGAATTTTCTGGACCAAGGTTTCATGTGGATTGCGATAAGTCAGGCCATCCTGAACAATTGTCGAGCCGTGTTGGCCTCTGGCGATGAACAACACTTCGTAACCGGCAACAAAGAGGCGGCTACCGAGGGTGCCTCCGATAGCGCCGGCGCCGTAGATAATGAATCTCATGGTCAAGCTCCAAAAGCCGATACCATACACTGTCGCCGGTATCGGGGTGAATCCTTTGTTGAAAAAAGCGGGGCTTCTTTTTCGGGGCGCTATAAGCCATCGGATTATCCAGCGCGGGACGCCGGAGTGACAGAAATATTGGACATCAGTGAGCGTTCACTGTGTAATGGGGGCCTGGAGATTGGATGGTCCGATAGGTAGGGAAGCACTGGGTGTTTTGTGGGCCTTTTCCCTATATTGAAGGCTGGATAGGTCTGAAGGCTGGATAGGTTTGAAGGCTGGATAGGTTTGAAGACAAGACAGTATTGAAGAGTAAATAGGCGCAGCCTGTAGGAGGAAAAAAGTTATGGCACTCGTGCTGAACGAAGAGCAAAACATGCTAAAGGATGCTGCAAAAGATTTTTGCACGAATAACACCCCCATCAGTCAATTACGAAAATTACGAGATGAGCGAAGCGAGTTGGGTTTCGATCAGGCAACCTGGAAGCAAATGGTAGATTTAGGTTGGGCGGGAATTTGCATTCCAGAGGAGTATGGTGGGCTAGGATTCGGTTTTACGGGCATGGGGGTGGTGTTAGAGGAATGTGGTCGAACCTTGGCCGCGTCTCCCTTGTTAGCCACCGCTGGACTGGGTGCGGGTTGTATTCTGCACGGTGGTAGCGATGAACAAAAACGCGAATTGTTACCTCAAGTCGCCGCCGGCGAATTGCTACTAGCGTTGGCCCTTGAAGAAGCGCCGCACCACCAACCTTACGGGACAGCAACAAAGGTGGAAGCAAGCGGGTCGGGGGTTAAAGTTACCGGCAGTAAAAAGTTCGTAATCGACGGCCATGTCGCGGATAAGCTCATTGTCGTCGCGCGATCAAGCGGTGAGCCTGGTGATCCTGAGGGGTTATCGCTGGTCTTAGTTGATCGCACAGCGGCGGGCGTTTCGGTCACGCGAACAATTATGGCTGACTCGCGTAATGCGGCAAACATAGCGTTTGAAGGTGCTGAGGGACAGCTCATCGGTGCTATGGGTGAAGGCGCAGCGGCTTTGGATAAGGCGTTGGATATCGGTCGCATATTACTGGCTGCTGAAATGCTGGGCGGCGTTCAAGAGTGTTTCGAGCGCACCGTTGAGTATTTGAAGGTGAGAGAACAGTTTGGTGTTCCCATCGGCTCGTTCCAAGGCTTGAAGCATCGTGCGGCGCAAATGTTTTGTGAGGTTGAGCTCTCTAAATCGGTGGTTTTAGAAGCCTTAGCAGCCTTAGATGACGACAGTGATGAAGTCGCTGAACTCTCAAGTCTTGCCAAAACACGCCTCAATGACACCTACAATCTTGTGAGTAGCGAAGGTGTTCAGATGCATGGCGGTATTGGTATGACCGATGAATATGAGATCGGTTTTTTCATGAAACGATCACGTGTCGCCGAACATGCGCTGGGTAATAGTGCGTTTCATCGCGATCGATACGGTGTTATCCAAGGATACTAGGTGTTCAGTGCTAAGCGATAAAAAAAGCCGGCCTAAGCCGGCTTTTTTGTGGATAAGGTGTCGCAATAAACGGAAGAGGAGTGACCCGCGTTCAGGGTTTGCGAAACAGCAGTGTAAATCGGTCTGTGTTGCCGCTAACGGATTTTCTACCCACTTCATATCGAAGTTCATCATCTGGTCGATAATGAAGATCACTATAATCAACAAACTCAAAGCCCACCGACTCGATTTCTTGAATGACGGCAACCGGATCCATCCGTCGCCAAACCTCGCTATTATCTTCCTGCATGTGTCGACGGGTGTGATCAACGACGCCATACAGGCCACCCTTTTTGAGGGCATCGAAAACCGCTTGGTTGATATTCTCCCGACCGGCTGGAGAAAAGTTATGGATATTGCGAAAAGTCAGCACCAGGTCAACTTTTTTGATACCAAAACTAAAGGAGGGTAATGTCCATCGCCTAGTGCCTTCATTGCGAGAAAAATTGCTGCGATCAAAAGGAATCAATTCGGTGGTCTCAAAGCCTGGCCGGCCTTCCACTGCCTTGGCTGCTCTCTCGGCTCCGATGGCGAGTAGGAGACGGCCTCGCTCAGCTAAAACGGGACCCAGCAGTTGGGTATACCAGCCCCCACCCGGCATCAATTCAAGTACCGTCATATTATCTGATAATCTAAAAAATTCTAGCGTTTTTAGTGGCTTACGGTTTTTATCTCGAGCTTTATCTTCACTACTTCGATCGGGGGAAGCGATGGCGGCTTTGATTTTTTCAGTGGTGTCGCTCGCCAATGTAGTCGGATGAAATGCCATCAATAAAACGATCATTACGATCGAGTAGGAAAAGCGCGCAAATTGCATATTGGGGTACCTTCGGATTGCAAACGAGGCTCTATTGTAAAGCCCACGTAGTATAATGCGAGCTTTTGTGGGGGGAAATATGTGGATCAGACAAGTGGCTATGGTGGCTGCCGAGCTGCAACAGGTGGAACCGAAACTCTGCGAGTTTTTAGGCGTGAACGAACACTACACTGATGCCGGGGTTGGAGAGTTTGGTCTGACAAACTGCGTTCTAGCCAGCGGAAATTCATTTGTCGAAATTGTCGCGCCCACTCAACCGGATACCGCGGCAGGCAGAACGCTGAACCGTCAAGGGGGCGATTGCGGCTACATGGTGCTGTTCCAATTAAAGGAACTCGAGCCCTTGAGTCAGCGAGTAGATCAACTGGGATTTCGGAAAATTTGGCAGACTGAGCGACCGGAAGTCACCGCTTTTCATGTGCATCCCAAAGACATGGGAGGCGCCATCGTCTCATTCGATGAAATGCGACCCGAAGATGAATGGGTTTGGGCGGGTCCCGATTGGCAAAATCGACGAGCCAAACGATCCGGCGACTTACGAAGTTGCACGCTCGAGGTGAGTGATCCACTCGCAACGGCGATGACTTGGGCCGAGGTCCTGGGTATCTCGATTGATCGGGATGAAGCAGGCCCCTTACTGCGTATGGAGGATGGCTGCACTGTCAGGTTTCAAGCCAGTTTGGAGGGCGCGCCCAGGGGTCTAGTTGCCTTTACGCTGGCTCATCTGGGGTTGGACTCAGAATCAGGTCCACGAAACCTAAGGGTTTGCGGCGTAGACATAACGCTTGTTTAGACGGTTGTGATTACCAATCCGCGACGAGATCGGCGGCATGGTTGCAAAGACTGACGGTTCGTCGTCCACGAATGAAGGGGTTGCGCTCATGCCCATTGGTGAGATAGACGAAGCTTATTCCTGAGTTTGGATCTGCCCAGGCGATCTGACCACCTGCTCCTTCATGACCAAATGATAAGGGGTGATTGTTGTGCCCAAACCCACGCAAATTTCGTTGGCTGGTGCCGGCAATGACGATGCCGAGTCCCCTCGATACTGGAACCCCTAGCAAGGGATCTTTGAGACCTTGTGTTCTCACTTGTCTGGCCAGCATGACTGTTTCTTTTTTCCAAGGGGATTCGGTGTAGTCCGAAGTATCCGGCCCGTAACCCAATAGTCCCTGATAGAAGAGGGCCAAAGTCGCAGCACTCATGAATCCGCCTCCGCCAGGGGTCGGAACAAGACGGTTATCTTTCTCATTGTAGGAGGTGATAACCTCTTCAGTGACCTCGGTAACCGGCGGAACCGGTAGTTTTCGAGAGAGATAATCTTGCTCGGTGGGGGAGACGCCCACATGCTCCAGCCGTGAAATTCGGCTGTGCTCAGAGGAGGGACACCCGACAAATAATTCTGGCAGTGCCAGAGGTGACGCTATCTTGTCCAGAAGGAGTTGCTGAAAGGATTGTTGGTAGATTTGCTCTAGAATCTCAACTAGCGTCCACAACGTCGAAGTAGGGTGATAAACAAACCGGCTCCCAGGGGCCCAGTCGAGGCGCCATTGTTTGAAGCGTGCCTGTCGTTTCTCTGCATCCCAATAGTCGGTAGGCCGAAATGGTGCGTTCGGAAACCCCGCCGTATGGGTGAACAGGTGTTCGACAAGTACAGCACTTTTGCCATTTTCCCTAAAGCCTGAAATCCAGTCTTTAACTGGCCGATTTAAATCCAAGTCGCCGGATTCGATGGCCTGCCACGCTAATGATGCCGTAACGGTTTTGGTGGCAGAAAAAATTGGATACAGCGCTTCATGGGGTGCGCTTCCATAGGTTTCAAAGGCAACCAACTTTCCTTCGAAAGCAATCGCAAACTGCGCTGAGGGTAACTGGCCGGCCTTAACCTCGCGTTCAACTCGCGTTTGCAGCGCTTCCATTTTTACCGACGAGAACAGTGTCGCTGCCAGAGGGTGTCTCATGTCAGTTCGCATCATTGGGTCTGTCTCCTTGTACCGACGCTGAGTTAAGGGTTTTAAGGGGGCTTTCCCACATACCTTAGGGGCGGCAACTCAATCTGAGAACGCCGATCGCCTAACCCAAGAAACGTGGTGACTGTCTTTTTCTTCACTCAGAAAACAGACAATGATGCATCCCTAAATAGACGAATGAGGTCTGCTATGACTACCCTTGATGCCAATGATCTGAAATCCGTTAGCGGAGGGATAGAGCTAATTGATGCCGCAGCGATGATTGCTTCCGTTGCCAGTTACTCTCCGGTAACGATGGCGTTTGGCTATCCCGTTGCTGCCGCTCTGGTGACCATCGAAATTTTATCTGAGTAGCCGCATGAAACCCAATCTAGGATTCACTTTCCTAGATTGGGTCTACGGTCATGCTTGACTCCCCGGCTAGCCGAATTCTCCAATAACGCCAGAAATACTTTCTTTAGCATCGCCAAACAACATGCGAGTGTTTTCACCAAAAAATAATGGGTTATCAACGCCTGAGAAGCCTGATGCCATCGATCGCTTCAGTACAAAAACTGTTCTCGCCTGATCGACGTTGATGATGGGCATGCCATAGATTGGACTGTCGGCATCTTCACGGGCGCTAGGGTTCACCACGTCATTGGCTCCGATGACAATGGCGACATCAACATTGTCGATCCGAGGGTTGATATCGTCCATTTCAACCAATTGCTCGTAAGGTACGTCAGCTTCGGCGAGCAGAACGTTCATGTGTCCAGGCATTCGTCCAGCGACGGGGTGAATCGCATAAGAGACCTCGCAACCATTTGCTTCTAATATTTTTCCGAGCTCCTTCACGACGTGTTGCGCTTGGGCGACCGCCATTCCATAGCCGGGTACAAAGCAAACATTAGAAGCGGCTTCTAAAATATAATAGGCGTCTTCTACGGATACGGGTTTGACTTCGCCTTCAACCGCTTTAGCGGTTTTGGTGGCGCCAAAACCACTGAATAGCACATTGGCCAAGGATCGATTCATCGCCTTACACATGATATTGGTCAGGATAATACCTGATGCACCGACCAGTGCCCCAGCAACAATCAGAATGTTATTGTTCACTGCAAAACCAGCGGCACAAGCGGCAATTCCGGAGTAGCTGTTAAGCAATGAGATCACCACTGGCATATCTGCGCCGCCAATTGGAATGACCGCCATGATGCCTAGCAACAGCGCTAAGCCAAGCAGCGCGTAGAGATACACCGACGTAGCGGATGGATCGAGAGAGAATAAAACGGCACAAACTACGATGGCGACGAGCAGTAAGCTATTCACAACTCTTTGCAAAGGAAACACCAAGGCCGCGCTACTGATGCGTTCACTCAGTTTGCCGTAAGCGATCAAACTCCCAGTAAAGGTCAGGCCACCAATCAATATCGCCAGCACAATCGTGGCTGCAGTAAAAGTGCCAATGCTTTCACTACCGAGATACAAAGTACCCCAGCCGACCAGTAAGCTGGCTGCGCCACCTGATCCATTAAACAGGGCTACCATCTCGGGCATCGAGGTCATCGCTACCAGACGTGCTGCTAGCGTGCCGATGATGGCGCCCACCAAGATGCCAATGCCAATGACTTCAAAACCAACGGTCTTACTGCTAACAAGGCCAGCAATGACAGCCAGCAACATACCGAGAGAGGATAGGGCGTTACCTCGGCGGGCAGTTGCAGGTGATCCCAGCATTTTTAAGCCGAATATGAATAGGGCTGCCGAGACAATGTAAGAGAGGTTTGCAACTAATTCGATGCTCATGATTGATTTCCTCGCTTACTTTTGAACATTCCGAGCATGCGGTCGGTAACCAAATACCCTCCAATCACATTCACCGTTGCGCAGGCTACTGCGGCACCACCCAACCAACTGGCCATGGTGTTATCGGTTGCTCCCGCGGCAAGAAAGGCACCGGCTAGCGTAATGCCAGAAATTGCATTGGCGCCCGACATGAGGGGCGTATGCAGCGTCGCTGGCACTTTAGAGATAAGCTCGAAGCCAAGAAAAACTGATAGCACCAAAATAAAGGTGAGAAAAACGATATCCATAAATTAAGCCCCTTGACCTCGAATTGATTGAATAGCCTCGTTAACCAAGGCCCCAGCATGGGTGATGACACAGCCTTGCAGGATGTCGTCTTCCATATCCAGATTGAAAGTCTTTGCCTCTGAGTCCCAGTACTCTGTGACGAGGTTTACCAGGTTCGCCGCATACATTTGGCTAGCATCTCGACACACTTGAGCCGGCAAATTTGACATACCGATGACGGAAACACCGTTGATATCGACAGTCTGATCGGGCTCCGAGCCTTCTACGTTACCGCCAGAGTCAACCGCCATGTCGACAATGACACCGCCGGGCTTCATTGCAGCAACCATGTCAGCTGTAACGATCCGGGGGGCAGGCCGACCAAATAATTGCGCAGTGGTGATGACGATGTCGGCTTGGCTGATGACATCTTTCATGCCCAAGCGCTGCATTTCTAACTGTTCCGGCGTCAGTGCATTGGCGTAACCATCTTTGGTTTGCCCAGTTTCTCCCAGATCAATCTCAACGAATTTAGCACCCAAAGACTGGACCTGTTCAGCGACAACAGGACGAGTATCAAAAGCCTCAACGCGGGCGCCAAGGCGCTTGGCCGTCGCAATGGCCTGTAATCCTGCTACCCCAGCGCCAATAACGAACACTCTAGCTGGGCTGAGTGTGCCAGCTGGCGTCATCATCATCGGTAAAATTCGGTCGAGCTGCTGAGCAGCCAAAATCACCATGACATAGCCTGCTAGGTTGGCTTGTGAGGAGAGGGCATCCATCTTTTGCGCGCGGGTTGTGCGGGGAATCATTTCCATGCTTAGCGCGGTCACATTGGCGGCGCTAAGCGCATCGACCAATTCCGTCTCGTTGTAAGGGTCGAGATAACTGACATGAATTGCGCCGGACTTTAATTTGCCGATATCCTCGAGACTGGGTTTGCGTACCCGCAAGACCATATCAGCCGAGGCGAGCATCCCGTCCTGATCGGATTGAACCTGAGCCCCAACCGCTTCATATTCGCTGTCTTGGTATCCCGAGCGATGTCCGGCGCCGGCGGCAATATTAACGTTAAGGCCTGCACGCACGAGTTTCTTCGCCGCATCGGGTATCAAGGCAACCCGGCGTTCGCTGGCGAGCGATTCAATGGGAACGGCAATCTGCATAGGTAGATCCTTTTGTCTTTGGCTATGATTGAACGCAAGGTAACGGCCTCGCAGCATGGATACCAATCAGCAGCGCTTGCGTGGTGCCAAACTAACATGATCGGCAGCGCCTGACTAGAATTTGGTACTATGAATCTTGGAATTGGGTAATCGGGCACGAGAATCGGGCATTTAAGTTGGCAATGGTCGAAGCAAGAAGGCCAGGGTTCGAAGGAGAAAGTGATGTCGTGGCAAAAAGAAGTCGATGAGATCAAGAAGCGCAAGGCTCTAGCGCTCGCCCAAGGCGGCGCCGAGGCTATTCAGGTGCAACATGAAAAGGGCAGGTTAACCATCCGCGAACGAATCGATGCTGTGCTTGATGCGGACAGTTTTGTTGAGCAGGGTCCAGGCGCGGGCTTTGCCAGTAAAAATGAACAGGGCGACATTGATGATTTTAGTCCCGCGAATTACGTCGTGGGTTTTGGTCAGATCAATGGTAGTCAAGTGGTTGTGGGCGGTGAAGACTTTACCCTAAAAGGTGGCTCGCCCAATGCAGCTGGATTACGCAAAAGCATTTACGCGGAAGAGCTCGCTTTGCACTTTCAAGTGCCGTTAATTCGGTTGCTTGAGGGTGGCGGCGGCAGTGTGGCCAAACCCGGTGGATCAGGTCCCAAGACCGTGGGTGCTCCGGTTTTTAGCGAACCGAGATTCAAAGTCATTGCCGATGCCTTAGGTCAGATTCCAGTGGTCTCTGCAGGCCTTGGGCCGGTTGCCGGTTTTCCGGCGGGTCGCTTGGCCGCCTCCCACTTTTCAGTGATGGTCAAACAGGTTTCTCAAGTGATGGTTGCAGGTCCTGCCCTCGTAGAGCGGGCCTTGGGAAGACGCCTGACGAAGGAAGAACTGGGCGGTTACCGCGTGCACGAAAAAAGCGGAGTCGTCGATGCCGTTGTTGACTCTGAGGAGGCTGCTTTTGCCGTCATGCGGCAGTTTTTATCGTATCTACCGCAGAATGTTTTTGAGGTGCCTGTGAGACTACCGAGCGAGGATCGTATCGATCGCGCGGAAGAAGGGTTGCTCGATATTGTACCAAGAGATGTTCGTCGACCCTTTGATATGCGAAAGCTGGTTCGGTGGGTTGTTGATACGTCATCTTTTCTCGAATTAGCACCCAAGTTCGGTCGGGGCCAAATTATTGGACTGGCCCGATTGAATGGTTTGCCCGTCGGAGTCATTGCAAATGATTGCCGGCATTATGCGGGGGCAATGACAGCTCAGGGATCTCAGAAAGCCAAACGTTTGATGGAATTGTGTGAAACATTTCACTTGCCCATCATTAATTTTTTGGATGAACCAGGATTTATGCTGGGTCCAGATGCAGAACAAGCAGGTACCATTCGCTATGGGATGAGTGCGGTCGCGGCGGCTGCCCAATCCTCTGTACCCTGGGCAACGATTGCAATACATAAGTCGTTTGGAGTGGCTTCGGCAGCTCATTTTGCGCCGAATACCTACAAACTCGCGTGGCCTTCCTATGAGTTAGGTGCACTGCCTGTTCAAGGTGGGGTTGCCGTGGCTTTTCGCCGCGAAATTGAAGCGGCGGCGGATCCCGAGGCTGCCCGCAAAGCAATGGAGGCCGCGTTGCTTGCTGAGCGCTCGCCGTTTCCCTTGATGGAAAGCTTTTCTATCCATGAGTTGATCGATCCAAGAGAGACCAGAGCAAAATTGTGTCAATGGAGTGAGTGGATTGAACCCAAGCTCAATGCCCTGAAGGGGCCCGCCACCTGGGGCTACCGACCTTGAACCTTGTTCGATGTTTGTTTCTGGCATCGCTCATTGCAGTTTCCGGGATTACGTCGGCTGCTGAATCGGCTTGGCAGTCCTCCGGGATGGCTAACGCAAGAATTGTCACGCCCATCAACGGTGTGGTTTTGGGTCAATCCTTCCCTATCGGGGTTGAGATAAAGTTACCGCCCGGTTGGCATACGTATTGGCGTAATCCTGGTGATTCGGGTGAGGCAGTCCAATTACGATGGCAGACTGAAGGTCTCAATGTGGCGGAGACCATCGCTTGGCCGATGCCTCAGCGTATCCCCTATGGTCCTTTAATTAATCTCGGCTACAAGCAGCAGGTGTTACTCACTCAGCGGTTGATTTATCAACCGACAGAGGCATCGAGTGGGTTTGTGACGATTAACCTGGCGGGCCGTTGGCTCGTTTGCGAAGAGGTTTGTATACCCGAGGAAGCTGATCTGTCTCTGCGCTTACCCATTGTGGAACAGGCTGAGGTAAATTCAGTGTTGGCGATGAGATTTGATCAGCAGCCTATTCCCCAAACGCTTAAGGCAGGGGTTGAGGTTCAATGGTTGGACACTGAAACGTTTAACCTAACCGTCGATCTACCAGGTCTCTCGAGAGAAAACTTCCAAGAGGTTTACTTTCTGCCCTTCGAGCAGGATGTCGTCGACTTATCCCTACCGCCGGAAGTCAGCTATGAAGACTCGAAGTTAGCCGTCAAAGTCCGGATTTTGGATGCCGACCGGCCTTCTTACGATGGCTTGATTTGGTATCAAGAATCCGTTCAGGGGCAAGCAATCATTGCGGGTTTTGAGGTCCCGGTCACTTCTCCGGGCTCATCCTCGACGGTTTTTGACGCGTTACAATACCTGCTGCTGGCCCTGTTAGGGGGATTGCTCCTTAATATTATGCCCTGCGTGTTTCCTGTGCTTTCGATTAAAGTGCTCGCGTTGCTGGAGGAGTCTGCTGGATCGGTGCCGCAACAAAGAGCGCAAGGTTGGTGGTATACCCTTGGGGTCATTTTGAGTTTTTTGCTCATCGCGGGGGTGCTCATGTTGCTTCGAGGTCTGGGTGAGCAGATCGGCTGGGGGTTTCAATTACAAAATCCTCTGATGGTTACGCTGCTCGCGATGTTGTTCCTGGCTTTGGGATTAAACTTATCGGGGTTTTTCGAATTGAAATTTGCGCTGGGCACGCCGTCTAAGAGCAGATCGAGTGGTTTCAATGCAATGATGGGCGGCGTGCTCGCTGTGTTAGTTGCAGCGCCGTGCACGGCACCGTTTATGGGGGCTGCGCTTGGGTTCGCATTGACCCACTCGGTGACTGAGGGATTGATCGTTTTTACAGGATTGGGTTTCGGTATGGCGTTACCCTTTTTGTTGCTGGCCCATAGCCCGAATGCTTTGAGCCTGCTGCCTAAGCCTGGTCAGTGGATGATCACTTTTAAAGAAGCCTGCGCCTTTTTAATGTACGCAACCAGTATTTGGTTGAGTTGGTTGTTGATTCAGCAGGTTGGTAGCACGGGATGGTTGCTGTTAGCCGGTGCGTGCTTACAGTTGGTCATTCTGATCTGGTTTTGGGAACGTTTTGGTGCGAATCGGTGGGGAACACGTCTGATTGTAGGATTCTTGGTCGCCGGTGTTGGTTTTACTGTAGCCGAAATTCGCCAATCTAAGCCTGAAGCCTCTCCTCAAGTCACCGCCCAGGCGGGTAATATCAAAGCGATGGTTTACGACCCTGCAGCAGTCGCCGACGCGGCGCTCGAAGGTCCCGTCTTTGTGAATTTTACAGCAGACTGGTGCATTACCTGTAAAGTGAATGAGGCAGTCGCGTTGGGCACGGACACGACTCAGGCCCTATTCTTGCGCGAGGGAGTGCGTTACTTTGTGGCGGACTGGACCAATGAAGATCCCATGATCACACAAGCTTTATCGCGGTACGGTAGAGTCGGCGTCCCGCTTTACCTTGTCTTTCATCCGGATGCGACAAATCCTGTGATTTTGCCGCAGATACTGACTGAAACCATGATTGCGCAGGCCTTATTCCCGCCTGCGCAATCGAGTCGATCAAGCGTCAACTCTGGCTGAGGCCTGGCCCTTGATGACTTCAACGCCTTCGTCGTCTTTGGTTGATACCGAGAGGTCGATAATATGGCTACCGTTGTCTTCTCGAATCGCCTCAATGGTTGCTGTCGCCGTCAAAGTAGCGCCTGGAAACACCTGAGACGTAAATCGTACGCCGTAGGCGGTCAGTCGACCATCGCCGACGTAATTGGTCAGCATGCGACCTGTCATGCCCATTGAGAGCATACCGTGGGCAAATACAGACGGATAACCAGCAATCTGAGTCGTGAATATTTCATCGCTGTGTAAGGGGTTGTAATCACCCGAAGCGCCGGCATATTGGACGATCTGAGTTCGAGATAGGTTGTTGCAGACCTCCTCTGAATAGGTGTCACCAACCTTGATATCGCTGAGTTTTAATGTCATGAGAGATTCCTTAGAGCTTACGAGGTTGCAGGTCGTTCAGTACGGACACCTACGCCGGTGGCTGTGACGACCAACTCGCCTGCAGCATCCCGGTATTCGGTGACGGTCTCACTGAACATCAATTTACCACCACGTCGGCCTTCTTTTTCCCAGCTCTTACCGGGCTTGACCTCGGCCGTTAGGGTGTCACCAGCCTTCAGTGGCTTATGATAGACGTAATGCTGTTCAGCGTGGAGGCCGCCACCGCCACCACCACCGCCGCTACTGCCGCCTTCTTTAGGGGTGATACCGGTCGGCCCTTTAGCGGAACCAAACCATTCTTGGCCAATTTTAGGTCGTAAAAAATAATCCGGATCAAATTGAGCGCTGGCTTGCACGAAAGTGGGTGGAGCAATGACAGCTCCGGGTTCAGTAGTGTTGGCGTATTCAGCATCGTAATAGATCGCGTTGTCGTCACCGATAGAACGCGCGAACATCATGATGTGACCCGCTTCGATAGGAAATTTATCCACGGCCATAGTCGACCCCCTAATTGATTTGATGATTAATGGAGCATTCGAAGGTACAGGCGTGACTCGGCATGAGTCAAGCTCGATTGATGAATTCGGTCTTGCCGATTTTTTCATTGAAGGCTATGATGCTCGGCCGTCCAGCAGAAAGTATAGCGACGGTGTTTGAATGATATTTGCGAAGCATTGGACAAGCGATCTGGCATGTAACGGGCATTAAGCAGGTTCTGAATTAGTAAATGCCAAACAGCTGCGTAGCTCATGGAAAGAAAAGCAAAGTAAGCAAAGTATCAAAAGGGCACTAAGCCCGCGCAAACGGATTTAAGTTTACAAGGATTGTCAAAGCCGAATGTCTCGACCACCAAGAATAGAGTTTCCCGGTGCTTGTTACTACGTAACGGGTAGGGCTCTTCAAGGACGCAAGGCCTTTCAAGATGACCGAGACTATCGCGCCTTTGAGCAAGTGCTTGATAGTGTTGTCAGCCGATTTAATTGGCTGCTTCAGAGTTTTGTTCTGCTTCCTGATCATTACCACTTGGTGATCGAGGTGCCCGACGCGAATTTGTCAAAAGGGATGCGTCAGCTCAACGGGGTATACACTCAGCATTACAACCGGCGCCATTCAAGCGAAGGGCCTCTCTTCCACGGTCGTTTCAAGAGCGTCTTGTTTGAAAAAGCGGCGTTTCTACTGCCCATATGTCGACACACGGCCCTCAATCCAAACCGATTACAATTGGTGACCCGGACCGAAGATTATCATCAGAGTAGTTATGGGGCGCTGATCGGCGAGCGAGCAATGCCTGATATGCTTCACCCCGATGATCTGTATCAGCAAGTCGCCAAAAAGAGTGATCGTGGTCCAAAAGCGTTTAAGCGCTATGTAGAGGCACAGGAGGGATTTGATTCTCCCTTAAATGAACGGTCTCATCAGGTGTTGCTGGGTACAGATGCGTTCGTTGAGCGGATGCAATCATTGCTACAAAATACGGCCAAGGCCAAGCAAGCGCCTAAGCAAGTTGGGCGCCGAAAATCGCTGAAAGTCATTTTCAGGGGCGTTAGCCAGATGACTCGATTGGAGCGAAATCAAAGGATGCGTTTAGCGCACCTTGAATATGGCTATACGTTAGCAGAAATTGGCCAGCATTTAGGCCTGCATTACACCACGGTCAGCAAAGTGGTCAGCGCAGGTGCCTTCAGCGCCGGCTAAGGTGTAAGGGCAACCCATCCAAAGCTTGTCGCAATATCAGCCTAAAAGCTGAGATGAGAGCAGGGCTCAGAGAGCGCCTCTGTCGTAAATGCATTGCATCCTTTAAGCTGGAAATCCGGATCTACTACGCCGGACCATGGGGCCAGCGTTGCAAAGTCAGGGCCTAGGGTTTAGAAGCCAAACCTCGTATCTAAGTTCTCCAATCTTGGTCATTATTGCGATTTGCGAATCGCATGGCGTGATTTGTTGGGGGTATCCGGTGGGTGATCGATGAGCTAAGCACCGACTGCGTTTAAGGTCGCGATTGAGTCGTTGTAAAACCCAAGGGTGAGTATGGTAATCGCGCTCGGGAGTGTTTACACTCGGGCTTTGGAACGGCGAGCTTACCCGATGCTCGGTTTGGAGAGATCCGCCGCGTTTGAGCAGGCGGGTACAACCGAGCCAGTAGCCCTGGTGAGGCGGATGACTCAGGATCCATCTGTTCGAAAGGATAAAGGGACAGACAGTAGGACAGAACAGACAGTAGGACAGCAAAGCTGCACCATAAAGGTGGTGGAGCGGGTTAGGGATCATGCCGTTTAGACAGCGCTTTTGGGGAAAAGCAGGAAAAGACAAGGGTGACAGGCGTTGTAAAAAAGTGCGGTAACGTTCCCTAGGGTGATGGCGACGAGGCAGCGGGGATCATTGAATGAAATGCCCCAACGGTTTTGATCGAAATAACGGTTCAACGACAAAAGAATTTTAACCTAAAAATACAAGGAGACCAGTGTGCGCAGGCGTAAAGCGATCATCGGCGAAGAAACAGAAGAAATTGATTTAACACCGATGCTAGACGTCGTGTTCATTATGCTGATCTTTTTTATTGTCACAGCGACTTTTGTGAAAGAGATTGGTTTGGATGTAAACAGTCCAGATAAGAATCAGAATGTTAAAGATGCAGACAAACAGAGTATCGTTGTTCAAATTACCAATCGCGATCGAATCAGGATTCGCGGGCGGGATATCGATTTTCGAGCTGTCAGAGCGAATATCGAGCGATTGCATGCTGAAAACCCTGATGCCCCAGTCGTTGTCCAACCTCATCCTGACAGTACGACTGAGACGATGATTCATGTCATGGACTCTGCGAGGCAAGCGGGGGTCTATGCGGTATCAATTGCAGCCACTTAGGCTTTAGTATTGAATGGGGAGATCATAAAAGGAGCGCAGTGCGCTCCTTTTGTATTTAGATTTATAGAAAATAGTAGTGTGGATGCATCATGGAACTCATATTAGTTAGACACGGACTGCCGGAAAAAGTGGTGAGAAATGATGGCGGGGCGGCTGACCCTGATCTGTCAGAACAAGGCCACCAGCAGGCGCAACGGGTCGCTCATTACTTGGCTGAAGAAAAGATCGATCGATTGTATTCGAGTCCAATGCGGCGGGCCTATCAAACGGCAGAACCGATTGCCAAACTGATGTCTCTGCCCATCGAGCTCAGTGAGGGGGTCGCCGAATATGATAAGGATGCGGAGGCTTATATTCCCGTGGAACAGCTCAAGACAGAGAATTACCAAGCCTGGCTAGAACTGATGAAAGGGGACCTATCGGGCGTCGATTTTGACGATTTTGCGGGGCGTGTGATTCAAAGTCTGGAGTCAATAGTCCAAGATAATCGAGGCAAGACAGTGGCTGTTACGTGTCACGGTGGCGTCGTAAACGTTTGGGCAGCGCATGTGCTTGGGATGCCACTGAAAATGTTTTTTAATCCTTATTACACCAGCGTTAGCCGGTTTAAAGCGGCGAGCTCCGGAGAAAAGTCCGTGGTCGCATTGAATGAGCGCTTCCATGTAAGAGACGAAATTTAAGTCAGCACCACTGACTGTAGGATCGTTCAGGGTACAGAATCGAGCGAAGCGCCGAATGCGTGGTAACAGCAAAAGATGGATACCCTTTAGCGCGGGCAAGCACAGTTCTATCTCCTTGACGCATTGCTCGCTGAGTGAGAATTTTGACACTCGATCAGAATCAAGCAATGTGAGCCTATTACCGATAACCGATCAGTACTGGGCCCTTGTGCAAGGACGTAGGCGTATGAAAAAGCCAAAGGAGTGGATATTGATCATTGAGTCGATGGTAAGGAAGCACGGCGATGGCATCAGTCCATCGCTGACTCAATGGGGTGAGCGAGTCGTCCTTCGGTGTCTGCTGGCTGGTCTGGTCGTGTTAGGCCTTTCGAGTTGTGCAACACTCGTTTCCAATGCGACCAATCAATTAACGGACAATCTCTCTGCAGCAATTTTGGATTCTAATGATGTAGAGACGATAAAAGAGGCTATTCCGGCTTATTTGGTGTTGATCGACAGTCTCGTTGTGGGTGAACGCCCGTCACCGAGTTTATTACTCGCTGCGGCCAAATTAAATGGTGCGTTCGCGGTGCTTGTGTCGGCGGAGCGCAGTCAGAAACTCACAACAAAAGCATTGAACTACGCTCGTCGTGGGGCTTGTCTTGAATCAGAAAGCTTGTGTGATCTTGCAGCAATTGACTATGCCGTGTTTGAGCAACGAGTAAAGACGCTTGAGCCAGACGAAATTGCGCCGGCGTTTGCCCTGGCGGTTGCTTGGACTTCTTGGATTCAGGCGCACAGCGCTGATTGGGCTGCGGTCGGGCAATTGGCTCGTGTGAAAGGTTTGATGAATCGAGTGATTGAGTTGGATGATGGCTTTGACGATGGTGGCGCTCATCTCTATATGGGAGGGCTAGAAACGGTTTTACCCGCAAGTATGGGGGGTAATCCTGAGAAGGGCCGAGGCCATTTCGAAAAAGCGATTCAGTATTCTGAAGGACGTTTTCTGATGGCGAAGGTGGTGTACGCCGAGCAATACGCTAAACTGATGTTTGATCAGGCATTACATGACAAGTTGCTCGAAGAGGTGGTTTCCGCTGACCCTGTTGCTCCCAATTTAACGTTAATTAATACCGTCGCCCAAGAACAAGCGCGACAGCTGCTTTTGGAGTCCAATGATTATTTTTAAACGAGTGAAGTACCAATTACCAAGGTCGATAATGCTGGCTACGAGCCTATTGATGTGGGTCGGGCTGTCCACTGGGGCAAGTGCTCAAACACTCAAAATGGCAACGATATCGCCTGATGGTTTAGCCTGGATGAAGGAACTGCGGGCGGCAATGAAGACGGTTGGTCAGGAAACTGAGGGTCGAGTCAAGTTCAAACTGTATCCTGGCGGGGTTCAAGGTGATGACTTTACGGTCCTCAGAAAAATGCGAATAGGCCAACTTCAGGGCGGAGCGCTCGCAGCCGGTGCAATGATACGCTTCTACACGGATCTGCAAATCTATAATTTACCTCTGCAGTTTCAGACTTTCGAAGAAGTCGATGTCGTTCGTTCGCAGATGGATCAAGGGATCATCGACGGTATCGGACAGGGTGGAATGCACGTGTTTCCCCTTGTAGAGACAGGGTTTGCCTATCTGCTGACCAAGCAACCGGTCTCTAACCCGGCAGATCTCGCCAGCCTTAAGGTCTGGGTACCCGAGGGAGATCCGTTGGGGGAGCAGTTGGTGAAACTGTTTAAGGTGAGCCCAGTGCCGCTAAACATCACTGATGTACTGGCAGCTTTGCAAACCGGTTTGGTCGATGCCGTTGCGGTACCACCCTTGGTCGCAATTGCGCTTCAATGGCACAACCATGTTGATTACATGATGGATCTGCCGTTGATGTATATTTATTCGGTGCTCGCAATCGATGGTCGAGCAATGAAGAAAATTAGCGCAGCCGATCGAGCTACGATGGCTGGAATTATTGATCCCCTCATGATTAAGATTGATGCCCTGAACCGTGCTGACAACCTGCGGGCCTTTGAGGCCATTTTAGACACCGGAGTCGAGCGAGTGTCACCGTCGTCGGAAGATTTGATCGCTTGGGAACAGGTGGCCGAGGAAGCTGTTGGCGCGATGGTGAATGCCGGCGAAGTGACTCAGCCGGTGCTCGACGAATTTACGCGGGTCTTGTCCACGCACCGCGTCGCATCTCCCTAGTTTTTAATGCGGTTTTCATCCCTTGTTTTTAAGTGTGCTAAGGCGGTTGCGACGATTGAAAATGTTGTGTTGTTAGCGACGTTCGCGAGCACGCTAGGCCTTGCCATATTGCAGATCCTACTGCGCAACTTCTTTGATATGGGCTTGATCTGGTTGGAAAGCTTCTTAAAGATGCAAGTGCTGTGGCTGGCGATGTTGGGTGCGATGGTCGCAACCCGAGAGCGACAGCATATTAGGATCGACCTGCTGTCTCGGTTTACAACGGGCATGACAGCAAGACTGTGTGAATTAGTGGTTTCAGTCTTTGCTTCGGGTGTTTGTGCGATCGGCGCCTACGCTTGTTTCACCCTCGTGCAGTTTGAGTATGAAGATCAAATGATTGCTTTTGGAATTGTGCCCGTTTGGGTGTGCCAAGTTATCTTGCCCATTGGCTTCGCTGTGATGGCGGTTCGATTCGCTCTGGGTATAGCCAGTTCATTGACGGATGAGCGAGTTTAATGGGCAGCGTCGGAGCGACTCTTGTTGCAATCCTAGCTCTGGTGGGCGCACCCCTGGCGGTGGTTATTCTAGCAGCAGCTATGCTCGGCTTTTGGGTCTCAGACATACCGTTGACTGTCGTTGCCATCGAGATGTACAGGATTGTTGAAACCCCGATGCTATTAGCGTTGCCGCTGTTTACCTTCGCCGGTTATGTGTTGGCTGAGTCTCAAATGTCCTCTCGAATGGTGGCGCTCACTTCAGCGACTTTGGGCTGGTTGCCCGGTGGTTTGGCCGTAGTCGCCTTTGTGACCTGCGCTTTTTTCACTGCCTTTACCGGCGCCTCGGGTGTGACGATCGTTGCGATCGGGGCCTTACTTTACCCAGCGCTTCAACAAGGAGGGTACACCGAACGATTTAGCTTGGGGCTGGTAACCACCTCCGGCAGCTTGGGCCTACTATTGGCGCCGTCGCTTCCCTTGATTTTGTACGGCGTATTGGTTCAACAAATGGACTTGCCGGTTCAATTTACCATTCAGGATTTATTTTTGGCTGGATTAATGCCCGCTGGATTGATGATTGTCCTGCTAACTCTGTATACGGTGTTTACCCAGCCGTCGGCAGGAACCATCGCAAAAGCCGATCGTCCTTCAGTTCGATCGGCACTCTGGGCTATGCGCTGGGAATTACCGCTGCCCGTAGTTGTTTTGGGTGGAATTTACTCGGGGTTTTTCGCTGTTTCTGAAGCGGCAGCTATCACGGCGTTGTATGTGTTGGTGGTTGAGGTGGGCTTGTATCGAGAAATCAGTGGGCAAGCGCTGCTCCGCATCACTCGGGACGCCATGATGATGGTGGGTGGAATATTGTTAATACTGGCGGTTTCGTTAGCGTTCACGAATTTTTTGGTCGACGCCGAAGTACCCCAGTGGTTGTTCGAGCGTATTCAGGCGGTGGTGACCAATCCGCTTACCTTTTTACTGTTACTGAATCTAATTCTTCTGATGTTGGGTGCCATACTGGATATATTTTCTGCGCTGGTGATCATGACCCCGCTGATTGTACCGGTTGCGATGCAATTTGGTATTCATCCTGTCCACCTCGGCATTATCTTTTTGGCCAATATGCAGATCGGCTATTTTACCCCGCCGGTGGGAATGAACCTGTTTATCGCCAGTTACCGGTTCAAAAAACCGGTGTCTGAACTATACGCGGCGACCTTGCCGTTTATGGCGGTCTTGATGCTAGCGCTTGCACTAATCACTTATGTGCCGTGGTTGAGTCTCGCTTGGATTGAGCGTTAGAAGCCGGCGGCTAATCCTTCTTTGCGGTGGTCACTACCCGCGCAATAGCCTCCCCCTGGTAATCTAGCGATCAGTTGAGCGCCACCAAAGAGGTGCTCGGGTTGATTGAGCAGTAAACGGTGACCTCGCGCAATCAGAGCTTCTTGAGTCTTCTTGGAAACCCCTGACTCCAACGCCAGATCACCCTGCTCGGTTAAGTGCCATCGAGGAGCATCAGAGGCTGCTTGAGGGTTTTGACCATGACCTAGAACTCTTATCATCATCTGAACGTGACCTTGAGCTTGCATATGACCACCCATGACGCCAAAACTCATGAAGGGTTGATTCTGACGGTGTGCAAATCCTGGAATAATGGTGTGAAATGGTCGCTTACCAGCAGCAATGGCGTTGGGATGGTCGATTTCGGTAACGAATCCAGAACCTCGATTCTGTAGGCTAATACCGGTGTTGGGGACCACTATTCCCGAGCCAAAACCTCGAAAGTTAGATTGAATAAATGAAACCATCAAGCCACTTTTGTCTGCGGCACAAAGGTAAACGGTGTCGGGGCTCGCACCCAAATCGGGCAGTGGTTCTCCAACATTGCTCGGATCAATCGACTTAGCCGCTTCGGTCAATCGGCTGTCCTCCAGAAAAGATTCGCTAGAACGTCTCATGAATGCGGGATCACCCAGATGCGTTGATACGTCCCGCCACGCATAGCGAATGGCTTCCGCCTGAAGGTGGATGGCTTCGGCGGAATCAGGGGAATAGTGGGTAATGTGTAATTTGTCGAGGATGCCTAAGGCGATAAGGGCCATGAGGCCCTGCCCATTCGGTGGAATTTCTGACAGGGAGGCCTCGCCAAAGCCGATATCAATTGGCTCAACCCAATCTGCTTGATGTTGATCGAGATCCTCTAAGGTAAGCGGAAATTCATGTCGGTTGGCATCGGTAACCATCGCCGATGCCAATTCACCTCGATAGAATGCTTCGCCGTGTGTGTCTCTGATTTTCTGTAAGCTCTTAGCATGGTCTGGTAAACGGACGCGAGCGCCTGGGGTTGGCGCAAAACCCTTTGGAAAAAAGGTTTTCTGAAAGTCAGGGAAATCAGCATAATGTGACTGAGCCTGCTGCCAAAAGTAGGCGGTTTTTGGGCCTAAAGGAAAACCCTCGTCCGCGTAGCGCACAGCGTCATGAAACAGGTCGGCAAAGGGTAGGCGTCCAAAGCGTTTGGATAAGGTAGTCCAGACGTTTACCGCGCCTGGGATGGTAACGCTATGCCAGCCCAAACTCGGCATTTTCTTGCGCTGGAAATAGGCTTCGGGGTTCAAGGCTGCTGGGGTTCTTCCTGATCCGTTGAGTCCGTATAGGCAGTTGCCATCGTGAACTAGGGCAAAGGCATCACTGCCCAAACCATTATTGTTGGGTTCAACAACCGTCAAGGTAATCGCAGCCGCCAATGCAGCATCAACGGCGTTGCCGCCTGCGCGCATGGCAGCAACGCCTGCGGCCGTGGCCAGTGGTTGAGAGGTGGCCACGACATTATCCGCGCAGACTGGTTGGCGATTTGCAGAATAGGGCAACTGCCAGTCAAACTCGATCATAGGTGCTTCTCAGGTTGATATTTGCCATAGATTACTCAAGCTCTGCTGTTGATAGAGCTGGTAATAGCGCCCTTTGAGCGCGATTAATGCGTCGTGATCGCCTTCCTCGATGATTTTGCCTTGATCTATCACGATGATTTTGCTGGCATGCCGAATGGTCGACAGGCGGTGCGCAATAATGATGCTGATTCTATCTTTCAGGAGCACCCTGAGGCCTTGCTCAATTCGAGCCTCGGTAACGGTGTCGACGGATGATGTTGCTTCATCCATGATTAATATCTGCGGATCGGCGAGTAACGCCCGAGCAAAACTGATGAGTTGCTTCTGACCCGCTGATAAACTCGTCCCGCCCTCGCCGATAAGCGTATCGTAACCCTCTGACATGGCTTCAATGACTTCATGGGCGCCGGCTTGTCGTGCCGCGATCATCACGTCTTGGGGATCCGCGGACAAACGCCCATATCGTATGTTGTCAAAAATACTACCAGCGAATAGATGGGAAGATTGTAGAACGACGCCTAGATTCGACTGCAAGAAATTGAGGCCACGCTCTCGGTAGTCGACGCCATCAAGATAAATCTCTCCTGATGTCGGTTCGTAGAATCGGGCTGCCAGACTCGCTAGCGTGGTCTTACCTCCACCGGTTGCTCCCACCACTGCGACGCTTTGCCCGCGCTTTATTTCAAGGTTGATGTTTTCAAGTACCGGTTGGCCAGTCAGATACGCAAAGCCAACGTTGCAAAAGGTGAGGGTGTTAATGGTGCGACTATAGCCATCTTCGGCAAGCGGTTCAGGATGTGTCGTCGCTAACCTACTCAACACCTGATCGCTGTCTTGAATATCCGGGGTTGCATGAATGAGGCTGACCACACGCTCGGCGGATGCCTGAGCCATTTGCATTTCCGCAAACCAATGAGCCAGCTGCTCGATCGGTTCAAAAAAGTGTCGGGTGTAAGTCAAAAATGCGATCAAAGTCCCCGTTGAAATGATACCCCATGCTGATTCGATACCCCCAACGATCAAAGCGATACCCGTGGCAAGAGCCGACAAAGTGAGCACGATCGGTAGGTAGACCGCTGCCTGAACCGCATTGGTTATCGAAGCTGCGTGCATGCGATCGGTGAGTTGGCCGAATTTGTTGAGGTTGTCTGCTTCTTTGACGAAGACCTTGCTGGTGAGAACGCCCATGATATTTTCATTATAGGCGCCGGTGATACGGGAGTTGGTTTGTCTGACCTCTCGAGCACTTTTTAAAATTCTGGCCTGAAAATAACGGCTCACCCAGGCAAGGGCAGGCAAGCTGATCAGAATAATGCAGCCTAGGAGAGGTTCCATGATTAACATTGCACCCGCAATCCCGAGCATGATTGTAAACGACCAAAATAGATCCAGAATCCCCCACGCCATGATGTTAGAAAGTCTCTCACAGTCAGAGGTCATCCTTGCCATAAGCCAGCCCACGGGTCGCTGGTCGTAATAGGCAAAAGATAAACGTTGTAAATTTTCGAATCCGGCGGCTCGAATGTCATGACTCATGTGGCTTCTCAATTTTCCTCCAAACCACAAAAAACCAACGACACTGACGCCGAGAGCGATGCACAGCCCTGCGTACAAAAAGGCATACCCCGAGAGGTCTAGTTCAAGGCCAAGGGCGGCCGCATCATCAATCACCGCCCGAGTCACGAGCGGGAACGAAATCTCTGCTATACCGACGACGACCGCGCTCAGGCCGAGGAAAACAAGATCGACGGGGTAACGAAGTGCAAAGCGCAACAACGTAGACCATACGCCGAGGGTGATGTCTTGATCGGTAGAAAATTCGTCGGTGAAGTTATCATCATCGTAGTAGGCATCGGTCATGAGGTTGGCACCTCTTTGGGCGCGTTCAGGCTACTGGCAATATCGGCTTGGATTTGGCCTTGTAGCTCACAGAGTTGTTGATAGATTCCTGGGACTTGACTCAGTTCATTGTGAGTTCCGGCTTGAGCAACACGACCTTTGTCAAATACATAAATGCGATCGGCATCCATGACGCTTGAAAGTCGGTGGGCAACAATAATGGTCGTTTTGGTCGCTCTGACCTCCCTTAGGTTTTCAAGGATTTGAGCTTCAGTGTCTGTGTCAACAGCGGATAGTGCATCATCAAGGATTAGTATTGCAGGGTCCTTTAACAAGGCCCGGGCAATTGCCATCCGCTGCCTTTGGCCGCCAGATAAGGTGACTCCGCGTTCTCCGATTGTCGCATCGAAGCCGCGCGGCAGGGCTTGAATGGTACTGAGAACATCAGCTGCGCTTGCGGCTCTCTTCATGTCAGCGACCGTTGCATCGCTTCGACCGATTCGGAGGTTGTCAGCAACGGAGCCTGCAAACAAAAAAGATTCTTGTAGGACGACGCCAATCTGACGACGAACAGACTTGCGTGATAGAGCCGAAAGGCGATGTTGATCCAGCAGAATTTCTCCTGTGTCCGGATCAATTAGCCGCATCAAAAGTTGTAGAAAAATGGTTTTTCCGGCACCCGGTGCGCCGACCAAAGCGACCGTTTGTCCTGCATTGATTGTGAGTGATAAATCAGACAAGACTACTGGTCCCTGGTCAAATTTGAGGTTCAAGTGGCTAACCTGAAGTTGGCCGGTGAGCGGCTGATTTAATGTCTGTTCGTATTTGGATTCGGTCTCTGAGTCTAGAATTTCTGCCATCCGTCCAAGGGCCACCACTGCCTTGCCCGAATCCGTGAGCACTCTACCCATGTGCCGAATTGGCCAAATAATCATGCTTTCGTAAGTAATAAAAGCGAACAGGGTGCCCACCGTCATTTCACCGGCTATCACCCAGTTGGCGCCGACGAACAGAATTAAACCGACTTGAAGTAGACAAACGATATCACTGGCGCCGTAGTAGAAACCAAGGAACTGCATCAGTTTTTGATTCCGGTCTCGAAACAATCGATTCGCCTTGGCAAATTTATCGATCTCAAAAGGTTGACGAGCAAATGCTCTGACCACGCGGATGCCGGTCAAGTTCTCTTGTAGGACCGTTGTGAGTCTGGCTTCCGCTTCATCGACAGCGGTGAACATGGTCTTCACTCGATTGAAAAACAAGATGGCTGAGACCAAAAGAAATGGCATTGTGATCATTGCGATCCCTGTCATTTCGACATCAAGGCTCAGCAGTATGGGAATCACGATAATCAACATCAAAACCGCTCTGCCGATTTCGATAATCTGACCACTGACAAACACTCGAAAGGTTTCGACGTCGGACGTACAACGCTGAATTAAATCGCCAGTGTCTGATCGATGGTGAAACGAGAGCGGGAGATGATTGAGATGATCCATCAACTGATCTCGCAGGCGCCTCGCCATACCTTCGGCGGCTTCGGCGATTTGTTTGCCTCGGAGATAAACGAAAAACCCTGCCGAGGCTGTGGCCAGAAGAATGATTAAGGCCGCCAGGCTGAGCTGGAACACCAGGGTTTGATCCTCGGAGAGTTGCTGAGGAGTTAGCATTAGCAGCAGGTTAAACAAGCGGTCAGGGGCCTCTCCAGAAAGATGGTCGAGCAGCGAGCGTGTGATCATTGGTACCGAAAACAACAAAATGAAGCTGGCGATCATTGCGCCAAGCGCACCGGCGAGTTTGCCTCGAAACCCCATCGACGTGTTGGTAAACAACTGCCAAAGCTTGGGTTTGGGAAGAGTTTTGGAGCCCACAGTTAACATGGTCATTGCTCGAATCGTTGATCGAAATTTTCGCTTGCAACCGCGGCAGAGAGATCGGAAAAAGCTGGATTATCGTGCCAGCGACGCAGCAAAATGACAAGCGACTTCATAAGCCGCTGGAGTTCGGTTGAGAGTGTCTGTATAACTGTGACTTTCCAACAAGAGAGATCAGGATATGAAGTTATACACCTCGGTAGGACCCAACCCCAGAGTGGTCAATGTTTTTGCAGCAGAACTCGGTATGAGTCTTGATCAAGAGACGATCGATATTATGGCGGGCGAAAATCGGCAGGCTGCCTACAAGGAAATCAATCCCGGTGCTCAGTCACCTGCTCTGATGCTAGACGATGGCTCAGTCGTCTCTGAAATTACTGCAATTTGTGAATACCTCGCTGAGTTGTCCGGTGGCAGTTCGTTGATCGGCCTAACGCCGGAGGCCCGAGTGGTTACTCGGATGTGGGGACGGCGAATCGATCTTGGCATTGTTGAGCCGCTGGCCAACGGGTTTCGTTCTTCAGAAGGGGCGCCAATGTTCAAAGACCGTATGCGCATAATTCCGCATGCAGCGGACGATTTGAAAGCCATGGCTCAAGACAAAATCCAGTGGCTTGATGGGCTCATCGCAGGTCGGGAGTATGTCTGCGGCGATGACTTTACGCTGGCGGACATCATGCTTGGGGTGTTCTTAGAGTTTGGTGCGCAAGTAGGTCAACCTATCGATTCGAATAATGCCAATATCGTTGCTTGGTACGAAAGGATCAAAGTTCGACCCAGTTTCGCGGGCTAAGCGCTGGCTTTATCCTGATAGCGGTCGAAAATCGGCGTAGAGGTTTCATCCTGGTAGTGGATCTGGATCGAGGACTGAGCACTCGCCCTTGATCCAGATGCTTGACCCCCCTGCCTGTAAAATTCGTAAAAGAAAGATCGCAGAGTCTCAGGGACGTCTGCAAGGTAAAACGGGGCTGCCGAAAGGTTCTCGTCAAAAAGTAAGGTAGAACATAATGTTTCAAGGTATGAACTTTGCGCCCGCTAAGTTGCCAGGTGAGCTAGAGGCACTGAGGCATGAAGTACGGGATTTTCTCAGCGCTGAGCGAGATTGGCAGCCAAACTCAGATTTCAACGCAGGGGCTTCCCCTGAATTTTCTCAGCGTTTTGCCGCTAAGGGTTGGATTGGCATGACTTGGCCCAAAGCCTACGGCGGTGCTGAGAAGACTTTTTTAGAGCGTTATGTTGTCACCGAAGAATTGCTCGCTGCGGGTGCACCGGTGGGTTGCCATTGGATTGCAGACCGGCAGAGTGGGCCCTTGCTGCTGAAATTTGGCACCGAAGAACAAAAACAACGCTTCCTGCCGCCAATTATTGCAGGCGAAAGTTTTTATTCCATTGGTATGTCAGAACCTGACACAGGTTCGGATTTGGCGTCGATACGAACCAGCGCCGAAAAGGTTGATGGAGGATGGCGGTTAAATGGCAGCAAAATTTGGACAAGTAACGCCCACTTGAATCATTACATGGTGACCCTCGTCAGGACGGCGCCGCCGTCGGATAATCGACACGCTGGTATGAGTCAATTCATTGTGCCCATAGACGCAGAAGGGGTGACGGTTAGGGGAATAGAAAACCTCGCCGGCGAGCAAGATTTTAATCAAATTTTCTTTGATGACGTTTTCATTGCTGATGACCAAGTTGTGGGCGAGCCCGGTAATGGCTGGGCCCAAGTGATGAGTGAGCTCGCTTATGAACGTAGTGGGCCCGAGCGTTTTTTAAGTGCTTTCCGAGTCTTGGCTGAGTTCGGTAAAAGTCTCACGCTCGATTCCAGTGAGGAGATGATCAGGTTGTACGGTCGATTGTCTGCTCATCTTGTGGTGTTGCGAAGAATGAGTATTTCTGTTGCTAGCTTACTCGAATCCGGTGTGATGCCGGATACCGAAGCGGCGCTGATTAAGGAACTTGGCAACAGCTACGAGCGTTTGGTCCCTGAAATGGTGAGATTACATTTACCGGGAGAGGTGCCCAAAGCGCTGGCGGATGCACTGCAGGAATGCATCCTGCATGCGCCTTCCTTTACGCTGCGAGGGGGCACTCGGGAGATTTTACGAGGCATGATTGCCCGCGGTTTAGGGTTAAGGTAGCACTATGAATGATGATCAGCGACTAATTGCCGACACCACCGAGCGAATGCTTGAAGCCCACTGTACGAATCAGCTTATCGATCAGGCAGAAAAGGGTGTTTATCCAACCAAACTGTGGGAACTACTGGAGTCAAACGGATTAACTTCACTAGGAGCGGACACCAGCTTAGGGGGTGGCGGCGGGAGCTTTGGTGACGCGTTAGTGGTTCTGCGTCAAGCAGGCCGCTTTGCCGTGCCTTTACCACTCGCCGAAACCCTGGTTGCGACGCAAGTATTGGGCGAATGTGGCATTCAAGTGCAGAAAGGCGCAGCGCTCGTGGTTGGAGCCGAACCCGGCTCGTCTGGAGACTCGCTTACCTGGACGGCAAGAGCCGCAGCTTTCGGGCGGCACTGTGAGACTGTGTATTTTTTCGATGAGCAAAGCCCTGATCAGCTTCATCGCTTTTCGCAGGCCGAGATCACGCGAACTGAAGGCGAGGATCTCGCCGGTTGTGCCCGGGATGATCTGAGGGTGAAAGCGGTAGATGCGGAGATAGAGGTCATCAAAGCGGGTAGCTTCGATCTGGCGAGGCTTAAACTGTTTGGAGCAGCGACACGTGCGGTGATGATGGCAGGGGCTTTAGAAGCGGCGCTTGAGGCGACGGTAGGTTATGCCTTGGAGCGTAAACAGTTCGGGAAGCCAATTGGTAAATTTCAGGCGATTCAGCAGCAGTTAGCCGTTTTTTCTACCCAAGTTGCGGCCAGCACCCGGGCAGCGGAGACGCTGATGGTGAGTGAGGAGTTGCTTGAGATCGATGTAGCGATTGCCAAAGCCCGAATTGGCGAAGCGGCCGGCATTGGCGCTGAGATTGCGCATCAGGTGTTTGGAGCGATCGGCTATACCAAAGAGCACGGGTTGAACCATTTGACGCGCCGCCTTTGGGTCTGGCGAGATGAATATGGTCATGAAGGCTTCTGGCAAGCCCATCTCGGGCACCTGCTACTTGCGAATTCAAACGCGTCGCTTTGGCATCAGGTTACGGAGCTCGGATAGACCGAGCCTCACGCGCCAAAGCAGCGATTAGCCCTCCAGAGCGTAGTGGCTCCTGGTGCTGGGCTCGCCTTCACAGGTGACTTTGCCAGAGTCAATGAGACGGATCATTGCTGACAAGACGGAACGTTCTGCAGCGGGGTACATTCTGGGGTCGGTACTGGTATACATGAGGGGTACCATGTCGGTAATGGCATGAACGCCGTCCTTGAGGCAGTCAAGGATTTGCTGCTCTCTCTCCAATCGATGTTCGATAAAGGCGGCAACAAAAGGTTGGACATCGGTAATTGCCGTCCCGTGGGTTGGCCAATACGTGGTTTCGGGGCGGGCTTGGAGTTTCTCAAGACTGGCAAGATAAGCGGTCATATCGCCATCTGGCGGGCCAATGACGCTGGTGGACCATCCCATCACGTGATCGCCTGTAAATAGGGCATTTTCCTCTAACAGGGCGAAACACATATGATTCGAGGTGTGACCTGGGGTGTAAACACATTCGACGGTCCATCCATCTCCTGCGATTCGATCGCCGTCTACGACGGTTTGATCTGGCACAAAATCCATATCGCCGCCTTCTTCAATCGGTTTGCCCTCCGCAATCTTACCTGCGCCATGCGGACCAAAGCCGTAGGTTTTCGCCTGCCATCGCTGTTTGAGAGGGGCCGCTGCCGGAGAGTGATCCATATGGGTATGAGTGATCAGGATGTGGGTTACCGTTTCGCCAGCCAGTGCCTCGGTCAATGCTTCGATGTGCTCATCAATGAGTGGGCCAGGATCAATAACCGCTACATTGCCATGCCCGATGACATAGGTGCCAGTCCCGTTGAAGGTAAATCCTGAAGGATTTCGCGCGGTCATGCGCCGAATCAGCGGGGAAACCGGCTCGAGGACAGCGTAATCGAACTCGTAACGATAAACGAAGGGGATGTTGACGGCCATAGAAGTCTCCTTGAGCGCAGCAGGGTAGCAGAATCTGTGATTTTCCGAAATCACCAGGGCGCTTATGGGAACAAATTGCTTTTTGCAAAATTTTCACCAATATTGTCGTTATGACGGATCAGGGTGAGGTGAGTATGAATACAACGACATCAGCAGCGAATCGACTGATAGAGATTGGCATAGCACTTTCCGCCGAAAAAGATACTACAGTCTTGATGGAGAGAATCTTGCTCGAGGCAATGGATATTGCCCAAGCGGATGGCGGAACCCTCTATTTGCGGGATGAAGACCACCTGAAATTTGAAATTGTTAGAACCCATTCGCTCGAGATTGCTCAGGGGGGATCCGCGGACTCCGAAGTTACTTTGCCTCCCATGGCGATGAAAAATGCAGAGGGTGAACCGAATAATCGCAACATCGTCACCTATGCGGCGAATGAGGGCAAGACGGTCAATATTCCGGATGTGTACCTCTCCGAGGACTTTGACTTTTCAGGGACGAAAAAGTTTGATGAGGCTTTCGGCTTTAAAGGCTTTCGTTCAACGTCGTTTTTAACCGTTCCAATGAAAAATAGCGCCGATGAAGTGATTGGGGTGTTGCAGTTGTTGAATCGCACTGACCCGACAACCCGCACAGTAGGCCCCTTCGATGGTGATATACAACCGATTATTGAAGCGCTTGCTTCGCAGGCGGCAGTAGCCCTTGATAATGCGATTCTCTTAAAGGAAATGACGGATCTGCAGCAGGCTTTTATTCAGTTGTTAGCCAACGCCTTGGATGCTAAATCGCCTTATACCGGTGGTCATTGTCAGCGCGTACCAGAACTGGCGCAAATGTTAACTGAAGCTGCTAATGCGCAGAATGAAGGGGTGTTTAGCGATTTTAGTTTATCGGAAGAAGACCGATACGAGTTGTATGTGGCGTCATGGATGCATGACTGCGGGAAGGTGGTTACGCCGGAATATGTCGTGGACAAAGCAACAAAATTGGAAACCATCACCGATCGTATTCACGAAATACGAACGCGATTCGAAGTCATAAAGCGGGATGCCGAAATAGACTGCCTTAAGGCTATCGTCGCTGGAGGAGACCCAGAAGATTTGAGAGAGCAATTGGCAGAGCAACTCAGGCAGATTGACCAAGATTATCAGTTTATCGCTGAAACCAATGTGGGCGGTGAATTTCTAGATGACGAAGCGAAGGCGCGGGTGCGGTCGATTGCCAGTCGAACTTGGCTTCGAACGCTAGACAATCGAATCGGTATTTCCATTGAGGAACGCAAGCGCTTTGAGCGGTCAGAAGCGCCAGCGCTGCCGGTGATTGAGCCACTGCTCGCGGATCGGAATGATCATCTGATTCCTTACGAGGTCGCACCGTTCAGCGCAGATCCTGAAAACCCTTATGGCTTTAAAGTCGAGGTGCCGGAACATAAATTCAATAAGGGCGAGGTTTACAACCTCTGTATTTCCCGGGGCACATTGACCGATGAGGAACGGTTTATTATCAATGATCATATCGTTCAGACGGCGGTGATGTTGGAGAATTTACCCCTGCCCAAGGCGCTCAAGCGGGTTCCTGAGATTGCCTGTGGTCATCACGAGAAGATTGATGGTACGGGTTATCCTCGAAGACTCACGGGTGATCAAATGTCAGTTCAAGCGAAGGTGATGGCGATCGCGGATGTGTTTGAAGCCTTAACGGCGGCGGATCGGCCTTACAAGGACAGAAAGACGTTGTCGCAAAGTTTGCGAATTATGTCTTTTATGGCGAAAGACAATCACATGGACCGGGATTTGTATCATCTGTTTTTAGACAGCGGTGTCTATCGCCAGTACGCCGAGAAGTTTCTATTAGATGACCAGATCGATGATGTCGATATTAATGAGTTTCGCGTGGCGTGAGCGGCTTCGAAGGCGGGCACGCCTTGCAAAAACGATCAACAGATGCGGAGTGGCGGTTAAGTGATGACGAAATATCGTTGATACTCCCATAAGGTTGGCGTCGGGCTGCTGGGACCAGGATTGGCCCGGTGAAACGTTAACCACTCATGCCGTCGCGACTTTATCCAATAGGTGACATCTTCAACCCCAAGCTGAGATGCTAGGAGGTCATGGCTGGCTAAAGCTTTGGCGGCGCTCATGATGTCACCGGGAAGGCGTGGGACGGATTCCGGGATGCCCCATGCAAGATCAGTGAATTCCTCGGGCGGCGAGGCTTTCTGGGTGAGACCCGTTAATCCGCCCGCAATAATCACGGCCAATGCGTGATAAGGATTGAGATCGCCTGCCCCAACACGATGCTCGATTCGAGCAGTGGCTGGCGCGTCACAGATGAGTCGTATGCCGGTGGATTTGTTTTCTTCGCCCCAGGTAGCAGTGACCGGCGGTGCCGCAAATTCCCGCAGGCGTCGAAAGGCATTGATGCTAGGGCAAAGATAACTGACCGAAGCGGGCATGGTGTCGACCAAGCCCGCGAGCCAATGCATAAGTAACTCGGAGCGTTGGTCCGGCGCATTCGCATCGAAAAAAATGGGGTCGCCTTGGCGCTTCAACGAGTGATGGATGTGCATGCCGTTAGAAAACCCTGGCTGTGGATGTGCCATAAAGGTTGTCGCTAACCCCAGTTCGACGGCTGTTTCGAAAATAATGGTTTTTGCTCGGATCACTCGATCGGCCATGGTCAACGGCTCAGCAGGCACAAGGTTGAGTTCGATTTGACCGTTACCATTCTCGTTATTCCATGCCTCCCAAGGTATTCCATACCAGTCTAAACGCTTGACAACTTCGGCCATAAATTTCTGCGCGCGAAAGGAGTCACGTAAAAGGTAAATGGTTTGCAACGGGGAGGCGCTGACAGGCTTCAATCCTTGGTATTCGCTACTGGCAATCTCATCAAAGGTGTTGTCGTACAGGAAAAATTCGAGTTCAAAAGTGCAGATCATGGATAGACCTGCCGCATGGAGCGCTTCAATTTGTTGTTTTAGCTTCGTTCGAGGGCACAACGATATCGGAGATCCATCGAGCTGGGTAAAGTCGCAGATGACTTGTCCCAGTTCGGGATCCTTACCGTCGGGCACCAAAGTCTCAAGATCAGGGCTGAGGGCGATATCGCCGATGACGTTCTGCCGAAAAGGGTGCCAGAATCCCAGGTGCGGCGTGTGTTCACTGTCAGAACCCAAAGCAACATCTGCGATGTTGTGACCAATGGGTAAGCCTTTTACGAATTTCGGTCGAGCACAGTATTTGCCTAAAGCGCCTCCGT
Source organism: Gammaproteobacteria bacterium (assembly GCA_002689445.1). Taxonomy (GTDB): domain Bacteria; phylum Pseudomonadota; class Gammaproteobacteria; order Pseudomonadales; family Azotimanducaceae; genus UBA9926. Next base: position 54,318 of record NZGC01000041.1, read on the forward strand.
TGAGGTCTGTTGCCAGGGTGCGAATTCGGTTGATGTGATGTCGGTCTAGCCAAGCATCAAGACTCGCTTCTCCTTTAAACTCTTCGGTGTTCATAGGGCTTCCAGCCATTGATCGGTGCAGGCATCGGTGATTAGAGCGATATTGCGCATGGTGGCCAGACACTCAATTCTGCCTTTTAGGATTTCGTCGATGAGCAGGGCGTAACCGTTAAAGAGATGAGCCAGGGTTCGATGGCGGCCTCGGATCTGTATCCTTTGCGGCCCTTCACCGAATGCATGAACATCACCGTCATCAGTGCAATAGCTCTCGATTGTCATCTCACGAGGGTCGATCTGCTCTGCCTGGGTTAAAAATTGTTCCGCCGCGGTTTTCCAGGGAGCAAGCTGTGGGCGCAATAGCTTGCTGAGTTTTTTGGCAAAAAAGGGTCGGCGCCAACGATCAAGAATTTGAAACTGGGGCGGGGCGCCGCGAAAGGGATCGAAATTGCCAATCACATCCGGCACGCTCGTGATTCGGGTCTCAGCGATATAGATGCTGGTTGAATCATCAATCGTGATGCAAAGGTCGCGCAGAGAAGCTGAGTCTCGTAGAGAAATCGTTCCTAGCAGGTCTGCCAGCCGAAGGCGCTGATCAGGGCTCTCGATGTTGCGACGGATGATCCTTGCCAGATGATATTCCATTGGCGAGGCGCCTCGCTGCAAGGTAATGCTTGTTGACAATGTCATGAGTGTTCCATTCAGGCTGATTCCCATCTACGCCGTTGCTAGGACGCCGTATCTGCTTCAATAAATTCTACAACCTCGAGGCCAAATCCACCTAATGCGTTATATCTTGAGGGGCTTGAGAGCAATCGCATTTTGGTGACACCGAGGGTCCTTAAAATTTGTGAGCCAGCGCCAATGACGCGATAAACGCCGGATTCAGCCACAGGTCGGCTGGCCTGAGGTAGCTCAGGGAACGACTGGATGAGCGCTAATTCCTGGGCGGATTGATAGGGTTGGCCGAGCATAACCAAAATACCACTACCCGCGTTCGCAATGGCTTGTAGCGCTGCTCTGGTTGACCAAGAAGATTTGAAACCGGGTCTTTGGGCACCAAGAACATCGCGGAGCATATTGAGAGTCTGGACCCTGACGAGGCAAGGTTCAGAGGCGTTAATGTCACCAAATTGCAGGGCCATATGAATGGCGTCCGTGGTGGTGTCCTCATAAGTGTGTAGGCGGAACCGGCCGAAGTCAGTTTCAATATCTCGACTGTCGATCGCTTTCACGGTTTGGTCGTGTAGCACGCGGTACTCGATCAGGTCCGCAATGGTGCCAATTCGAATACCGTGCTTTTGGGCAAATTGTTCAAGATCAGGACGCTTGGCCATGGTGCCATCTTGGTTCATCACTTCAACAATCACCGCAGCGGGTTCGTAACCTGCCATCCTTGCAAGATCGCATCCAGCCTCGGTATGTCCAGCGCGACTCAGTACACCACCACGCTTAGCAATCAGAGGAAAAATATGCCCGGGCATCACAATGTCCTCCGGACGAGCATTTTTTGCGACGGCAGATCGAACCGTTTTAGCGCGATCGGGAGCGGATATCCCTGTGGTAATCCCTTCAGCGGCCTCGATTGAGACCGTGAAATTGGTTTCATGCTGAGAAGAGTTTTGGTCAACCATGAGCGGCAGCTTGAGCTGCTGCGCACGTTGTTCCGTGATGGTGAGGCAAATGAGGCCACAGGCTTCCCGAGCAAAAAATGTGATGTGCTCCGGTGTCACAACATCAGCAGCAATGATGAGGTCACCTTCGTTCTCTCGATCCTCATCGTCTAGGATTAAAACCATTTTACCTTGTCTGAAATCGTCTAAGATTTCTGCGGTGCTATTTAATTTCACGTTGCGCTCCTGTGCTTATCACGGAGTATATCCTAGTGTGTTGATTCCTGTGTCTTTAGGGCACAAGGCTTTATACTGCGCTGAGACCAAGACTGAGGTAGGACCGAATGACTCCTGCATGGCGAAATGCCTTGAATGCGATCGAGGATCTCGAGCTTATTGTTGATCGAGCCCGTAGAAAAGTTTACGAGAGCGATGGGCTAACCGCGCTATCTCAAGTGCCTCCATTGGTGGCGCTGCCTGCAACCCGAGCAGCGCTGCAGGCAGTGATTAAGGTGTGTCATGCCCATCAAGTGCCTATGGTGGCAAGAGGCGCAGGCACAGGGCTGTCCGGCGGCGCAACCCCGCTTGCTGATGGGCTGTTGGTGAGTTTGGCTAAGTTTACTCGAGTGCTTAACGTAGATATCGAGGCTCGCACTGCAACGGTAGAGCCTGGGGTAACCAATCTTGCGATCACCGAGGCCGTCGCCGATCAGGGGTTATTCTATGCACCGGATCCCTCGTCTCAAATTGCTTGTACGATTGGTGGTAATGTTGCCGAAAATTCAGGTGGTGTGCATTGTCTGAAGTATGGCTTGACGCTTCACAATGTCTGCGGATTAACGATTCTTTTAGCAGATGGCACCGAAGTCGTGATTGATCGTGAAGGCCTATGGCAAGAGGGGCTCGATTTGCTGGCCATTCTGCATGGCTCTGAGGGCTTGTTAGGCTTTGTGGTTGAGGTCAAAGTCCGGTTATTACCACAGCCCGAATCCATTGCAGTGTTGATGGCTGGTTTTTCAACCGTCGAGTCGGCGGCCGATGCGGTCAGTGCTGTGATCCGAGCAGGCATTGTCCCTGCAGGATTGGAGATGATGGATCAGTTAGCCATCCAAGCAGCGGAAGACTTTGTGGCAGCGGGTTATCCAAGAGATGCCGCCGCTTTGTTGTTATGTGAGCTTGATGGCAATCGAGAAGAAGTGGAGGAAATGAGCGACCTTGTATCCTCGGTTCTCCTAAATGCGGGCGCGGTTTCAATAGAAAGCGCTGAAGACGCTGCGACTCGATCTCGGCTTTGGTTGGGTCGAAAGGCTGCCTTCCCAGCCGTAGGACGTCTGGCCCCGGATTACTATTGCATGGATGGAACGATCCCTAGGCGGCATTTGGCGGCTGTGCTCAAGGCAATTGCTGACAAATCAGTGCATTACGGACTTCAGGTCGCCAACGTGTTTCATGCAGGTGACGGTAATCTGCATCCGTTAATTTTGTATGACGTGAGTGTTGAGGGTCAGCTGGAGAAAGCGGAAGCATTTGGCGCGGATATTCTGAATATCTGTCTCGATTATGGCGGTACGATCACCGGTGAGCACGGTGTTGGGCTGGAAAAAATCAATGAGATGTGTCGGCAGTTCAATACGACTGAGTTGTCGACCTTTCACGCGGTAAAGTCGGCCTTTGACCCAGAAGCGCTACTCAATCCCGGTAAGGCCATTCCCACATTAAACCGTTGCGCGGAATTTGGCGCTATGCATGTGCATAGAGGGACTGAAAAGTTTCCTCATCTGCCGAGGTTCTAGGATGACCACAAGGCAATTGGTTGAGGCCGTAAAGACAACGATAGCCGACGGCGGCTCGATACGCCCTCAGGGCGGTGGTACCAAAGCGCATTTTCTGACCATGCCTGATCACTCAGTCGTGGTCAGTACCCAGGCCCACACGGGGATCGTGCATTACCATGCCGATGAGTTGGTGGTCCGAGTGAAAGCCGGAACCCTGCTATCGGAACTCACCGAAATCCTGGCAGCCAAGGGTCAATATTTGCCTGCAGAACCCCCAGCCTATGGGAATGCTGCAACGATTGGGGGAGCAGTTGCTGCCGGATTAAGCGGCCATGGGCGCCCTTATGCTGGCGGCCTTCGCGACTTTGTGTTGGGTCTTCGCATGATCCTGCCCTCGGGTGAAGTTGCATCGTTTGGCGGCGATGTGATGAAAAATGTCGCGGGTTACGATGTCAGCCGGCTGCAGGTTGGGGCGATGGGAAGTTTAGGTCTAATTCTTGATATAGCTTTAAAAGTTATACCTAAGCCATTAAAAAATATAGTCTATAACATAGCCTGCGAACGCGAGGAAGCGTTGCGCTTAATGCAACAACTGGGCAAAATTATCGGAGTATCAGCGCTTTCCTACCGAGAGGAGAAGCTCTGGGTTAGGCTCTCAGGTAGTGCCCAGAGCTGCTTGCAGGGGGCACGGCAGTTGCCCAGTGACTTTAAAGAGATTGATGCGGGTCTGCCCCAGTGGGAGATGAGCCAATTTTCGGGGCCTGATCACCTTTGGCGATGGGACGGTAAGCCTTCGGCGGCATTGGTTCAGCCCGGTGTCATTGGCATGGATTGGGGGGGCGCGCTGCGCTGGTTAGCCGTCGGTACTGAGGGTTTGAGTGGTTTAGATCGAGATCGTGTGACTTGGGTTAAACGTGGGTTAGATCCCTTGCCTAAACTCACCACCCGCCAGGACGGGGTGGGCTTGTTGCAGGAACGGGTAAAGCGACAGCTCGATCCTAATCAGCACTTTATCAATTTTCCAAGCTTACGGTTGCCAGAATGAGAACGGAAATCCATCCCCGATTTGCGAATCAGCCAAGCCTAGACCGTGCTGAAGCCATTGTTCGGAGCTGTGTTCATTGTGGTTTTTGTACCGCGGTATGCCCCACCTATCAGCTACTGGGTGATGAAGCAGACAGTCCGAGAGGTCGAATAGTTTTGATCAACGACCTGCTCGAAACGGGGCGTGTCACAGAGGTTCACGAGACACATTTGGATCGGTGTTTGACCTGTCGAAGCTGCGAAACGCATTGTCCCTCAGGCGTGGCCTATACCGATTTACTGGACATCGCTAAAGGTTTGATGCTCGAGCAGCCAGCACGCTCGAAACCAGCCATTCTCGGGCGTGATGTTTTGCTACGGCTGCTGAAATGGCAGCCCCTAATGAGGGTTGGTTTTGGGCTTTTAAGGCGGCTACCGACTGTGGTTAGGCGCCGCTTCAACTTGCCAGTAATTAGGACCTCGGCGCGAGGTTCTGGCAAGGTTGGCACCCTACCAATCGAGCGTGAGGTAATATTGCTCGGAGGATGTATCCAAAGTGCTGCGACCCCCGAGGTCAATGAAGCCGCGGCAGCGCTGCTCGAGGTGGCAGGCATCGGCGTCAATAGCATTAAGCGCGAAGCTTGTTGTGGCGCCTTGGCTTATCACCTGGGTCGACACGACGAAGGGCGGGCGGATATGCGCAGATTAATCCGGCAAATCGAACAGGCGGGTGATACTCGTCAGCCTATCGTATCGACGGCGAGCGGATGTGGTATATCACTGAAATCCTTACCCAAACACTTTGAAGCGGATGATCCGGACTTCACACGGGCAACGGCGATTGCCGCCAGGGTTGTCGATGTCTCCGAGCTGTTGATCGGTGAAAATATTGCGGTAGCGCCTTCTCGGGTCGCTTTTCACAGGCCCTGCACCCTCAAGCATGGGCAAGGATTGGGAGACGAACTGGCTGCCTGGCTAACGCAGTGTGGGTTGACTCTGATCCCACTGGTTAACCCGCCAGGCTGTTGTGGTTCTGCCGGTACCTATTCGCTGCTTCAAAGTGAAATGGCCAATTCGCTGCGAGAGAGGATGATGACGTCGCTGACGGAGCATGCGCCGGATGTGATCGTCACCGCGAATATCGGTTGTCAGCTGCATCTTTCATCAGGTACCGAGATACCCGTGATGCATTGGCTGGAATTGGTTTGGCAGCAGTATCAATTAGGATTGAGCCGCGGATAGCGGTTACCCTGGCCCTAAGGTGGATGGCGGCAAGGAGTATCTCATGGCAACCGAGGGGCTGACCAGTGGGTCAGAGGTTCGTGAGATTGCGCCAGTTGCCTATCCTCGTTTGTTTGACTCAGCCGAGTAAAGCCAAGGGCTACCAAAGGTAAGGAATTTCTTAAAAGGTTCGGTGCCTTACAGAGGTTACTCAAGGCTTTTCAGGCCTTGCGGGCTAATATTACGATGACCGGCTGTGATGGGCATTGAGTGCTAGGCTTTGATCGTGATTGCACGCCCGAGGAGAGGGTCTTGTTTGAGATGGAGGGGCAAGGATGAGGTTCGCCGGAATCGCGATCAACCCAAGTTGCTTTCCTGGTGTAACCTCGAGCCCAACAGTGTTTGTTTGAATCCGTTGTGAGGCTGAGCTCTAGATGGCGTTTTGCAAGCGGTGAACCTCTAACGCCACACAATACAAGACTTGCGTTGCCGACGATTGCTATGTCAGGGGTTGGCCTTGGAGAAGGGTGACCACGCCCTCGCTTGCCTGCACTCGGTGTTGCATCAGCGCTTGATAGGCATCGGAGAGATACCAGTCTCGAGCCGCCTGTTCTGAATCAAATCTCAGAATGACCCGTCGGTGCGGCGGCTGCTGACCCTCGAGGGTTATTGGTTCGTCGTCCACCGCCAGTAGCGTGCCGCCGTGCGCCAACAAGATTGTCATAAAGCCCGCTTCATAGGCTGCATATGTCGCTCGGTCGGCGATGTTGATTTCTGCAAGGATGTAGCTGAAATTAGACACCCTATTGATCCAGCAGTAACCAGTGCAACAGACCTTTCTGAGCATGCAAGCGGTTAGCCGCTTGCTCGAAGATGATTGCTCGAGAATCTCGCACTGCCGCTTCTGTTATCTCGTAATCATTATGAATGGGCATATCATGCATAATTCTGACCGGGTGATTTCCGACTAAATCTAAGTTGATTTGAAAAGGTGACATGCGCTCGATTAAATCCGCTTTGTCGGCAGCCTTGCTGGGATCATTGAAGTACTGCATGTCGATCCAAGTGTCCGTATAAACAAAATCGGCGCGTTCAATCACCTCTCTCGGATCAGCTACGTGCTGGATGTAGCCGTTAGTATCGACCAACGTTTGAATATCGGCGTCATAGCTCTCTTGTTCAGGGTCAGCTGGCGGCGTGGCTAAGGTCAGTTGAAAGCCAAACCGATCCGCCATGATGATCAGAGAATTCGAGACGTTGTTTTGCACGCCGGTGTACAGTAGATGAAGCTCTGCAAGCGGTTTATCGCTGAATTCGGTCATCGTAAGCACATCGGTGAGTGCCTGACAGGGGTGATATCTCTCACAGCAGCCGTTGATCATCGGGACTTGACTGGCCTCAGTCATGATTTTGAAATCAGCATTTTTAAGGAGCCGTGCCATGATGACGTCGACATTTCTGGATAAGTACTCGATTTCGTAACGAAGATCGGTGAGGATAAAGTTAGAGGATTGCCAATCTAAAAATAGCGCGTGCCCACCCAGTTCAGTCATAGCCACTTCAAAAGAAACCCGGGTGCGAGTGCTGGTCTTTTGAAACAGCATGGCCAAGCTTTGCTGGGCAAGGGCTTGTCGAAAAGCTTTCGGGTCAGCCTTAATCTCTTGCGCCCGGGCGAGGATTGCGGCGAGATCGCTGGCCGAAAAATGTTTCAAGTGGTCTACGTGCACCATGGTTGGCTCCTACCGATTCACTGCGCGATAGTTTTTAAAGGGCGAGGAGGTTAGCATAAATTGGTAGAGGGTTGCTAAGGATCCGATATCTGAGTTTCTAGCAGGTAGACAGCGCCGGCGATCGTTTGCTGAGCGTCGCTCCTACCCGGGCGAAAAATCCAAGTGGCGCTGTCGGCTAACGTGGAAGAAGACGAGATGGCTCCTTTGGGACACCGTTGGGGATATTCTGCTGATCACGGGTTAGCCAATAAAGCTGGGTGAACTAGGCCATGGAGGTCTTTATGTGTGGAAGACTGAATGTCATCGATGCGCCAATTATGGCCTTTTTATCCGACTATTTAGTCAATGTACCCTCGGTGGCTTCCCAACTGAACGTAGCACCGACCGAATCGGTATGGTCCTTATACCAGTTGGAGTCTCAGTGGGCTGCCACGCCAATGCGCTGGTGGCTTGTCCCTCACTGGTCGAAGGGGCCGCAAAGCAAATTCAGTATGTTTAACGCTCGTGCTGAAACGATTGCGACACGGCCAGCGTACCGAGAGGCTTTCCAGAAGCGTCGTTGTATTATTCCCGTGAGCGGTTACTTCGAATGGCGACGGGTCAACGGGCAGGCGCAACCGATGGTTTTTGAACCGATTGACAGCGAATTATTATTGCTCGCTGGGCTTTGGGACCGATGGCAGGGCAAGGATGAGACCATCATCAGTTGTACTGTCGTGACGACGGCCGCAACTCAAACAATGAGTGGGTTTCATCATCGTCTGCCTTTGATGCTCAGCAGAGGGGAGGTGGAAGCGTGGATGGATGCTCGTTCGCCGCAAACCCAGCTCAATGAGATAATTGCCCCTCGTTTGAGGCATCCCCTAAAGGTTACCGACGTCACTTCGGCAATGAACAATGCCCGTGACAAGTCATCACAAAGTCAGGTTGCAATCCGAGCGCCAAGGGTGGTGAATCCCGAATAATTGGATCTGCGGTGACGAGAATACTGAGTCGGGATGATAAAGCAGACGCTTGCCTTGACGTTGGGTCGAGCGATTGCTTTTATGAGGAGCGTTAAACGACCAATAGGGTAAACAACGGGGAAATGTATGGACTATCTTGCATCGGTTGAGTCGGCTGCCCAGTGTGGCATGACGCTGGCTTACCACGCTGCTAAAGCGCCCACGCGATTGGCGGTAGCGTCGCGCTTTGGTGATCGGACTTTTGCTGAGTTGAACGCACGCTCGAACCAACTGGTTCGAGCATTACGCACAGCAGGGCTTAAACGCGATGATGCCGTTGCCATGATTCTCGTCAATCGCCCCGAATTTATGGAGGTTTACTTTGCGTGTCAGCGGGCTGGTTTTCGGGTAACACCGATTAACTGGCATTTAACGGGAGATAACGCGTCTTATATTGTGGGTAATTGCGAGGCCAAAGCTTTTATTGCTGATGTTCGGTGTGCAGAACCTGCTCAGTTGGCACTTGAACAACATGGCGAGGATCTCGCAATTGCGCTAGCCGTGGGTGGCCTCGTTGCTGGCTTCGATGACTACGAAGCGGTGTTAAAGGACCATGGCGACGAGAACATCTCTGACCCGGAAATCGGAGCCCAGATGCTATACACCTCTGGAACGACCGGTCGGCCTAAAGGCGTCTATCGACCTCGTGTGCCGCCTGCCGTGGCCGCAGCAGGAGATCGAGCCAATGCCGATACGGTCACGAGAGCCAGCGTGGCAGCAGCTTGGAATGCTGAAACTGATTGCGCACTCTGCACGGGTCCTGCATATCACGCAGCGCCTCTGGCTTTTAATATTGTTGCTCCCATCAATCAGGGGGTCTCTACTGTACTCATGGACAAGTGGGACCCTGAGGAAACCCTTCGGCTCATTGATACCTATAAAGTTACGCACACCCACATGGTCGCCACCATGTTCCACCGTTTACTCGCCTTGCCAGATGAGGTTAAAAGTCAGTACGACACGGGAAGCCTTCGCTATGTGCTGCATGGCGCAGCGCCTTGTCCTGTCCATACCAAAGAACTGATGATGGCTTATTTGGGCCCTGTATTGTTTGAGTATTATGCGGCGACGGAGGGTGGCGGCGGGTTCTTTGTAGGACCGGAGGAATGGCTTAAGAAACCGGGAACGGTAGGCCGGTCACCGACAGGGGCTGACAATCGAATTCTCGATGACGAGGGGCAGCAAGTTTCACCTGGAACAGTAGGAACGATTTATTTCAAAGCACCCTCTGTTCGCTTTGTATATTACAAAGATGAAGACAAGACAGCGGGCAGTTACCGAGGCGACCATTTTACCCTCGGTGATATGGGGTACTTCGATGAAGACGGTTATCTGTTTCTAACAGGCCGCAGTGCCGAAACCATCATCTCAGGTGGCGTCAATATTTATCCCCAGGAAACCGATGATGTATTGCTGAAACACGCTGCAGTTCAAGATGTCTGTACGGTAGGGATCCCCAACGAAGAATGGGGCGAAGAAGTCAAATCGTTGGTCATGTTGAAACCCGGCTTGCAAGGTTCAGAGGCGCTTTGTGCCGAGTTAATTGATTTTTGTCGAACCCATCTATCGGCGTTTAAAGCGCCCAAATCTATCGACTTCGTGACCGATTTGCCGCGCTTGCCGTCAGGTAAGATCCAACGAAGGCTGGTTAGAGAGCCATTCTGGGCTGGCAGAAGTAAGCAGATATGAAGGCATCGTTGATGAGGCATGCTTACTGCGGCCAACCCACGATGGCAAAGCGTTTGCTCGCAAGTTTGCTGCTCGTAGCTTTGGGGTCGGGAACGGTGGTTGCAATGGCCACGGATCAAGGATTTTCTCGCGGAATGGTGGTGTCCTCTTCTGAAGAAGCCAGCCAAGTTGGGCAGGACATCCTAAAAAACGGTGGTAACGCTGTCGATGCGGCGGTCGCTGTGGGGTTTGCATTAGCCGTGACCTATCCCGAGGCGGGTAACTTGGGCGGAGGCGGCTTCGCGGTTGTACGGACCCCGAAAAACCAAATTGTCACCCTCGATCATCGCGAACGAGCGCCGTTGAAAGCGAGGCCGGATATGTTTTTGGCAGAGGACGGTACCTTGGATGCTGACCTGTCGCTGGAAAGCCATTTGGCATCCGGGACCCCCGGAACCGTCGATGGTCTGTTGGCATTGCACGAACGTTTTGGCCGGTTGTCTCGACGAGCGGTGATGGCGCCGGCCATCGCCTTGGCAGAGGAGGGGTTTAAACTCAACCCGATCCTCGCTGGCCGTATTCAAGCGCTGTTGCCTGAACTGAGTGTTCGACCTGCTTCACGGACAAAATTCACCCATAACGGTAACGCCATGGCGCCAGGGCATCGGTGGCGCCAACCTGATCTGGCAAAGACTTTGCGGCGCATAGCAGATGAGGGTCGAGCAGGGTTTTATCAGGGACCGGTTGCGAAAATGCTGGTTGCTGAAATGATTCGCGGCAAGGGCCTCATTGAACAAGCGGACCTCGATGCCTATCGCTCGATCTGGAGAGAGCCGATTCACGGGCGATATCGGGGGCACGATATCTACAGCATGGCGCCGCCGTCTTCAGGGGGGATTTTGTTGGTACAGATGTTGAACATGCTCTCTTTGTATCCCATCTCCAATTGGGGTCCTGGGTCAACAGCGCAACATCATCTGATGATTGAAGTGGCGCGTAGGGCGTATGCTGATCGAGCAGAACATTTGGGTGATGCCGATTTTTATCCGGTACCCGTTGAGAAATTGTTGGACAAATCCTATGCCCGAGACAGGATTGCCGGTTTTGATCCCATGCGCGCAACGCCCAGTCGATCAGTACGACATGGGAGCTTCAACGAAAGTCCTCAAACCACGCACTACTCGGTGATTGATGCGGATGGAATGATGGTGGCGCTAACCACCACGCTCAATAGCAGCTTCGGCAACAAATGGGTGGTTGCTGGGGCTGGATTTCTACTCAACAATGAAATGGATGACTTCGCAGCGAGTGATTCTGAGGCGAACCAATATGGTTTGCTGGGATCGGTGGCTAATGCCATCGCGCCAGGAAAACGTATGCTAAGTTCGATGACGCCAACCTTGGTTTTGAAATCAGGGGAACCTGTATTGATCACGGGCTCTCCTGGCGGTTCGACAATTATCACGACGGTGCTCCAAGTTATTCTGAATGTGTTAGATCACGGGATGACGGGCGTGGCAGCGGTGAATGCACCCAGGCTGCATCATCAATGGCAGCCCGATACGGTCATGCATGAACCCAATGCTTTGTCCCAGACATCGGCCGATACCCTTCGTAGCAAAGGCCATCAACTGACTGAGGTCGAGGTGATTGGTGACGCCAATTCAATTTGGATCAAGGAAGGCAGGTTTTACGGCGCGAAAGATCCTCGGGAACCCGGTGCTGCAGTTGGTTGGTAGTTGAGTCAGCTGCAATAGCGCATAACCCAGTCCCCTAATTAGGCTTCGATGGAGCAAGGCCGCAGCTGGATAGGAGATGGTTTAGTCGTTCAACGTGCTGTTCGAGTTGATCTTTGGCTCTATCAATTCGGTCCTGTCGGGCGGTCATGAAGGCTCGGTACGCGGGGTCGGTATCAGCGTCTAGGGATTGCTCTAATTGCAAGATGAGCGGCAGTAGCGCGTAGGTGCGTTGATTTAGACGGGCAACCTGGGGCTGTACGGCTTGAACGAAGACGTTTAACACCAGTCCATTGAGTTGCTCTGCTCTGGGATTGGATTGTCCTCGGTAACACAGTGGCCTCGTGGCCATAAAGGTATCGATGATTTTATTGGCGGTGCTCAGTTGCTCGGCCAGTTCGCTCCAGGCGAGGATCAATAAGCCACCTTCGCCTGATTGCAGGGGTTGCGATGTTTCATGAAGATAGCCCGGCCCACCCTCAAAACTGGTATCTAGAAGCTGTGAGCTCGCATTGATCAACGCTAACAGTGTTGCTTCTAGGTTACTTTGCTGCCGACTCGGGTAGTCGTGCAGTGTGGTTCGCGGTTGCCAGAATTGTTGCCATTCAGGACCTGACAGCATTGCGGCTCGGACATCGGCCGCTAGGGCATGCTGTTTGCGCTTCATGACCGCGTTAAGCTGGCTTGATAGCTCCGGATAGCTCGCCTCTAGGCGAGCAATGCAAGCAGGTGCCAATTGTAAAAACTGGACCTGATAGACCAGTTGAGTAATACGGTCTCCCAATTTTCCTAGGCTAGCGTTGTGAGCACTGATTAAGGCATGCAGCGCGCAAGGTGAGGTACGTAAAAAATCCAGGAGATCAATGCTTGCTTCGGTATTAACCCCTGATGACCCTAGAGTTCGAGGGGGTCTCAAAGTCTGGGTGGGTTCAACAGCCCGCCTTTGATCCAAAATTCTGCTAAGCCCTAGGGTGTAGCGATCCAGATCCTGTTCAAAGGGTGCAGGGTTGCTGCAACTGACAACGAGGAAGAGTAACGGTAGCAACAACAGCGAGCCCGCTAAGGCAGGTCCTTGATTAGTCCTGGTCGCGAGCGAAACTGTTGACTGCGGTGCGTCACCCAGCTCAGCAGGTTGGTGGTGCTTGGTGTAAACTGACGTTTTCAACGCGGAATCTTGATCCATGGACCTATCTTGTTTTAAAGCCTACGACCTTCGAGGACGAATACCAGACCAATTGAACCCTGAGCTAGCTTATGCCATTGGACGGGCCTATGCGACCTGGTTAAAGCCCAAAAAAGTGGTCGTCGGAGAAGATATACGATTGACGAGCCCAGCACTTGCCGAAGCGCTGACGGATGGCTTGTTGGCGTCGGGTGTCGACGTGTATCGCATTGGCGAGTGTGGTACCGAGGAAGTCTATTTTGCCACAGATTATTTTGAGATGGATGGCGGTATTATGGTAACCGCGAGCCACAACCCTAGGGATTATAATGGGATGAAATTGGTCAAGGCAGAGGCTCGACCGATCAGCGGTGATACCGGACTGCTCGAAATCAAAGCGCTAATAGAATCCGGACAATTTACCCCAGCATCTCGACAAGGTCAGAGTCATGTTTTAGCGCATCGAACCGCCTACCGTGATCGATTATTGCAGTATCTTGGGCCCATGGAAGCCATTTCTCCACTCAAGATTGTCGTTAACCCGGGGAATGGTGGTGCCGGTGCAGTGATTGATCTATTAGCCGAGCATGTGCCCTTTGACTTTGTCAAAGTGCATTTTGAAGCGGACGGCCATTTCCCTAACGGTGTGCCGAATCCTTTGTTGGTCGAAAACCGCGGGCCAACGGTCGCAGCCATTGCTGAGTCAGGGGCGGATCTTGGTATCGCCTGGGATGGCGATTTTGATCGTTGCTTTTTCTTCGACCAGCAAGGGCGATTTATCGAGGGTTACTACATGGTCGGTCTGCTCGCTCAAGCTTTCCTTGCGAAGGAATCGAGCAGTGCGATTGTGCACGATCCTCGGCTAACCTGGAACACCCAAGATATCGTGACAGCTGCAGGTGGACGACCCGTAATGAGTAAAACCGGCCATGCCTTTATGAAAGAGACCATGCGTGCCGAAGACGCGGCCTATGGTGGTGAAATGAGTGCCCATCATTATTTTCGCGACTTTGCCTACTGCGATAGCGGTATGGTGCCTTGGTTGCTGATCAGTAAACTCATCAGCGAAACGGGGCAATCTCTGGCGCAATTGGTTGATGAGCGCATGCAAGCGTTTCCTGCCAGCGGTGAAATTAATCGCCGGGTTGATGATGCTGAGGCAGTGATTGCTGACATCAGCGAGCGATTTCTCCCGGAGGCAGTTTCGACCGACCACACTGATGGTCTCAGTCTCGAATTTAACGATTGGCGCTTCAATCTGCGCAGATCGAATACCGAACCGGTGATTCGCTTGAATGTTGAAAGCCGTGGTTTGCCTGACTTAATGGAAGAGAAAACGGCCTTGTTGCTGGATCTTGTGGGTGGGGCGCCGGCGTGAAGGTCGCTAAAGGCAGAAGGGGAGGTATACCAAGATGAGTTGGATGGGAACCCTGTTCGGTGGCGGAGTCGGTTTTTTACTGGGTGGTCCGATTGGTGCCGTGCTCGGGGCGGTGGTGGCCAACCGCATAGGGGGTGGCGGATCAGGCCCATTTAGTCAAATAGAGCAAAAGCAAAGTATTTTTTTTACGGCGACCTTTGCGATGTTGGGGCAGTTATCCAAAGCCGACGGCCGGGTTTCAGAGGCTGAGATAGCGGTGGTCGAGCAGGTAATGCGCAACACGTTAAAGCTCGATGACAAGGCAAGAGGGCTTGCTATCGATATTTTTAACCAAGCCAAAGATGCGCCTTCAGAGTTTATGGCTTATGCCGAGCAGTTTTATCAAGCGTTCGCTCGTCAGCCACAGATGCTCACGATGCTGATTGAACTGCTCACCGTCCTAGCGCTAGCGGATAATGAGCTTCATCCCGAAGAAGATCGGCTATTGACCCAAGCGGCAACGTTGTTTGGGTGTTTGGGTGACTACGAGCGCCTCAAGCAGAAACATAAGGGTGATGACGTCTCGCTTGATACGCACTACAAAACCTTAGGCTGCACGCCGGATATGTCTTTGGCTGAGGTCAAGCGAGCTTATCGGAAATTGGCGATGAAGCACCACCCAGACCGGGCTCAGGCTGAGGGTTTGCCACCTGAACTTCAGGAGGCTGCTCTTGCTCGATTTAAAGACATTCAGAATGCGTTTGACGCGGTTGAGGCTTACCATAAGTCTAAGGGCTAACCGATAACCCAGCGCCATGCCGGGCGCTGGGACCGCCAGCTAGACGATGATTGGTTTTTTAAGGTGAAGTTACTCGGGGTTAGGCCAAACGCTTCTATGCGATTCAATTTGACTGGGATCAACAAAGGGGAAGGGCGCGATGAATGTGGGTGTGCAGATGTTTACGCTAAGGCGGTTTACCCAAAATGAGGCCGACCTTGTGGCGACGCTTGAGCGACTGGCGGATATTGGGTTCGAATCTATTCAAATGTCGGCTTTTGGTCCGATAGCCATTGATGATGTGGCGAGCCACTGCCGGGCGGCCAACATCGGAGTGACTGCAACGCACACGCCATGGCCTCGGTTGTTAGAAGATTTACCTGCTGTGATTGAAGAACATGTTCAGCTTGATTGCCGTCATACGGCGGTAGGCATGATTCCGCCGGCTGAGTACCTTAGCTTAGAGGGTCTCCAGAACTTTCTTCGTGAGGGTGAGGTCATCGCAAGGGCACTCAGCAAGGCAGGCATTACGTTTTCGTATCATCACCATCATCATGAGTTCCGCTGGTTTGACGGCAAGCCCTGGCTTGAACACCTTTGTGAGCAGGCCCCGGCATTGGGGATTGGTATAGAACTCGATACCCATTGGATTGTGGCCGGAGGTGGCGATCCCGTGGCCTGGATCGAACGAGTCGGTGACAACATGCCGCTTTTGCATCTCAAAGATTTTTCGATTAACGAACAAAACCGGAGAACTTTTGCTGCGATCGGGCAGGGCAATTTAAATTGGAGCAACATTCTCGATACCGCGTCAAAACACCCCATTGAGCACTATTTTATCGAGCAAGATGATTGCTATGGAGAGGATGAGTTTCATTGTTTGCAGCAGAGCTATGACTTTTTAACTCAGTTTGAGGCCAGTCGTGACCATTAACATCGGAGTGATTGGACTGGGTAATATGGGAAGCGCGCACTGTAATTGGTTGACCGACCATCCAGAATTTAAGTTGGTTGCCGTCGCTGACGAGCTAGCCGTCCGCCTCCAGCAATTTGAATCGTTGCCTTCGATTCGGTGTTTCGATTCAGGGTCAGCGTTGATCAAGCGTGGCGGGTGTGATGCGGTATTGATCGCAACACCGCATTTAAGCCATGTCAAATTGGCTAGGCTTGCATTGAAAGTGGGTTTGCATGTGCTGGTGGAGAAACCCATCGCATCCGATATCGCCGATGCAGAAAAACTGCTAGCGGAGCCCAAAGCAACGGGTCAACAACTCGCTTTGATGTTCAACCAACGGACCAATCCAGCTTATCAGCACATTCGAAGTATCATTACCGATCAGCGATACGGTCGCGTTCGGCGCATGAACTGGGTGATTACCGATTGGTTCAGAGCCGAATCGTACTATTCCAGCGGCCAATGGCGAGCGACTTGGCGAGGTGAAGGCGGTGGCGCATTATTGAACCAGGCTCCCCATCAGCTAGACCTCTTGTGTTGGTTGTTTGGTCGTCCCCAGTCGGTGTTTGCGGATGCGGGCTTTGGCAGATGGCATGATATTGGGGTTGAAGATGAAGTGACCGCAATTTTAACCTTCGCATCAGGAACGACAGGCGTCTTTGTGACCAGCACTGGCGAGGCGCCTGGGGTGAATCGACTTGAAATCGTCTTTGAGAGCGCTACGCTCGTTTATGACACAAAACTCAAAAACATCGAGATTGCTGAGCTCGAAATCCCGCTTGGTGAGGCCATCAAACACAATAAAGCCTTTCAGAAACCGAGGGCAGGGTTGAAGGAATTGAGCTTCTCGGACCAAGGCGGCCAACACCAAGAGGTGCTAGACAATTTTGCCGACGCCATTCAGACCGGAGCACCGTTGATTGCGCCGGGAGAGGCAGGGCTCGATTCCTTGATGCTGGCCAATGCCCTCATCTTGTCGGGAGCCACTAAAAAAATGGTGACGCTGCCAATTTCGAGTCAACGCTATCGGCGTTTTTTGCGAGCAAAGATGCGAGAAGAGCCAACCGGTCAGCGAGTCATAGAGACGCGAGTAACAGATCTTTCTGGAAGTTTTTCATGATCAGCGGTTTGGATTATTCACCTGTCGCTCAATCGACAGACCCCGTCTGTGAGCCGGGCGCATGGCCAATTGCTGCGGCTTTTGCAGATCACGGACACATTTTTGGGATGGTCGCAAATCTAATCGCCGCGGGGGCTACCCTGACCAAGGTCTACGAACCGGACGATGAAAAAGCCAGCAAACTGCTCCGGCTCGCGTCCTCGGCGACTCGGGTACAGACCTTTGATGAGATATTGTCGGATCCATCTGTGCAATTGGTTGCCGCGGCGGCTATTCCTGATTTACGAGCGGGCATCGGTATTCAAGTGATGCGTGCCGATAAGGATTACTTTACCGATAAGTGTCCAATGACAACGCTGGCGCAGCTTGATCAGGTAAAGCAAGCTGTAACGTCTACTGGCCGCAAGTATGCGGTCTGCTATAGCGAACGGTTACAAAACGAAGCAGCCGAGCATGCGAGATTTTTGGTCGAGCAGGGGGCCATTGGTCGTGTCCTGCAGGTGATCGGTTTGGGGCCCCATCGATTATCTGCGGCGAGTCGCCCAGATTGGTTTTTTGAAAAATCGCGGTATGGCGGCATTTTATGCGACCTTGCGAGTCACCAAGTGGAGCAGTTTTTAACCTACAGCCAAGCAACTGATGCGACCGTTACGACGGCCCGGGTTGCCAATCTAGCGCATCCCGAGTTTCCGGAGCTCGAGGACTTTGGGGAGTATCAACTGTTAACCAATAGTGGGGCATCCGGCTATTGCCGTGTCGATTGGTTCACCCCGAAGGGTCTACGTACCTGGGGTGATGGTCGAACCCTCATTTTAGGAGATAAAGGTTACATCGAATGCAGGAAGTATCTTGATTTAGCCAATCCAGAATATAAACAAAATCTTGTGTTATTGGCCAACGACTCAGGCGAATTTTCTCAGGATGTGACGGGTCAGGTCGGTTATCCTTTTTTTCGTGCGTTTATTCTCGATTGCTTGAACCGAACCGAGGCAGCGATGACGCAGGCTCATACCTTCAAGGCGGCGGAGCTGTCCCTAAAGGCGCAGCGAATTGCTGACGAGGCAAGACTTGGAGAGAAGGCTGATGTCGACCAGGAAGCGGGTCGAGGCGAGGAGTAATGGGGTTTAAGTTGTTGGCGGACGCCATGGAATCTGATTGGACGGCCCTTAAGGCGACCCATCACCAAGTCTTTCCTGAGGCAAGCCATGACGTTGAGCGATGGTTTGTACCCTACCGCTTGCGGCCA